>NZ_JBEPNG010000002.1:0-614749 GCF_040546165.1 Sphingomonas sp. UYEF23 | reverse complement strand
CCACCCGCTATGACAAGCTCGCCGCCAACTTCCTCGCCATGATCCAGCTCGCCTCAATGCGCCTGTGGCTGCGAGCTTACGAGTCTACGGCCTAGATTAGCGCAAAGGATCCTGTCTGGACCCATCCGCGTTCGATCGATAATTTGCGATCTGCTAGCAAGGGGTTGAACATGACTCGTCCTTTCGAATTCCAGCCTCGCACGGCCGAAGAGAAAGCTGAACACGCGCTGCGCATCGCAGGTATCGAGCCCTATGGATCGCCGCGAAAGGTTTGGGTTGAGGACGGTCACGTGCTTGTCGAGAGTTATGACGGGAAGATTGTAAGTATGACGCCGGAAGTGGCGATCGACCTAGGTCGTACAATCAGCGAGGCCGGCACCGAATCATTGATCAACAAGGTCCTGGAAAAATCCGCCGAGACAGAAGCTGACGTCTCAGTCGAACCGGATCGACAGCGTTGATGCGCTTGGCCAGCGAACGCAACGTGGCAAAGATGCGGAAGTACGCTTGACCGCTGCGAGCCTGCAAGAGTTGGATAATCGAGTGATCTAGCCGCGCTTCGATGAGGATCGTGCTTCCTCTGGTTGCTTGTCAGATGATCGAGAAACCGGCGGGGCCAGCCGGTCGCTCGTGGTGAGGCACGATCCTCGCAGTATTTTCACAATCTCCCTTGAGGTCGCAACTTAGCGAACTGGGCGACGTTGACGATTTTATGAAACCGACTTTCCATAGTTTCGACAGTGGACAGGTCGGAAATTCCGGCACCGCGGCAAGTGAAACTCTCGATCGCGTCGTTGCGCTTAGCGAGGCCATCGGGTTTTCGGTGGCTGATGGCGTCCCGCCGCTAGGCGCCCAGCAGGTATTAACGCTGGCGCTTCTCCGCACCGGTCAGGAAGATCGGGAGGCTTTTCGCGAACTGTACGGACTCACGTGTTCGAAGCTGTTCGGCATTTGCTTTCGCGTCTGCCGCAGTCAGGCCGCCGCTGAGGACATGCTCCATGACGTCTACTTGAAGATCTGGAATCGGGCCGGCGCTTTTGATCCTGGCCGTGGCAGTGCAATTGCGTGGATGTCGACACTTGCGCGAAACCGCTGCATAGATTGGGTCCGTACCGAGTACGTCCGCCGATCGGTGCCCATCGAGGGCGCGTGGGAGATAGCAGATCCCACCCCGCTCATCAGTGAGGCAATGCTAGAAGGTGAATCCAGTGCGGGACTGCTGGCGTGCCTTGAAACGCTTAAGATCTGCGAGCGCGATGCTATCTATGGCGCCTTTTTTGGCGGTCTGACGCACGCAGATATGGCTGCAATGCAAGGCGTGCCGGTTAGCACGATGAAGAGCTGGGTTCGCCGGGGACTCCAGAAACTCCGCCAGTCAATTGATGACGCGGGACTCGACTTGCACCCGTAAAACTGACGGACCGACTGAGAAACGGGCGCTAGCCTGCAACATCGGAAGGCCAATTGCCTTCTTCAAGATTCACCGGCTCTTAGTATTCATCAATTAACCCTGGCCTTGGAGAAACGAGCATGCAGGGCGGATGCCACCCTGACCGACGAGATGCTCGACATGGTCAAGGGCATAGATCCGGCCTACCACGACACACTGCTCGCGTCTCTCCAGCCCAAGCGCGCGCTCCTTACCGACGATCTCGGCATCCGCGCGATCGCGCAGGAGGCTGGCGCGGCAAGCACCTGGACGCAGGCATTCGTGCAGGCCGGTCATTGTCCGGGCGGGATATCCCATCCGGAATACCGGTCGGTGGTGGCGGCGCTGTTGGAGCGGCATCATCGCTTTACCCAGATCGGAAACATGGAGGTGCTCGCGGAGCTTCTCGAATCCCGCTGGGTCATCAACGACCGCCTGAAGAGCTTCGCGCGTGTGATGACCGGTCCCGAGATCGATCGCAGCAGCGTCCCGAATCTTCTTGCCCGCCTGCTAGTCGACAGCAGCCGGCACGCCCCGAACGATCCCGGCCTCGCGGCATTTCACCGCGAATATGTCGTTGCGTGCCACACGGCGGGGCGACCCGACGACGTGGAAGAGGTTTACATGATGGCCGCCACCGCAGCACAGGAGTTACTCGCGGGCAGCATTAATCGCGTGACTTTGCCGCCGCAGCTTATGGCGACAACATATCTGCATTCGCCCGCCATCCTCACGCGCGCGGCCAGGAAGATTGCACTGCGTCAGGCGGAGAAGCTGATCACACGGTTGCGTGATGGCGGCCTGACCCTGGACGCTGAAGCACCATCCGGGTCTCGCCGGGTCGCAAAACGGTGCAAACAATGGCTACAACCCGTCGATTACAGATTAACGAAAGTGCGTTATTGCCCACTCTCGCTCCAAACCGGACAGGCCGCTTTCCACCCCTTTCGGCCATTCGCGCGAGATGAGCGGCGCTTGGTCGAAGCGCTGACGACCCGATGGCTCGACCAGAAACGTTAGAGATCACCCGTTCATTATGCGGTGTGGCTTGGGGGCTTCCGAATAAGCGGCTTTTCCGCTCGATTGCGGGTGGCGATGTCCACGCCTTCGAGTGGAAAGCGAAGTTCAACCCTTAAGCCAGGTAGGTTATCGCCAAACCGAAGGTTGGCGCGGTGAACGCGCGCGACCGCAGCGACGATGCTGAGGCCGAGCCCGCTGCCGACCGTCGACCGGCTCTCGTCGAGCCGCCGAAAGCGTCCCAGCGCCTCCTGAACCCGTTCGGCGGGAATGCCGCTGCCGCTGTCGGCGATCTGGAACCGCACGCCGTCCGCATCGCTGTCCAGGCGAACTTCGATACGCCCCCCCGTGGGCGTGAACTTGACCGCGTTGTCGAGCAGATTCGCCACCAGACGCCCAAGTAGCAGCCGCGACCCGGAAACCGTCGTGGGGGCCAGTGCGGCTGTGACGTTCAGCCCTTTCTCCTCGGCGACCGGCGCATAAAGTTCGAGCGCTTCGGCAACGATCGCGTTCAGCGCTACAGGCGCGAACGAAGCACTCCCAGCCGCTTCGGCACGCGCCAGACTGAGCATATCTTCGATCAGTTGCAGCATCGCGTCGAGGTCCGAGCGCGTTTCGGCGACGGCGTTGCGCAGGGTAACGTCTTTGCCGCTTTCCATTTCGGCCAGCTCGAGCCGCGCACGAATTCGTGTAAGCGGTGTCTTGAGATCGTGCGCCATTCCGTCCGTTGCCGCGCGCAGGGAATCGACCAGTCGTTCGACCTCGCCGAATGTCCGATTGATCGTCTCGGCAAGGCGATCATATTCGTCACCGCGTTGCGAGACCGGAACGCGCTCGCCCATCGACCCGCCGAGAAACCGCTGCCCGACGTCCGACACGAGCTTGACGAACGCAAGGCCGCGCCTTGCGTACCACCAGCCGAACAGCAGTCCGAGGGCACCCGTGGCGACCAGACTCCACAACAGTCCCGAGAGATAGCGTTCGCGCAACACACCTCGCTCGTCGGCGAAATCGCCGACGAGCAGGCGCTCACCGTCATCGAGTACGATCGCGCGCGCTTCCACCCAACGTCGGCTACTGATGCCGCGGGTGTTCGTCACCGCGGTTTCGAACCGATAGAAGCCGCCCTGCTGAATCGCCGCCGGCCAGCCGAGCAGATTGCCGACAATCGGCGTCCCATCGGACAAGGTGAGCAGGTAGAAGAATTCGTGGATGCGGGGAACGGACACTTGGCGCTGGATCGCTTGCGCGACGCCGGGAACGCCATCACTGCGGTAGCGCTCGACCAAGCCGCTGGCTTCATCATCGACGACCGCTGCCCGGCGGGCGTCGATAGTCTGTGTCGTCTGGACGTATTGCAGCGTCAACGCGACGCTGGTGGTAACCAGCGCGATCAGCGTGATCCACAAAGCACCGCGCCATGCAGCACTGCGCGCCGGCGGCGGGTCAGGCCGCATCGAGCCGATATCCCGCGCCGCGCACTGTTCGCAGCATCGGAGGTTCGCCCGCGCCGTCGATCTTCGCGCGCAAGCGGCTCATATGGACGTCGATCACGTTCGTCCCTGGATTGAAATCATAGTCCCAGATGGCCTCGGTCAGCATCGTCCGCGTAACGACCTGGCCTACATGTCGCATGAGATAGTCGAGGAGCTGGAACTCCTTGTTCAGCAGCTCGATCGAACGGTCGCCGCGTTGTGCAGTGCGGGCGAGCAGGTCTAGGCTCAGGCTCCCGACCGTATGCCGGGTCTCGGCGCCCGGCCGATCGTCACGCCGCCGCACAATGGCCTCGAGCCGCGCGATGAGTTCCTGAAAAGAAAACGGCTTGGGAAGATAATCGTCTCCGCCCGCGCGCAGCCCGGCAACGCGATCACTCACCTCGCCGAGCGCCGACAAGAGCAGCACCGGGGTACGGTTGCCTTGCGACCGGAGCGCCTGGAGCACGGCCATACCGTCGAGTTGCGGCAAATTGCGGTCTAGAACGATCGCGTCATAATCGTGTGTGAGCGCGGCCGTCAGCCCTTCGACGCCATCCGAGGCGACGTCGCAGCTATGCCCGAGTTCGCTCAGTCCGCGCCGAACGTAGTCAGCGGTCTGACGATCGTCTTCGACGAGCAGCAGCTTCACGCAAAGCCTCCGGGGAACGAGATGCGGAGGACGCCGGCCGTCCCCCGCTAGACCCGCTCGAGTACGAACCGGTCAGCTATTGTGCTCGCCGCCGATCCGCAAGTCGAGCGCGACCTGACGTCCGTCGCGCACGACGGTGATCGGCACGCGCGCGCCGACCCTGGCATCGGCGACCATGCGCGAGAATGCGCGCGTGTCCTTGACCGACCTGCCATCGAACGAGCGCACGACATCGCCCTGCTTGACGCCGGACAGGGCGGCCGGGCTGTCGATACCGACATCGGCGACCAGCGCACCAGCAGTGCCCTTCATCTGCATCGTATCGGCAATGTCGGGGGTCACGTTCTGCAAGGTGACACCAATATGGCCCCGCGCGACGCTGCCATGCGCGACGATCTGATCGGCCACCCTCCGGGCCATCATTTCCGGAATGGCAAAGCCGATCCCGACGTTACCGCCAGACGGCGAGAAGATCGCGGTGTTCATGCCCACCACCCGGCCATAGCCGTCGAACAGCGGTCCGCCGGAATTGCCCGAGTTGATCGCGGCATCGACCTGGAGGTAATCGTCATACGGTCCGTTGCCGATGTCGCGGCTGCGCGCCGAGACAATGCCCGCGGTAACGGTGTTTCCAAGACCGAACGGGCTGCCAACCGCGAACACGCTGTCGCCAACGCGGATTCGGTCGCTGTCGCCCCACTCGATTGGACGAAAGTCTCCCCTGCCCTCGATCTTGACCACCGCTACGTCGGTCTTGGGATCCTTGCCGAGCACTCGGCCGTCATATTCCTTGCCGTCGCTGAGCTGGACCTTCACCTGCGTCGCACCGTCGACGACATGGTTGTTGGTCAGCACGATTCCCGATTTGTCGATGATGAAGCCCGAGCCCAGCGCGCCCTGCAATGGCGCCTGCTGCGCACCGCCCCGACCACCGGGCGCGAATTGCGGTCCGAAGAAGCGCCGCAGCTGTTCTCCCAGACCTTCCTGATCGTCCCCTTCGCCGCCATACGCCATCTGCTGCATCTCGGCATGTTTCATGACCTTGATCTGCACAACGCTTGGCCCGACAGCTGCCACCATGTCGGCCAGACCGTGCCGCTGGCCATCACGCAAGGGAGCGACCGCCGGCGCTACCACGCCGCGGGTGGGCGTCGCCGCCTCGGTCAGGGCCAGCGCGCCCGTCGCGCCGACGCCTGCCCCACCGGCAAGCAGAATTGCAGCCAATGCCGGCCGCGCGAAGAGGTTCGAAAGTGGCATCGCCTACCCCGTAAATTGAAGAACAGTGTCAGGGTCTATGCGCGACACCGAACATCAGCCTGTGGCGCACATTAATAATTTTTAACGTGGGCTTTTCGGCTGGATATCGGGCCAAGATCCGCGCTCGAAGCGGAGCCAACGCGTGTGTCACTCGTTCGATTGGTATGACTTTGACCAAAACCCGTTTCGCGCTGCGCACTTCATTGGCGGTGCTGCTTCTGACGACCTGCACATCGAGCCCAGCTGCCTTGCGACCCACTCCAAAGTTGGCGCATCCCGTTGCCACGCAACCCGACTCGTTCGAGGCGACGGCGACGGACACTCGCAGACGCGCTGCGTCCGGGCACCGCGCGCGACGGCTGGCGTGGTCGGACGCGAACCTGGCGACATTCCGCGACGTGCTCGGCGACCGGGCGGCGCACGGGCTCGACCGTATCACGTTCCTCCCGCCGTCGATCGATGACGCTGCGGCCGCCGGGCGCGATGCCGCGCTGACCCGTAGCGCGCTGCGCTACGCCACCGCACTGGCATCGGGCGCGGTCGACCCGAAAAGTCTGCATGCCTTGTACGATATCCCTAGGCCGCAACCAAACCTTCGGGCCGGCCTCGCGGCGGCGCTACGCCAGGGGCAACTGCGAGAATGGTTCGCCGGACTAGCACCACAGGACACGGAATACCGCCAGCTCTCGGAAGCCTATCTGACGTTTCGGCAGGACGCGCAGTATCGCGCGACGCCCGCCATCACCGTGTCCGGGGCGCTACGGCCGGGCGATCATGATGACCGCATGGACGCGATCGTCCAGCACCTGACTGCCGGAGAGTATCTCGGTGACCCGCCGACGAATGGCGCATCGCCCAGCGACCCGACATTGTACGGCGAGCCGCTCGTGGCTGCGGTGAAAGCGCTTCAACGTGACTACGGCATCGTCGAAGACGGCATCATCGGGGAGAAAACGTTGGCAATCCTCAATCTCCGCCCCGGCGACCGCGCAAGGTCGCTTGCGGTAGCGATGGAACGCCGTCGATGGCTGTCGCGCACGCCTCCCCCGACCCGGATCGATGTCAATGTGGCGGCGGCCCGGCTCTCTTATTATCGCAATGGAACACTCGTCGACGAGCGCAGGGTGATCGCGGGGCAACCGGGCAAGGAAACGCCGCCGCTCCTCGCGCCGATCTATCGGCTGGTGGCCAATCCGACCTGGACGATCCCGAAGTCGATTCAGAATGGTGAGATGGCGCATGTCGGCGCAGCGTACCTCCGACAGAATGACATGGTGCTCCGCAATGGCTGGATCGTTCAGCAGCCGGGCCCTCACAACGCGCTGGGTGTGGTCAAGTTCGACATGAAGGACGACCAGGCGATCTATCTTCACGACACTTCGAACCGCGCCTTGTTCGCGCGCAGCCAGCGCCATCTAAGCCATGGGTGCGTCCGCGTCGAGGACGCGCCTGCCTTCGCCGAGCGCCTTGCCGACGACGAAGGGATTGGCGAGCGCTGGCGCGCGGCGCAGGCATCGGGCCAGCACCGTTTCGTGCCCCTGCCGCACGAGATTCCCGTGCGGCTGCTGTATCACAATGTTTTTGTCGATCAGCACGGCGGCCTCGCCTTCCGCACCGATCCTTATGACTGGAACCCCGCGGTGGCGACCGCGCTCGGCTTTGGCGAGGGCACGCATATGAAAGCAAAAGCCGAGCCGATCGACGTCGGGCCATGACAGCCATGTTCCCGACGTTGCTCGACACGCTCGCCACCGTGTCGATCGCGCTGGGCGCGCCTGCGCTATCAGTATAGCACTCGATGACATCCGCCGTCCGCAGCCGATCTGGATCATAAATTTCGTGTAGCCACTGACGCTGGTGTTCGGCCAGCGTGGTGTGGCTGGCAGGCTATTGCGCCTGGGGCCGCGCGTCGATCGACGCTGACACTCCGACATGCGAGCCGCCTTTTCCAATTATCGTCGACAAGGCCACCAGCCATTGCGGCGCGGGGTACGCTCGGCGATCTGATCGCCGAGTGGCACGTCTTCGTCTTTCCGACGATCGCGGTGTGGTTCGGGTGGCACAACCTGTTCGCGGGAAGGACCTTTGCGGTACGGGTTTCCGATTTCCTGATCGCGCTAGGGCTAGGCATGATCTTTCAGTTTTTCAGCACCGCGCCGATGCGGCACCTGTCACTCGGCGCGGGACGACGCCACGCGCTCCAAGGCCGACATCCCTTCGATCGCGGCGTGGCACGTCGGCATGTACGGGGTCATGGAGCTGCTGCAGTCTGGTTGGTTCGCGCACGCTGTCGGCGGGTTCGCACCGGTCGACAGCGCGGGATTCTGGTTTGCGATGCACGTCGCGATGCTCGCCGGCTTCGCCACCGCCTCTTCGGTCAACTGGCTCCTGATCCGCATCGGCTGGAAAGAAAAGATGTAAGGCCGCGGCGCACCGCGGCCCTAGCAAGTACCACCTGCCCCGTATCGCAGGCCTGCGCGGGCTTAGGGCGTCGCGGTCGCAGGGGTGGTCGTCGCCGCTGCGGCGGCAGGGGGCGCTGCCGCGGCGGCGGTGGCAGCGGCATCCAACGCACTCGCGGTCATGCCGATCGTCGGCCCGTTTGCGCCGGCGGCGAGGCCAGCGCGCGGGATTTTGACCAGCTTGCCCGTCGTCAGCTTGAGCGTGGCGAACTGATCGTCGATCGCGGAGATAGTGCCGACCGGCGCCCCCTGAGAACCGACGACCGAAGCACCGGGAACGAGCTTGGTCGCGGCGTCGGCAAGACTCCTGTCGATCGAGTCGTTGAGCTGTGCTTGCGTCATACCGAGCAGCAGCCTGCCCTTGTCCTGCGCAAAGGAGGTCTTGGCGATCTGCACACTGTGCCGGTCGGTCTTGACTGTGACCGAGGTGCCGTCGAACGCCGTCACCGTCCCGATCAGCCCGCCGGCTGATCCTTCGACCCGCATCCCCGGCACGATCGTCGTGGCTTGCTGCGCCATCGCGCTCGCCGGCACGGCCAAGGCCAGTGCGAGGGCCGCGTAAAAGCCTGATTTCGGGATTATATTCATAAACAATGTCCTTCGATTGTTGATGGCGGTCTATGAGGCCCGGGGGGTCTCGACCGAGGATTAAGCGACAGGCGTCACGACATCACGTTCGAGCGGATCAGGCGCCTTCACCGAAGCGATGGCCGCCGTTGGAGCGCTTCTCGCCCCCGGCAGAATCAGACGGCGACACCAGCCCGACGGCAGCGGTCAGCGCGCTGAACAGAAGCAGCGTCTGCGCAAGTTCGTTGGTTCTCAACCAGGGATAGCTCAGCACCAGCACAAGCACGAAGGCGAGCACGGGTCCCCATTGCGGACGATGGACCAGCTTGAATGCCGTCCAGAAAAGCCAGGCGACCCCGCCCGCGCCAAGTGCTCCGCCCGCAGTGGCAAGGGCCATTGTCAAAACCAAGTGGAGGACATCCATGACTCACTCTCCTTTCGGACCGGAGCGTGGGTGCAGCGAACGACTCGCTTCGTGTCCTAACTATAATATATATCGCAACACGATATAATTCAAGGGTCGCCTGGCGGCGCTGACTGTTCAGAGACGGTTGAGGATCGTGGTCAAAGTTTCGCGGATGCGAACGGCTTCGGCACGATGGACGGTCGACATCTGCGTAAGAATGGTCGTCGCTGTGGGCGTCAACGCCAGCACTGACCGGCGCCGGTCCTCCTGCGCGCTCTGCTTGGAGAGAAGGTCGAGCGCGACGAGCCGGTCAACCAGTTCGCTCGCGCTGTGCGGCTGGATGAAGAGCTGCTCGCCAAGATCGCCGATGCCCATCGTCTGGCCTGGCGCCGCACGGATCGCCAGCAACGCCTGATGCTGTTGCGGGGTGAGGCCCAACCCCTTCGCCGCCTGTTCGCTAAACTGAAGGAAGCGCCGCAGCTCGTATCGAAACGCGGCCAGCGACTCATAGTCGGCCTGGGAAATCGGGGGGGCGACGGTTCTGCTCATGCCGACGCGGTACCGAAGCGGGCATAGCGGTGCAATCCGGCCGGCACCATGCTCCCGTTTCGCGCCCTATTGTGCAGGTCGGAACCGGAGCGCCGCACCACCGTTCGCATGAGCATCGAGGATCAGGTTCCCGGCCCCCGCGCGTACCACTCCTTCGCGTCGATCAATCGCAGTATAACCCGCGCCATCGCTCCAGCTATCGACGCGCCACCGCCCCTTGCCCAGAAAGGCGAGCGGGACCGCTAGCCGGCGCGCTTGCGCATCGTTGAGCACGCCAACGAACCAGTCGCGACCCTTGCGTCGCGCGACGATGATCGAGCGGCCGAAGGTGCCGCCGAGTGCGCGCGTCTCGTCCCATGCGGCCGGCACGAGCTTGAGGAAATCGGCGCCGGGAACCGGGCGGTGCGCGGCGTCCTCATACGCCGACGGCGCATCGGCAAGCATCATGAACGGGCTCGGATAGACGACAAACAGCGCGAGCTGTTGCGCGCGCGTCGTCATCACCATCGGCCCGATCGAGCGCTCCTGGAATTGCGCCGGCGCTAAGTTTCGGAAGCCGCCCGGCGTGTAATCCATCGGACCGACGATCGCGCGGGTGTAGGCGGCACGGACATTGTACCCCGAGGTCACCTTGGTCGACCAGCGATTGTACTCGAGCCCCATCACGCCCTCCTGGGTGAGGAAATTGGGATAGGTGCGTGCGAGCCCGCGCGGCACCATCGCCGCGTGCAGATCGACCATCAGATGATGCTTCGCCGCCTCGGCGAGCAGGCGGTGATAGAAGCCGACGATCTCCTGGTCCTGGCGATAGATGAAATCGACCTTGATCCCGGCGATACCGAGCCGTTCGTACAGCGGCAGCGCCTGCGCCATCTGTTTGTCGAGCGTCACCCAATTGGTCCAGAGCCACAGCTTCACGTGTCTGGCACGGGAATAGCGGACGAGTTCGGGGATATGCACGCCGACGGCATTGCGCGTTATGTCGGCATTGGGCTTGTTTACGCTTTCGCCCGGCGGGCGCCACGCCCAGCCCTTGTCGATCATCATATAGGGAAGGCCGAAGCGCCCGGCGAAATCGATGAACACCTTGTAGGTCGCGTCATTGTGGCCCGCGTTCGGTACGCTCGGGGCAAGCGAACCGGACCACCAGTCCCACGCCGCCTTGCCCGGCCGGACCCAGCCCGCATCGGCAACGCGCGACGGGCCGGCGAGATCGTCGACCAGCGTCGAGGCGATCAGATCCTCGGGCCGGTCGGCGAGCATGACGACGCGCCAGGGCGTCACGACCGCACCGTGCGGGATCATCACCGGCGGCGCCTTGGGGTGCGCCGGGTTGGGCGTCAGCCGCAGCCGCACGCCGCGTCTGTCCTCGGTTCCGGCAAGATAGGCGGCAGCGAAATTCTCGATCCCGCTTTCGGTCAGCGCCAGCGTCTCCCTGCCATGGCCGGTGCGGCAGACCAGCGGAATATCGTACAGACCATTGGGTGCCAGCGCGCTCGCCTTGACCGGCGTGTAGTCGCCCTCATGGCTGTTCTTCATTTCGTAATGCCGCACGGCAAGGCACGCACGGTCCTGCGGGAAGCGGAACTGCGTGCGATCGGCCGTGATCGCGACCTGATCCACACCCGGCTGCTGCGGCACCACGATCCGTACTGCCGCGCCCTGATCGCTGACCCGCGCTTCCAGATCGAAGCGCCGCACCGGCGCATGGCGACTTTGCACATGCACCGTCATCGTCGTGAAACGCGACTGCACCGGGCCGGCGCGACCCGGCATGGCATAGCGTTCATCCCGCTGGCCGTGATCGACCGCCGTCACTGTGAGGTCGTCGAAGCGTACGGCGGTGCCGCGCGCGGTCATGGCCAGCGCGAGCGTCGAAGGCGCGATCATATCGCGGCCATCGCGGCGCACGCGAAACAGCGGGCTGCCGTCGCGCGCCAGTCCGATCGCCAAGGCAATGTGCCCATCGGGCGACCGGGCGACCTGCGAACGGGCGACGATCGGCTTTTCGCAACCAGTCAGCAGGAAGACGCACAAAAGTGCGCAACCCGCCGGTATACGGATCGCCAAGACGGCCTCCTCGTTAAAATTCGAGCGCCCCGCTACGCGATCGTGCGCCGCTTGACGAGAGGCTGCGCGCGCTGGATCGATCGCTGAGCGGCCGCCCCTAGCGTTTGCGAACGGTAAAGCGTGTGGCAAGAAGGGAGCGTCTCTTCACCCAGCGCTCCCCCAGCCGAACGCCACAAGACAGGAAGCAGCGATGGACTGGCACAGTTGGCTCGCGGATAGCGGCCTCACCATCCCGAATTCCCCCGACGTGGAATCGCTGATCGTTGCCGTCGTGCTGATCGCGGGAGCGATCGCGATCGGGTGGTTCGCCGGACATCGCGCCGCCCCGCCGCTTTCCGACCGGCTGAAGCGGCTCGGCGGTCGCGCGGCGGCGTTCCCCGAAAAGGTCGTCGCCGCGATCATCCAATATGGCGTGATCTCGCTCTTGCTTTTGGTCGTTGGCAACTCGGTCGCGCTCAGCTCGCTCGCCCTGATGCTGCTGGCGGTGGCGCTCGGCATCGCAGTCGGTCGTCTCGTCCACCGCATCGGCCGCACCGCAGGCTTGGGCAAGGGTACGGCGACGATCATCGCGCTCTTGGCACTCGTCGCGGCCACCGCCGCGACGCTCGGCGGGATGCAGCCGCTGATCCATGGGCTAGACGGCATCGGCGTTTCGGTCGGCAAGCACCGCATCACCCTGCTTGCAGCGATCAATGCGATCGTCATCATCGCGCTGCTGTACGTCGTCGCGAAAGCGGCAAACCATGTGCTCGTCCACCTCATCGGCCGGGCGAGCAGCCTCGATCTCGCGCAACGGGTGCTGGTGCAAAAGCTGGCCGGGCTCGGCGTCGTCGTGGTGGCGGTGCTGCTCGGTATCGATCTGCTCGGCATCGACCTGACCGCACTTACCGTCTTCTCCGGCGCGGCCGGCCTCGCGATCGGCTTCGGCCTGCAAAAGACCTTCGGCAACCTGATCGCCGGGCTGATTCTGCTGATGGATCGTTCGATCAAGCCGGGCGACGTGATCGTGGTCGGCGACACGTTCGGCTCGGTCGGCAAGATCGGGGTGCGCGCGGTGTCGGTCGTGACGCGCGACGGCAAGGAACATCTCATTCCCAACGAACAATTGATGACCGAAGCGGTGGAAAATTGGTCCTATTCCGACAGGAACGTGCGCATCCACATCCCGGTCGGCGTGGCCTATGGCTGTGATCTGGCGCTAGCGCAGAAGTTGATGATCGAGGCCGCGTCGGCAGCGCCGCGCGTGCTCGACACGCCCAAGCCGTCTGTCTGGCTGAAGGGCTTCGGCGACAGCTCGGTCGATCACGACATTCTGGTGTGGATCGCCGATCCGGAGTTGGGCGTCGGCAACGTCCGTTCGGACATCCTCAACCGGCTGTGGCGCCTGTTCGCGGACAATCAGGTCGAACTGCCCTTCCCACAGCGCGACATTCATGTCCGCTCGATGCCCCCGCCCGCCCCGACCGAGAGGTAGCGCCCCAGCAGGCGCACTTTCGTTTAAGACCGCTATCCCTCCGCGGGCGCTCCGGCCAGCGCCGCAACCAGACACACCGCACCGACGAGCACAAACCCGATCCGCGCGGGCAAGCCGCCCTTCCCCGTCCGCAACGACACCCATAGTGCCAGCACGGCCTGCATCGCGTAGAACAGCGCGAACGCGCGCGATGACAGAGCGATCACCGAGAAAGGATCGGTCAGCCATACAACCGCGATCGACAAGGCGCTCGCGGTGATGAAGGCGCCCCGTACGCCGAGTTTGCGCCGCGACACCTCGACCATCAGGCCGCCCGACCCTATCGAGTCGGCGATCGCCGCACTCAACTGGCTCGATACCGCCCCGATCAGCACGAAGATCCCGAGCGCCGGCGCAACCAGCTCCATGATGTCGAGGATCCCAGCCACGCCTTCAGCGTGCTGCGCCTCGCGCAGGAACGGAGTCAGCAGCGCGAGGAAGGCGAGATAGATTGCGGAGGACAACCATTGCGCGTGACGCATCGTCCGTACCCGCGTCGCCTGGTCGTAGCTGTCGCCCATGTAGCGTGACGTCTCGAAGCCTTGAACCGTGATGAGCAGCCCGAGCAGCAACGGGAGTCCGCTCCACGACAGCTTCGTCGCGGGCAAGTCGAGCGGCAAACCGGTACGAGTCGCCCACCACAGGCCCAGCCCCGCCAGCAATCCGGCGATGATGCCGAGCTTCACCGACACGCTGGCGTGGGCGGCATGCTCGATCTTGCGGATGTCGCCCGAAAAGGTGAGCGTGGTGAGCGCGACGATAATGACCGTGACGACGATGTTGGCGACCAGACCGTGCCATTCGGGCGCAATAGCGAGCGGCTTCATCGTGAATTCGGCGAGCAGTTTAAGATAATAGGCGACCGAGACGGCATAGGCGATCGCCAGCATGACCTGAGCGGCGCGCATCGCCCAGGCCATCGGATCGTTGAGCGACAGCTGGGGCGCAATGTTCTCGACATGGATGATGTTGAAGCGGATCACCGCACCGACGGCATAGGCAATCGCGAGCAGCGCGGCCATCGCGAGTATCGCGGCCGAGCCGAATTCGCGCGCGAGCAGCGGCCCGCAGATCAGGAATCCAGAACCGATGATCGAAGCGAGCGGTGTCACCGTTGCGCGCCACGTGGTGGAATGCGAAAAACGGGTGAACGTCAGCAGTGTGGTGACGCAGACCGCCGCGAGGATCGCGATCGCGACGATCATGCGACCCCCTCGCGGCTGCGCCGCTGCACTTGGTGTCGCGCTGCACCGCGGTCCGCGCAGCGGCATCGGCCGAGCCCGCCGGTGACGAACAGTCCAGCATGGGGCATCGTAGCTCTCCTCGTCATGCCGTACCGCCGACCGAGCCGGTCGCGGCGCGCAGGCGGCGTTTATAGTCAGGCTCGGTGAGCGCACGGCGCACCGTGTCCACGCTCTTCTTGACGCGCTGCAGATTGAAGCCGCTGAGCGCAGGCTCGGCAAGTCCCTCGAGCACGTCCACATAGTGCGCGACGGTCGCCACCCGATCGGGATCGTCACATTCGAGCGCGATCTCTGCGAGCGTATCGAGGAAGCGCAAAGCCGCGACCATGTCGCCCGCGCTGTATTGCGCCAGCGCGCCGAACGAGCGCGCCATGAAGGTCTCGAAGGTTTCGGGATGCGCGATCACGCGCAATGCGCCGTCCTTGTCGACGCGCAGATGAGACGGCAGATCCCGCTTCGCCAGATCGCACAGCGCCGCCCCAATCCAGTCCATGCAGGTGACTGCAGTGAACGGGTCGTTGACGCCGGGCGAGAGCGCGCGCGCCGCGATCTCGACCAGCTCGTCGATCAGGAAACGCAAATCCTGAAGCGCAGTGCGCCGCGCACCGACCGAGAACGCATTGCGGATCGCGACCCTCGCGTCTTCGTCACAGCATTCGGGCGGCCATGCTTCGACGAGCGTGCGCCCGACATGCGTGAAGTCGCCCGCCTGGTATTGCAGCCGCAGCACCAGATCGTGCTTGCGCGCCTGCTCGATCAAGGCCGTGCCGTCGACCAGCTCGATATAGCCGGTTTGCTCGGCCACGATGCGCAAGCTTCGCTCGGGCTCGGCGGCGCTGGCGTCGGGGCGGAACGGCTCGGGGACTGCGGTGGATAGCGCCTGCCGCGCGTCCTCGGGCCGCGCATCACCGATGAAGCGCGGAAAGCGGTTGCCGATCTCCTTGATGAGCCGTTCGCCGATATCCTCGATGACGCTGTTAATATGAATCTTGCTCGGCACATGGTGGATGAAGAAGATCAGCACCGCGATCGAGCAGATCGCCAGCACGACGGCGACCAGCAGCGCGAGGTTGGGCACGAAGCTGTAGCCCCCGCTCTCCTCGGCCGAACGGATCGTGCGCAGCACCACCAAGCAATAGAGGAAGGTGGCGATGAACGTGCCGAGCGTGACCTGATTGCCGCGGTCGCGCATGAAATTGGTCAGCAGCCGCGGACCATATTGACCCGAGGCATAGACCACCGCGGCGATCGTCACGGAAAAGACCGTACCGGCCACCGTGATCATCGATCCGCCGATTGACGACAGCATCTGCCGCGCGCCGTTGGGGTGTGCGGCGTACAGCCAGCCGACCCGTTCGATCCAGGCCGACCCCGCATAGCCGTCGATCACGATCATCAGCACCGCGAGGACGACCGCGGCGAAGGCCATGATCGTCGGCACGAACCAATAGCTCGCGCTCAGCGTATCTCCGATCCGAAGCAACCAGCTCTTCATAGGGCAGCTGGCTGCCTCGTGGTGCGGGACGAGGCGGCGTCAATCGATTTTGCGAGCGGCGCGGGCGAGCGGTGCATCGACGCTGTCTTTCTCAAAAAAAGGGGCGACATCGCGTCGCGCGAATGAGCTCTTCTGATAATGTCCCGCCTGTCGCTTCGTTCCGCAAACGTATCCGTTCTTCAGGCCCGCGGCCGAACGATCGCATGAAAAGACCGACGATGTGGGAGATTTGGGCTTTCACAGCGTTCGGGCTAGATCGGCCAGCCGGCTACCGCCTGGCGCCGGGCGAACGCCTGTCATGTCCACGCTACCTCTCCGGAGAATGGAATGCCTGATCCTCGGCCGATGATCGACGTCGAACGCCCCGCAAGCCCTCGGCTCCAGCGATTTCGGCTGTACCGCTGGTGGCGGATGGCCGTCGTCCGACCTGTCGACCATGAGCGCGTGGTCGATCGCATCGTGGAGGAGAGCGGCTGGTCGAGCCGCTACGCCTTCATGACGATGATGTCGGCCGGGATCGCGGTCCTGGGATTGTTGCTTTCGTCGCCTGCCGTCGTGATCGGCGCGATGCTGATCTCGCCGTTGATGAACCCGATTCTCGGTCTCGGCTTCAGCCTCGCGCTCTTCGACTTTGCCGAGTTGCGTCGCTCGCTGACGGCATTGGCGATAGGCTCGGTCATTGCGGTCGCCTTCACCGCGCTGATCGTGCTCTGCTCGCCACTCAAGGCGCCGACTGCCGAGATCCTGGCGCGGACGCGCCCCAATCTGTTCGATCTGCTGGTCGCGCTCTTCGCGTCGCTCGCCGGCACCTTTGCAATCATCCGGGGGCGCGGCGAGACGATCGTCGGCGTGGCGATTGCGACCGCGCTGATGCCGCCGCTGGCAGTGGTCGGTTACGGTCTGGCGACGGGCAACATGGCGGTGCTCGGCGGAGCGCTCGCGCTGTTTGCCACCAACTTTCTCACGATCGCGCTTTCGGCGACCGTGATGGCGCGCTTCTACGGCTTCGGCCATTATCTGTCGGGCACGCAGAGCTGGGCGCAAACGATCGTCCTGATGCTGGTCTTCGTTGTGATGGGCGTCCCGCTCGCGGTGTCACTCGGCCGCATCGCGCGCGAAACCGTCACCGCGACGCAAGTCCGCTCGTTCCTCAACGGCGCGTTCGGTGCAAACGCGCGGGTGACCCAGCTCGATATCGATTTCGATAGGACGCCGATCGCGGTACGATCGGTGGTGATCGCCCCCCGCACCAACGCGAAGGACAGCAGCGCATTGCAAGCTCAACTTGCCAAGCGGCTAGCCCGCCCCGTCAAGCTCCAGCTCGACCAGGTGCTGCTCGATCCTTCGGCCGGCGCGCTCGAAACCCAGCGCGCCGAGCTCCGGCAGGCGACCGACACCGCCGCAGCGGAGGATGCCGAGGCCGCCCGCATCGTCGGGCTTGTGGCGCTCGCGGCCGGCGTGCCCGCCGAGCAAGTGACGCTCGACCGCGATCATCACCGCGCAACCGCTACCGCGGCGCCGCTGCCGGGCGCGAACCCCGACACCTTCCGCGTGCTCGAGCAGCGCGCCGCGCTCGCCGCGGCGGGATGGCAGATCACGATTGTTCCGCCGCTCGCGCAATTGCCCGCAATCCGTTTCGCCTCCAATGTCGATACGCTCGACGCGGCGGCGCGCGACGCGGTGCTGCTGTCGATCTGGGAAGCGCGGCGCTGGAACATCGCATCGCTCGCGGTGCCGGGGCTTCCCGGCAGCGACACTCCGCCGGCCCGACCGACGCTCAACCAGCGCCGCGCGCTCGCCATCGCCACGCTGTTGCGCGCAAACCATATGACTGCGGTGCCCGGCGCAGGGGGCGGCCAGGTCGTGACGCTGAAGGCGGGCGGGCAATGAGCGGCCTGGCCATCACGCCATTCGACGCTGCGGCGATCCTGATCGTGCTGGCGGCGGCGCTTGGCTATCTCAACCGGCGTTTCCTTGGATTGCCGCCGTCGATCGGCCTGACGGTGGTGGGCGCGGTCGCTTCGTTGATGGTGGTCGGGCTCGACCGGTTGCTGCCGGCCAGCGCGGTCAGCCACGACATTGTGCGGTTCATCGCCGGCATCGACTTCCACACTACGCTGATGGCCGGGATGCTGTCGTTTCTGCTGTTCGCCGGCGCGTTGCACGTCGACTGGACCGAGATGCGACGTGGGCGCTGGCCGATCCTAATCCTCAGCACGGTCGGAGTAATACTGTCGACCGTGCTCATCGGGCTCGGGTTCCAGCTCATCGCCAGCCTGCTCGGTATCGCCATTCCGATCGCCTGGTGTCTGGTGTTCGGCGCGCTGATCAGCCCGACCGATCCGGTCGCGGTGATGGGGATCATGAAGGAAGCATCGGTTCCGCCGACGCTGCAGGCGACCGTGGCGGGCGAAAGCCTGTTCAACGACGGGGTCGGCGTCGTTGTGTTCGCGATCATTCTCGCCGCCGCGCTGAGCGGCCAGCCGCTGTCGGTCCCCGCCGCCGCCGAGCTGTTCGCGGTCGAGGCAGGCGGCGGCATCCTGCTCGGCCTGGCGACCGGATGGCTCGCCTACAAGGCGATGCGTTCGATCGACGATTACAAGGTCGAGGTGATGATTAGCCTGGCGGTGGTGATGGGCGGCTATGCTCTCGCAAGCCGGCTGCATGTCAGCGGACCGGTCGCGATGGCGGTCGCCGGGCTGATCATTGGCAATCAGGGCGTGGCTCATGCGATGAGCGACACGACGCGCGACTATCTGCTCAAATTCTGGGCTTTGATCGACGACATTCTCAATGCGGTGCTGTTCCTGCTGATCGGGCTCGAAGTGGTGACGATCCCCGCCGACGTCCGGCTGATCGTGCTCGGGCTCGCCGCGATCCCGCTGGTGCTGATCGCGCGCGCGATCTCGGTGGTCGGTCCTCTCCTGCTGATGCGGCCTTTGCTGTCGCTCGGCAAGCTCGCGCCGATCACGCTGATCTGGGGCGGGTTGCGCGGCGGCATCTCGGTCGCCTTGGCGCTGGGGTTGCCGGATGGGAAAGCGCGCGCCTTTGCGCTGGCGGCGACCTATATCGTCGTGCTCTTCTCGGTGATCGTACAGGGCGGCACGATCGAGCGCGTGATCCGCTGGCGCTCGGGTACATCCGCGTGAGCCCCGCCCTGCTCAGCGCGCTGATCCTGGTCGGTGCGCTGCTGCTGTTCGTGTCGGAAACGGTGCGGCACGATCTCGTAGCGCTTCTCGCTTTGTTGGCGTGCGTGGCGGTCGGGCTGACCAAGCCGGCCGATGCTTTTGTCGGTTTCGCGGATCCAGCCGTGCTGGCCGTCGCCGCGATCCTGGTGGTGGGCCGCGCGATCGAACTCTCGGGGATCGCCGCCGAGATCGCCCGCGTGGCAATTCCGCCACGCCCCGGATTCACTGTGCGAATGACGATGCTGCTGGTCGTCGGCGCGTTCCTTTCGGCGTTCATGAACAACATCGCCGCGCTGGTCATCACCATGCCGATCGCCGCCGAGATCGCGCGCGATGCGAAGCGCCCGCCTGCGGTCACGCTGATGCCGCTCGCCTTTGCGACGATCCTCGGCGGGATGACCACGCTGATAGGGACGCCTGCCAATCTCATACTGTCATCGGTGCGCGAGAAGGAACTCGGCGCGCCGTTCGGCTTCTTCACGATGGCGCCGGTCGGGGTCGCGGTTTCGATCGTCGGACTGTTCTATCTGGCGCTCATCGGATGGCGGTTGCTGCCGATCCGCCAGTCTGCACGGCACGCGGCGCGGCCACCCTGGCGGGTCTACGAGCTTGCCGCGGAAGCCCCGCTTGCGATCGCCGCGATCCTTCCCAGACTGCGCGCAGCCTCGGTGCGCCTGCTCGCGATCTTCCGCCACGGCGAGCGGGTTACCACTGCGGGTACTATCGAGCCCGGTGATCGCCTGCTGGTCGTATCGCGGCACCAGCAATGGACCAGCGCGGCCGCGACCGGACTGAAGGCCGAGACCGATCCGGCCGCTACGCCCGACGCGGTAACGGCGCGCGTCGCGGTCGCGCACGGATCTTTTCTGATCGGCCTCTCGCACGAGGCTGTACGCATCCGCAGCGCAGAGCAGTTGCACGTCGTTGCGGTCGGTCCGCGCGCGGCGCGGCGCAAGGTGCCGCTCGCGACGCTACGGATCGAAGCCGGCGACCAGCTCTATGTCCGCGGCTTGGCCGCGCACCTTGCGACTTTTGCCAGCCGCGCCCGCTTGCTCGAGATCGACCGTCTCGACATGATCCCGCTCACGCGGCGCCGCGCATTGCCGATCGTCGCAATCTTCCTTGCCTCGATTCTCGCGATCGTCGTCTTCGGCGCGCCGCCCGCACTCGCATTCCTCGCCGCCGCGGTGCTGCTCGCCGCTACACGCCTGATCCCGACCGACGAAATCTATCGTTCGATCGACTGGAGCGTGATCGTCCTGCTCGCCGCCATGATCCCGGTCGGGCACAGCTTCGAGACAAGCGGCGCCGCCGCTATTGCCGCCCACTGGCTCGGGACGACGCTCGCCGGTTTGCCGTTGTTCTGGGTGATCGCGGCGCTATGCAGCGTGACGATGTTGCTCTCGATCTTTCTCAACAATGTCGCCACCGCGATCATCATGGGCCCGCTGGCGAACGATGCGGCGCATCTGCTGGGCGTGCGCCCCGATGCAGCCCTGCTCGCGGTACTGATCGGTGCCTCCGCCGATTTCCTGACGCCGATCGGCCACCAGAACAATCTGCTGGTGATGGGGCCGGGCGGCTATCGCTTTACCGATTATGCCCGGATGGGCGCGTTCCTGGTCGTGATCGTTATCGTAACAGCGGCGGCAACCCTCTCGATCGGGTATCGTTGAGCATGGCGCGCTCCGCTTCGTCACAGCGAGTGGTGGCCTACTGGCGTCGGCGCCGCGCGAGCCACATTGATCCTTCGCTTGTGATCTTGCACCGCCGCGTCGCGACCGGGGTCGGCGCAGTGTTGCTGGGTTTGGTCGCGCTCGGGTTTGCCAAGGCGGGTGACCTCGCGCAGCACGCCTTTGCGCGGCTTGTCGCTATATGGCCTTTTGCGCCGCTTGTAACGACGCCCGCCTTGTTCGCCGGCGTGATGTTCCTGACCTCGCGCTGGGCGCCCGACGCGCGCGGCTCGGGGATCCCGCAGGTGATCGCATCTACCCGCACGCCGGAAACTTCCGCGCGCGGCCCGCTCGTTTCGATGCGCACCGCGGTCGCCAAATTTGGTCTGACGATCACGATGCTGTTCGCCGGCGCATCGGTCGGTCGCGAAGGGCCAACGGTCCAGATCAGCGCCGCGCTGATGGTCATGATCCACCGGGTGTTTCGTGTCCCGATCACTGCCGGCGTTCTGATCGCCGGTGGTGCGGCTGGGGTGGCCGCGGCGTTCAACACCCCGCTTGCCGGTGTTGCTTTCGCGATCGAGGAGCTGGCATCGGCCTATGAGCAGAAAGTCGCAGTGTTGGTGATGGCCGCGGTGATGATTGCCGGTCTTGTCAGTCTCGGCATCGCTGGCGATTATGTCTATTTCGGCGCTATGAAGCAAACGCTGGCGGTTGCTGCCATGCTGGTCATTTGTCCGGTCGCGGGCGTTCTGGGCGGTCTCGCCGGGGGGCTGTTCACGCGCCTGGTGCTGTCGTTCGCCTTTCCAACGCACCCGCTGCTAGCGCGGCTCCGCTCGCGACCTGTCGTGTTCGCCGGGAGTTGCGGCCTGGTCGTCGCGATCCTCGGCATAGGTACCGGCGGCGGAACCTGGGGTACCGGATACGAAACCACCCGCTCGCTGGTCGAGGGTTCTGGCGCAACCTTGTGGTTCGGCCCGGCCAAGGCGCTGGCGACGTTGGCGACGACGCTCAGCGGCACGCCGGGCGGTATATTCGCGCCATCGCTTGCGGTTGGTGCGGGCGTCGGCAATCTGCTCACGCCAATTTTCCCGGGTAGCCCATCAGGCGCTGTCGTGTTGCTCGGCATGGTCGCCTACTTCACCGGAGTTGTACGCGCGCCGCTCACGGCCGTCATCATCATCAGCGAAGCCACCGCCAGCCGTGGGATGATCGTTCCGCTGTTCGCAACGGCGCTGATCGCTGACGGGGTCAGCGCGCTGGTCTCGCGCGAGCGTCTTTATCACGGTCTGGCAAAGCCCTTTTTGCCGGCCGTAAAAACCCACGCCTCTGTCGAAGAATAAAACTTCCCGTGGCCCGCCACTTACGTTCGCAAGACGGTGTGAGCTGCTTTCGATTGCGACGCGTTTTACCAAATTTCGCTCGGCACCGCCGACCAGCGTTACGCTGAGCGCAAGGTGATCAGCGCGCATGGCAATTGTTTGCGCATTCCTCGGCGTGGGTATTCTCCAGGCGGCGACATCGGGATGGGAGTGGTGGAGACCATGGTTTGCGTTCGGCATGAGTACACAGGTGGCAAGCCGATCAAGGCCATCGCGCGGGGTCTTTGATTGTTGCGCACGGTCGTGGACAAGGCGATCCGGGCGCCGGAAGGTTTGTTCGACCGTCATCACTCGGTGCCGCCGTTGCCGCGGATCAAACCGTTCCAAAGTTTTCGTCCGTGCACCGCCTGCACCGAACGCCCCGGTGCAGGCGGCACAGTCTCGCTCTACATCATGCGACCGTGCAAGTTGGCGATGATCACAATAATTCCCGCGACCATGAGAATGATGATCAGCGTCGAAAACAGGATCAGCAACAGGTCGTCGCGGGAGGATCGTCTGAGGCTGACGTGCAGGAAACACCGGATGTGGACGATCATCTGGACCAGCGCGAGACCGAATACGAGAGCCAGCGTCGTGCGGGCCGGGAAGCGCGGCCAGTGCACCGCGGCAAACGCCGCACCGGTCAGCGCGAGCGCCAGTGCATAGCCGATCGCATAGGTCCGGATTTCGCGACGTTTCTCCCGGCGGGAATGGGCTTGCGGCGAGGTCATCGGATCAGCCCCTGCAGATAGACGACCGAGAAGATCGCGATCCAGACGATATCGAGGAAGTGCCAGAACAGCCCGAGCCGCAGGAGGTTGATCTTCACCCGCGCATCGCGCCCGAAGATCAGCACCTGCACCATCATCACGATCAGCCACAGGCACCCGGCCAGCACATGCACGCCGTGCAGCGGGACGAGTGCGAAGAACGACGATAGGAACCCGCTGCGCATCGGCACCGCGCCATCGCGGATCATCGTCGCCAAATCTTGGAGTTCCAGGCCCAGGAAAGCGAGGCCGAGGATCAGCGTGGCGGCAAGCCAGCCGAGCAGCACTCGGTTCGACTCGCCGTGCTTCATCGCGATCGAGCCCATGCCGAAGGTGAAGCTGCTCGTCAGTAGGATGACCGTCTCGGCGAAGGTCGGGCCGATCTTGTACGCGCTGGCAGCGGTCGGCCCGCCGACGGTCGCGCCGAGCATCGTGCCATAGACCGCGAACAGCAGCGCGAAGGTGACCGCGTCGCTCATCAGGAATATCCAGAAGCCGAATACCTCGGGTTCCGCCTGGTCGTGCGTTTCCTGGTCGGTGGCGCCGAGATTGATGCCGGCGTGCCGCATGTCGCCGGCGCTCATGCCGTCACCTCGGCGAGGCCCTGATTGGCCGGAGTCGTCTCATGATGTCGGGAGATCGGTCGTGCCGCGGCGATCGCGTGGTGCCAGCGGTCCTCGATCCGCGCGACGTCGGCGGCAGGAACGATGCGTTCGACGTCGCGGATGAAGCTGCGGGCGATCACGGTGGCGACGATTCCCGCAAGGCATAGCAGCGCCAGCCACCAGATGTGCCAGACCAGACCGAACGCGAGCGCCGCCCCGAGGATACCGGTGGCGGGGCCGACCACGCTGTTGCGCGGGACGGCGATATCCTCATACGCGGCTGGGACTGCGTAGCCGCCGCCGTCACGCTTGCCGTCGTAGAATGGGTCGCGGCTATCAACCACCGGGATCACCGCGTAGTTATACTCCGGCGGCGGTGCGGACGTTGACCATTCGAGCCCGCGCCCGTCCCAAGGATCGCCAGCGAATACGCGGTTGTCGTCACGCTCGCGGATGCTGACCCACAGCTGCACAAACAACGAGGTCAGTGCCGCGAGCAGGATCAGCGCGCCGACGCCGGCGATGTAGAGCCACGGTCGAAACGCCGGTTCGAAGAACGCTTGGCTTCGCCGCGCCGCGCCACCCGCGCCGAGCACGTACAGTGGCATGAAGGCGAGATAGAAACCGAACACCCAACAGCCGAACGCGATCCGTCCCCATTTCTCGTTCAGGCGGAAACCGAACGCCTTGGGAAACCAGTAATGCGTGGCCGCCAGCATGCCGTACAGCAGGCCGGGAATGAGCATGTTGTGGAAATGCGCGACGAGGAACAGCGTGTTGTGGACGAGGTAATCGAGCGGCGGAAACGCAAGCAAGATACCGGTGAACCCGCCGAGCACGAAGGTCATCATGAAAGCGAGCGAGTAGAGCATCGGTACGGTGAAGCGCACTTCGCCGCGGAACATCGTCCAGATCCAGTCGTAGATCTTGACGCCGGTCGGCACGCCGATCGTCATCGTCGCGATCCCGAACACCGCGTTCAAATTCGCGCTCTGCCCCATGGTGAAGAAGTGATGGACCCAGACGGTGAACGACAGCACCGCGATCGCCATGGTCGCCAGCACCAGCGAGGTGTAGCCGTACAATTCCTTCGACGAAAAGGTCGACACCACCTCGGAATAGACGCCGAAGGCGGGCAGGATCAGGATATAGACCTCGGGATGACCGAACAGCCAGAACAAATTGGCATAGTTCATCATGTTGCCGCCGAGGTCGTTCGTGAAGAAGTGAAACCCCAGATAGCGATCGAGCGCGAGCAGTGCGGTCGCCACGGTCAGCGGCGGCATCGCAAAGATCATCAGGATCGACGTGCACAGCGTCGTCCAGCAGAACAACGGCATCCGCATCAGCGTCATGCCGGGGCAGCGCATCTTGTAGATCGTCACCGCGAAATTGAGCCCCGACAGCGTCGAAGCGATCGATCCCAGCGTCACTGCCCAGATCCAGTAATCCGGACCGACATCGGGGCTGAAGGCGAGTTCGGTATAGGGCGGATACCCGGTCCAGCCGCCGGTCGAGAAGCGCCCGATCACCAACGATACCATCATCAGCCCCGCCGCCCCGCCGGTGAGCCACAGGCTGATCGAATTGAGCAGCGGAAACGCCACGTCGCGCGCGCCGATCTGGAGCGGCGTGACATAGTTGATGATGCCGGTCAGGAACGGCATCGCCATGAAGAATATCATGATGCTGCCGTGCGTGCTGAACAGCTGCGCGAAATGATCGGGTTCGACAAAGCCGGGCGCGTTCACCGCCGATGCCTGCTGCATCCGCATCAGCACCGCCTCCGCCAGCGCGCGCGCGAGCATAACGAAGGCGAGCACGACATACATGACGCCGATCTTCTTGTGGTCGAGGCTGGTCAGCCACTCACGCCACAAATAGCCCCATTTTCCGGTCACAGTGATGAGCGTGATCACGCTTGCCGCACCGAGCACGACCATCATTGCCGCCCCTGCCCCGATGATCTCGTTGACGGTCGGGTTTTGCCACGCGCGGACGAACGCCAGCGCGTTCCAGGTGAAGCGGCCGAGCAAAGCTGGCCAGATGCCGTCGGTCATCGTGTCTTTTCCGGGATTTGGGCGACGATATGCGAGAACAGGTCGGGCGGCGTGGACGCGTAAAATAGCGGCCGGGCGATCACGGATCGCTTGGCGAGCCGGGCATAGCGCGCTGCGTCGAGCGGCTGACCGTTTGCGCGAACGCGGTCCATCCATTGCCGATAGTCGGCGGTTGGACGCGCAACGACGGCAAACTTCTGATTCTGGAAACCGGCGCCGTTGAACTGCGTGTTTTCACCGCGAAAAATGCCCGGACGGCTTGCCGCGAAATTCAGCTGAGTAGTCATGCCGGCCATCGCATAGATCTGGCCGGCGAGCTGCGGCACCATCAGCGACTGCATCACGGTCCCGCTCGTCAGGGTGATATGGACGGGTCTGCCGACCGGAATATCGAGTTCGTTGACGGTCGCGATCCGCGCGTCGGGGTAGATGAACAGCCATTTCCAGTCGAGCGCGACCGCCTGAATCTCGAGCGGAGGCTGTGCCGATGGGATCCGGCGATACGGATCGAGCGCGTGCGTGTACGTCCACAAGACGATCGCCAGCCCGATCACGATCCCCACCGGCGGGAGCCAGATCAGCGCCTCGATCCACCAGGAGAAGTCCCATTTCGGCTTGAACGCGCTGTTCTTGTTCGACAGCCGGTAATGCCACGCCATGATCGGCGTCAGCAGCAGCACGGGGCCGGCGACGAACACCAGCACCGCGCCGACGATGAGATACAGATGCCACTGGCTCGCCGCGACCGGCCCGGCATGGCCGACCACGCCGAGCCTGAGCACGTCGCAACTCGATAGCAGCACGGGCGCCAGACAACCGATTGCGCGTCGCCAGGGTATCGCCTTCACGCGATCCATCATCCTGCGGGCCGGGCGCTCAGCCCGCCTCGACCCGGACCGGCACCGATTTCGAGGCCGGCGTCTTCGACAGCTGATCGTGGTGGCCGATCGGGACGAGCACGTTGCACTCGGGATAATAGGACGCGATCGTCCCGCGCGGCAGCTTGTAGGCCGTCAGCGTCAGTCCGCCGAGCCGGCGATCCTGGCCATCATCGTCGTCGGCGTCCACATCGGTGACCAGTGTCACGCGCTGACCATCGTGGAACCCGCGCGCCTCGATATCCTCGGGGCTCATCAACACGATGTCGCGCGAACCCTCCAGCCCGCGCAGGCGGTCCGAATAGCCATAGATGGTCGTGTTGAACTGGTCGTTCGATCGCAACGTGATCAACCGGTAGCGACCCGGCGCATCCTTGAACCCTAGCGAATTCAGCTGGCCGGGCGTTGTGAACACCGCCTTGCCTTCGGGCGTCTTCCAGATCCGCTCATGCGCGCCATTGCCGCGGTAGAAGCCGCCAGCCTCGTACATCCGCGCGTTGTAATCGCGAAAGTCGTCGGGATAGGTCTGCTCGATAAGGTCGCGGACGAGCCCGTAATCGGCTGTCCATTCATCCCATTTCAACCCGGGCGACGTGGCGACCGTGGCCTTGGCGATGCCGGTGACGATCGCGAGCTCGCTTTTCACCATGTCCGACACCGGTGCGGTATGGCCGACCGACGCGCTGATCATCGAGAAACTGTCTTCGGTGGTGATCGACTGGTTGCCGGTCGCCTTTTGGTCGACCTCGAACCGGCCCAGGCACGGCAGGATGTACGCCTGCTTGGCCGGAAAGAGATGGCTGCGGTTGAGCTTGGTCGAGATCATCACGGTCAGATCCTGCGCCGCCCACGCCTGCTCCATGCGCTTCTGGTCGGGCACAGCGCGGACGAGGTTGCCGCCGAGCGACACGAACGCGCGGACCTTGCCCGCGAACATACCCTCGACCGCCTCGACGATGTTCATGCCGTCCTTGGTCGGCGGATCGAAGCCGAACAATTCCTTGAGCTTGTCGAGCGGGACGAGCTTGACCTTCTCGGCGATGCCGACGGTGCGCTGGCCCTGCACGTTGCTGTGCCCGCGCACCGGGCAGCAGCCCGCACCCGGCTTGCCGATGTTGCCGCGCAGCAGCAGCAGGTTGACCAGCATCGCGATGTTGAGCGCGCCGTGCGTGTGCTGGGTCAGCCCCATGCCGTACACGCCGATCACCTTTTCGGCAGCGATGTAGACGTCAGCGGCGTCGCGCAATGCCGCCTCGGTCAAACCCGATTCCTGCTCGATCTCGGCCCAGGTCACGTCGCGGCACGACTGGATGAAGGCGTCAAAGCCGGTGGTGTGCTGCTTGACGAAGGCGTGGTCGATCACCTCTGCCTTGCCCGCCGCCCGGGCCGCGTCGTCGGCTTCGACCACGCACTTGCACAGCCCGAGGATCGCCGCGACGTCGCCGCCCGCCTTCAGCTGATGATATTGATCCGATATCTTGGTCTCCTTGCCGGTCAACATCGCCGCGGGGCTTTGCGGATCGACGAACGACACCAGGCCCTGCTCGATCACCGGGTTGAACGTGACGATCTTGCCGCCGCGATCCTTCAGGTCCTTGAGCGGATGCAGGAACCGCGGGCTGTTGGTGCCGGGATTCTGCCCGAAGAAGAAGAACGCGTCGGTTTCCTCGAGATCGTCCCAGACGATCGTCCCGACCGGCGAGCCGATCACCTTGGTCAGCCCGACCGAGGTCGTTTCGTGACACATATTCGAGCTCTGCGGCAGGTTGTTGTTGCCGTAGGTCCGCGCCAGCAGCGCATAGAGATACGAGGCCTCGAGCCCGGCATGGCCCGACGCGTAGAACACCGCGCTCTCGCGATCGATCGACTGGAGCGTCTTGCCGATCGCCGCAAACGCCTCGTCCCAGCTGACCGCGACATAGCGGTCGGTCACGGCGTCGTACCGCAGCGGATGCGTCAGCCGCCCGGTCTTTTCGAGATCATGATCCTTCCAATCGCGCAGCGCGGTGACCGAGTGCCCCTCGTCCTGCCAGAATTCGGGCGTGCACCGGTCCTTGGTCAGCTCCCACATCGTCGCCTTTGCGCCGTTCTCGCAGAATTCGAACGCGGAATAATTGGCCGGCTTCGGCCATGCGCACGACACGCACATCACGCCCTTGGGCTTGTTCAACCGGCCGAGGCTGCGCACCGCCCCACCCGCGGGCCAAGTCTCGCCGAAAATCTGCGAGATTCCCTTCATCGACCCCCAACCGCCTGCGGGACCGGTGTCGTGTGGGAGGTCCTTCTGGTCGGTCATCGATATTGTCCTTCGTGCGCGTGTAGGTAGAGGCCGGTCGGTTCGGGCGGGTTTTGGGTCATAACGAACCAACGCCGCTTAACGCCTCGCAGGGCCCTCAGATTGCCTGCCGAAATTTTGGCGGCGGCGTTCAGCTCGATGGATCGATCCTGAACCGCAAACCGAAAAGAGGCAAAACATTCGGACACCTTAACAAAAATGTCAGACTGCGTTGGCAAATGAGCCGTAAGCTTGCTCAGCGCTCAAATTGGCCCTTCAGCGGCAGGTGCACGTTTCCGTCAGCAAGAATACTGGATGCCCTACCTTTCGAGTGCTAAGCTAGGCTGCCAGCTGCGTCACCGAAGCCTACCCGCTGCGACAAGCGCGACGATCGCAGTACGTCGCGGGCGTTCACGATATGCGTGAACGTTGCCAAACAGACACAAGCCGACGGAGACGTGAAAGTCGCCGCGATGCCCCTGGTCGCTGGCCGAATCTGTATTCGATATAATCACCAAGCGCACGGTATGGACCATACGGCCAGTGCGGCGTCAGACGGGACGGGCTGATCGTGGCGCACTGGCGCCCATTGCAACGGCTAGCTTAAGACCCGGCGATCGTTCGAGGTTGAAATGTTGCGTACTTTTCTGAAAAATCGAGCAGCGCTGTTGCTGCTCGGTGTAGCCGTCTGCATTGCCGGGTGCGTTCCTGCTGGATCACCGCAACGCGTGCCTGCCCCGGTCGCACCCTCTGTGCCCATGCCCTCGCAAGTATCCGTTGCAACGCCCCGCGCCTTGCCGGGCAAGCGCCGCGACCAACCGCCAGCCGACCTCCTCAATGCTGTGCAAGCGCTCGGCTCGGGATTTCCGGGGCAGGTCGGGATCGCCGTTCGCGACGTAACGGAAGGATGGATCGTTGGCTACAATGCCGACCGCTTGTTGCCCCAGCAGAGTGTGAGCAAGCTCTGGGTGGCGATCGCAGTAATGGACGCGGTTGATCGGGGCACGCTGAAGTTATCGGACATCGTCACCGTCCGCCGATCGGACCTGACCGTCTTCCACCAACCCATCCGTCCACTGGTAGGAATAGACGGATACAGGACCACGATTGCCGCCTTGCTCCAGGGCGCGATGACACGCAGCGACAACACCTGCAACGACGTGCTGCTTTGGAAAATCGGGGGCCCGCCCGCAATTCGGCGCATGTTGATGCAAAAGGGGATCGCCGGGGTCGGTTTTGGTCTTGGCGAGCGGCTTCTCCAGGCAAAGACCGCAGGTCTCGACTGGAAGCCCGAATGGGCCGGCGGCTGGGGCTTCCTACAAGCACGCTCGAAAATGAGTGTCGAAGCCCGCAGTAGGGCTCTCAACAGATATCTTGCCGCTCCCTATGACGGCGCGTCCGCCAACGGCGTTACCCTCGGGCTTGCCCGGCTCCAGCGCGGTGAGGTACTCAGCAACAGCTCGACTTTGCACCTCCTGACGTTGATGGCAGCCAGCAAGACCGGTCCGCTTCGGCTGAAGTCAGGGCTACGTTCCGGGTGGACCTTCGCGCACAAGACGGGAACGGGACAGGATCTTGGCACTTTGTCGACAGGCTATAACGACGTCGGACTTTTGAGAGCGCCAGATGGTCATACATATGCGGTCGCCGTCATGATCGGCAGCACGAGACGTCCCATTGCAGCGCGAATGCAATTCATGGGAAATGTCACGCGGGCGATTATACGCACGCTCGAATAAGGCCTGCGCCTGCGCAGAATTTCGTCAGCGCAATCAAGCCGGACTCGCGGGGCGTATCCTCACGTGACGAAGCCTTGGGTCGCCCATTCGGTGCATGACGATCCTATACCCGCGTCTTCGACACCGGGCGGGACGTCGGGCAGGTTGTTCACTCTCACGGCTATGCCCTGGACCTGGGCGAAGCTTTCAGCGGACTGATGTGCCCGCGCACGAAGATTGAGACAATTTGTGACCGATTTTGTGACCTTTTTTGATTTGACTGGCTGTGAAAACGGGAGCAAAAATCCGAATAGCCGCAGATTTCTGCGGTTTTCGATGTTGTGCTGACAACGCTTAGGATCGGTAACCCCCGGTTTTGTAAACTGGATGTCGCGGGTTCGATTCCTGCAGCCGGCACCACTTCGAATCCTCGAGGTTCGGACCGCAACGCAGTGATCCAGAAAATCTAAAGTCGTCCATTGGGGGTCCGTGGTCAACGCTGTACGATGGTGATCCCCACGATCAACCCGTCGGCAAGCCACTGGCCCAGCATGGTCCCGGCACGCGTTATGCCGGTGTGCTCACCATGGACCTCGACCAATTCCGCACACAGATCGGGAAACGCCACGCCCGCGGTCGCACGCAGCAGCGCAGCGCGCTCGGTGCAGTCGATCGCGCGGAACAGCGAGACCTGATCGCGCCGCCAGACCAGAATCGCACCCGGCTTGCGCAGCACCTGAACCGCCGGCGGCGATTCTGCCGCGACCAACGCCGACCAGATTGCAGGCGCGTTGGTGGTCAGCGCGCGCAGGCGTAGCGTCGGCGTGGCCTGCAGCTTCGCCGTATCCCAATCGACATGCGCCAACGCGCCCACGTCAAGGGCTGCGCTATCGGGACCGACAAACGCCTCACCGAGCGCGTATTCGATCCACGCGAGCTCGGCGACTTCGGGATCATCGGGATACAGCACCGCGAGCGTTGCCGGAAAATCCCGCGGATAGGCGTCGAGCGTCCAGCTCGTCGGTGGCACGCGCTCGATATGGGCGACGACGGCATGATGAAACGCCTCGTCGCCAACCCAGGCGCGTGTCTGCACAAAGCTTTCCTCAAGGCACGCGACCAGTTGGGCGCGATACGTGTTCTGATAGACCAGCAAGCCGGCTGCGGCCGCGCTGCCATAGCGGTTTGCCGCGTCGGCATCCGCAGCGACGAGCCACGCGCGCATATCGCGTTGGAGCGCCAGCAAGCTCATGCCGCTTTGGCCAAGGGCTGTCCGCCGATCCGCCGGGCAAGGTCCAGCTCGGCGAGAAGCTCGTCCAACGGCGGGATGTCGTCGTCACGCTCGATCATCGTCGCGACCGGCCCGAGCATCGGCAAGACATGCGCGTACAGGTCCCATACCGAGGTCGGCACAGGTTGATCGTGCGTGTCGATCAGCATGTCCTGTCCGCGGCTGTGCCCGGCCAGATGAATCTGCCGCACGCGTTCGTGCGGCACGCCGTTGAGATAGGCGATCGGATCGAAGCCGTGGTTGGTCGCGCTGACGAACACATTGTTGACGTCGAGCAGCAGGCCGCAGCCGCTGCGCGCGCACATCGCATCCAGGAACTGCCATTCGGTCATTTCGGCACCCTCGAACGCGATATAGGTCGAGGGATTCTCGATCAGCATTGTGCGGCCTAACGCGTCCTGCGCGCGGCCGATATTGGCGCAGACCAGGGCGAGGGCTTCGTCTGTATAGGGCAAGGGAAGCAGATCGTGCGAACTGAAGCCCCCTATCCGAGTCCAGCTGAGATGATCGGATACGAACAACGGCTCGATCTCATCGACCAGCGCGCGCAGCCGGGCGAGATACGCCCCGTCCAGTCCGTCGGCCGATCCGATCGACATCGAAACGCCGTGCAGCGCCACCGGATAGGACGCGCGAACATCGCGCAGGATCTGGCGTGGCTTGCCGCCATCGACCATGAAGTTCTCGGAAATCACTTCGACGAAATCGACCGCGACGCGGTGTTCGAGAAATTCGACATAATGCGGTTTACGCAAGCCGAGTCCGAAACCGGCAAAGGGCGTGATGGGCAAGGCCATGGGCTTTGGCATGGGGTCCGTCCTGATCCGTGCTGAAGAGAAGGTCGGTCCGGTCCCCTGACGGCGACCGGGCCGAGTCCCGCGATCAGTTCGGCGCCGTCAGGCTGCCACCGGCCTTGGTGCACTGCTTCGCCGACAGCGCCTTGAAGCCCTGTCCCTTGCAGTCATTCTGGCCCTTGCACGCGTTCTTGGCGGTCTTGCAATCCGACGTGCCCTTGCAGGTATTGACGCCGTAGCAGTGCACCGTGTCGCCATCCTTTGCGACCGCGACGGTCGGGGCCGCAGCACTGATGGCGACGACGGCGGCGGCGGCGAAGCTGATGCCGGTACGAAGAGTAAGCATGGAAAATCTCCCGGAAGGGGTTTGCCGGATTGGCTCCTCCAATTCGCGGGTTCACGATCGACGGTTACAGCTTCGCCAAAACTTACCAACGCAACAGGCGCGGCCCCACCAGCGCGCCGAACGATGCGGCGAGCAGGATGCCGAGCGAATACCAGGTCAGCACGAAAATCGCCGAAGCTTCGGGGCAATGCAGGCAATAGACGGTGGCGGCGAACGCGCCCGCCGCCAATCCTGCCGCCGCGCCGGCCAGACGCAATCGCGTTGGCGCGAGTCGCCTGAACGACCAGAGCAGCCCGATGAAGATCGGCATCGCGAGCGAGAGTACGCGCCAAGGACATTGTTTCCAGCTTTGGCCCAACCACATCGCCAACCATTGGGTCTGCGGCGTGTGGAGGAGCTCGAACACGCCGACGCTGGCCAGCAGCAGTACCGGGATCGCCAGCAGCCACAGCCATCGCAACCGATGCGTTTCGGGACGCGCCAATTGCGCGGTCAGCGCCAACGCCCCGAAGGCGAGCGAAATCGTGTACGCCCACTTCATCCAGAAGTAGAAACCGTGCATCGCCACCGCCAGATCAGGCCGCGCGCCCCACATCAGCAACACATAGCTTGCCGACACGGCCGCACCCGCCGCGATACCAAGGACGAGCCGTCGACCCACCGCACTGCGCTTCACGGGCGGGACATCGCTGGCGAGCGTCGCGATCAGGTCGTCGGTGTTCATGCCCGTCCTCCCTGGATGCGCGCCATCAAGGTCTTGAGCCCGCGATGGACCGAGATCTTCACGTCGGATTCGCCAACACCATGCGTATTGGCAGCCTCGGCGACACTCAGCCCCTCGATCCTGGTCGCGCGGATCATCCGCGCCTGTTTGGGCGGAAGCGTGTCGAGCAAATCGTCCACGTCCATGCGCGCGGAACTGGCGTCCTCGAACCCTTCGGCGATCAAGATGTCTTCCATCCCTTCGATCGGCTGAGTCCGACGGTTACGGCGGAAATGATCGATCATCTTGTAGCGTGCGATCGCGAACAGCCACGCGGTGAACGGGCGGTCGCGGTCGTAGGTCGAACGGCGGGTATGAACCGCGATCAGCGTATCCTGCACCAAATCCTCGATATCGTCGCCGTCGCCGCTTGCACGACGCCGGTAGAATCCCCGAAGCATGGGGACCAGCAAGCGCAGCAACGCCGCGTGGTCGTCGGCGTTGCCGTCGAGCCCAGCGATCATCAATCCGCGCAACTGTTCCTCACTTGCTCGCATGAGCCCTCCCGAGGATGTGTTCGTGCGACATGGCCAGAAGGTTACACCCGAGCGCGCGAGCGGCGGAAAATTCTTTCGCGCCGGCTTTTGCGTAACCGAACCAGCCGTGCCGCCGAATTGGCCCATGTGACCGGGTTTGCCCCGACGCCTCCTTCCTGGTCATCGCGTGGTTCGGCGGTCCCCCATCGCCGAACCACGCGCCGCAGAGGCTTCCATCATCGAAGGAAACATCTCGTGCATCCGACCCATGCCGCACTCGCCGCCAGCCTCGCCCTCGCCGTGGCGGGCGGTGCCACGCTTTCCGGTGTTGCCCACGCCGCGCCCGCGATGGAGAAATGTTACGGGGTCGCGCTTGCCGGCAAGAATGACTGCAAGGCCGGTGCCGGCACCAGCTGCGCGGGCACGTCCAAGGCCGATTATCAGGGCAATGCCTGGAAGCTCGTCAAGGCGGGCACCTGCGTCTCGATCAAGACGCCCAAGGGCACTGGTTCGCTGACGCCCAAGGCGTAATCGCCAGCCCAGAGCCGGGGTGTCGCCCGCGCGCCTCGGCCATTTTTTCGGAGACGCCCATGATGTCGCTCGTCGCCTTGTACGATCGCACCGTTCGACGCGCGGCTGCCTTGCTCCCCGATGCCGCGCTGCTGCTGATCGCCCGGTTGGGTATTGCAGCGGTGTTCTTCCTGTCGGGCCGGACCAAGGTCGACGGGCTGCTGCAGATCACGGACAGCACCTACGAACTGTTTCGCACCGACTATGCGCTGCCGCTGGTTCCGCCCGCGATTGCGGCGGTCGCCGCGACCTATTCGGAGCATCTCTTCTCGATCCTGCTCGTCCTCGGCCTCGCGACACGTTTCTCGGCAGCCGCCTTGTTGCTGATGACGCTGACGATCGAGATCTTCGTCTATCGCGATGCCTGGCCGACGCATCTCAGTTGGGCGGCGATCCTGTTGCCGCTGATTGCCCGCGGCGGCGGAGCGTGGTCGCTCGACCGCGTGCTGCCGACGCTTCCGACCGAAAAGGAACAGTAAAATGAAGTTCGGACTCCTTCCCGCGCTTGCAGTGATCGCGAGCGGCGCGCCGGCCTTGGCCAATGACCCCACGCATCCGACCGTCGTCGAGCTGTTCCAAAGCCAGGGTTGTTCGTCCTGCCCGCCCGCGATCGCAAATATCAACGGCATCGCCGATCGCCCGGAGATCCTCGCGCTGACCTTCGCGGTCACGTATTGGGATCAGCTCGGGTGGAAGGACAGCTTCGCCAAGCCCGAATTCACCGAGCGCGAACGCGATTATGCCCGCACCGGCATCAGCCAGTTCGCCACGCCGCAAACAGTCATCAATGGCCGAGCCTCCGTCAATGGCGGCAATCGTGCGCAACTGGTGGCGGCAATCCGCGCGCAGGATCGTGGTCCGGCTGGCCCGGCCATCGAGGCTGCGCCCGGCACGGTGACGATTGGGAAAGCCGCGACCGCGCAGCCCGCGACGATCTGGCTCGTGCGCTACGATGCAAGGGCGCTCAGCGTTCCCATTCGTGCGGGCGAGAATGGCGGCCGAACGCTTGTGCATCGCAACGTCGTGCGGTCGCTCAGCATCATCGGAACGTGGAACGGGACGTCGAAAACGGTGGCGATCCCGACGAATTCCGATCCCAACCTCAAATCAGCCGTGCTTGTGCAAGCAGGACGTGGCGGGAGGATCGTGGCCGCATCCCGCATTTGACACGTCGAACCGACATCGGATTCTACGCAGCGCGACCGGTCAGATCCAATCCGCTGAAATGCGCGCGCGCGACGATAACCTGGATGATCCTGCTCGGGACGCCGTTGCGCTCGGCAAAGAAGCGGACGGTCTCGCCCTCTGGAACGGGCAGCGTCCCGCCCATCACCGCCTGCCGATCGCCCGCCCGTGCCGACAGATCGGGCAACCGGTTGCGCGTTCCCTCGACATCGATGAACGCGCGCCCCGATCGCACCCCGGCAAGCAAGCGGTGCACTGAGAGCTCCAGCATATTGAGCGATAGGCTTAATTGCGGTCCTGCGTGCGGCTGACCTCAAAATCACTCTGCGCAATACAGGAATACACCGCTCAAACGGCCACTAGACGCGACAGCTTAAGAGGCCGATGAGACCAGGCCTCGGATCATCCGATCGAAGGGCTGCGCATGAGATCCTGTTCCCCGTGCTGAAGCGCCTGCTTCTCGGTCTCATCGGCGTCATCGTCGTCGGACTCGTCGCGTTCTGCGTCTTCGCGTGGCGCCCAGCGATCGCCGAGATCGCCCCGCCCGCGCCCGGCAGCTTCGCGCCCGCGCTGATCGCACAGGGCAAAGTTCTGGCCAGCGCCGGCTATTGCTCGGCGTGCCATACCGCCAAGCACGGCAAGCCGTTCGCCGGCGGCTATCCGATGGCGACGCAGTTCGGGACGATCTATTCGACCAACATCACGCCCGATCCCGCGACGGGGATCGGTAAATGGTCCGAACCCGCGTTCCGGCGGGCGATGCATGAGGGGGTGTCGCGCAACGGCGCGCATTTGTTGCCGGCGTTTCCCTACGACCATTTCACCAAGCTGACCGACGGCGACGTGGCCGCGCTGTATGCGTATTTCATGACCCGCGCGCCCGTTCGCCAGGAAGCCAGCGACAACACCGTACCCTTCCCGCTCAACATCCGCCTGTTGCAGGCCGGGTGGAAGCTGCTGTTCTTCACCCCCGGCCGCTTCCAGCCCCAGCCGGCACAAAGCGCCGAATGGAATCGGGGCGCCTATCTTGCCGAGGGCATCAGCCATTGCGGCGCCTGCCACACGCCGCGCGGCATGCTCGGCGCCGAGATCCGGGATCGCGCCTATGCAGGCGCACCGATCGACGGCTGGATCGCGGCGCCGCTCGACAAGACCAACCCCTCGCCCGTGCCGTGGACGCACGCCGAGCTGGTCGCCTATCTCGGTACCGGCATCAGCCTCTATCACGGCACCGCCGCCGGGCCGATGGGCGCGGTTCCGCGCGGTCTCTCGCACCTCCCCGCTGCAGACGTCGCCGCGATCGCCACGTATTTCGCCGGCCGCAACGGATCGGCGAGCCAAGGCGCGCAGGGCGATGCCGCGATCGCGAAGGCCTTGGCCGCCGACAAGATCGGTACCGGGCTGACCTACGATCCCGCCGCGCGGCTGTATGCCGGGGCCTGCGCCGTGTGCCACTATAACGGGCGCCAGCTCAACCCGCTGCGCCCCGATCTCGCGCTCAACAGCGCCGTCAACCTCGACGATCCGACCAATCTGATCCGCGTCATCCTCTATGGGGTGAGCGCGCAGGACGGCGCGCCGGGCGTGGTAATGCCGGGCTTCGCACACGGCTTCACCAACGCCGACGTCGCACGGATCTCCGCCTATCTGCGGGCGACCCGGACGACCAAGCCGGCCTGGGCCGATCTCGAGACAAAAGTCGCCTCCATTCGCGCGCAGGGCCAGGGCCAATGACCAGCTTCACCATCAACGGCCGCGCGGTGACCACCGATGTCGAGGACGACACCCCGCTCTTGTGGGTGATCCGCGATCATATCGGGCTGACCGGAACGAAATTCGGATGCGGGATCGGGATGTGCGGCGCCTGCACCGTCCATGTCGGCGGCCGCGCGACGCGCTCCTGCATCACCCCGCTCGCTTCGGTCGAGGGCGCCGCCATCACGACGATCGAAGGGCTCGACCCCGCCGCCAACCACCCGCTGCAACAGGCGTGGCGCGCGCTGCAGGTGCCGCAATGCGGCTACTGCCAGTCGGGCCAGATCATGCAGGCGGCAGCGATGCTGCAGGATTTCCCCGCCCCCAGCGACGACGAGATCGACGCGGTGATGACCGGGAGTCTGTGCCGCTGCATGACCTATGTCCGCATCCGCGCGGCGATCAAACAGGCAGCCGCCGAGATGGGAACCAAGGCATGAGCCGCCTCATCACACGCGCCGAAGCGACGGCGCCGTTCAGCCGCCGTGGCTTCCTCGTGGCGAGCGGCGCGGCGGGGGTCGCGTTCGGCTTCTCGCGCGTGCTGGCGGCGATCGATCCGGCGGTGCCGGGCAGCGTACCAGCGGCTGCCACCGGGCCGCAGTTCGAACCGACGATCTGGTTCGGCATCGACGCGGCCGGTATCGTCACCGTCAACATCATCCGCGCCGAGATGGGCCAGCACGTCGGCACCGCACTCGCCCGCATCCTCGCCGACGAGCTCGAAGCGGATTGGGACAAGGTCCGCATCGTCCATGTCGACAGCGACCCGAAATGGGGCCTGATGGTCACCGGCGGCAGCTGGTCGGTGTGGCAGACCTTCCCGGTGTTCAGCCAGGCGGGCGCCGCGGGCCGGATCGCGCTGATCGAAGCCGGCGCCAAGCTGATGGGCGCAAACCCTGCGAACTGCACGGCTAAAGGCGGCGCGGTCCATGCCGGCGGGCGTTCGATGTCCTATGGCGACATCGCCAAGAGCGGCACCGTCGCGCGGCAATTTACCCCCGACGAGCTCAAGGCGCTGCCGATCAAGCCGGTCAAGGAGCGCCGCCTGATCGGGCGCGAGACGCATGGCCTCGACATCGACGCCAAGACCAACGGCACCGCGGTCTACGGCATCGACGCCAAGCTGCCGGGGATGGTCTATGCCCGCCCCAAGCTGCCGCCAACGCGCAACGGATCGAAGGTCGTGTCGGTCGACGACGCCGCGGCCAAGAAGGTCAAAGGCTATCTGCGCTATCTGGTGCTCGACGATCCGTCGGACACCGTGCCCGGCTGGGTGATGGTGATCGCGACCTCCTATTATGCCGCGCTCAAGGCGACCGACCTGCTCGACGTCACATGGACGCCCGGCCCCGGCGCGGACATGAGCGAGCAGACGCTGCAGGACCATGGCCGCGCGCTCGTCGCCAAGGCCGATGGCGGCATTCTGCTCGACATCGCCGACGACGACAGCACGCCGAACTTCACCGCCGCCGCGGCGAGCACGATCGAGCAGATCTACACCACCGCCACCGTGCTCCATTTCCAGCTCGAGCCGCTCAACGCGCTCGCGTTCGAAAAGGACGGCGTGTTCGAGATCCACACCGGCAACCAGTGGCAGAGCCTGATCCTGCCGACGCTCGCCAAGGCGCTCGGCGTGGCCGAGACCAAGGTGGTGCTGCGCAGCTATCTGCTCGGCGGCGGCTTCGGCCGGCGGCTGAACGGCGATTACATCATCCCCGCTGCGCTCGCGACCAAGGCGCTTGCCCGCCCGGTCAAGATGATCATGACGCGCGAGGACGACGCGCGCTTCGATTCGGTGCGCTCCCCTTCGGTGCAGCGCTTGCGCATGCATTTCGACGGCAGCGGCCAGATCCAGGCGATGGAGCATCACGCTTGCGCCGGCTGGCCGACGCAGGTGATCGCCGGGCCGACCTTGCTCGCCAAGACCAAGAAGGGCGGCCAATACGATCCCTTCGCGATCTCGGGTGCTGACCATTGGTACGATGTCGGCCACCAGCAGGTCCGCGCGGTCGCCAACGATCTCGCCAACGCCACCTTCCGCCCGGGCTGGCTGCGCTCGGTGGGACCAGGCTGGACCAACTGGGCGCTCGAGAGCTTCATCGACGAAGCGGCGCACCACAGCAAGACCGATCCGGTGGCGTTCCGGCTGAAGCTGCTGACCGGCAAGGGCCGCAACGCCGGCTCCGCGCCCAACGCGGTCGGCGGCGCGCTCCGCCAGGCCGAAGTGGTGCGCCGCGTTGCGGAGAAGGCCGGCTGGGGCGCAAAACTTCCGGCCGATACCGGGCTCGGCGTCGCCACCAGCTTCGGGCAGGAGCGCGACATGCCGACCTGGGTGGCCTGTGCGGCGCAAGTCCATGTCGATCGCGCGACCGGCATCGTCCGCGTGGAGAAGCTGACGCTCGTGGTCGACGCCGGCACGATCGTCGATCCCGACGGCGCGCTGGCGCAGGTGCAGGGCGGCGCGCTATGGGGCCTGAGCATGGCGCTGCACGAGGGCACCGAATTCGCCGCGGGCCAGGTGAAGGACACCAATCTCAACACCTACACCCCGCTGCGCATCGCCGACGTGCCACAACTCGACATCAGTTTCGTCGAGAGCGAAAACGTGCCCGTCGGGCTGGGCGAGCCCGCCACGACGGTCGTCGGCCCCGCGATCGGCAATGCGATCTACGCCGCGACTGGCGTGAGATTGCGCCACATTCCCATCACCCCGGCCGCGGTCCTGGCCGCATTGAAAGCGCCGTAGATGTACGCTCGCGGCGGCTGACAACGCCGCTCACGGGAGCCCTATATCGCCCGCGATCGTCGGCACTCTGACCTTTTGCCCCGGGCTCCATCGCGTCGCGATGCCGGACGAAAGCTGGAAGCTGGCCGAATGCCTCGACCCGTCGAGCGGTCTCCTTAGGGCCGCTCGCTTGCACGTCCGCACCGTGCAGCCGATAGTCGAGCGTGCCAACCGAAGCGGCCGAGGCAAAACGCCATCGCAAGCGTTCCCGTCGCAACCCGTCTGCCGCTCCGTCGTTGTCGCGCGGCAGACCCCAGGAGATATGCGATGGCCTCGACCCCAGCCAAGACCGATGAGAGCGTTGCCGCAAGGCTGGCACGAGGTGCCGTAGCGGGCGTGATAGCGGGCGCCGTGGCATCCTTTGCGATGGACCGGTTCCAGGTCGCGGTATCGCCGTTGCTTCCGTCGAGCGGGAGCGATTCCGAGCCCGCGACGGAAAAAGCCGCCGATGCGGTGTCGGAGAGCCTTACGGGGCAAGCCGTCGCCGCCGCGGACAAACCGCTTGCCGGCCAGGCCGTCCACTATGCCGTCGGTATTGCGCTCGGCGCGGCCTATGGCATCGCAGCGGAGTTTCGCCCATCGGTCACCTCCGGCTATGGGCTAGGGTTTGGGCTCGGCACCGCAACGGTGCTCGACGAAGCCGCCGTTCCCGCGACCGGGCTCGGCAGCGCGCCGTGGAACGCCGGGATCGCAAGCAATGTGTATTCCTACGCCTCGCATATCGTCTTCGGCGGCGTGAGCGAGATCGTCCGCCGGCACGTCGCCGGTACGCTGCTGCCCCGCCAGGGCGACTGAACGATAGCAATGCAAGGAGCATGACCATGGCTGATTATCGCAAGACCGACGCCGCAATCGCGCGGCTCTCGCCCGAACAATATCGCGTAACGCAGAAAAGCGGCACCGAGCGTCCCGGTACGGGCGAATATCTCCATACCACGGACGCCGGCATCTATGTCGATATCGTTTCGGGGGAGCCTTTGTTCGCGTCTGCCGACAAATACGAATCGCACTGTGGCTGGCCGAGCTTCACCAAGCCGATCGAGCCCGCCAATGTTGCCGAGTTGCGCGATGCCACGCTCGGCATGGTCCGCACAGAAGTCCGTTCCGCCAACGGTGACAGCCACCTCGGACACGTTTTCAATGACGGTCCGCGGGATCGCGGCGGGCTACGCTATTGCATCAACTCGGCATCCTTGCGCTTCGTACCCCGCGCAGCGATGGAAGCCGAGGGCTATGGTGCGTATCTCGATCAAGTCGAGGGCTGAACGCCGCTTCTGCGCCACCGCTTCCTCCGCAGACGGACGCTTAGCGCAGACGGTTTGGCAATCGCGTGACCGCGCTGTTTCCGGCATGTAACGCGCATGAGGGGTCCCGTGCTATCGACGGGTGCCGGGAGGTGAGAGTATGACGGATCCAAACGGTTCACGCTGGCGGGCAGGTCTGGTGGTCGGCGTGTCCGCGTTGCTCGCGGCCTGTACGACAAGCCCGCATCCCCAGGCCGGCATGGTCGCGCCCGGCGCCCGCTATGTCGCAATGGGAAGCTCGTTTGCGGCAGGGCCCGGAGTCACGTCATCAGCCGACCAACCCGCCACGCGTTGCGCCCGTTCGACAGACAATTATGCGCATCTCCTCGCGCGCAAGCTCGGCTTGCAGCTCGACGATGTGAGCTGCAGCGGCGCGACCACGGCGCATATTCTCGGGCCCTGGGACGCGCTGCCGCCGCAGATCGACGCGCTGACCCGCGATACCGGGCTGGTGACGATCACGATCGGCGGCAACGATGTCGGCTATATCGGCGGCCTCGGATCGGCCTCGTGCCGCAGCTTTGCTGCGCCGCCATCCGGAACGCCGGGAGGCAGATGCCCCGCGCCCCCGCAGGTCCTCGAAGCCGACTGGGCGAAGCTCGACACCGCGCTGCGCAGCATTGCGGCCGAGGTGCATCGCCGCGCGCCCACGGCGCGATTGATCTTCGTCGATTATGTCGCGGTATTGCCGCCGGTCGAGACGTGCGCGAGCGTGCCGCTGTCCCGCGCCGAGGCCGATACCGGCCGCGCCACGGCGCGACGGCTTGCAGCGCTGACCGCGCGCGTCGCCGCCGAGACCGGATCCGAAGTCCTGAAAGCATCCGACCTGTCGAGCGCCCACACCGCGTGCAGCGCCGAGCCGTGGGTCAATGGCTTCCCCCTGCCCGGCGGACCGAGCTTCGTGCCATATCACCCGAACGCCCGCGGAATGGCCGCGATCGCCGAGGCGCTCGCTTGGCAAATCCAATCGCGGACGACGTGAGGCGCAAGCGCAGACGCCGCGACCAACCGGCGAACCCTGACCGACGCCCTACCGTTTGAGGAACGCCCCGATCCCTGCAAGCGCAAGCTTGTCGGCGGGGACGGCGGTTTGCGTGAAGGTGAGGCGCAACCACCGCGTCGGCCGCGTTGTGCCGAACGCGATCCGCTGCGTCGCCAGCGCATAGGCGATATTGGGAAGTTCGCCCGCCGCCGCGAGCTCCCAGCGCGCGCCGTCGAGGCTCGTCTCGCACCGATAATCGCGCGGCGGCGCCACGCCTTTGGCGATCGTCCGCGACGGCGTTACGCTTAGCCCGGCGAGCGCTGCCACCGCGCCCATGTCGATCGTCACGCTGGCGGGGATGTCCGGCGTTGGGGCAGGCACGGTCCAGCGCGTCGCCGCGTCGTCGTCGAGCAGAGCCTCGGCGCCGGGGCCCGAGGCGGTCACGATCCGCCAGCCCGCGCTCGACAGTGTCGTCGCGTCGTGCGCACGCACCGGCACGACCGCTGCCGGTTGGACTTGGAGGAACAGTGCGACTTCGCTGATCGCCGGGCAGACCGGCGCCGCGAGGATGCGGAGACGGACCCGCCGCGCCGTGATCGGCTGCGGCAACCGGATGATGCGCTGCGGTCCGATCGCCTCCTGCTCGGCAAGCGTCCGCCATGCGCCGTCGATCTCGGCATCGATCGCGAAGCGCGTGACGCGCGCGCCGAGCGGCAGATATTCGCGTAAGCGAATCACGTCGAAGCGCCGTCCCGGCGGCAGATCGAGCGTCAGGCTTGGCGTGGTCACCGCGTCGCCGCTCGACCAATAGCTGTCGCGCCGGCCATCGAGCACGCGTGCGGCGGCAAAGGCCGGGCCGCGCGTGTCGCTCGCGCTCGCGATCGCGCCCTGTGCGAGGTCGCGCGCATAGGTCGCGGCCTGCGCGGCGCCGAAGGCGCGGAGCACCGCGACGTCGCCATCGGCCAGACGCCCGCGCCGATCGGGCGGCAGATTGAGGTTGAGGTTGGTGCCGCGCCCGACCGAGGTGTCGTACAGCTCCAGCAACTGCGCGGGCGTCTTGACCTTGGCATCCTCGTCGGCATGGTAGAACCAGCCGGGGCGGATCGACACGTCGGTCTCGGCCGGCCACCACAAGGCGCCGCCGCGCACCCCGCTATTGCCCTCGGACTGGACGTAGAGGTGGTTCGGCATCGTCGGCCAGCACGGATCGCCCGCGACGCCGTCCTCGTTGCCGACCCAGCGCAGGTCGGCGCCGAGTGGGTCGAAGGTACACGCCATCGGCTGATACTGATGGACCAGCGCGACCGTTTTGGGCCAGTCGTAATAGGCCGGCGCATCGATCTTGCGGGTCTCGCGCGCGCCACCGTAATAGCCGTCGCCGCCATTGGCGCCGTCGAACCAGAATTCGAACAGCTCGCCATAGCGCGTGCAGAGCTCGACGATCTGCTTGCGGAAATAGTCGACATAGGCGGGCCGGCCGTACTCGGGATGATGCCGGTCCCACGGCGAGAGATACAGGCCGAAGGCGAGCCCGGCGCGGCGCGTCGCCGCCGCCATCTCGCCGACCACGTCGCCCTTGCCCTGCTTGTACGGCGTGTTGCGGATGCAGCGCTCGGTCAGATGCGTCGGCCACAGGCAGAAACCCTCATGGTGCTTGGCGGTGAGGATGATGCCCGTCATGCCGGCCGCCTTGGCCGCCGCGACGATCTGCTCGGGCGAGAAATCGGTCGGGTCGAACAGCGCCGGATCCTCGTCGCCATACCCCCATTCCTTGTCGGTGAAGGTGTTGATCGAGAAATGGACGAAGGCATATTGCCCGCGCGTATGCCAGGCGAGCTGCCGCTTCGACGGCGTCGCGCCCCACGGCTGCGGCGGTGCCACCGCACGCTTGGCGAGCGCGGGCACGGCAGTGGCGGCAGCAGTGGCGGCAAGGCCGGAGGCAAGCACGCGGCGGCGCGAAGGACGGATCACGGGCATCTCCAAAATCAGGCAGGGCGGCCGAACGACGGCGGGCGATCGGCGCGCGCTTCGCCGAAGCGCGGATTGGGCGTGGCCGACATGGTGAAGCGCAACGTGCCGCCCCCCGCCAGCGTGCGATGGTCGATCCAGCTTTTGCTCCACGGCGCGCCGTTCCACGCGACTGCGGCGACGTAGGGCGTATCGGCGCGGTTGCCGGGCGCCTCGATCACCAACCGCTTCTCGCCCAGCCGCACGACGGCGCGCTCGAACAAGGGCGAACCGAAGACATAGGCCGCCTCGACCGGGTCGACCGGATAAAAGCCCAGCGCCGAGAAGACGAACCACGCGCTCATCTGCCCGCAATCGTCATTGCCGATGATGCCGTCGGGATCGTTGCGGTACATCTCGGTGCAGAGCCGCCGCACCAGCCGCTGCGTCTTCCACGGCTGGCCGACATAGGCATAGAGATAGGGGGCGTGCTGGTCGGGTTCGTTGCCATGCGCATATTGCCCGACCAGGCCCGAAATGTCGGGCGGAGCGTTGGCGGGCAAGGTCGACGGCGCCGAGAAGAGCGCGTCGAGCTTCGCCGCGAACGCCGCATCGCCGCCGCCCTGCGCGATCCGGCCATAGATGTCGTGCTGGTTGAGAAAGCTCGCCTGCCAGCCATTGGCCTCGGTATAGTCGCGATATTGGCTCGTGTGGCCGAGCTGGATCGGATCGTAGGGCGACCACCAGCTGCCATCGGCGAAGCGCGGCCGGGCAAAGCCGGTGCCGGTGTCGATGACGTTCTTCCAGTTGCCCGATCGCCGCCGCAGCCGATCGGCGTCTTCGCCTGCCCCGGCGCCGCGGGCGATGTGCGACGACGCCCAGTCGTCATAGGCATATTCCTGCGTACGGCTGACGCTTTCGTCGACCCCGTCGGCGGGCACATAGCCGAGCCGGTCGTACAGCTCGCGGCCGCGGCTGTTGGCGCGATCGGGCGCGGTGAAGTCGAAGCTGCGCTTGGCGATCGCGGGCCAGGCGGCCGCATAGTCGGCGGGAACGCCCTTGGCCTGCGCCTCGGCGAGCGGGACGACGCCGTGCCAGCCGATCATCGTCCCCGTCTCCTTGCCCTGCAACGGCCAGACCAGCGGGCCATAGCGCGATTGCGTGGTCTGGCGGATCAGATCGTCGATCAGGCTTTTGGTGCGCGCCGGATCGATCAGCGTGAGCAGCGGATGCAGCGCGCGATACGTGTCCCACAGCGACCAGCTGCTATAGGCCGCGCCGCCGGCGGGCACGGTGTGCACCTGCCCGTCGAGCCCGGCATAGCGCCCGTCGACATCGGAGAAGAGTGTCGGCGCGAGCTGCGCATGATACAGCGCGGTCGCGAGGATCGCGCGCTGGTCGGCGCTGCCCCCGGTGACGCGCACCGCGTCGAGCGCCTTCGCCCACTTTGCGCGGGCTGCGCGCGCGACGGCGTCGAAATTCCAGTCCCTGGCCTCGCTGGCCAGGTTCGCCCGCGCGCCGGCGACGTCCACGCCCGAAATCGCGCAGCGCAGCACGATCGGTGTGGCGCCGGCATCGTCCCAGTGCAGCACCATCTTCAGGCGCTTGCCCGCGACCTGCCGCGTGCCATCGGGCTGCGCGACATCGCCATCGCCGAAGAAACTGACCCGGTCGGCCCGGCGCGAGGCTTGCAGCGCGAAGTGGATGCGCCGCCCCTTCGCCCAACGGAACACGCGGCGCCCGCCGGTGATCGTCCCGTCGCCGTCGATCGCGAGGCTGGCCTCGTCGATCAGCGGCGCGGCGCCGGTCGCATCGCCGATGAGATGCGACAGGTCGAGCAGCACATGCCCTGCCCCATTGGGAAACATATAGCGGTGCCAGCCGGTGCGCTCGGTCACCGTCAGCTCGGCCCGTACGCCCGACTCGAGCGCGACACCGTAGAAGCCGGGCTCCGCCCGCTCGTCCGAAAAGCGTTGGCGATAGCCCGCGTCGGGGTCGGACAATGGCCCCGGCTCGAGCTGCACCGGCCCCGTCCCCGGCATCAGCATAACGTCGAGCATGTCACCGATCCCGGTGCCCGACAGATGGGTATGGCTGAACCCCATGATCGAGCCGTCGCCATGGTGATAGCCCGAGCAGGTCGCCCAGCGCTCGACATCGGTATCGGGGCCGAGCTGGACCATGCCGAACGGCAAGGTCGGGCCGGGATAGGTATGCCCGTCGCCGCCAGTACCGATCAGCAGATTGGGCGCATCGCTTAGCGTGCGCGCTGCGCCGCGCCCGGGCAGCGTGCTCGCGAGCAGCGCCAGCGCGGAGCTGCCGAGCAGGGTCCGTCGGTCGATCGTCATAGCGGCTGCCCCAGCAGCGCGGGTCGGGACGTGGCGAGCCGCACGATCAGCTCGCCGAACAGCCCGTTGGCCCAGGCGAACCAGCGCCGCGTGAAGCGCGTGGGGTCATCCTGGTCGAAGCTTTCGTGGATGAAGCCGGTGCCGGCGTCGCTGTCGCGCAGCGTCTTGAGGCAGCGCCGGATTACCGCCGGATCGTCACTAGACAGCGCGCGGACGATCAGCGACGTCGGCCAGATCTGGCGCAGGCCGACATGCGGGCCGCCGATCCCCTCCCCGGCCGCGCCGCGGAAGAAATAGGGGTTGGCGTCGCTCCACGCCGCATCGCGCGTGCGCCGCCACAGCGGATCGCGCGGCGCAGCGCAGCCGAGATAGGCGAGCCCTGACAGCGACGGGACATTGGCATCGTCCATGAACAGCGCGTTGCCGAAGCCATCGACTTCATACGCCCAGACCTCGCGCCCGTCGCGCAGCCGCATCCGGCCATAAGCCCGCAGCGCATGCTCGACTTCGTCCGCCAGCGCCCGCGCATCGGCGGCGAGTTCTGCGTCCTGACGCGCGCCGGTTGCCACCGTCGCCAGCTCGCGCAAGGCGGTGACGGCGAACAGGTTGGACGGGATCAGAAACGGATAGACACAGGCATCGTCCGAGGGGCGGAACGCGCTGTGGATCAGCCCTACCGCACGCGACGGATTGCCCCACCCCTCGAGCGGCACCGTCTCGATATTGCGATCCGAGGCGCGCAGGAAGCGGTAGGGTCCCGGCCCGTCCTTGCGCTGCTGCGCGCGGAAGGTGGCGACGCTCAACCGGGCAGCGGCGGCCCACTGCGCGTCGAACGGCGCCGGATCGTGCGTCGCCTGCCAATAGCCGTGCGCGAGCCGCATCGGGTAGCAGAGCGAGTCGATCTCCCATTTGCGCTCGGCGACGCCCGGCTTCATCTCGGTGCGGTCGTGCAGCGCCCAGTCGAGATCGGTCTTCGCGGTCGGATCTTCGAGGAAGGCGTTGGCATAGGGGTCGATCAGGATCGACCGCGCCTGCCGCGCGATCAGCCCGCGGAACAGCGTGGCGAGCGCGGGATCGCCGCGCACGAGATGCAGATAGGGCGTCAGCTGCGCCGAGGAATCGCGCAGCCACAGACACGGTATGTCACCGGTGATGACGAACGCGTCGAGTGCGCCATCGACCACGCCCATCCGCACCGTCGTGTCGAGCGTGTTGGGATAGCAATTGGCGAACATCCAGCGCAGCTTGGGGTCGGCGATCAGCGCGCCGACGCGCACGATCTCGCGCTCGACCGCCGGGCTGACGAACGAGCGCGCGGCAGCGGCCGGACGCAAGCTCGCGAAAGCCGGCGCGGCGCGGGCGGGCGCGGCCGCCAGCGCGACGCCGCCCAATCCTACGCCCAGCGCATCGCGGCGAGTGAGCGTCACTTCGGCAAGACCTGGCGCGTGCCGGTGATCGCGAGATCGACCCACACACCGGCAGCGTCGCCCGGCTGGCCGCCACCGAGGAACAGCCGATACGCGCCCGGCTCGACCGCGCGCGTCCCGTCGCGTGCGACCAGGCTGAGGCGACGCGGATCGAGCGTGAAGCTGGCCTCGCCGTGCTTGCCGGGTGCGAGCGCGAGGCGGCTGAAGCCGACGAGTTGGCGCTGCAGCACCGGCGTGGTCAGTCCGCCCCCTGCCCCGGCCGGCGGGACGAGATAGGCCTGCACCACGTCCTCGCCCGCCCGCGCCCCGACGTTGCGGACGCGGACGCGGATCGACGCGTTTTGCCCGGCGACGACGCTGACGCGGGCGACCGGCGCGGCATAGGCGAAACGCGTGTAGCTTAAACCACGGCCGAAGCGCCACAGCGGCGTTCCGGTGAAATAGCGATAGGTGCGCTCCTTCATCCCGTAATCGACGAACGCCGGCAGGTCGTTGGTGCTGGCGTAGAAAGTCACCGGCAGCCGCCCCGAAGGGTTGTTGCGCCCGGCGAGCGTCTCGGCAATCGCGGTGCCGCCCGCCTCGCCGGGATACCAGGCGGCGAGGATTGCATCGGCGGCCTGCGGGTCGAGCGCGACCGCGCTGCCGCTGGTGAGGACGATCACGAGCGGCTTGCCCGTCGCCTTGAGCGCGTCGAGCAAGCGGCGCTGCGCGAACGGCAGCGCGATGTCGGTGCGGTCGCCGCCGACGAAGCCCGGCACGCTGACCGACAGTGCTTCGCCTTCGAGATCGGGCGACAGGCCGACCACCGCCACCACGACGTCGGCGTCCTTCGCCGCGGCCACCGCCTCGCCGCGCAACGCGTCGGCCGGTGGCTCCCACAGCAAGCGGATCCCTTCATCCTCGCTGCTGTGATCGAGCTCGAGCTTGAACGACAGCGCGCGGCCGTCGCTGGTCAGCGGGATTTCGATCCGCCCCTTCGCCACCGCGCCCGTCGCGAGCGGACGTCCGTCGATCCACAGCCGCACGGCATCGTGCGCCTTGCAATATTTCCAGCAGGCGGGAACGTCGACGACGAGACGGTAAGCCCCCGGCCCCGGCGGGACGAGCTCGCCCGACCAGCGCGCGCTCCATGTCGCGCCGAGCCCCGCGACGGGCGCGGCGCGATTGAAGTCGAGATCGATCCGCCGTTCGTGCCGCGTCACCAGCGGCGCGCCGGCGAGATCGTGCGTCGCGAAATACTCTGCACGCAAGCCTGCGGCCCCGTCCGCCCGAAGCGCCGTCTCGGGCACCAGCACCGGCGCGCCATCGGCGAGCACCGACCCCTGGGCGTAGCGCACATTCCCCGCACCGAACGCGCGGCGGATGCCGTCGAGCGGGGTAACCGGCGCCACCGCGGTACCGTGGTAATTGCCCTGCAACACGCCGAGATCATCGGCATCGGCGCCGATCACCGCGATCCGCACCCCCGGTTTGAGCGGGAGGCGGTCGCCACGATTTTGCAGCAGCACGATCGACTTGCGCGCCGCCTCGAGCGCAGTCGCCTGATGCGCGGGGGTCGCGACCTGATCGGGCGCGATCCGCGACCACGGGCTGGTCGCGCCATAAGCGATACCGAGCGCGCGCCGTGCCGCCTGGGTACGCGCCAGCGCGGTGTCGATCTCGCTTTCGCTCACCAGCCCGCGCCGCAGCGCCGCCGGCAGCGCGGCATAGGTCGTGCCGCAATTGAGGTCGGTCCCGCCCCTGAGCGACGCCGCCGCGGCGCCCGCCGCATCGAGCCGGTAATGGTGGAACAGCTGGACGTTACCGACGGCATCGCAGTCCGACACGGTGAAGCCAGTGAACCCCCAGTCTTGCCGCAACCGATCGACCAGCAGCGGCGCGCTGGCGCAGGCCGGAACGCCGTGGATCGCATTGTACGCACACATCAGCGACCCCGCCTTGCCCTCGGTGATCGCCGCGCGGAACGCGGGGAAATAGGTCGCCTCGAGATCCTGCGGCGAGGGATCGACGTCGAAGCCGTCGCGGCCTGCCTCGGGGCCGCTATGGACCGCGAAATGCTTCGGCGTGGCGATCACCTTGGGATGCGCGGGGTCGGGCCCTTGCAGGCCGGTGACGAAGGCGACACCGAGCCGCCCGGTCAGATACGGGTCCTCTCCGTAAGTCTCCTGCCCCCGCCCCCAGCGCGGATCGCGGAAGATGTTGGTGTTGGGCGACCAGATCGTCAGCCCCTCGTAGATCCGCCGCTCGGCATCGACCGGCCGTGCGTTGAACTTGGCGCGCGCCTCGGTCGCGACGACGTCGCCGATGCGCTTGACGAGCGGCGCGTCCCAGGTCGCCGCCATGCCGATCGCCTGCGGGAAGACGGTCGCATAGCCATCGCGCGCTAGGCCGTGCAGTCCTTCGCTCCACCAGTCATAGGCCGGCAGCCCGGCCTTCGGATCCGCGGGCGCACTGCTTTGCAGCTGCGCCGCTTTGTCCTCGGGCGTCATCGCCGCGGGGTCCAACTGCGCGGCCTGTGCCGCGAGCAACATCCAGATCATCGGCGCGACCCCAAAGAGCGCAGCGTCAGTGCCCGCGCCAACGCCGCCGGCAAGGCCGTCGACGCGACGCTGACGGTGCGGCTTTCGCCGGGGAGCAGGTCGAACCCGTCGTCGGACGGCTGCGCGCCGACCGCGCCGAAATCGAGCATCACCGCGCGGGCGAGCGCCGTCGCGGTGACGGTCAGCTCGCGCCCATGCCAGGTCGCGCGCAATCCGGGATCGGGATAGGCCATGTCCCTCGGCACCCCGCGCTCAACGATCGCGCGGCTGACCGGGGCGTCGCCGACCAGCAGTTCGGCCACCGCATAGCTCGTTTTGGCGTCGGCCCCTGCGAACAGCGTGGCATCCTCGATCCGCGCCGCCTCGGTGGCGGAGAGCGGCGGCAGCGTGACGGCAGCGCCGTGCTCGGCGAGCAGCCGGCCGGCCATGTCGAACGCCCGGATGCGCCAGCGCGCGGGCGTCGGCGCGGTCGCGTCGGACACCAAGGCGAGCCGCGTCGCCCCGCCGACATGCTCGGCGACGATCACCTGCGGCGCGAAGAAGCGGCGCGCGGCATAATGGAGCAGTTTCCAGCGGTCGGCATGATCGATGCTCGACCAGGAAATTGCCGGCCAGACATCGTTGAGCTGCCAGTAGAGCGAGCCCATCGTCACCGGGCGGCACGCGCGGTGATGCAACGCCGCCAGCGCGATCGCCTCGGCCTGATTCACTTGGCTCAGATAGACGAAATCGCCGAGGTCCCTGGGCTCGCCGAGCCGGTCGTGAATGTAGAGCCGCAGCCGCGCATTGCCCTCGCCCGCCAGGAACTTCTGGTGCGCCTTCAGCACCGGACTGTCCGGGGTCAGCGCGCCCGGCCCGGCGAAGTCGCGGATCGTCGCCATGTCGGGCATCGCCTGGAAGCCATATTCCGACATGAAGCGCGGGCACGCATCGAGATAGCGCTCGACCGGCTTCGAGCCCGACCAGACGTCCCAGAAATGGCGGTCGCCCGAAGCATCGGTATCGACCGGCCCTTGGTAATCGGTCGACGGCGAGCCCGGCCAATAGGGCGTCCCCGGCGATCGAGTCAGCACCGCGTCACGCAGCACGCGATCGAACAACACCGCCATGCCAGCGCCGACGCGCTCCTGCTCGTCGGGCCCGACGGCGCGCTTATAGGCCTTGCGGTCGGACCAATTCTCCCAGCCCGACAGGACCTCGTTACCGCCCGCCCACAGGACGATCGAAGGGTGATTGCCGAGCCGTTCGACCTGCTGCTCGGCTTCGATGCGGACGTTGTCGCGAAACGCCGCGTCGGGCGGGGTGACCGCTCCGCCGAACATGAAGTCCTGCCACACCATCAGCCCGAGTTCGTCGGCCATGTCGTAAAAGGCATCGTCGAGATAATAGCCACCGCCCCAGACGCGCAGCATGTTCATGTTGGCGTCGCGCGCGGCGACGAGCAGCGGGCGCATCGTCGCGGCGGTGGTGCACGTCGGCAGGCTGTCGAACGGGATCAGATTGGCGCCCTTGGCGAAGATCGGCGTGCCGTTGACGCGGAACCCCATCGCGCCGCCCTCGCGGATCAGCTCGACCGTGCGCAGGCCGATCCGCCGTTCGGCCGTGTCGGTCGCAGCACCATCCTGCTCGAGCGTTGCTGCCACCCGGTAGAGCGGCTGCGCGCCATAGCCGACCGGCTGCCAGCGCTGCGGCTGCGCGACGGTGATCGGCAGCGTCACCGCATTGTCGCCCGCCGCCAGCGTGACGCGCTGCGTCACCGTCTGGTGCGAACCGTCGGGCGCGGTCAGCACCACGCGCAGCGTCGCCACGTCGGCACGATCCGCCTGCACCGTCGCGCGCGCCGACAGCCGCGCTTCGGCATCGTTCAGCGCATCCTGGTCGACGCACAGCGTGGCGATCCGCGCGCTGTCCCACGCCTCGAGCCGGACCGGACGCCACGGTCCCATCGCGATGATCCGCGGACCCCAGTCCCACCCGTACTGGTATTTCGGCTTGCGGATATACGGCGACGTCTGGCGCCCGCCGGGATCATCGCCGAACGCCGAGTCGTACTCGCCCGGCAGCGACCGCTTCGCCGCCAGCACGACCGGCGCGAGCGCGCGGATCGGCGCGGCGATGGTGATCAGGATCGTGTTCGCGCCGGGCTTAAGGTAGCGCTTGGCGTCGATCCGCCAGCGACGATGCGCATTGTCGGCGCTGAGCACGGCCTGCCCATTGATCGTCACGGTCGCGAAGGTGTCGAGCCCGTCGAACACCAGATCGAGATGATCGCGCGCCAGCAGCGCCGGCGTCGCGACGAGGGTATGGCGATACTGCCAGTCGGTCTGCCCGACCCATTGGATCGCGGCTTCGTTCGTCGCGAGGAACGGATCGGGCGCGCGGTGCTGCGCGATCAGATCCTGCTGGATGCTGCCGGGCACCTGCACCGCGAACCAGCGCGCCTCGCGCCGGTGCGCGGCGACCGCGTCGGTATCGCCGGGGGCGATCCGTGCCTGCCATCCGCTGTTGAGCGCGATCGCCTGCCGTGGCGCCGCGCTGAGAACGCTCGCACTCGACAGCAACGCCGCCAGCGCTACCCCATGGAGGACTGGGCGCATCAGCGCGTTTCCTTCAGTTGGACGTCGGCGACCGCATAATAGGGTTCGGCGACCGGCGAGGTGAACTGGAAGCACAGGTCGCGATCCCCCGCCATCGGCGGCAGCGCACCCGAGAAGGTCAGCAGCGTCGGCGCGGTCGCCGGATCGGGCAAGGGGAAGCTCGCCGCCACCACCGGTGCGGGCGCGTCCTTGTCGGGCGGGCCCTTGCGCCCGGCCTGGCAGCCGGCGAGCACGACGAGTTCGCCATGCGCGGTCACGTTGTAATGCTCGCGCACTGCCGAAGCTTCGTGCGCCAGCCCGTAATGCCGCGCGAGCCGCGCGACTTGCACCGTAAAGCCCTTCGCCACGTCGAGCGGCGCGGCGGGATAGGCGCTGCACGTGTCGAACAGGTTGATGTTGAACACCGGCGCATTGCCCTGCGCCTCCGACGTCAACGGCACGCGCAGGCCGAGCGCGCCGCGCGGGCACGCCACCAGATCGGACGCCGAACGATGGAGCAGCGCCGCACGGTCGGTCGCGAACCCCCGCGCGCCGGCGATCGCGACGCCGTCCTCGCCGAACGCCGCAGCGCGGATCGTCGCGCCGGACGCGAGCGCCAGCGGTGCGGCATAGGCGGGCGACCGCGCGCCCGGCGCGCTGCCGTCGAGCGTATAGCGGATCGTGCCGGCGGGTACCTGCGTCGCCAGCGCGACGCTCAGCTTGCCGCTCCGCAGCGCATCGCCGCGCGTCCCCTGCAGGCGATAGGTCACGGCAAAGGCGCTGTCGGCGACCTCGATCCCGCCCTGCCGCCAGCGCAGCACCTGCGGCCGCAGCCGCGCGACGAAGCCGGGAAAATCGCGCGGCGCGGTCGACCAGGTCGTCTCGGCGAGCGCGGCGGCGCGCGGGAAGACGGCGTGCTGCACTTGATACGGCGTGACGAGATATTCGCTCCACGCATTGCCCTGCGCGCCGAGCACGTGCTTGGCCTTGGCGGCATCGATCCCGGCGGGCATCGGCTCATAGGCGTAGACATCGGCGAGCGTCTGGATCGACAGGCGCCCGGGCGGCTCGTCGGCCTGATCGCTTTGCAGGCTGTCGAAATACAGCGTCGGTGCAGGCGTCAGCACGACGTCATGCCCCTGGTTGGCGGCATCGACCGCGCCCTTCTCGCCACGCCACGACATCACCGACGCGGACGGCGGGAGGCCACCTTCGAGGATCTCGTCCCAGCCGATCAGCCGCCGCCCCTTGCTCGCGAGATAGCGACCGAAGGTGTCGATCATCCAGCTCTGCAGCGCATTCTCGTCCTTGAGACCGAGCGTCTTCATTTGCGCCTGGACGCGCGGCGAGCGCTGCCACTGATCCTTGACCGCTTCGTCGCCACCGAGATGGACGAAGCTGCCGGGGAAGACGGCGATCAGTTCGTCGAGCACATTCTCGACAAACGCCACGCCCTTGGGGCCGGGATCGAACAGATACGGATTGACGCCCCAATCGTGGCTCACCACCGGCCGGTCGCCGAGCACGCCCATTTCGGAATAGGCGGCGACCAAAGCCTGCGCATGGCCGGGCAAGTCGATCTCGGGAACGATCGTGATGCTGCGATCGGCCGCGTAGCGCACCAGCGCGCGCAGTTCGTCTTGAGTGTAGAAGCCGCCGACGCGCGTCGTCGGCGCCGGGCCGCCGGTGCTGGGGCCCTTCCGCCACGCGCCGATCTCGGTCAGCTTGGGATAGCGCTTGACCTCGAAGCGCCAGCCCTGGTCGTCGGTGAGATGCAAATGGAGCGTGTTGAGCTTCACCGCCGCCATCTGGTCGACGATCCGGTAGAGCGACGGCAGCGGTTGAAAGTGCCGCGCGGGATCGATCATCAATCCGCGCCAGGCAAAGCGCGGCGCATCGCGAATGTCGAGCAGCGGCATTGCGACCGCACCGCCGCGCGCGCCATCGGGGCTGAGCAATTGCGCCAGCGTCATCGCGCCATAGACCAGCCCGGCATGCGTCGCCGCGGCGATGCGGATGCCGTGCGCATCAACCGTGAGCCGATAACCCTCCGCGCCGACCACCGCCGGATCGCGCTCGAAGCGGATCGGCGCGGCGTCGCGCGTCAGGCGCAGCGCGAGGCCGCGTGTGCTGGCGACCTGCGCGACCAGCAATTGCGCCGCGCCTTCGGCATCCGCGTCGCCCGCCGGAACACTGATCCCCGCCCCAGCAGCCACGATGAAACTGCCAGCGCCGCGAACGATGCTGGCGGGCATGGGAAGCAGCGGCAACGTCGCTTGCTGGGCGGCGAGCAGCGCCGGGGTGACGGCTGCCGCCGCGGCGGCGAGACGAGCGATCCGTCGCATGGCGCGCTGGCTCTTGCTGCGCGTCCCGTTCGTCATCGACCGTCCCCCATTGCGACGCGACAGCGCGTGCTCTTGCGATGAAGTGTAACCAATATAAGTCCACTTGCAAGCGCGACAAAGCAGCCGAAGTGGCTCCTTTTGCGCAATCGCAGCATTGCACGCGCCCTGAGCAAGAATACCAATCTGGATTCCGACCAAACCCGATTGCTCACCAGCCATCGACGCATTAGGCTCGCCTCCAAGTCTGCGTCGCGGCCCGCGACGCAGGCGGGGGCCGGTACGGGGCAAGAGGGACGGACTTTGGAATTTTCGCAACAGATCGGCCATTTCCGCAAGGGCAACCCGGCGCCGCTCTACATCCAGCTGCAGCACCTTATCCGCGAAGCGATCGGCCAGGATCTGCTCGCGCAAGGCGACGCGATCCCCGCCGAGCGCGACCTTGCGACCGAATATGCCATCTCGCGCATCACCGTACGCAAGGCGATCGGCGGGTTGGTCGAAGAGGGTCTGCTCACCCGCCGACGTGGTGCGGGCACCTTCGTCACCGGCCGTGTCGAGAAGAACTTTTCGAAACTGTCGTCTTTCTCCGAGGATATGGCAGCGCGCGGCAAGACCGCCTCGACCCATTGGATCAGCCGCGCCGCCGGTACCGTCGATCCCGAGGAAGCGATGTCGCTCGGGCTCTCGCCCGGCACGCCGGTCTATCGCTTCCACCGCATCCGGCTTGCCGACGATCAGCCGATGGCGCTCGAATTCTCGACCATCGCCGGCTATTGCTTGCCCAATCTCGGCGCGGTCGAGGACTCGCTCTACACCGCGCTGGAAAAGGCCGGCAGCCGCCCGGTGCGCGCGCTGCAGCGCTTGCGCGCCGTCCCGTTCGGCACGGAGCATGCGCGGATGCTTGGCGTCGATCCAGGGCAACCCGGGCTTCTGATCGAGCGCCGCGGGTTCCTCAAGGACGGCCGCGCCGCCGAATTCACCCGCTCTTACTATCGCGGCGACGCCTATGATTTCGTCGCCGAACTGTCCGACCTTTAGCCGGGTTCGCGAGCCGACTTTCCCTCCCCGGAGTATTGCCATGAACCGTCGCCAGCTTCTGCTCGCCAGCGCGGGCCTGAGTGCCTTGCGCGCCGTTCCCGGCGTGGCGGCTGCCGCCGTGCCGAAAGAGACCGACGGTTTCCCGATGCCGCAACCCGAAACGCAGCTGCCACCCCGGCTGCCGCAACAGGATCCGGCGCGCATGCTGCTCGACCTCGGTTGGCGGTTCCACGAAGGCGACATTCCCGCGCCGGCGCCCGCCAGCCATAACGACACCTATCTCTCGGCGATGGCGGGCAACGCGATCGGCGCGGCGGCGGTGCTGTATGACGATAGCGATTGGGCCGCGGTGCGCTTGCCGCATGATTGGGCGGCAGCGCAGCCCTACGTGCAAAGCGCGAACGTCTCGCAAGGCTATCGCCCTCGCGGGATTGGCTGGTATCGCCGCACGCTGCTGCTCGACCCCGCGGATCGCGGCAAGACGATCGAGCTGCAGTTCGACGGAATCGCGACAAATGCCACGATCTGGGTCAATGGCAGCGTCGTCGCGCATAGCTGGTCAGGCTATGCCAGCATCCATGCCGACATCACGCCGTTCGCGACCTATGGCGACGAGCCCAATGTCATCGCGATCCGCGTCGATGCGAGCGCATGGGAAGGCTGGTGGTATGAAGGCGCCGGGCTCTACCGCCACGCCTGGCTGGTGCGCCGCGCGCCGGTCGCGATCGTCAGCGACGGCGTCTATTGCGATCCGCGCCGCGATGCCGCGGGGCGCTGGCACGTTCCCGTCGTGGCGACGCTCGGCAATATCGAGCGCGCAGCCGCGGCGGTAACGATCGAGGCCGCGCTGCTCGACCCCGATCGCCGCGAAGTGACGCACGCGAGCGTTTCGGTGAGCGTGCCGGTGCTCGACCAGGTCGATGCCGCGCTGACGCTCGATGTCGGCGATCCAAAACTGTGGTCGGTCGAGACGCCGACGCTGTACACCGTCCGCGTACGCGTGCTGCGCGAGGGCACCGTGGTCGATCTGCGGCAAATCCCGATCGGCTTCCGCACGATTCGTTTCGATGCCGCGCAGGGCTTTTTCCTCAATGATCGCGCGGTGAAGATCAAAGGCGTGTGCATCCATCAGGATCACGCTGGCGTCGGCACCGCCATGCCCGATGCCCTGCTCTACTGGCGGCTGCAACGGCTGAAGGCGATGGGCTGCAATGCGGTGCGCATGTCGTCCAATGCGCCGACCGCCGAACTGCTCGACTATTGCGACCGGATCGGGATGCTCGTGATGAACGAGAACCGCCACTTCAACCCGTCGCCCGATTATAAGGCGCAGCTCGAATGGCTCGTCCGGCGCGATCGCAACCACCCCAGCATCATCATCTGGACGCTGTGGAACGAGGAACCGCTCAAATCGACACCGCAGGGCGTGGAGATGACGCGCAGGATGGTGACGACGCTCAAGCGGCTCGACTCTGCGCGGCCGGTGACGGTCGCAATGAACGGCGCGTTCAACGATCCGGTCAACACTTCGACCGAAGTCGATGTCACCGGCTTCAATTATTATCAGGACCAATATGACGTCTACCATCGGCTGGTCCCCACCAAGCCGATCATCAGCACCGAAGACACCAGCGCCTATCAGACGCGCGGCGCGTTCGAGAGCGACCCGAAGGCGCATGTCGCGACGTCCTATGACCGCGAGGCGGCAGGCTGGGGCGCACCGCATGGGCCGAGCTGGAAGATGATCGCCGATCGCCCGTTCGTCGCGGGCGGTTTCGTCTGGACCGGCTTCGATTATCACGGCGAGCCGACACCGTATGACTGGCCGACCACGTCGAGCGTGTTCGGCATCCTCGATCTGTGCGGCTTCCCCAAGACCGCCTTCGGCTTGCGCAGCGCGCAATGGATCGACGATGCGCCCGTCGTCAGCCTCGCCCCGCATTGGACCTGGCCGGGGCGTGAGGGGCAGAGCATCGATGTCGTGGTGATGAGCAATGCCGAACAGGTGACGCTCAGTCTCAACGGGCGCGATCTCGGCACGCAGCCGGTCGACCGCTTCCTCGGCAATAGCTGGAAAGTGCTCTATGCCCCCGGCCGGATCGACGTCGTCGCGCGCCGCGCCGGGCGGATCGTCGCACGGGCGGCGCACGAGACCGCCGGGTCGCCGGTGGCGCTGCGCCTGACGCCTGCGCGCAGCGTGATGGCAGGCGATGGCGAGGATGTGCAGCCGATTTCGGTCGATGCGATCGACGCGCACGGGCGCCATGTGCCGACCACCAATCTGCCGGTCGATTTCACGGTGCAGGGTGCAGCGATCATCGGGCTGGGCAATGGCGATCCCAACTGCCACGAGCCCGAGCAGTCCGCCGCGCATGCCGGCGCACGATCGCTGTTCAACGGGCTGGCGCAGCTGATCGTCCGCGCCGATGTCGGGCGCGGGCGGGTGCTGGTCGAGGCGCGCACCGACGGCCTGAAGCCCGCGCGGCTGTCGATCGACCGCCTGGCCATCGCGCCGCCGCCGCAAGCTGCGGTGACGGTAAGCGCGCAGCGGATTGCGCAGTGGCGGCGCTCGATGCGCTTCGCCGAGCGCCCCTCGCCCGATCTGGCGCCGGCCGATGGCGACAATAACAGCTGGGCGTTCGTTCGCGCCGGAACGCCAACCCCGCCTGACGCGGCCGGCGGCTGGCAGCTCTATCGCGCGTCCGTCGAGCCATGGCGCGCGGTGGCGGCTGGCGGCGGCACGCTGCGCTTCGCGTCGGTCGCGGGGCGCGCCGAGCTGTGGATCGACGGGCAGCGCGTCGCCGACAAGGGCCCGGGTACCGCTGCGCTAACGGGCCGGATGCCCGCTGGCGCGGGGCGTCGCCGCATCGTGCTGCTGGTTCAGGCCGAACGCGACACCGCGTCGGGGCTGCTCGGCCCGGTGACGCTGGCCGCCGACTAGGTCAGCCGACCACCAGCGCGGCCAGCGCGGCCAGCGCGGTCTCATTGCCAAGCAGATGCACGAGCCCCGGCGCCGGTCGCGCGATCCCGTGCGGCCCAAGCGCGGCAAGCGTCGCCGCATCGGCCGCGGCGTCGTCGCGGAGCGCGATGCGCAACCGGCCATGATGCCGTGAACTGCCCGCGATATTGCCCGAACCGCCCAGCGCCGCGATCAAACGGTCCGACAGCACCAGCGGGGCCGTCTCGTCCGCCACCGGCGTCGCCGCCGCGACGTCGTCCATCGCCAGCGCGTCGCGGATCTCGACCGCCACCAGGTCGGCGATCGGGCCCAGCACGACTTGCAGTGCGGTCGCGGAGGGACGGATCAATCCACGCGCACCGAGCGCCTTCAACGCCGCCTCGTCGACCGCGGCCTGATCGCGCACCACCAGCCGCAGCCGCGTCGTGCAAGCGCTGACCGTGGTGAGGTTCGCGCTGCCGCCAAGCGCTTGCGCAAACGCGCGTCCGCGCCCGCCTGCCGCGACCGGCGGCGCGCTCGTCGGCGTACCGAGCAGCGGCTCGCGACCCGGTGTCGGCAAGTCGAAGCGCCGGATGAAGAAGCGGAACAGCCCGTAATAGAGCAGGAAATACACCGCCCCGACCGGCAACAGCAGCAGCGGCCGCGTCGCCTTGCCGTAATTGAGGACATAATCGAGCAGCCCGGCCGAGAAACCGAAGCCGAGCTTCACGCCGAGCAGATCCATCACCGCCATCGACAGGCCGGTCAGCAGCGCGTGGATCACATACAGCAATGGCGCGAGGAACATGAAGCTGAACTCGATCGGCTCGGTCACCCCGGTCAACGCCGAGGTCAGCGCCAGGCTGAACAGCATGCCCCCAACGGCCTTGCGCCGGTAGGGCGCGGCGGCGTGGTACATGGCGAGGCATGCCGCGGGCAGGCCGAACATCATCACCGGGAAGAACCCCGCCATGAAGCTACCCGCGCTCGGGTCGCCAGCAAAGAAACGCCGCAAATCGCCGGTCGTGCCGTGCCAGTCGCCGACGACGAACCAAGCGACGTTGTTGAGGACGTGATGCAGCCCGGTCACCAGCAGCAGCCGGTTGAGCACGCCGAACGCGAACACGCCGGGCGCCCCGGCGCTGGTCGCGGCAAAGCTCAGCGCGTCGATCCCGCCGCTGATCGTCTGAAAGCCGAAGCCGACCACCATCGCCAGCAGCAAGCCGGCCAGCCCCGCCACGATCGGCACGAAACGGCGCCCACCGAAGAAAGCGAGATATTCGGGCAACTTGATCGTCGCGAACCGATTGTAGAACAGGCCACCCACCAGCCCCGAGAGAATGCCGATCGGAACGTCGAGCCGCGCCATCACCTTGGCCTTCCACGCCGTGACCGCGAGATCGATCGACGCGCCGGTGAACCCGGCGGCGGCCTCTGGCGGAACGCTCAGCAAGGTCTTGCCCGCCTCGGTCGTCACCAGGAAGCAGGTCACGCCGGCGAGGCACGCCGCGCCATTGCCGTCGCGCGCAAAACCGGTCGCCACGCCGATCGCGAACAGCAGCCCGAGATGCGCGAAGATCGCCTGCCCCGCCGCGCCGATGAACGGCAGGCCGTGGAGATCGGGCTGGCCGAGCCGCAGCAAGAGCCCGGCAATCGGCAGAACGGCGATCGGCAGCATCAGCGCCCGACCGAGTGGCTGGAGCGCGCCGAGGATCGATTTCATGCCGGCATCTCCAGGGGGGCGAAGGCGCGCGCGAGCGCGCGGACGTGATCGGCCGAGGTGCACTCAAGCGCTTGCGCCGCGTGCGCGCGGCATGCGGCGAGCGTCAGGCGGGCGACCAGCGCCTTGATCGTCGGGATCATACCCGGGGTCGCGGACAATTCGGTCACGCCGAGCCCGAGCAGGATCGGCACCGCGAGCGGATCGGAGGCGAGCCCGCCGCACACCCCGGTCCAGCGCGCATGGCGCGCCCCGCCCCGACACGTCTCGCCGATCAGCCGCAGGACCGCGGGGTGGAGCCCGTCGAGCGCACTCGCCACCGCCGGATTGGCGCGGTCCATCGCCAGCGTATATTGCGTCAGGTCGTTGGTGCCGATCGACAGGAAATCGGCCTCGCACGCGAGCAGGTCGGCGGTGATTGCCGCCGCCGGGGTCTCGACCATAATGCCCAGCGCAACGGGCTCGGCGATCGCCAGTTCGCCACGAAGCCGGTCGAGTACGGCACGCACCGCGCGCAGTTCCTCGATCCGCGCCACCATCGGCAGCATGATCCGGCACCGGCCGATCGGCCGCACCGCCAGGATCGCGCGCAACTGGTCTTCGAGCAGATCGGGATGCGCCAATCCGACGCGGATACCGCGCAAGCCGAGCGCCGGATTTTCCTCGGGCGCGATCGGCAGATAGGGCGCGGGCTTGTCGCCGCCGATGTCGAGCAAGCGGACGATCAACGGTCGCCCCGCAAGCGCATCGGCGATCGCCTGATACTCGGCGGTCTGTTCGGACACGCTCGGCGGCGTCGCGCGCTCGAGGAACAGGAATTCGGTGCGCAGCAACCCGCAGCCTTCGGCCCCGTTCGCCACTGCCGGCGCCGCCTCGGCGCGATGGCCGAGATTGGCGACCACTTCGATCCGCACGCCATCGGCGGTGTGGCACAGCGTATGCGCACGCACGAGCGAGTCGGCGCGACGCGTTGCGGCAACGGCCTGTGCCCGTTCGGCTTCGGCGAACTGCTCGGCCGAGGGTGCGGTGTGCAACAGGCCGGCCGACGCATCGAGGATCACGCGCGTGCCCTCGGCCACGCCCTGCAAAGCCGAACCGATCGCGACCAGCGCGGGCACGCCCGTCGCCCCGGCGAGGATCGCGACATGCGAGGTCGGCCCGCCCTTGGCAACGCACAGCCCGGCCAGCCCTGCGCCTGCCGCAAGGAAGTCCGAGGGCATCAGATCGTCGGCAAGCAGGATCGTCCCGGCGGGGTATTCGACCGTGCCCGACTCCGCCCCGGCGAGCCGGGCCAGCACCTGTCGTTCGAGATCGAGCAAATCATCGGCGCGCTCGGCGAGGCGGGCATCGCCGCCGCCGCGCAATGCGTCGGCCTGCGGCCGGATCGCGCTGCGCCAGGCATGCCCGGCGCTTTCGCCACGCGCGATCCCGGCGTGCGTCGCATCGAGCAACGCCGGGTCGCCAAGCAGCGCGGCATGCGCGTCGAGAATGGCGCGCGCCGCGCCGCTCGCCGCGACCGAGCGCTCGGCGAGCTCACCAGTCAGCGCGGCATGTGCGGCCCGGAAGGCGGTTTCCTCGGCAGCAATGCCATTGCCTTCGAGCGCAACCTCGCGGTCGACCGCACGGTGATGCCGCACCGTCCCGATGGCGATGCCGGGCGCAGCGGTGACACCGGCCAACGCGCCGTCGGGCACGTCGCGGGGCATGACCGCGGCCGGCGCTGTCGGTGCCGCCACCGGCTCTTCCATCCCACTCTCGATCAATCCGACCAGCGCATCGAGCGCCGCCAGCGAATCCTGCCCGCTCGCGATCAACCGCACCGTATCGCCCCGTCCGATGGCGAGTGCGAGCAGCGCGGTCGGGCTCGTCGCCGGAGCCCCCTGCCCGTCTTTCTCGAGCGTAATGGTCGCCGTAAAACTGCGCGCCAGCATCGCGATCCGTCCGGCGGGGCGCGCGTGGATGCCGTGCGGCAGCGCGATCTGGAGCAGGCGCGTCTCGGTCGGCCCCGTCGCATCGGTGGCCAAGGTCTCGCCGAGGCCACCGCTCAACGTCATCAACGGCGCGCCGACTTCGATCAGGCCGATATCGGCGGTGCGCTCGACCGTGATCCCGGCGCCCTCGACGAGCAGGATCGGCGTCACCACCGCGCGCGCTTCGCGCACCAGCAGGTCGAGATCGAAGTCGATCAGCGGATCGCCCGCCGCCACCACATCGCCGACCGCGACACGCGGGGTAAAACCGCGCCCGCCCAGCGCGACGGTGTCGATCCCGAGATGGATCAGGATCTGCGCGCCGTTATCGGCTTCGAGCGTCACCGCGTGGTGCGTCGCCTGCAAGCCGACGATGCGCCCGGCGCACGGCGCGAACAGGCACGTACCGGTCGGATCGATCGCGATCCCGTCGCCGAGCATCCGGCTCGCGAACACCGCGTCGGGAACGTCGTCGAGCGCAGTGACCCAGCCTTGCAGCGGTGCGAACAGCAGGATCGGCGCCATGGTCTCTCCTAGAAAGGTAGGTCGTGCTCAGGCCGCAACCGATGGCGGCGGAGCGTGCGCGGCGATCTCGCCGGCGATGACCGTCGTCACTGCATGGAGACCGGCGTCGAGCTGCACCCAATCGGCGCGGCGTCCGGTCGCGATCGTGCCGCGTTCGCGCGACAGGCCGAGGAACGCGGCGGGATTGGTCGCCGCCATTGCCGCGGCTCGTTCCGCAGGCACGCCGAGGCGGTCTACGGTGTTGCGCACCGCCGCCGCCATATCGAGGTCGGACCCGGCGAGCGTGCCATCGGCGCCGACGCAGCGTCCGCCCTCGACGCGAATCTCGCGCCCTTGCAAAACGAAGCTCTTGGTCGCCGCGTTGACGCACGGCATCGCGTCCGACACCAGCATCATCCGGTCGGCCGGTCGTGCGCGCAGCGCGATCCGCAACACGGCATCGTCGACATGGAAGCCATCGACGATCAGCCCGCAATAGACATAGCTGTCGTCGAGCGCCGCACCGACCACGCCCGGTGCACGGTGGACCAGCGGCGACATCGCGTTGAACAGATGCGTCACGCCGGTCACCCCGGCGGCGAACCCAGCGGTCGCCTCGGCATATGTCGCGTCGCTATGTCCCAGGCTGACCAGCACGCCGGCCCGCGCCAGTGCCGCGATTCGATCGGCCGGCGCCAGCTCGGGCGCGAGCGTCACCATCACCTGGCCGCGCCGCGGCTTGAGCAGCAGCGCCATCAGCGCATCGTCGAGCGCACCGAAATGCCGAGGATCGTGGATCCCCTTGCGCGCGATGTTGATCACCGGGCCCTCGATATGCGCACCGAGCACGCCCGGTACGCCCGCCGCGATCGCCGCGTCGGTCGCGTCGAGCGCTTGCGCGATCGCTTCGTGGGTATCGCTGATCAGCGTCGGCAGGAACGCGGTGGTGCCGAACGGGCGATGCGCATCGCCGATCGCGGCAATGCCCTCGACACTCAGCGCGTCGTTGAAGAGGACGCCGCCGCCGCCATTGACCTGTGTATCGATGAAGCCGGGCATCAGCCAACCGCCGTCGAGATCGATCGCTCCTGGACCGGCGCGGTCGACGATCGCGACGATGATACCGCCCTCGACGTCGACCATCGCGTCGCTGAGCACCCCACGCGGCGTGACGATATGACCGTTGACGAACAAATGCGAAGTCATAGCGTAATGGTTACCTTGCTGAGGTGGCTTGGCGCGTCGGGATCATAGCCGCGCGCCCGCGCGAGCGCATCGACCATGCGATAGCAGCGCTGGATCATCAGGATCGGCTCGATCGCGGGATGACCGTGCAGCGCGGGCACCGCGGCGGCATCGCACAGCGCGACGTTCGCGCCGCGCGCGGCAAATTCGGCCGCGACCGCGCGAACGTCGTCGCCCGCCCGGTCCGAGGTGGCAAAGGCCAGGATCGGGAAACCCGCGCCGACGATCGCCATCGGACCGTGGCGCACTTCGGCGGCGCTGAACGCTTCGGCATGCAGCCCGCAGGTTTCCTTGAGCTTGAGCGCAGCCTCCTGCGCGATGCCGAGCCCCAGCCCGCGGCCGATCACGAACAGGTTGGTCGCCGGCCGCAGCATCGCCGCGGCGTCTGGCCAGTCGAGCATCCAGGCGTGCGCCAGCGCCTCAGGCAGCCGCGCGACCGCGTCCTGCAAAGCCGCATCCTCGCGCCACGCCGCGACCAGCGCGGCGAGCGCGGCGAGCGCGGCGATATACGATTTGGTCGCCGCGACCGACCGCTCGACCCCGGCCGACAGCGGCACCAGCGTATCCGCCATCTGCGCGAGCGGAGATTCCACATCGTTGACCAGCGCCACCACGTGGCCGCCGGCTGCCTGCTGTGCTGCAACCGTGCTCAACAGGTCGCTGCTGCGCCCGCTTTGCGAGATCGCGATGCACAGCGCCCGCCCTGCCGCGGCCGGGGCATGATAAACCGAGGCGACCGAGGGTGCGGCCGAGGCGACCGGCACGCCGAGATAGGTTTCGATCAGATATTTGCCGTAGGTCGCCGCATGGTCGGACGAGCCACGCGCGCACGTCACCACAACGGCCGGCGGCGCATCGCGCAAGCGCGCGCCGAGCGCGGCAAAGGTCGCGGCATTGGCCGCGAGCATCCGCGCAACGGCGTTACCCGCGTCGGCGGCCTCCTGGAACATCAGCGTGGCGCCCGCAGGCTGTGGAGACTTGGTTTCGTGCATGCCCGATCCATCTGCGAGGTCAGGCTGGATAGGTTGTATATTGGTATTACTCAAGGGGCGGACCGCAACTTTTCAGCAAGGGCGGCAACCTGCGCGACATCGGTGTCGCCCGCTTGCGGACCGAGGAAGCCGAAACGCCGTTCGGCAAGCTCCTCGGCGACATCGTGGAGCGCCCGCGCCGAGGCGTGGACTTCGCGGATTCCGGTCGCGAGAAGCGCCGGCACAGTCGCGGGGGTGACCCCGCTCCCGGCAAGCAGGACGATCCGCCCTGCGGCCTGCACTTGCAGCGCGGCGAGCGTCGCCACGCCGTCGATCGCGCGCGGCGCACAGCCCGAGGTCAGGATCCGATCGAACCCGAGCGCGATCGCTTGCTGGAGCGCCGCCGCCGGATCGGGCACCAGATCGAACGCGCGATGCAGCGTGAGCGACAGCGGCACGCCCCGCGCGGTGCCAAGCGCGCGCGCCTGTGCGATCCACTGCGCCAGCAGCGTCGTATCGAGGCAATAGTCGACCCTCGACGCGCCGATCACCACCCCCGCAAGCCCGGCCTCGGCAGCATCGCGCATATCCCCGGCAATCAACGCCTGCTCGGCCGGACCATAGACGAATCCGCCCGCACGCGGCCGCGCCAGGAGATGAACCGGCAAAGGCGCCTCTGCCGCCGCCCGGATCAGCGAACCCGGAGGGGTGAGCCCCCCGACCGACAGCGCCGCGCACAGTTCGATCCGATCGGCACCACCCGCCACCGCCGCGCCGATCCCGGCGACGGTCTCGACGCACACTTCGAGCATGACCCGGTCCTTCACCCTGTGCCGCCTATGCCTGGAACAGCGACGCCGCTTTGTGGATCACCGTATGTCCCGCCATGTCGGTCACGGCATAGGTGAACCCCGGCAGCAAACAAAAGGCGCCGACATTCCCGCGCGGATCGAGCGCGAGGAATCCCACCTGCACGCCGCGGATCGCAGCGCCGCGCAGGGTGGCGATGTGGCGCACGACCTCCTCGCATGCCGCTTGCGGCGAGCGCCCGGCGCGCATCGAGGCGATCACCCGCGCGCTGCCCGCGACACGAGTCACTTCTTCGCCGAGACCCGTCGACGTCGCGCCGCCGACGCCCGCCTCGACGAACAGCCCGCTACCGACCTGCGGCGAATCGCCGACCCGCCCGCGCATCTTGAACGCCATGCCCGAGGTGGTGCAGGCGCCCGCCAGCCGGCCCCGCGCATCGCGCGCGAGCAAGCCGATCGTGTCATGATCGAGCGCCCCGCCAGGCGTGTGGAAGGGCGCATTCTCGCTGTTCGCCTGCGGGCTATAGTGCGCGGTCTTCAGCCACTCGCGCCACGCCTTCTCGGATTCGGGGGTCAGCAGCGTCTGTTGCGGAAAACCCTGATCCTTGGCGAAGCGCGTTGCGCCGGCACCAACCAGCAGCGTGTGCGGCGTCTTCTCCATCACCCGTCGCGCGACCGAAATGGCGTGCATCGTATCCTCGAGCGCGGCGACCGCGCCGACTTGCCCGGTGTCGTCCATGATGACTGCGTCGAGCGTCACATGGCCATCGCGGTCGGGATAGCCGCTATAGCCGACCGAGTGATTGTTGGGGTCGGCCTCGGGCACCATCGCGCCCGCCTCGACCGCATCGAGCAGCGAGCCGCCACGCCGCAGCCGCGCGAACGCCGCGTCATTGGCGGCGGCGCCGAAATCCCAGGTCGACACGATCTGTGCACTTGCGGGCGCGCCAGCACCGGTCGCCCCTAGCACCTTTGCAGCGGGCCAGGCACCGGCCGCTGCGCCAACCATCGCAAGCAATGATCTTCTACTGGTCATGCCGTTCCCCTTCGCTTCCGATGATGCGATCATGCCACATGCCACATAAATGTCAAAAGAGGTTCGGTCTGGTATCATTTAGGTATTGACCGACTAGCAAATCCAATAGAACCTACTGACCAGATGTGGTGACGCAAAATGCGCGCTGCTGGTCGAATTAGGGGAAGCTCCATGGTGTTCCGACATTCCGTATCCTTGGGCGCGCTGAGCGCGGCACTGGTCTTTGCGACCCCCGCGTTCGCGCAACAAACGTCAGCGGATTCGTCCGCGAGCCAAGACCAGTCGACCGCGACCCGCACCGCGGTGATGACCGGCCAGGCCGCCCCCGAGGAAACCGGCGCCGATATCACGGTCACCGGCACGCGCATCCCATCGCGTCCCAACATCACCGCAGCAGCACCGATCACCTCGGTCACCTCGGCCGACATCAAGGCACAGTCGCCGAGCAATATCGAGGAAGTGCTCAACCGCCTTCCGCAGATCTCGCCCGACAGCCAGCAAAACTACCAGGATTCGGATGGTCGCCAGCGCATCAAGCTGCGCAGCCTCGGCTTCGAGCGAACGCTGGTCCTGGTCGACGGCAAGCGGCTCGGCACGCAGAACGGCGAAGACGCCGGCATCATCCCGGTCTCGCTGATCGAGCGCGTCGACGTGCTGACCGGCGGCGCCTCGTCGGTCTACGGCTCGGACGCGGTCGCGGGCGTGGTCAACTTCATCCTGAAGCCCGACTTCAAGGGCATCCGCGTCGACGCCAACTATAATTTCTACAACCATATCAACCGCGCGAACATAGTCACCGATCAAGCGCAGAAGAACGGCTTCCCGACCAATACCGGGATGGTCACCGATGGCGGCCGCGCCGACCTGACGCTCACCGCCGGCACCGCCTTGTTCGACGACAAGCTGAAGGTATCGGGCTTCGTCAACTACAAGCACGCCGACCTCGTCCCCTATGGCAACCGTTCGACCTCGGCGTGCCAGCTCATCCAGACCGGCAAGGACGGCCCGCTCAGCTGCTCGCTGTCGAGCTATTCCAAGAGCGGCTACATCTCGCCGCGTTCGGGCGCGAACAACGGCGCCGCCTATATCAACAATCCGGATGGCACGCGGACCTTCGTGCCGTACGGCCCTGGCCCCAACAATGCCGCCAACCCATACGACAATTATTCGTATCAGCGCGCCGACGAGCGCGTGAATGCCGGTGGCTTCGCCTCGCTCAAGCTTTCGCCCGAGATCGAGTTGTACGGTTCGGGCCTGTGGTTCCGCGACAAGTCGACCAACAATGTCCCAACGCGCGTTTTCGCCTACAACAACTATGGCTCGACGCCGTACCAGGTAAACTGCAACAACCCGTATCTGTCGGGCTCGCAGGCAACTGCATTGTGCGGCGCGGCGGCGGGCACCAGCGCGCTGGTCCCGCTCGACATTCGCTATCGTCTTAACGCGCCCGACCTGGTCGACACCTATATCAACACCGGCATTCGTGCGACCGGCGGCGTCCGCGGCAAGATCGGTACGGCGTGGACCTACGACGTCGGCGGCGTCTATGCGCGCAACCAGCAGGACTGGATGCCGGCAACGCTGCCGAACTTCAGTCGCATCAACCAGGCGCTCAACGTCGTCAACGTAGGCGGCACGCCGACCTGCGCGGTCGGCGCGGCGGCCGGCTGCGTTCCGTTCGACGCGTTCAGCGCGGGCAACGCGAACCAGGCGTTCGTCAACTTCATCTCGGGTGGCGTCGATCCCGAAAAGCAGCGCACGGTCAATACCCTGACCAACGTGCTCGCCAACGTGACCGGCGACCTTGGCAAATACGGCATCACCTCGCCCTTCGCCGAGCAGGGTCTCGCCTTCGCGGCGGGCGTCGAATATCGCGAGGACCGCCTGAGCTCGGTCGGCAACGCGGCGTTCCGCGCCGATTACGGTGGGTCGGATTCGAACCTCAGCCAGCATGTCTGGGAAGGCAATATCGAGCTCCAGGCGCCGCTCGTCCAACACAAGCCGTTCATCGAGCAATTGCAAGTCAATGGCGGCTTCCGCCTGTCGAAGTACAATACCAATCCCGACAAATTCACGACGTGGAAGCTCGAGGGCCTCTATTCACCGGTCCGCGACATCGTGCTGCGCGCCTCGTTCAACAAGGCGCAGCGCGCGCCGACGGTGACCGAGACGTATCAGGCGACCAACATCAACTTCAGCAAGCAGGGCGGCTCGCAGAACGATTTCTGCGCGCCCGTCCCGCGCCTGATCGCCGATCCGGCGCGTCCCGGCCAGACGATCACCACCACCGCGCCGCTCGCGTCGCAGGCGGTGTGCCGCGCGACTGGCCTGTCCGACGCGCTGTACGGCAGCGCGCTGCTGCTGTGCCCGGACAATCAGTGCACGGTCCGGTCGGGCGGCTTCACCGCCAATCCCGAGACCGCCTACACCCAGACCTATGGCATCATCCTCAAGCCAAGCTTCATTCCTGGCCTGGTGCTGTCGGTCGATCGCTATCGGATCAAGATCAACAACTCGCTCGGCTATAACGACGACAGCTATTACACCGATGGCTGCATGCGCTCGAACGGCGATCCGTTCTTCTGCTCGGGGATCGTCCGCGCCGCCAATGGCACCTTGTACGCCACCGCCAACACCAACCCGACCAGCGGCTTCATTCGCGCGGGCACGACCAATTATTACTTCTCGATCTCGCGCGGCTATGATTTCCAGGGGCAGTACGGCGTGCGCCTCGGCTCGGTCGGCAAGCTCGACATGAGCTTCAACGGCTCGCTCACCACCTTTGCCGGCGGCCAGGATTCGCCGCTGCAGCCGCAGCGCAACTGCGCGGGCTATTATGGCAATGGCTGCAGCCAGCTGCTGCCGAAGTGGAGCCACGGGCTGCGCACGACCTACACCACGCCCAACGGCGTGTTCAACGCCTCGTTCAACTGGCGCTATGTGGGTTCGTTGACGAGTGCCAACAATTCGGGCGATCCTGCAATCGGCGGCACGCCCGACCGCGCGCAGACGACCTTCTATCGGATCGCTCCAATCAGCTATTTCGATCTCGCGCTGACCTTCAACATCGCCAAGCGCTACAGCCTGCGTCTCATCTCGAACAACCTGCTCGACAAATCGGCGCCGATCCTGCCGAATTCGTACGATATCAGCCTCGCGCGCAGCAACACCATCCCGGCGCGCTACGACAGCCTGGGCCGCAACATCGCGATCGGCTTCACCGCCAACTTCTGACGATCAGTGTAGGGGCGTGCAAACGCCCCTACACTTCGTCTGTATTGATCACGTGGACGGCAGTCCGTCAGGACACCGAACCTCGCACCCCATCGAGCGTATCCGCTCGTCGTGCCGATCGCCGCAAGTCGCTACCCGCCTGCGCGCTTGATCCACCCACGCCATTCGCGCGACGGAGCGACCTCGCATCGTTGCCGACAATCGCGTAGCGTCCTCCGCTCAACGAGGGGACGCACCAGATGACATCGCACCGCCTGATCGCCTTGCTTGCGGGCCTTGCCCTCGCCGCGCCTGCCGTCGCACACAGCGAAACGCCGCCAATCGTGCAGACCGACACGGGCAGCGTTCGCGGAGCCCTCACCGAGGGCGTCGCCAGCTGGAAGGGCATTCCCTTTGCCGCACCGCCGATCGGCGCGTTGCGCTGGCGCGCACCGCAACCCGTATCGCCGTGGACAGGCGTACGCGACGCGACCGCCTATGCGCACGACTGCATGCAGCTGCCCTTCCCCAGCGACGCCGCCCCGCTCGGCACGCAGCCGGCCGAGGACTGCCTCTACGCCAATGTCTGGAAACCCGCCGCGGCGGCTGCGAAACTGCCGGTGATCGTGTGGATTTATGGCGGAGGGTTCGTCAATGGCGGGGCCTCGCCGCCGACCTATGCCGGCGCTGCGCTCGCGCGGCAGGGGGTCGTCTTCGTCAGCTTCAACTACCGTGTCGGGCGGTTCGGCACCTTCGCTCTGCCGCAGCTGACCAAGGCCAATGCCGACGGCGGACGGCTCGGCAATTACGGCATAATGGACCAGATCGCGGCGCTGCAATGGGTGCGGCGCAACGTCGCGCGCTTCGGCGGCGATCCGGCGAACGTCACGATCATCGGCGAAAGCGCCGGCGGCCGCTCGGTCCATGCGCTGGTGACGTCGCCGCTGGCGTCCGGCCTGTTCGCCAAGGCGATCGTGATGTCGGGTGGTGACGCCGCCGTCGAGCCCGGCAAGCCGCTCGCGGCCGCCGAGCAGATCGGCATGACCTTCGCCAAGACGCACGGCATCGACCCCGCCGCACCCGACGCACTCGCCAAATTGCGCGCTTTGAGCGCCGACCAAGTCACCGATGGGCTCAGCTTGATCGAGCTGTTCCAACCCAAGCCCGGGCCGGCCACGTATGGCGGCCCCTTCACCGACGGAACCGTGGTGGTCGATACGCGGCAGGCCTATACGACCGGGCGCTTCGCCAAGGTGCCGATATTGATCGGCGCGACCAGCGCCGACATGGGCGGCAAGACCGGAGGGATGATTGCCGGCGCGCGCGATATTTCGGCAATGCTCGCCGATGCGGGCGTGCCGGTCTGGGGGTATCGCTTCAGCTATGTCGCCACCTCGATCGGCAAGCCCGGCGCCCAGCACGCGACCGATATTCCATTCTTTCTCGATACCGCCGCAATCAAATATGGTGCTGCGACGACCCCCGCGGACGTCGCGGTCGCAAAGACGATCAGCCGCGCGATCGTCACCTTCGCCAGGACCGGCACGCCCAACGGCGCGGGCCTTCCCGTCTGGCCGCGCTACACACGTGCGAACGACATGATCATGGACTTCGGCGCAGACGGCAAAGCCGACGCGCACCGCGATCCCTGGGGTGCGGAGATCGACGCAGGGCGCACCGCTGCGGCAGCGCCGGCGAAATAAGCGCGCCGGTCAGGCAGCGAGCGCGGTGTCCTGGACATACACCGTGTTTCGCCCCGCCTGCTTCGCGCGGTAAAGCAGCAAGTCCGCGGCGGCGATCGCGTCGAGCGCCCGGGTCCGCTGCGTCAGCACGATCCCTGCAGAAAAGCTGATCGGAGCAAGCGCTTCGCCTGATTCCCGGATCCGGAACGCGCGCTTCTGCAGCGCCTGGTTTGCGGTCGCGATGATCTCGTACGCCTCATCGAGCGTGACGCCGTCCATCAGGATGACGAATTCCTCCCCACCCCAGCGCGATACGACGTGCGGTGCGCAGCTGCGCGCAATCGACTCGGCAACCGCCTTGATCACGCGATCGCCGACGGGATGCCCGTGGCGATCGTTGATCGCCTTGAACCGGTCGATATCGCAAATCGCCAAGGCGAGCGGCGCATCGCCCGGCCCCTTGGTGAGTTCGGCGGCGAACCCACGCCGATTGGCGAGCCCGGTCAGCGAGTCGCGCAGCGCATCGTTCTGCGCGGCGGCGACTTCGGCATGCAAGGCGTCGATCTCCTTCAGCGCCGCGACGAGGTTGCGCTCGGCATCGCTCGACCGCGCGATCATCGTCGAGATCGTCCGCGCGATCGGCAGCGATTCGACCTCGATCTGGTCGAGCTCTGCGGTGAGATCGCGCCCGAACTGCCCGGTGACCGACACTGCATCGGAGGCCAGGTCGTGGAGCTGAAGCGTCTGGTGACGCAACCGTGCTCCGGTCCTGGTTTCGGCCTCGGGCGCGGCCTCTGGCGAAGCTCCCTGCGTTCGTACTAAGGCGTGATAGGCGCCGAGGATATAATCGGCCTGGTCCTGGCGCAGCTTTGCACCGGTCGTCAGGACGCTGTCGACCGAGCGGGCGGCAAGACTTTCGGGATCGGTGCGATAGAGGAACCCCAGTTCGTAATTCCCAGGAGTGGGATCGAGCGACTGATCGTCAAGAAATGCAAGGACACTCGCAGCTATCTCCTTGAACGGCGTGCCGCTCTCAGAACCGTCCATCGCCCCCTGTTGCGTCCGCCCGAACTTCATGACCTGCCCCGTTTCCCGCAGCCATGGTACCGACAGCGGGTTAATAACGGATGCAGAACGATGTGAAAATCGTTGCCGCGGCGGTCCCTTTATTCGACGCCGTTCCACGTGCCGAACACGTCGAGCATTTGCGGCGTGAGCCAGCCGAAATGGAAGTTGAGCATGTAGAGCGACCACAGGATCGTCGCGAGGATCGTCACGCGCTTGGCGATCCGACCGGGGTTGAATTCGTGCGGCGCGCTTTCGGCCTGGCCGGGGATGCGCTCGACGCCGGCTTCATCACTGGTCTTCACGCCGAACGGCAGCACGAAGAACACCGAAAAGGCCCAGAAAAGGAAGTAGATCGCCAGCGCCGAAGTCCACCGCATTGGTCTTGATCCCGTCCCGAGCCCGATAGGTTCGCCCCTCCCGATCAAGGGAAGGGCAACGGCGTTGTCTTACGCCTCGATCAGCAGCACGTCGACGTTCGGCTTCTTGCCGGTCCAGCGCGTCGCGACCTTGCGCGTGGCGAGGCGGATCTGCTCGCGCAGCTTGTCACGGTCGCGTCCGCCCTGCTTGGTCGCCGCGATCACCGCGCTGACGGTTTCCTCGAGGAACGGCTCGCGGTCTTCCTCGACCGGGATGCCCTGGATGCGGACTTGCGGCGTGCCGATCAGCCCACGCGACCCGATCGCGACAGCAACCGAGATCTGGCCATTGAGCGCGAGCTTGCGGCGCTCGTTGATCGTCTGGCCGTCACCCGGCAAGATCACGTCGCCGTCGAGCACGAGCCGGCCGACCGGCGCATTGCCGATCTTGGTCGGCGCACCCGGCGCGAGCCGCACGATGTCGCCATTGGTCTGCACCAGCGCGCGCGGAATGCTCTCGGACAGGCCGAAGCGCGCATGCTCCATCAGATGGCGCATTTCGCCGTGCACCGGCATCAGGATCTCGGGCTTCATCCAGCGGTACATCTGGAGCAGCTCGGGGCGACCCGGATGGCCCGACACATGGACATGCGCCTGGCGGTCGGTGATCATGATCACGCCCTTGGCGGCGAGTTGGTTCTGGATGCGACCGATCGCAACTTCGTTACCGGGGATCTGCTTCGACGAGAAGACGACGGTGTCTCCGCTCGCCAGCGCGATCGGGTGCTGGCCATTGGCGACGCGTGCTAGCGCAGCCCGTTCCTCGCCCTGCCCGCCCGTCGCGACGACGAGCACCTTGTCGCGCGGCAGCCGCATCGCGGCCTCGGCGTCGATCGTCTCCGGGAAGTCCTTGAGATAGCCCGTCGCACGCGCGACCTTGAGGATCCGGTCGAGCGAGCGGCCCTGGACGCAGAGCGAACGGCCAGTCTCGATCGCGACCTTGCCGAGCGTGTGGAGGCGCGCGGCGTTCGACGCGAACGACGTGACCATCACGCGGCCCTTGGCCTTGCTGATGACGTCCATCAGGCCCGAGAACACGTCGCTCTCTGAGCCCGAAGCCTCGTTGTTGAAGATGTTGGTCGAGTCGCAGACCAGCGCCAGGATACCGTCCTCGCCGATCGCGGCGAGTTCGGCCGGGCTCGACGGATGGCCGATGACGGGCGCCGCATCGAGCTTCCAGTCGCCGGTGTGGAAGATCCGGCCATAGGGCGTGTCGATCAGCAGCGCGCTTGCTTCAGGGATCGAGTGCGACATCGGCACGAAGGTCACGCCGAACGGCCCCAGGTCGAACGGCGCGTTGGGCTGGATCACGCGCAGCTTGACGCGGTTGGCGTTGCCCTCTTCCTCGAGCTTGCCGCGGATCAGGCCAGCCGTGAACGGCGTCGCGTACAGCGGCACGCCGAGGTCCTCGGCGAGATACGGCAGCGCACCGATGTGATCTTCATGACCATGCGTCAGGACGATGCCGACCAGATCGTCGAGGCGTTCCTCGATAAATTGCAGGTCGGGCAGGATCACGTCGATGCCGGGATATTGCGGATCGGCGAAGGTGATGCCGCAATCGACCATCAGCCACTTGCCTTCGCAGCCGTAGAGATTGACGTTCATGCCGATTTCGCCCGACCCGCCAAGGGCCAGGAAGAGAAGCTCGTTCTTTGGTTTCGTCACGTAGAATCGGTACTTTCATTTCGGCCGCGCCAAGCGCGTGCCTTCGGGTTTGCGCCTGTTAAGCGCGGAATTTCGTAAGAGTTGGGGAAGCGGGGCTCCGAAACGCGGCGCACACTCGCTGACTCTAGGCCTCTATATGGGCGCGATCCCACAGAATCGCCAGCCCCTGAATGGTAAGATCGGGTTCGACCACGTCGAACATGCTGGTGTGCTGCTCGAACAGGATCGCGAGACCACCCGTCGCGACGACCTTGATCGGCCGCCCGACCTCGGCCTTCATCCGCGCGACGAGCCCCTCGATCATCGCCACATAGCCCCAGAAGATGCCGATCTGCATCTGGCTGACGGTATCGCGGCCGATCACGCTGCTGGTAGCGGGCGCCTCGATCGCGATGCGCGGTAGCTTGGCCGCGGCAGTGACGAGCGCATCGAGCGACAGATTGATCCCCGGCGCGATGATCCCGCCTTTGTACGCGCCGGTATAATCGACGACGTCGAGCGTGGTGGCGGTGCCGAAATCGATCACGATCAGGTCGCCGGGGTGACGCGCGTGCGCCGCGATCATCGTGACGGCGCGATCGGCGCCGACGCTCTTGGGCTCGAGCACGTCGAGCGCCATACCCCATTCGACCGGCGGTTCGCCCGCGACGAGCGGCTCGGTGTTGAAATATTTCCGCGCGAGCGTCTGCAGGTTGTGGAGCGCGCGCGGGACGACGGTGGCGATGATGACGCCGCTCACCGACTGGCGGTCATAGCCTTCGAGGTTGAGCAACTGGTGGAGCCACACGGCATATTCGTCGGCGGTGCGGCGCGGATCGGTCGCGATCCGCCAGCGCGCCTTGATCGCGCCGCCTTCGAGCAAGGCGAAGACGATGTTGGTGTTGCCGGCATCGATCGCGAGCAGCATGGGATGAGCCTTGTCCGAACGGATGGGAAGCTAAAGCAGGAACACGTCGCCGGCGTGAATGACACGGCTGCCGCCATCCGCCAAGCGCAGGATGAGCGCGCCGTCGCCGTCGAGCCCGCCGAACAGCCCGTCGATCGCCTGGCCGTCGGGCAGCCGCGCGGTAAGCGCGGTGCCGACCGGGTGCGCGCGCTCGAGCCAGAGCGCGCGGATCGGCGCGAGCCCCTGCCCGCGCCAGATCGCGAGCCAGCGGGAGAAGGCCTCGGCGAGCGTTTCGGCGAAGTCGGCAGGGTCTGGGGTTACGCCGTGATCGGCAAGGCTGGTGGCCAGCCGATCGGTATCGTCAGGGTGATGCGCGAGATTGATGCCGATCCCGACGATCACCGCGTCACCGGAGCGTTCGAGCAGAATGCCGGAGAGCTTCGCACCGTTCAGAAGCAAGTCGTTAGGCCACTTGATCCACATCGTCGCCCCGGCGCAGGCCGGGGCCGCTGGCGCATCGCGCGCACCGGCCGGTGCATGTCCTAACGCAGCGCCCCCGGCCTCCGCCGGGGCGACGGTATCGGTCAGATAGACGCGAACCACCTCTTCCAAGGCAATCGCAGCAACCAAAGCCAGCGTAGCCGCCGCCGGATCCCCAGCGCGCACCCGCACCACCGTCGACCCGTAGAAATTCCCGACCGGCGAGGCCCACACGCGCCCCTGCCGCCCGCGCCCGCCACTCTGCCGCTCGGCCCGCAGCCACACCCCCTCCTCGGCGCCCGCAGCGGCGAGGAGGAGCATATCGGCGTTGGTAGACCCCGTCTCGGCGACGGTCCGGATCATAGCCGTCAGAACAGCGCCTTCGCCGCGAACATCGTCGCCACGCCGAGCGGTGCGAGCAGCAGCCAGCCGACCGGCGACACGAACACCGCCGACACCGCGATCACCGCGCTCTCGACCGGCGTCGCGCGGCCCGAATAGGCCTCCGCAGGTTCATCGAAGTACATCACCTTGATGACGCGCAGATAATAGTACGCACCGATCACCGAGGCGACGAAGCCGACCACGGCCAGCGGATAGAGCCCCGCATTCACGGCTGCTGTAAACACCGCCAGCTTGGCGTTGAAGCCCAGCAACGGCGGGATACCCGCGAGCGAGAACATGAAGATCGCCATCGCCAGCGCCAGTCCCGGCCGCGCGCGCGACAGGCCAGCCAAGCTCGCCAGCGTCTCGACCGGCTGGCCCTCGGCATCCTTCATCTGCAGGACGACGACGAAGCTGCCGAGCGTCATCACGACATAGACGGTGAGGTAGAACAGCACCGACGCGACGCCCTCCTGCGTGCCGGCCGCAAGGCCGACGAGCAGGAAGCCGACATTGTTGATCGACGAATAGGCCAGCAGTCGCTTCACGTTGGTCTGGCCGATCGCCGCGACCGCGCCGAAGATGATCGACGCGAGCGACGCGAAGATCACGATCTGGCGCCACTGGTCGGTCGCCGGGCCCATCGCCTCGATCGCGACACGCACCGCAAGCGCGACCGCCGCAACCTTCGGCGCCGACGCGAAGAAGGTCGTCACCGGGGTCGGCGCGCCTTCGTACACGTCGGGGGTCCACATGTGGAACGGCACCGCGCTCATCTTGAAGGCGAGGCCAGCAAAGACGAACACCAACCCGAAGGTCAGGCCGAGCGAATGGCCCGCGCCATACGCCGTCGCGATCGACGAGAAGAGCGTCGTGCCGCTGAAACCATACACGAGGCTGATACCGTAGAGCAGGATGCCGCTCGCCAGCGCGCCGAGCACGAAATATTTGAGGCCCGCTTCCGCCGAGCGCGTATCGCGCCGCATGAAGCTCGCCAGCACGTACGCCGCAAGGCTCTGCAGCTCGAGACCGACATAGAGCGTCAGCAGATCGCCCGCCGACACCATCATGCCCATGCCCGCTGCGGAGAGCAGGATCAGCACCGGATATTCGGGACGCAGATCGTCACCGCGCCCCTGCGCGAAGAAGCGCGGCGCGATCAGGATCGCAACCGCCGAGGCTACGTAGATCAGCACCTTGGCGTAAGCCGCAAAGGCATCGGCGCGATACAGCCCTTCGAACGCAGCGCCACCCTTAGATGCCGGCCCGAGCAGCGCCAGCCCGGCGCCGATCAGCACCGCGACCGAGGCCCACGACACCAGCCGCGTCGAGCCCTGCCCGCCCCAGGCGGACACCAGCATCAAAGCGATCGCCCCTGCCGCAAGCACCAGCTCGGGCAACGTCATCAACAGCGAAGCGTTCATGGCCGTGCCTCCGCATGTGCCGCGGGTGTGGCCGGAGCCTTGCCCGGCGTCGGCAGCGAGTCACCCTTGGGCGTCGCGCGTGCGATCCGTGCCTCGAGCGTCGCGACATCGCTGCGCATCGGGGCAAGGAAGCTCTCGGGGTACACACCCATCCACAGAGCGACAGCAGCGATCGGGGCGAGCAGCGCCATTTCACGCAGGCTAATGTCCTTCATCGCACGGACGTCGTCATGAACGATCTCGCCGAAAACGACACGGCGGTAGAGGTAGAGCATGTAGGCGGCACCCAGGATGATGCCCGTCGTGCAGAGCAAGGTGGCAGTGGTGGAGACACGGTAGGTCCCGGCGAGCGAGAGGAACTCGCCGACGAAGCCGCTCGTCCCCGGCAGGCCGATCGAGGCCATCGTGAAGAACAGGAACAGCATCGCATACCGCGGCATGTTGATCGCCAGGCCGCCATAGCGCGAGATCTCGCGGGTATGGAGCCGGTCGTAGATGACGCCGACGCACAGGAACAAAGCCGCCGAGACGAGGCCATGCGAAAGCATGACGATCATCGCGCCCTCGATGCCCTGCCGGTTGAAGGCGAACAGGCCGATCGTCACGATCGCCATATGCGCGACCGACGAATAAGCGATCAGCTTCTTCATGTCGGACTGCACGAGTGCGACGAGCGAGGTGTAGATCACCGCGACGGCCGACAAAGCGAGGATCAGCCAGGTCAGCTGCGCCGAGGCTTCGGGGAACATCGGCAGCGAGAAGCGCAGGAAGCCGTATCCGCCGAGCTTCAGAAGCACGCCCGCCAGGATCACAGACCCTGCGGTCGGCGCCTGCACGTGCGCGTCGGGAAGCCAGGTGTGGAACGGCCACATCGGCATCTTCACCGCAAACGACGCGAAGAAGGCAAGCCACAGCCAGGTCTGCACCTGCACCGGGAAATCGGTGTTGAGCAAAGTCGGGATGTCCGAGGTGCCGGCGAAATTCACCATCCACAGCATCGCGACGAGCATCAGCAGCGAGCCGAGCAGCGTGTAGAGGAAGAATTTGTACGATGCGTAGATCCGGTTCACCCCGCCCCAAATGCCGATGATCAAATACATCGGGATCAGGCCGGCTTCGAAGAAGATGTAGAACAGGAACAGATCCTGCGCCGCGAAGGTGCCGATCATCAGCACTTCGGTGATGAGGAACGCCGCCATATATTCTTGGACGCGCTTTTCGATCGCGACCCAGCTCGCGCCGATGCAGATCGGCATCAGGAAGACGCTGAGCATGACCAGCAGCAGCGCGAAGCCGTCGAGGCCGAGCTTCCAGCTGAACACGCCAAGGCTGCCGGCATTCTCGACGAACTGCCACTGCGGACCGCCGATGTCGAAGCTCGCCCACAGGCCGATCCCGAGCACGAAATCGATCAGCGTCGCGATCAGCGCGATCCAGCGTGCGCCCTGCGCACTGACGAAGAGGCACGCAACCGCCGCAAGCGCGGGGATGGCGAGCATAACGGAGAGGATGGGGAAACCGGTCATTATATCCCCGTCACCCCGGCGAAGGCCGGGGTCGCTGCGTTGGTGTGTCCGGCGTCAGCCACATGCGGCTGGCCGGCCCCGGCCTGCGGGGTCCCCAAAAAGTAATACTTTTTGGGGTGCCCCGGCGCCGGGGCGACGAAAAAGAGGCGCGCGCTCATCGCGTGATCGCCCAGGTGACGGCGCCGGTCAGACCGAGCAGCATGACAAAGGCATAAGTGTAGACATATCCAGTTTGCAGCTTTCCAGCGACGCGCGAGCCTTGCGACACGACCCAAGCCGAGCCGTTGGGGCCGAGCCGATCGATCGTCTGCTCGTCACCGCGGTGCCAGAAGAAGCGGCCGATGGCGAAAGCGGGTTTGACGAAGAGCAGGTTGTACAGCTCGTCGAAATACCATTTGTTGAACAGGAAGTCGTAGACCGGGGCATAGGTCTCGGCGAGCTTCCGCGGCGCGTGCGGCGAGCGGATGTAGAAAATGTAGGCGCCGAGCAACCCGGTCAGCATCGCGATCGACGCCGACAGTTTCACGCCCAGCGGCACTTCGTGCATCGCGTGCATCAGATGCTCGCGGAACGCGATCGCGCCGTGCCAATATTCCCCGCCTGCGGTCGGCTCGATGAAATAGCCGTGGAACACGAAGCCCGCAGCGATCGCGCCGATCGACAGGATAATCAGCGGCAGCAGGATCGGGAACGGGCTCTCGTGCGGATGATAGCCGCCCGTGCCGTCGCCATGCGTGGTGAACACCGGATGCGCCTGGACGACGTGGCCACGGCCATGATCGTGACCATGCGGCTCGCTGCCCTGCCCTTCCTCGGCGGCTTCGCCGTGGTGCGCATGTGCGGCAGTCGTGCCGTGGTCGTCATGGCCGTGGCCATGCGCGTCGTGGATCGCGTGCTGGATATGCTCGGACTGCTCCCAGCGCGGCTTGCCCCAGAAGGTCAGGAACATCAGGCGCCAAGAGTAGAAGCTGGTCAGCAGCGCGACGATGATCCCGACGATCGACGCGCCATGCTGGCCCGAAGCCCACGCCGCCTCGATGATCGCATCCTTCGAATGGAAGCCGGCGAAACCGATCGCAAGCGGGTTGCCGAACACGGCGGGGATGCCGACACCGGTGATCGCCAGCGTGCCCATCATCATCCCCCAGAAGGTGATCGGGATCGATTTCCGCAGGCCGCCATAATAGCGCATGTCCTGCTCGTGATGCATCGAATGGATCACCGAACCCGCACCGAGGAATAGCAGCGCCTTGAAGAAAGCGTGCGTGAAGAGGTGGAACATCGCAGCGCCATACGCACCACAGCCAGCGGCGAAGAACATATAGCCGAGCTGCGAGCAGGTCGAATAGGCGATCACGCGCTTGATGTCGGTCTGCACCAGCCCGACGGTCGCTGCGAACAGGCACGTCGCGGCACCCACCGTCATCACGACGGTCAGCGCGAACGGCGAGGTCTCGAACATCGGCGACAGGCGGCACACCATGAACACGCCCGCAGTGACCATCGTCGCCGCGTGGATCAGCGCCGACACCGGGGTCGGGCCTTCCATCGCGTCGGGCAGCCAGGTGTGGAGCCCGAGCTGCGCCGACTTGCCCATCGCGCCGACGAACAGCAGCAGGCAGAGCACCGTCATCGTATCGAAGCGGCCGCCGAAGAAGCCGATCGTCGACCCGGCCATCCCGGGCGCGAGCCGCAGAATCTCTGGGATCGAGACGGTGTTGAACACCAGATACGTGCCGAAGATGCCGAGCATGAAACCGAGATCGCCGACGCGGTTGACGACGAACGCCTTGATCGCGGCAGCGTTGGCGCTGGGTTTCCGGAACCAGAAACCGATCAGGAGGTAGGATGCGAGACCCACGCCTTCCCAGCCGAAGAACATCTGGACCAGGTTGTCGGCGGTCACCAGCATCAGCATCGCGAAGGTGAAAAGCGACAGATACGCGAAGAAGCGCGGCTGGTCGGGATCCTCCTCCATATAGCCCCAGCTATACAGATGGACGAGCGCCGACACCGACGTGACGACAACGAGCATCACCGCGGTCAGCGCGTCGACGCGCAGCGACCAGTCGATGTGCATGTCGCCCGAATGGATCCAGTCGAGCACCGGCGTGACCGTCGCTTCGCCACCACCGAGGTAATGGATGAAGATCGGCCAGCTAAGGATGCACGAGGCGAACAGCGCGCCCGTAGTAACGACCTTCGGCAGGATCGCACCGAAGCTCTTGTTCGCGAAGCCCGCGACGATCGCCGCGAGCAGCGGCAGGAAGACGATGAAGAGGATCACGAAATTTACCCCTGCATCCGGTTGGCGTCGTCGACCGAGATCGTCCCGCGGCTACGGAAATAGATGACGAGAATGGCAAGCCCGATCGCGGCCTCACCCGCCGCGACGGTCAGCACGAACATCGCGAACACCTGGCCGACGAGATCGTGAAGATACCCCGAGAAGGCGACGAAGTTGAGGTTCACCGCGAGCAGGATCAGCTCGACCGCCATCAGCATGACGATGAGGTTCTTGCGGTTGGCGATGATGCCGAGCACGCCAAGCGCGAACAGGATCGCGCCGACCACGAGATAATGGCCGAGACCAATCACAGCTCAATTCCCTTGCCGACGGTAGGTTGCGTGTTGCGCGTGGCATCCTGCGGACGCCGTGCGTTCTGGCGGCTGACATTCTGCGCGCGCGCACCCTTGCGCTCGCGGTGCGTCAGCACGATCGCGCCGATCATCGCGACAAGCAGCACGAGACCCGCCCCCTCGAACACGAACAGATAGCGCGTGTAGAGCAGCATCCCGAGCGCCTCGATGTTGGGCAGCGTGTCGGGCGTCGGCGCGGCGCGGCGCGCGAGCTCGATCTTGCCGGCGCTCCAGGCACCGAACGCGACCATGATCTCGGCGGCGAGGCCGACCGCGAACACCGCGCCGATCGCCGCATATTTGGCGAACCCGGCGCGCAGCTCGGCGAAGTCGATGTTGAGCATCATCACGACGAACAGGAACAGCACCGCGACCGCGCCGACATAGACGATGACGAGCAGCATCGCGATGAACTCGGCGCCGACCAGGACCATGAGGCCGGCAGCGTTGAAGAAGGCCAGGATCAGCCACAGCACGGCGTGCACCGGATTGCGCGCGGTAATGGTCAGCGCGGCGGACGCGATGACCAGACCAGCGAACAGGTAAAAGGCGATTGCTTGGATCACGGAATCAGTGGGCCCCTCTAAGTCGCGTGGCGCTTAACGGTACGGTGCATCGGCGGCAAGGTTCGCCGCGATGGCGCTTTCCCAGCGGTCGCCGTTGGCGAGCAGTTTCGCTTTGTCGTAGATCAGCTCTTCGCGCGTTTCGGTCGCATATTCGAAGTTCGGGCCTTCGACGACGGCGTCGACCGGGCAGGCTTCCTGGCACAGGCCACAGAAGATGCACTTGGTCATGTCGATGTCGTAGCGCGTGGTGCGGCGGCTGCCGTCGTCGCGCGGTTCGGCCTCGATCGTGATCGCCTGCGCCGGGCACACCGCCTCGCACAGCTTGCACGCGATGCAGCGTTCCTCGCCGTTCGGATAGCGCCGCAGCACGTGCTCGCCACGGAAGCGCGGCGAGATCGGGTTCTTCTCGAACGGATAGTTGATCGTCGCCTTGGCCTTGAAGAAATATTTCAAGGTCAGCGTGTGCGCCTTGAGAAATTCCCAGAGCGTGTACGACTTGATGATCTGCCCGATGTTCACGAGCGCTTCTCCGTCTGGTTCGCGGACGCGGTCTGGCACATGCCATCGGTGGGATAGCGCGGACGACCGTCGTCATAGAGATATTGCTTGGAATAGACCCGGTCCTGCGGCGCACACTCGGTACCGACGCGGGTGAGCATCAGCACGCCCGAGACGAGGAACACCCAGAACAGCGACAGCGGAAGGAAGATCTTCCAGCCGAGCCGCATCAGCTGGTCGTAGCGATAGCGCGGCACGGTCGCCTTCACCCAGCTGAACAGGAAGAAGAACACCAGCATCTTGAGGAAGAGCCAGAGGATCCCCGGCACCATGTACAGGATCGGGATGTCGAGCGGCGGCAGATAGCCACCCCAGAACAGCGTCGCGTTGAGCGTGCACATCAGGATGACGTTGGCATATTCGCCAAGCCAGTAGAGCGCGAACGACATCGACGAATATTCGGTCTGGTAGCCGGCGACGAGCTCGCTCTCCGCCTCGGTCAGATCGAACGGCGCACGCTGCGTCTCGGCGAGCGACGAGATGAAGAACACCACCGCCATCGGGAACAGCAACGGGTTGATGAAGAAGCCGTTGATCAGGCCGAAGCCCATGCCCTTCTGCGCCTGAACGATGTTCGTCAGGTTAAAGCTGCCGGTCCACAGCACGATCGAGATCAGCACGAAGCCGATCGCGACTTCATACGATACCATCTGCGCCGCAGCGCGGATCGCCGAGTAGAACGGATATTTCGAGTTGGACGACCAGCCGGCGAGGATGATGCCGTACACGCCGAGCGACGACGCCGCGAGCACGTAGAGCAAGCCGACATTGATATCGGCGATCGCGGCACGCGCATCGAACGGCACCACCGCCCACACGATCAGTGCCACCGTGAAGGTGATGATCGGCGCGAGCAGGAAGAGCACCTTGTTCGACGCGGACGGGATGATGGTTTCCTGCAGGAAAACCTTCAACCCGTCGGCGAACGACTGGAGCAGGCCGAACGGCCCAACGACGTTGGGGCCGCGGCGCAGCGCCATCGACGCCCAGATCTTGCGATCGGCATAGATGATCATCGCAACCGACAGCATCAGCGGCAGCGCGACGAGCAGGATGTCCATCAGCGTGGCGGCGAACCACGCCCAACCATAGTCCCAGCCGAAACGATAGGTGAAGAAGGAGGTCATTCCGCCGCCTCCGCATAGTCGACACCGTGGACGAGTTCGGACGAGCAGCGCTGCATCGTCGGGCTCGCGCGGCAGATCGCGTTGGTCAAGTAGAAGTCCTGGATCGGATAGCCGGTGATCTCGCCAGTCACCGATGCGTCGAGCGCAGGCGGTGCCCAGTCGAAGCTGGCGAGGCCGAGCGTCGCGAGCGCAGGCGTATCGACGCCCATGTTCGCACGCAATTCCTCTATCGTGTCGAACGGCAGCGTCTTGCCGAGCACCGCCGACAGCGCGCGCAGGATCGTCCAGTCGTCACGCGCGTCGCCCGGCGGGAACACAGCCCGCTCGCCGCGCTGAACGCGGCCTTCGAGGTTGACGTAGGTGCCCGACTTCTCGGCGTAGCTCGCGCCCGGCAGGATCACGTCGGCAGCCGCCGCGCCCTTGTCGCCGTGATGGCCGACATAGACCTTGAAGCTGCGAGCGAATTTGCTGAAATCGACTTCGTCGGCGCCGAGGAAGAAAACGAGCTTAGGCGCCGCCGCGACGAGATCGGCGATGCCGCCCTTCTGCGCGAAGCCGAGCATCAAACCACCCATCCGGCTCGCCGCCATATGAACGACGTTGAAGCCGTTCCACGCATCCTTGATCAGGCCAAGCGGCGAAACCAGCGCGAGCGCGGCGCCGAGCGCCTTGAGCCCTGCCCCGCCGACGATCACCATCGGACGCTCTGCCGAAGCGAACGCCTCGGTGACGGCTTCCGGCAAATTGCCGAGCAGCGCCAGATCGGCGCCGAGCCATTCGACCTTGTAGGTCAGCTCGGTTTCCGGCCCGATCGCGAAGACCTTGGCGCCCTTCTTGATCGCCTTGCGGATCCGCGTGTTCACCAGCGGCGCTTCCCAGCGCAGGTTGCTGCCGACGAGCAGGATCACGTCGGCCTTTTCGGTGCCGGCGATCGTGGTGTTGAAATTGACCGCGGCGAGGCTCGACGTGTCGTAATCCATGCCGGTCTGGCGGCCCTCGAGCAGGGTCGACCCCATGCTCGCGAGCAGCGCCTTGGCGGCATACATCGTCTCGGCGTCGACCAGGTCACCGGCAACGGCGGCAACGCTAGAACCCGCGTCGACTGCGGCGATGGCAGCGAACGCTTCGTCCCAGGTCGCCTTGGTCAAGCGGCCGTCCTTGCGGATGTACGGCGTGTCGAGGCGCTTGCGCACCAAGCCATCGACGGCGTGGCGAGTCTTGTCGCTCGCCCACTCCTCGTTCACGTCCTCGTTGACCCGCGGCACGGCGCGCAGCACCTGGCGACCGCGGCTGTCGAGCCGGATGTTGGTGCCGACCGCGTCCATCACGTCGATCGTCAGCGTCTTCTTGAGCTCCCACGGACGCGCCTCGAAAGCGTAGGGCTTCGAGGTCAGCGCGCCGACCGGGCAGAGATCGACGACATTGCCCGAAAGCTCGCTCGTGACCGCGCCTTCGAGGTACGACACGATCTGCATGTCCTCGCCGCGACCGATCGCGCCGATTTCCTCGACGCCGGCGACTTCCTCGGCAAAGCGAATGCAGCGCGTGCACTGGATGCAGCGCGTCATCACCGTCTTGACGATCGGCCCCATATATTTCTCGGTGACCGCGCGCTTGTTCTCGTCATAGCGCGAGTGGCCGCGGCCGTAAGCGAGGCTCTGGTCCTGCAGGTCGCATTCGCCACCCTGGTCGCAGATCGGGCAATCGAGCGGATGGTTGATGAGGAGGAACTCCATCACCCCTTCACGCGCCTGCTTGACCATCGGCGAGTTGGTGAAGATCTCCTGCTTGTCCGCCGCCGGCAGCGCGCACGACGCCTGCGGCTTGGGGGGGCCGGGCTTCACTTCGACCAGGCACATCCGGCAATTGCCGGCGATGCTCAGGCGCTCGTGATAGCAGAAGCGCGGGATTTCCTTGCCGGCGATCTCGCACGCCTGGAGCACGGTCGCGCCCGCTGGCACTTCGACTTCGACGCCATCGACTTTGACAATAGGCATCAGTGAATCTCGATCTTAGCGATTGTGTGCAAGCCCTGATTGCCGGTTAAGACCGACTTCATCCGAACTCCACCACCGAGCCCATTGGCTCGGCGATTTTCTATCCAAGCGGCCAAGGAATTTAGAGTGGATTCCGGCTGCATGGGTTCGTCTGATCGCGTTGAGTCGCCGCGCATGTAATTTCCGCACTGGTATGGATAGGGTTCGAACCGCTCGATGCTACCATCGGGCCGGCGCGCCTCTTTGAAAACTTTCGCGGTCATTCAGCCGCTTCCATCATCGGCGAGAGACCACCACCGCGCTTTTCCGTAATCCGCCGCTCCATTTCGGGGCGGAAGTGCTTGATCAGGCCCTGGATCGGCCACGCCGCAGCATCGCCGAGCGCACAGATCGTGTGGCCTTCGACCTGCTTGGTCACTTGATACAGCGTGTCGATCTCGGAGATGTCGGCGTCGCCGGTGCGCATCCGCTCCATCACGCGCCACATCCAGCCGGTGCCCTCGCGGCACGGCGTGCACTGGCCGCAGCTCTCATGCTTGTAGAAGTACGAGAGGCGGCTGATCGCGCGGACGATGTCGGTCGACTTGTCCATCACGATGATCGCCGCGGTGCCGAGCCCCGAGCCGACCTTCTTGAGGCCGTCGAAGTCCATCGGGCAGTCCATGATCTCGGCCGCTGGCACCAACGGCACCGAGGAACCACCGGGGATCACCGCGAGGAGGTTGTCCCAGCCGCCGCGGATCCCGCCGCAATGCGTCTCGATCAACTCGCGGAAGGTGATCGACATCGCCTCTTCGACGACGCACGGCTTGTTCACATGGCCGCTGATCTGGAACAGCTTGGTGCCGCGGTTGTTCTCCGCGCCGAAGCTGGCGAACCACTCCGGCGAGCGGCGCAGGATCGTCGGAACGACCGCGATCGACTCGACGTTGTTGACCGTCGTCGGGCAGCCGTAGAGCCCCGCCCCTGCCGGGAACGGTGGTTTCAGGCGCGGCTGGCCCTTCTTGCCCTCGAGGCTCTCGAGCATCGCCGTCTCTTCGCCGCAGATGTATGCGCCGGCGCCGCGATGGCAGAACACGTCGAAATCATAGCCCGACCCGCAAGCATTCTTGCCGATCAAGCCCTTGTCATACGCCTCGGCAATCGCCGCGAAGAGCACTTCGGCCTCGCGGATATATTCACCGCGGATGTAGATGTACGCCGCGCGCGCGCGCATCGCGAAGCCCGCTATCAGCGCGCCCTCGATCAGCTTGTGCGGATCGTGGCGGATGATCTCGCGATCCTTGCATGAGCCCGGCTCGGACTCGTCCGCATTGATCACCAGGAAGTTCGGGCGATCCGCCTTCGGCTCCTTGGGCATGAACGACCATTTGGTCCCGGTCGGGAAGCCGGCGCCACCACGGCCGCGCAGGCCCGATGCCTTGACCGCGTCGATCAGCGCATCCTGCCCGAGCGCCATCAGGCCCTTGGTGTTGTCCCAATCACCACGCTTGATCGCGGCGTCGATGTTCCACGGCTGGAAACCGTAGACGTTGGTGAAGATGCGATCCTTGTCGGCGAGCATCAGGCCCACTCCTCGCGATAATCGTGGTTTTCATCGACCATTGCGGTGAGCGAGGTCGGCCCGCCCGCCGGGCAGCTGTCGCGACGCCCGGTCTGCGAGCCCGGCGTCACCGTCCCGCCCGTGGCGAGTGCCTCGAGGATCGCCGTGGTCTTGTCGTAATCCAGGTCTTCGAAATTATCGTCGTTGATCTGGACCATCGGCGCGTTGGCGCAGGCACCGAGGCACTCGACCTCGGTGAGCGTGAACATGCCGTCGGGCGTCGTGCGCCCCTTGATCAGCCCCTTGTTCTTGCATGCCGAGAGCACGTCGTCGCTGCCGCCGAGCAGGCACGGCGTCGTGCCGCAGACCTGGACGTGATAGCGGCCGACCGGCGCCATGTTGAACATCGTGTAGAAGCTGACGACTTCGTAGACGCGCATGTACGGCACGCCGATCTGGCGCGCGACGAACTCGATCACCGGAACCGGCAGCCAGCCTTGCGTCTGCGTCTCGGCGCCGACCTGGCGCTGCGCGAGATCGAGCAGCGGAAGCGACGCCGATTGCTCGCGCCCCTTGGGATAGCGACCGAGGATCTCGTTCGCTTTCTTCTGGTTTTCTTCGGTCCAGGCGAACGCGCCCCAGCGGGCGCGGGTCTCGGCTTCGTCGGGGATCTTGGGGGCTTCAGCCATTAGCGGTCACATTCACCAAAAACGATGTCCATCGCACCGAGGATCGCGGTCGTGTCGGCGAGCATGTGGCCCTTCGACATGAAGTCCATCGCCTGCAGATGCGAGAAGGCGGTCGGGCGGATCTTGCAGCGATACGGCTTGTTGGTGCCATCGGCGACGAGATACACGCCGAACTCGCCCTTGGGGCTTTCGGTCGCGACATAGACGTCGCCGGCCGGCACGTGGAAGCCCTCGGTGTAAAGCTTGAAGTGGTGGATCAGCGCTTCCATCGAGCGCTTCATCTCGGCGCGCTTGGGCGGGACGACCTTGCGGTCGAGCGACGCGATCGGCCCCTCTGGCATCTCGTTGAGGCACTGCTTCATGATCCGCGCCGACTGGCGGACTTCCTCGACGCGCACCATGAACCGGTCATAGCAATCGCCACGCGTGCCGACCGGCACGTCGAAGTCCATCCGGTCGTACACGTCGTACGGCTGCGACTTGCGCAGATCCCAGGCGATGCCCGAGCCGCGGATCATCGGACCCGAGAAGCCCCATTTGATCGCATCGTCACGGCTGACGGTCGCGATGTCGACGTTGCGCTGCTTGAAGATGCGGTTGTCGGCGACGAGCGAGATCGCATCCTCGAACAGACGCGGCAGGCGCGTGTCGAGCCAGTCGGCGATGTCGGTCAGCAGCTTGAGCGGCGCATCCTGGTGGACGCCGCCCGGACGGAAATAGGCGCTGTGCATGCGTGCGCCCGAGACGCGCTCGAAGAAGTTCATGCAATCTTCGCGGATCTCGAACAGCCACAAGTTCGGCGTCATCGCGCCGACGTCCATGACGTGCGACCCGAGGTTCAGCATGTGGTTCGAGATGCGCGTCAGTTCGGCGAACAGCACGCGCAGATATTGCGCGCGAAGCGGCACTTCGAGATCGAGCAATTTCTCGACCGCGAGCACATAGCTATGCTCCATGCACAGCGGCGAGCAGTAATCGAGGCGATCGAAATACGGCAGCGCCTGCATGTAGGTCTTGTATTCGATCAGCTTCTCGGTGCCGCGGTGCAGCAGGCCGACATGCGGATCGACGCGCTCGATGATCTCGCCGTCGAGCTCCATCACCAGGCGAAGCACGCCGTGCGCCGCGGGATGCTGCGGACCGAAATTGATCGTGTAGTTCTGGATTTCGACGTCGCCGACCTCGGGGTCTTCGCCGTCGAAACGCTTTTCGAGCTGGTCGAGATACTCTGTCACTGGTTCTGCCCCTTGGGGGAGGGAACGACATCGGGATCGGCAGGCTTCTCGCCGGCACTCGGACCGGGCTTGCCGGCGCCCGATTGCGCGGTGCTTTCGGTCGTCTTCGGGTCGCTCGGCGCGGCCTTGGCCGACACGTTGGCGTCGGCCTTGACGATCTCGTCGGCCTTGAGCGGCGTCGGCGCGCCCTTCTCTTCGGGAAGCTTAGCGTTCTCGTCGCCCGGAAGGACGTATTCGGCGCCTTCCCACGGGCTCATGAAGTCGAACGTGCGAAAATCCTGCGCAAGCTGGACAGGCTCGTACACGACGCGCTTGGCCTCTTCCGAATAGCGCAGTTCGACATAACCGCTCAGCGGGAAGTCCTTGCGCTGCGGATGACCGCGAAAACCGTAGTCGGTGAGGATGCGACGCAGATCGGCATTGCTCGAGAAGAGCACGCCGTACATGTCGTACACTTCGCGCTCGAGCCAACCCGCGACCGGCCAGATGCCCGTCACCGATGGCACCGGCTTCTCGTCATCGGTCTGCACATGCACGCGGATGCGATGGTTGCGCGTCAGCGAGAGCAGGCAATAGACGACTTCGAAGCGATCGACCCCGCGATCGGGATAGTCGACGCCGGCGATTTCCATCAGCTGCTGATATTCGAGACCGGGCGTATCGCGCAGCGCGACCATCGTCTCGAGCAGCGAGACGCGATCGACGTGCAGCGCGACTTCGCCGACGGCGTCGAGCGAATGCAGCAAACGGCCACCGAGTGCCGCCGAAGCGGCTTCGATCACGCCGTCATTGGCGACATAGGCGGGTGCAGGCGCCCTCACCGTTCGATCGTCCCGACGCGGCGGATCTTCCGCTGGAGCTGCATGATCCCGTAAAGCAGCGCTTCGGCGGTCGGCGGGCAGCCCGGCACGTAGATGTCGACCGGAACGATCCGGTCACAGCCACGAACGACCGAATAGCTATAGTGATAATAGCCGCCGCCATTGGCGCACGACCCCATCGAGATAACGTATTTCGGCTCCGACATCTGGTCGTAGACCTTGCGCAGCGCCGGGGCCATCTTGTTGCACAGCGTGCCGGCGACGATCATCACGTCCGACTGGCGCGGCGACGCGCGCGGTGCGGCGCCGAAGCGCTCGAGATCGTAACGCGGCATGTTGACGTGGATCATTTCGACCGCGCAGCACGCCAGACCGAACGTCATCCACCACAGCGAGCCGGTGCGCGCCCAGTGAAACAGATCCTCGGTCGAGGTGACGAGGAAACCCTTGTCGCCGAGTTCGCCATTCAGATCGTTGAAGAACGCCTGATCGGGCTGGATGATGTCGCTGCCGCTCGGCTGCCGCAGCAGTTCGACGGGGCCCGAGTGACCGGGCAGGCTTGGTGCTACTCCCATTCGAGCGCTCCCTTCTTCCATGCATAGACGAGGCCGAGCGCGAGTTCGACGATGAACAGCATCATCGAGCCCCAGGCGACCCAGCCGAGTTTGAAGACCGATACGGCCCAGGGATAGAGAAACGCCGCTTCCAGGTCGAAGATGATGAACAGGATGGCGACGAGGTAGAAGCGCACGTCGAACTGGCTGCGCGGATCCTCGAATGCGGGGAAGCCGCACTCATATTCGCTGAGCTTTTCGGCGGTAGGCTTGTGCGCGCCGGTAAAGCGTGCCGCCAGAATCGGCAGGAACACGAAGGCGCTCGACAGCACCAGGGCTACGCCCAGGAACAGCAGAATCGGGAGATATTGCGACAGGTCGAGCATGATCAGCCTTGGGTGCTTCTCGCATGTGCGAACGGATGCCCGGGGCTTTAGGACGATGCCCCGGAGCGGGCAAGGCTTAGAGGCGTGAGAATGAATCGCAACAAGTCCGGCGAAGCGTCGTGCTTGACGTACAATCGCGATGCGTCAAACTCTTAGCGGGGACGAGCATCGGGGGATGGCAATGCGCGCGCGGCATATCGTGCTTCGGCTGGCGGTTTTAATGGCGGCTGCGGCGCCCTCCAGCGTGTCGGCTGACGCCCTGCCCCGGCAAGTCCGCACGCTTTTCGCGATGACGCCCGATCAATTCGCCGCCGCGGCCGATGTGAAGGACGACGCGCTCGAGACCATCGCGACGATATCCACGATGCGCGGCTGGCAGCAGCACGACGGGCTGCTCGGGATCGTCAACGACGACGGCTTCTTTCGGGCGTTCATCGACAAGACGAGCGGCGAGACGCGGTTCCAGGTCTATCATATGGTGCGCTACACCGAGCAGCACCGTGCTCGGTTCGAGGTGGTGAACTACGAAACGCCCGACGGACCGGTGTCGGTGCCGCTCATCCCCATCGGCCGCTACCGCGGATCGTGCCGCGTCTATGTCGGGTGCGCGTATCTCGAGACCTTCGCTTTCCCGGTCGAGGAAGCACTGCTGCGCACGCTCGCGGCGAAGTACCTGCCGGGCCGGGTCGCGGTGTGGAAATATCGTCTGAAGGCGAAAACCGGCGCCGAGCGGGACGAGGGCTTTGCCCCGGCCGAGATCGCGGGGATATTGATCGAGGTCGATCATTATCGCGCGGCGCATGGCCTAACCGGCGCGCAGACCCGATAAATTCTTGCCCCTCCCCTTCAAGGGAGGGGCTTTGGTCCGCTTACCGCAGCGCGTTTGCGAGCAGCTTGTGCAGTCGCGATTGCAGCGCGTCGTTTGCCGCAAGAATCTCGCTGCGCTGCATCATCTGGTCGCTGCCACGGAAATCGCTGACGAAACCGCCGGCTTCCTTGACCAGCAGCATGCCCGCCGCGACGTCCCACGGCTTGAGGCCGCTTTCCCAATACCCGTCGTACCGCCCCGCCGCGACCCAGGCGAGGTCGAGTGCGGCCGAGCCCATCCGGCGGATGCCAGCGACTTCGGGCGCGATCGCACCGAAGATGCGGCTCCACTCGGTGAAATTGCCGTGGCCGAGGAAGGGAATGCCCGTCGCGATCAGCGAATCGGAGAGGTCGCGGCGTGCCGAGACGCGCAGGCGCTGCTCCTGCACCCACGCGCCGCGGCCCTTTTCGGCCCAGAAGGCTTCGTCGGTGATCGGCTGATAGACCATCGCCGAGGTGATCTCGCGCTTGCCGTTGGGCAGCGTCTCCTCGACCGCGATCGAGATCGAGAAATGCGGGATGCCGTGGAGGAAGTTAGTCGTACCATCGAGCGGATCGACGATGAAGCGCGGCTTGTTGGGGTCGCCGGGGACTTCGCCGCGCTCTTCCATCAGAAAACCCCAATCGGGGCGCGCGCGCGACAATTCCTCGTAGATCGTCTGCTCGGCGCGCTCGTCGGCCATCGACACGAAGTCGGCGGGCCCCTTGCGGCTGACCTGAAGCTGCTGGACTTCGTTGAAGTCGCGCCGCAGCCGCGGGCCGGCCTTGCGGACCGCGCGGTCGATGATCGTCATGAGGCCGGAATGGGAGGGCATTGGCTATACTCGATAGAGACTCTTGCCCTCTCCCGCGCGCGGGAGAGGCTACGGAGACTTGGTCCGCCCTCTTCGGGCGGGCCTAGTCGTAGTCGGTGAGGGCCTTCTTCGTTCGGCGCGTCGATTAGAAGAAGGCCCTCACCCAACCCTCTCCCGCGAAAGCGGGAGAGGGTTAGGCAGAATTGATCAGTCCGCGCGGCGGACGTAGGTCTGCTCGTACACATCGACGACGATCCGCGTGCCAGCCCCGATATGCGGCGGCACCATCACGCGCACCCCGTTCTCGAGGATCGCCGGCTTGTAAGACGAAGAGGCGGTCTGACCCTTCACCACGGCATCGGCCTCGACGATCGTTGCTTCGATCGTGTCGGGGAGCTGCACCGAAATCGGGCGCTCGTCCCAGAGCTCCATGACGACGTCCATACCGTCCTGCAGGAAAGCCGCCGCGTCGCCGAGAATGCCGGCGTCGAGCGTGATCTGCTCGTAATTGATCTTGTCCATGAAGGTCAGCGTGTCGCCCTCGCGGAACAGATACTGGAAATCGACCGTGTCCATCCGGACTTTCTCGACGCTTTCGGCCGAACGGAAGCGGACATTGGTCTTGCGGCCGTCGATGAGGTTCTTCATCTCGACCTGCATATAGGCCCCGCCCTTGCCCGGCTGGGTATGCTGGATCTTGACGGTCTTCCAGATACCGCCTTCATATTCCAGGATATTGCCGGGACGAATTTCGACCGCGTTGATCTTCATGGGGGAGCCTGTAGTTGGAAAGAGCCAAGCGCACGGCACGCCGCGCGGACGTGCGCCTTAGCGGGGCAAGGCCTTTCCGGCAAGATAGGGGTAGGGATCGACGTCCATGCCTTCGTACCAATGCTGGTCGGGCGTGGTGTGCGTCAGACCGAAATGCAGGTGGAAATTGCCGGCGCCGGCATTCCCGGTGTCGCCGACATAGCCGAGCACGGCCCCGACCTTGACCGACTGGCCCTCATGAAGGCCCGGCGCATAACCGCTGAGATGGGCATAATAATAGGTCCAGTTCCGCGCCGGGGAACGGACGTACACGGTCGTCCCGCCCGCGGCGCTGGTCCAGAGCTTCTCAACGGTACCGGGCGCCGCCGCCAAAACCGGCGTGTTGGCAGGCGCTGCCAGGTCGGTGCCATGATGTTCGCGCAGCCCGTTTTCGCGCGGATCGCCCCACGACTCGCGAACATCGTGTCGCCGCACGCCGCCGATCGGGACCGCGAGCACTGCGCCCTCCCCCGCCGCACCGACCGCTGGCGGGGACTTCACGGCGGGCGATCGCTCGGCGCTGCCACCGATGCGGCGCGAGGCCTCCGGCAGCAAGGCGAGCAGCGCGATCCACGCCGCCGCCATGATCGCCAGCGAGATCAGAACGAAACGCGCAACCCGGCTCACGCGGTCACTTCTCGAAAATGGCCGGCGTGCCAGGCTTGACCATCATTGCGAGCCGCGCGGCGTCCCAATTGGTCAGGCGGATGCAGCCATGGCTTTCGGCGCGACCGATCGTCTCGGGCGAGGGCGTGCCGTGGATGCCGTAATGCTCCTTCGAAAGATCGAGCCACACCACGCCGACAGGACCGTTCGGCCCCGGCGGAAGCAAGGCGGCCTTCGCGCTGCCCTTGGCATCCCAGAACAGCTTGGGGTTGTAATGAAATGGCGGGTTGTACGACGGGCCGTTGATCTTCCACGTGCCGATCGGCAGCGGATCATGCTCGCTGCCCATCGTCGCCATGAACTGCGCGACGAGCTTGCCGTCCTTGTCGAGCACGCGCAGCACTTCGCGCGATTTGCTCACCACGATCTTCGCGCCTGCCGGCTGCGTCGAATCGACGTTGAGAGAAGCCAGGGTCTGCCGCCATTTCTCCGGCAGTTTCGGATTGTACGCCATCGACGTCGCGATTGCGTTCGGGACGACGATCTTGCTCCCCGCTTTGAGCGGCGTCGTCGGGCTGTTAAGCTCGACCAACACCGCTGGCGTGGTGTGGAACATCTCGCCGAGCTTCTCCATCGCAGTGCGATAGCCAAGCTGCGGCAGCTTCGCCTGCAGCGCCGGGTCCTTCGGCAGCGGGTTGATGTACGGGCCCGCAAGCATTTCCGGCGTGAGCGTCACCATCACGGTCGGGCGCCACTTACGATCGGGATACAGTGCCTGCAGCGTCGGCTTGTCCATTGCGCCGGTTTGCTCAAGACCGCGCGTTTCCTGAAAACCCTTCAGTGCGGCAACCAGCGACTTACCCTCGCGACCATCCAGCACGCCGGGCGAGAAGCCGAGATGATCGAGGATCACTTGAACGTGAAGCGTGGACGGATCGAGCTTGGTCGCGGCGGACGCAGCTTTTGTTCCCGGCGCGGCAGCGGCGATCAGCCCAAAGGAGGCTATCGCCAGACAGGCCGTTCCGGCCACCATTTTCCGCATTACGCTCGGCTCCTACATATTCACTATGCAGACAACGACTTGTGACACGCTTGTGTCCGACACTTTACGCGATCCCGAAATGAAACTTTCGCGACGGGGCCTGATCGGCGGCGTGCTTGCCGGCGGTGCGGCGCTCGCCCTTCCGCTTCCCGCGGTCGCCGTTGGCACGGAGTGGCGCCTCGCGATCCGCAACGTCCACACCGGCGAGAGCGTTGACGCGCTGTTCGCGCGCAACGGATCGTTCGTTCCGCAAGGCTTGGCCGAGCTCAACCACGGCCTGCGCGACTGGCGCACCGGCCAGGCGACCGCGATGGACCGCCGGCTGCTCGCCTTGCTGGTGAGGCTGCGCGACAAGCTGGAATTGAGCGGCCGTACCAAGATCGACCTTATTTCGGGCTACCGATCACCCGCCACCAACGCCTCGCTGCGCGCCCGAGGCGGTTCGCATACCGGCGTTGCGAGCCAGAGCCAGCACATGCTGGGCAAGGCGACCGACATCAAGGTCGCTGGCGTGCGGCTTGATCGGTTGCACGGCGCGGCGTTGGCGCTGGGCGGCGGCGGTGTGGGGTTTTATCCGCGCGACGGTTTCGTCCACGTCGACACCGGGCGCGTGCGGCACTGGTAGATCAGGGGTAGTCTTGCCGGGTGTGCAGGACGGCAAGAATGTCGATTGCGGTCTCGCCGACCTGATAGACCAAGATATAATTCGGGTGGACGACCGCCTCGCGCGTCCCACTCACCCGGCCGGACCGATACATCTAGGGATGGAGCGGCAGCCTCTCCGCGGCCTGCTCGAACAGCGACTGCAGGCGATCCGCCGCGAGCGGGTTGCGCGCGGCGATGAACGCCGCAATCTGGTCCAGCGCGTCGAGCGCTTCAGCGGTCCAGACGACCGGCAGCACGCTTCGCCTCGGCTATCGTCCCGCGCACCCGCCGCATCGCTTCGTCATGCGGGATCTTAGGCCGAGTCGAATCAAGCGCCTCCTGGACTTTCGCCCGAAACCAGACATCATATGCCTCGGCCTCCTCGGTGGTGGCGAATTCGGACTCGATCGGAGACAGCTTGGCCATGCCCCCGCTTTAGCACGAATCCGCGCCAGCCTCTAGCCAGCGAGCACCGCTGCGAAGGCTTGAACCGCAGCGGCCTCATCGCCGCCCCACACCGCGCTCGATACCGCGACGAAGTCCGCACCTGCCGCAACCAGCGGCGCGGCATTGGCCGGGGTTATCCCGCCGATCGCGACGCAGGGGATTTCGAACACCGTCGTCCACCAGCTCAGCAGCACCGGATCGGCGACATGGTCGGTCACCTTCGTCGTCGTCGGATAGAAAGCGCCGAACGCGACATAGTCCGCCCCAGCCTCGCCCGCTTCCATCGCGAGGTGGCGGCTGTCGTGGCACGACACGCCGATTTGCGCCGTCGTCCCCAATTCGCTGCGCGCCTCGCGCGGGTCGCCGTCTTCCTGGCCGAGATGCACGCCATCGGCGCCGAGCCGCTTGGCGAGCGCGATGCTGTCGTTGACGATGAAGGCGACATCGGCATCGGCACAGATCCGCTGCAGCGGATCGGCAAGCGCGGCGGCGACGTGCTGGTCGACGTCCTTGACGCGGAACTGGAACGCCGCGACCGGCCCGCCGTCGAGCGCGCGCTTCAAACGATCGGCGAAGCCGCCGGTGACGTCGAGCGGCGAGACGAGATAGAGCTGGCACGGCGGCCGGCGGATGTCGCGCGTGAAGCGTGCCGCGAAATTGGGGTCAAGCGGGCCGAGCGGATCTTCGCCGCGTGCATCTTCAATGTCCATCGCTTCGCGATAGCGCCGCGATCGCGGCATGGAAAGCCACCGGATCATCGAGCTTGTGCGCGACTGCGTGGAGTTGCCCGCCGCGCCGCGTGGCGAGCGGCGGGTGGAGATCGACGACAACGTTCGGCCAGCTTGCCAAAGCAAGGTTGAGGACACCACGCTGCTTGATCGCCGCTGCATCCCAGCTGGCGCGCAGCCCCGCGATCTGCGCCACGGGCATCGTCACACTCTTCAGCCACCCGGCGCGCATCGTCAGCACGCCATCCGCCAGCGTCACGGGCAGGCGCCGGAACGATCGGATCAGGCCGATCAGCGCAATCACCAGCGAGGCATCGAGCACGCCAGCAACCAGCGCCGCCCACCAGCCGAGCCATGCGACGACGACGAGATGCACCACCAGCATCTCGACGATCGCGATGCCGAGCAGAACGCCTATCATCGGAGCCAAACTCCGATGATAGGCGAATTCCACGGCTTATTCCTCGTTCTTGTAGATTGCGACGATCTTGGCGAGCATCTCGAGCGCTTCGTCGCGCGGGCGCTGGAAGGTGTTGCGCCCGATGATCGAGCCGTTGCCGCCGCCGTCGCGAATGTCGCGCGCGTCCTGATAGACCGCGTCCGACCCCTTCGCCGCGCCGCCCGAGAAGACGACGATCCGGCGCCCGGCAAAGCTCGACTGGACGACGTGCTTGACGCGGTCCGCCTGGTTCGACCAGTCGGTGCCCTCGTACATCGGCTTGGCCTCTTTCTGCTCGATGTGATCGCTCGGCAGCTTGACCTTGATGATGTGCGCGCCGAGCAATGCCGCCATGTGCGCGGCATAGGCGCCGACGTCGAGCGCGAGCTCGCCCGACTTGGGCAGCACGCCGCCACGCGGGTACGACCAGATCACCGTGGCGATGCCGACCGACTTGGCTTCGGCGGACATTTCGCGGATCTGGCCGATCATCTCGAACAAATCGTCCGAACCCGGATAGATGGTGAAGCCGATCGCCGCGCAGCCGAGCCGCACCGCGTCCTCGACCGAACCCGTCACCGCCTGGTTGGCGCCCTGCGCCCAGCTGTTCGAGCTGTTGACCTTGAGGATCGTCGGGACCTGGCCGGCAAAGGTTTGTGCGCCCGCCTCGATCATGCCGAGCGGTGCAGCGAACGCCGAGAGGCCGGCATCGACCGCAAGCTGCCAGTGATAATGCGGGTCATACGCCGCCGGATTGACCGCGAAGCTGCGCGCCGGGCCGTGTTCGAAGCCCTGATCGACCGGGAGAATCACCAATTTGCCGGTGCCGCCGAGCTTGCCGTGCATCAGGATGCGCGCAAGATTTGCCTTGGTAGCAGGGCTATCCGACTCATATTTGTCGAGAATGGCTTGAACTATTGGGGTCATCGACAGCTCTCCGGTTGTGACTCTTTGTGCGGCTGATAGTCAGCCCGGCAATGGACTGCAACGCAGCAATCGTGGGCTAGGCGATTGCGACCTGCGCACTTGCCTTTCGTCGCCGCGCGCGCTTTCGCAGGCGGCATGAGTGATCCCGATACGCATGACCTGTCCCCCGCCGTCACCGCCCTTATTGCGGTTGCCTGCGGGGCGATGGTGGCCAACCTCTATTACGCCCAGACGCTGATCGGCATGATCGGCCCCGACATCGGCCTGTCGCCGTCGGCGGCCGGCGGCATCGTCACGCTGACCCAGCTTGGCTACGGCCTTGGCCTCGCCTTCATAGTGCCGCTGTCCGATCTGATCGAGAACAAGCGGCTGATCATCATCGCCACCGTCGGCGCGGCGCTCGGCTGCATCGGCATTGCGCTGGCCGAGGGGCCGCGGACCTTCCTGATAGCAGGACTCGCCACCGGGATTTGCTCGGTCGGCGCGCAAGTCCTCGTCCCGCTCGCCGCCAAGCTCAGCAGCGAAGCGCGCCAAGGCCGGACGATCGGGCTGGTGATGAGCGGACTGCTTACCGGGATCATGCTCGCGCGACCGGTCGCGAGCTTCGTTGCCGGCGCGCTGGGGTGGCGCGCCTTGTTCTTCTGGTCGGCTGGCGTCACCGCGCTGGTCGGCCTCGCCTTGCTGCTGATGCTGCCATCGCGACGTCCTGACAGCACCCTCACCTATTCCGCGCTGCTGGCCTCCTCGCTCGAACTGCTGCGGCGCTATCCCGTCCTGCGGCTGCGCGCGGCGTACCAGGCGCTGCTGTTTATCGCGTTCAACCTGTTCTGGACCGCGGCGCCGCTCGTCCTCACGCAGCGCTTCGGGCTAGGGGCGAACGGCATCGCCTTGTTCGCGCTTGCCGGCGCGGGCGGCGCGCTTGCGGCACCAATTGCCGGCTATCTCGCCGACAAGGGCCACGCGCGCGCGACGACGCTCGTCGCGCTGGTGCTCCTGATGCTGTCGTTCATCGCCGCCGATCTGGTCGTCGCGGCCGGCGCGCTGATCGCGTTTGCGGTGACCGCGGTGCTGATCGACGCGGCGGTGCAGCTCAACCAGATTTCGGGGCAACGCATCATCTTCGGGCTCGACAGCGCGGCCGGCGGGCGGATCAATGCCGCCTATATGACGATCGTCTTCGTGTTCGGCGCGAGCGGATCGCTGATCGGCAGCGCGAGTTTCGCGGCGGGCGGTTGGTCGTTCTCGAGCCTGATCGGCGCTGCGATCGGCGGTTTGGCGTTGCTGCTCTATCTGCTGTTCGATCGCCCGTCCGCCCCCCAAGCCGAGCGCGCCAAGGATTGACCGCCCGCGTGATCCGCGACACTCTCGTGCGCTTACGGGGGCGTCGCGATGCGGATTTTATCGAGATTTTCTTGCAGCTGGGCGCTGGTTGTTGCGGCTGCTCTATTGGCGGGCGCGAGCCCGCAACCCAAGGTCGGCGATCTGGCTCCGCCGTTCGAACTGACGCTGATCGACGGCAGCAAGGTTTCCTCCGACCAGCTTCACGGGCACGTCGTCGTGCTCAACTTCTGGGCGACGTGGTGCGGGCCGTGCAAGCAGGAGCTACCACTGCTCGATGCCTATTACGAAGCGCAGAAAGGCCACGGCCTCAAAGTCTTCGCGATCGCGACCGAGGATTCGCTCCAACCGTTCCAGCTCAAGAAGCTGTTTGCGGTGATGCACATGCAATCGGCGCGGCGGATCAAGGGGCCCTACGCCGCGATGGCGGGCGTGCCGACCAACTTCATCATCGATCGCGCCGGGCGCCTGCGCTACGCCAAGGCCAATGCGTTCGAGCTCGGTGAACTCAACGCGCTGCTCGTGCCACTGCTCCAGGAGCCCGTGCCGGCGGGGTGAGCCGCAACCCCCCCTCCCCGGCACCTGCCGGGGAAGGAGACGGTCGGCCGGCCGTTTACCGCGAGAGCGCAGCAACCCCCGGCAAGTCCTTGCCTTCCATCCATTCCAGGAACGCACCACCCGCGGTCGAGACGAAGGTGAAGTCGTCGGCCGCGCCCGCCTGGTTGAGCGCCGCGACGGTATCGCCGCCCCCCGCGACCGAAACGAGCGAGCCGCTCTTGGTCAGCGCCGCCGCGGTCTCCGCCAGCGCGACGGTTGCGGTGTCGAACGGCGGCGTCTCGAACGCGCCGAGCGGGCCGTTCCACACCAGCGTGCGGCAGTTCTTGAGCACGTCGGCAAGCGCCTCGGTCGCCGCCGGCCCCACGTCGAGGATCATCTCGTCGGCGGCGACCTCATGGACGTTGACGGTACGGACCGGCGGGTTGGCGCGGAATTCCTTCGCCACCACGACGTCATAGGGCAGATGGATCGTGCAATTGGCTTGCTCGGCTGCTGCGAAGATCTCTTCGGCAGTGCCTGTAAGCTCATGCTCGCACAGGCTTTTCCCGACATCGACACCGCGCGCCGCAAGGAAGGTGTTCGCCATCCCGCCACCGATGATGAGATGATCGACGCGGGCGACGAGATGCTTGAGCACGTCGAGCTTGGTCGACACCTTGGCGCCACCGACCACCGCCGCGACGGGATGCTCGGGATTGCCGAGCGCCTTGTCGAGCGCGTCGAGCTCGGTCTCCATCGCGCGACCCGCAAACGCCGGGAGCAGATGCGCGAGCCCCTCGGTCGAGGCGTGTGCGCGGTGTGCGGCCGAGAAGGCATCATTGACGTAGAAATCGCCGAGCGCGGCGAGTTGCGCCGCAAACGCGGGGTCGTTCTTTTCCTCGCCGGCATTGAAGCGCGTATTCTCGAGAATTGCGACATCGCCCGGCTGCAGGTTCGCCATCGCATCCGCCGCGCCGTCATAGTCGACGAACTGGACCGGACGGCCGAGGACGGTCTCGTACGGCTTGGTGAGCAAGGCGAGCGACATATCGGGATTGCGCATGCCCTTGGGCCGCCCGAAATGCGCGAGGATCAGCACGATCGCGCCCTTGTCGGACAGTTCGGTCACCGTCGGCAAGGTTGCGCGGAAGCGCGTGTCATCGCTGACTTTTCCGTCTGCCATGGGGACGTTGAGATCTTCGCGGACCAGCACGCGCTTTCCGCGCACGTCGCCCATGTCATCGAGGGTCTTGAAAGCGCGCGTCACTGAAGAATCCGTCATGGTTCCACCCTGATTGAATCGCCGACGCGGATGATCCCGCCGACAAGAACACGCGAACAAGCGCCGCCGCGCCAATCGGGCAGCAATGCTGCCTTCAAGCCGGGCGCGAGCGCTTCCATCCGTTCGCACGGATCGGTCTCGCGTGTGATGGTGAGGACGACATCGTCCCCGATATGCACTTTGGTGCCGGCGCGCTGTGGCAGATCAAGGCCTTCGACGAGCAGGTTCGAACGCCGCTCGAACCACGGCAGGCTGTGGCCGACCTCTTCCATCGCGGCGTCCCAGTCGGCACGCTCGATCAACGTGACCTGCCGCCGCCCCTTGCCACCGGGCTTTATCGTTCCGCGAAAGTCGCCGTGGATCCCGCCATCGAGCGTGACCTCGACATGATCGACGGTCTCCATCGGCCCTTTGGGTCGGCCGTGGCGCGCGATGCCCGCCAAGGTTCCGAGCACTGTACTCAACCTACCCCCCGTCACCCCCGCGGAGGCGGGGGTCCCGCTTTTGTCCGTCGTTGCAGAAAAAGCGGGATCCCCGCTTTCGCGGGGATGACGGGCGGTGGTCGAGGTCACCTTAGAGGAACTTCCCCATCGCGCCGGCGGTATCGACCATCCGGTTCGAGAAGCCCCATTCGTTGTCGTACCAGCTGACGACGCGGACGAGCTTGCCGTCCATCACCGCGGTCTCGAGGCTGTCGATCGTCGACGACGCCGGCGTGTGGACGATATCGATCGAGACGAGCGGCTCGTCCGAATAGACCAGCACGCCCTTGAGCGGACCGCTCTCCGACGCTGCCTTGAGGATCGCGTTGACCTCGTCCTTGGTCGTCTCGCGCGACGGCATGAAGGTCAGGTCGATCAGGCTGCCGTCGGGAACGGGAACACGGATCGCCGAGCCGTCAAGCTTGCCCTTGAGCTCGGGAAGCACTTCGCCGACGGCGCGCGCCGCACCGGTGGTGGTCGGGATCATCGACATCGCAGCGGCGCGTGCGCGGCGCAGGTCCGGGTGGATCTGGTCGAGGATCTTCTGGTCGTTGGTGTACGCATGAACCGTCGTCATCAGGCCGCGCTCGATGCCGATCGCATCGTTCAGCACCTTGGCGACGGGCGCGAGGCAGTTGGTCGTGCACGAGGCGTTCGACACGATCGTGTGCTCGGCGGTCAGCTTGTCATGGTTGACGCCGAACACGACGGTCAGGTCGACGCCCTTGCCCGGTGCCGAGATCAGCACCTTCTTGGCGCCCGCGTCGAGATGCTTCTGGCAGCTCTCGCGGTCGGTAAAGAAGCCGGTGCATTCGAGCACGATGTCGACGCCGAGTTCCTTGTGCGGGAGATTGGCGGGGTCGCGCTCGGCAGTGACGCGGATGCGCTTACCGTCGACGACGAGATCGTTCCCCTCGGCCGAAACCTCGCCGGGATATTTGCCGTGGACCGAATCGCGGCTGAACAGCCAGGCGTTCGACTTGGCGTCGGCGAGATCGTTGATCGCCACCAGTTCGAGACCCGTGTCACCGCGTTCGAGCACTGCACGCGCGACAAGGCGGCCAATGCGCCCAAAACCGTTGATCGCTACCTTGATCGTCATCGTCCTGGCTCCTTAAAGCTTTGCGGTCGATCGGCGGCGCGCCGCCGACTCTTCTTCGATGCGCGCGTCTTTGCGGGCGCGCGGGCAGCGCGTCAACCGCCCCGAACGCGCGGCGAGTGGGGCAGCGCGCGCACGAACCCGCCTTGTTCGGGCGGTGCGCCATGCTATCTCACTCGGAATGGCAGACACCTCCACCGCTTCGACCCTCGACCGCATCGACCGCGCGCTGGAGCGCATCGAAGCCGCCGCCGCCGCCCGCACCGCCAGCACCGCCGCCCTCCAGAAGCGCCACGAAAAGCTGCGCGCGCGCATGGCCGAAGCCGTCTCGGCGCTCGACACCGTAATCGCACGCGAGAGCGAAGCCTGATGGCCGACGTCACGCTCGAGATCGGCGATCGTCGCCACGTCGTCTCCTCGCCCGACGGGCAGGAGGACCAGTTGCGCCGGCTCGCCGCGATGCTCGACGCGCATTGGCCGATGGCGGTGCGCGCATCGGGCGGGCTCAGCGGCGAGCGCACGATGATGTTCGTCGCGCTGATGCTCGCCGACTCGCTCGAGGAGGCCAATCGCCGCCCGGCCGAGATCAAGGACGAGGTGCTGCTCACCACGATCGCCGAGCGGCTCGAATCGCTCGCCAACTCCCTTGAGCAATAGCGGCACAGCGCCTATATCGATTGGTGGCGGGCACTGCCCGGTACGAGCCTTTATTATCCCTGAGGCTATTCATCATCCAAGGGGGTTGTCCCTGCTAGGGTCTTGGCCCGAAGCACATGATCCCCACCTGACGTACCGCGCGTCAGAGGATAACCCGGCACACGGCCACGGCGGTCCCGCCACCGCTTCCCCCCCCTTGCGACGCCTCCGTCGCCCCGGCGAAGGCCGGGGCCGGCCAGCGGTGCGCGCGCGGCCAGCCTCACGCGCCCGACAGAACGGCCCCGGCCTACGCCGGGGCGACTGCGCGTGATCGACAAGCGAGCTCTGCGCGCGCGCATCCGCGCCGCGCGCGACGCCTTCTTCGCAGACGGCCCTCCCGCCATCGTGCCGCCGCCAGAATTGCTTGCGCTGCTCGAGCCCGGCCTGACCGTCACCTCCTACGTCCCGATCGGCAGCGAAGCCGACCCCGCCTTGCTCGCCCGCGCCGCGGTCGAGGCCGGATGCAGCATCGCGCTGCCGCATGTGACGATTCGCACCGAACCGATGCGCTTTCTCGCCTGGGAAACCGAAGCTGCCCTTCAGCCGGGCCCCTATGGCCTCAGCCAGCCCGCCAGCGATGCAAGCGCGCTAGTCCCCGACATCATCCTGACGCCGCTGCTCGCGTTCGACGCCAAGCTCGACCGGCTCGGCCAGGGCGCCGGCTATTATGACCGCGCCTTCGCGCAATTCCCGCACGCCCGCCGCATCGGTGTTGCGTGGAGCGTGCAACAGGTCGACAGCTTGCCGACCGATCCGTGGGACGTGCCGCTCCACGCGATCATCACCGAAACCGGATGGAGCGAACGTCGATGACCCCTAGCTGGCGCAAACCGGTTGGTATGCTCGCCATCCTCGCCTTGATTGGCCTGTGGTGTGTCGTCGCGGCGAGTCTGTCGGGCGTCGTCGGCCAGTGGCACCCGCTGCTGCAAGCGCTGTTCTACCTTGTCGCGGGCGTCGCGTGGATCTGGGTCTTGCCGCTTCGGCGCATGCTGGCGTGGATGGAAACCGGCATCTGGTGAAGCGGGCATGTTTCGCGGGGCGATGTCCCCGCGTGCTACAAACGCGCACGTGCAATCTGGCTGAAGCATGAGCCGTGGCCGGAGTTACATAATGTAATGTCTGGGATCTAAGTCCGCGAAACGCCATCCCAATCGAGGGAATGGCGCGAGTGACGGGACTCGAACCCGCGACCTCCGGCGTGACAGGCCGGCGCTCTAACCAACTGAGCTACACCCGCTTATTCAGCGTGAGGCGCGTCTCTATGGGGGTGACTCCTGACTGTCAACCGCCCGTTTCACCTTCTTCCGAAGAATTTGCAAAATTGCTGCGGCGGCGCTGGGTCAAGGTCCCGTGTTCAAACAGGAAACCGGCGATATCGGGTTTCCCCGCCGCCCCCAGCACGGTTTGCAGGATAATCAGCAACGGCACGGCGAGTAGCGTTCCCGCCGTCCCCCACACCCACGACCAGAACGAAATCGACACGAGAATCATGATCGGGTTGATCGTCAGGCGGTGCCCGACGATCAGCGGGGTGATCGCATTGGCCTCGACCAGATGGCAGCCGATCATCACGAACGCCGGCACCAGCGCCACCCAGATGTCGTGAAAGGTCATCAACCCGCCGAGCGCGAGCAGCAGCGCGGCGGTGATCGGCCCGAAATAGGGTACGTAATTGAGCAAGGCGACGATCCCGCCCCACATCAGCGGAAACGGCATGCCCATCACGTACAGCAGCCCCGAAATCGCCAGTCCGAGCGCGAGGTTGATGATCGTGATCGTCCCGAGATAGGCCGAGGTATCGTCGACCACGTTCTGGATGACGCGCGCGGTCGCCATCGCGCCGCCGAAGCTCGAGCGGCTGGTGATCGTGCGGCGACGCAGCCGCGTCCAGCCCGACAGGAAGAAGAAGACGACGAGGATCCCGAAGAACACCTGGACGATCACCGACGGCGCAAAGCTCGCGGCGAGTTCGAGGATCGAGCTCGGCGGCGTCACCGCAGCCGTCGGTGGCGCCTTGACCGGGCCCGTCGCGGCGAGGTGCTGCACCGTGCGATTGAGGTATTTCTGGAAGCTCGCATAGAGATCGATCAGCGGAGCGATGTTCATCTGGATGCGGTCAATCCGCTCGGGCAGCCGCCGAAAGAACTCGGTGGCGGGCACGATGATCGCTGCCAGCGCGACGTTTGCCGCAACGAGGAACAGCAGGACGCACGTCAGCGCCGCGAGCGCCGACGGCACGCGCCGCCGCTCGAGCCATTCGAGAATCGGCACCAGCGCGATCGCGATCACCAGCGCCGCGGTCGTCGGCAGGAAGAACTCCGCCCCCGCCTTGAGCGCGAACGGCAAGGCGACTGCCAGCCCCACGCCGGCAATGAGCGTCAGCGCCGCGAGCAGGCGATCGCGCCGCATCGCGATCCGCCATTCATCCTCGGGCTCCTCGGTCGGAACCGGGGGGAGTTCGAACGCCCCACTCGTGCTGTTGTCGCGTTCTGCCATGCGCGCGACCGTAGCGGCATTCCCACGCCACGCAAACGGCGCTAGCCATAGCCTTATGTCCGATCTTCTCCTCGTTATCGACGAAGGCACGACCTCGACTCGTGCCATGCTGTTCCAGCCCGACGGCCAGTGCCGCGCGACCAAGGCGCTCGAGCTCACCCAGCACTATCCGGCCCCCGGGCGAGTCGAGCATGACGCGCGCGAAGTCTGGGAGAAGACGCTCGCGGTGACTCGCGCCGTGATCGCGGAGGCGGGCGGTGCCGAGAAGATCGCGGCGATCGGCATCACCAACCAGCGCGAGACCGTGGTGTTCTGGGACCGCGAGACCGGCGAGCCCTTGAGCCCGGCAATCGTCTGGCAGGACCGTCGCACCGCCGCGACCTGCCGCGACCTCAAGGAGGCCGGCAACGAACCGATGGTCCAGGCCAAGACCGGCCTGCTACTCGACCCGTATTTCTCGGGGAGCAAGATCGGCTGGGCGATGCAGAACTGGCCAGAGGTAAAGGCGGCGGGCAAGCGTCTGGCGGTCGGCACGGTCGAGAGCTGGCTGATCTGGAAGCTAACGGCCAACGAAAATCGGGGCGGCCTGCACATCACCGATGCGACCAATGCCAGCCGCACCGCGCTGATGGCGATCGGCAGCGGCAATTGGGACGACGGGTTGATCGACCTGTTCGGCGCACCGCGCGCCGCCTTGCCCGAGATCGTCGATTGCGCAGGCCGCTTCGGCGAGACGACGCTGTTCGGCGCCGCAATCCCGATCTGCGGCATCGCGGGCGACCAGCAAGCCGCGACGATCGGCCAGTCATGCCTCAAGGTCGGCGAGACCAAGGCAACCTTCGGCACCGGCGCGTTCGTGCTGAGCCAGGCCGGCCCGACGCCCCCCACATCGCGCAATCGCTTGCTCTCGACGATCGTGTGGCAGCTCGACGGGCGGCGCGCCTATGCGCTCGAGGGCTCGGTGTTCGTCGCGGGCAGCTTGATCAAATGGCTGCGCGACGAGGTCGGGCTGATCGGCAGCGCGGCCGAGACCGAGGCGCTTGCGCACAGCGTGGCCGACAATGGCGGCGTCTATTGCGTCCCCGCACTGTCGGGGCTCGGCGCGCCGTGGTGGGAGCCCGATGCGCGCGGATCGATCTCGGGCCTGAGCTTCTCGACCGGCAAGGCGCATATCGTCCGTGCCGCGCTCGAGGCGATGGCGCATCAGGCGCACGACCTCAAGACCGCCTTCGCCGCCGATGGCGTCGACTGGAAAAGCGTACGGATCGATGGCGGGATGGTCGCCAACAACTGGATGGCGCAGGACATGGCCGACATCCTCGGGGTCTGCGTCGAACGGCCCAAGTTCGCCGAGACCACCGCGCTCGGCGCGGCGATGCTCGCCGGGATCGGCTGCGGGCTGTTCGAGGATCTCGCCGCCGCGAGCGTGATGCGCGGTGCGGTCGAAACGTTCGAACCGCAAATCGCCCCCGACGCGCGTGACGCGCGGCTCGACGGCTGGCGCGCCGCCGTCCAACGCGTCATCGCGGCGCCGTGAAGCGCGGCAGGCGTCGCGCGACCGCGCTGTTACCCAAGGATTCCAGATGATCGACCACGCACCCGCCACGCCTGCTCCGCGCCGCGGGATCGGTTTCATTTTCAAGGGCAAGGACGGCCTGCGCGCCGGGTGGAGCCTGGCGATCTTCCTCGCGATCTTCAGCGCGTTGATGGTGGTGGCAAGCGTCATTATCCGGCCCAAGCCGCCCGGCCCCGGCCTGCCGCAACCGCTGCTCGGGTCGCTCGTCCCCGAGGCCGCATTCTGCGTCGCGGTGCTTGTCTCAGGACTGCTGCTGTCGCTGATAGAGCGGCGGCGGTTCGCGAGCTACGGCTTGCGGCGCGAACGGCGGGGGAAGGATCTGCTCGCCGGCATGGGCTGGGGTGCGGCGATGCTGTCGCTGCTGATCGGCCTGATGGCGCTGTGCGGCGCGCTGGTATTCGACGGCGTCGCGCTCGGCGCGGGTGCGGCCTTGGGATATGGCGCAGCGTGGTTCGGCTTCTTCTGCCTCGTCGGCCTGTTCGAGGAATTCCTCACGCGCGGCTTTTTGCAATATACGCTCGCGCGGGGTGTCGCCGGCCTGATCGCGTCGGTTTCGCCGAGCGCGCGCTCAGCACGGACGATCGGCTTCTGGGTCGCAGCGGCGGTCTTTTCGGTCGGGCTGTTTGCCGCCGGGCATATCTCGAACGCCGGCGAATCGGCGATGGGGCTGCTCAGCGTCGCGCTTGCCGGGCTGACCTTTGCCTATGCGCTCTATCGCACGGGCTCGTTGTGGTGGGCGATCGGCTTCCACGCGACGTGGGACTGGGCGCAGTCGTTCCTCTACGGCGTTCCCGATTCGGGGATGATGATGGAAGGGCATCTGCTCGCGACGCATCCGACTGGCGCGGCCTTGCTGTCGGGCGGCGCGACCGGCCCCGAGGGCAGCGTGCTGATCGTCCCGACCTTGCTGCTGACGATCCTCATCATCCACCGCACGCTGCCGCGGCGCGCGACCGCATTCGACGCCTGAGCGTCACACAGCGCGCGGGCGGAGCCGGACACTTGGCTCGCGCGCGGCAAGCTGACGCAGGATCAGCGCGAGCATCCAGCCCGCCGCGAGGATGAGGAACGGCATCGCGGGATAATGATACCGCGTCTGGCCGGTGAAGCCGAACGCCGTCAGCGTCGCGAACGCCGGCATGCAGCCGAGCAGCAGCAGCGGGGCGCGCTCCCAGCGTCCACGACTCCGATCGCGCACCGCGATGCCGAGCGCGAACAGGCCAAGACCGACGAGCGCCATGTAATAGAGCTGGTCGACACCCTGCACGGCCCGCCACACCGTCGAGCGATCGGGATAGGTCTTTTCGAGCGACCAGAAAGCGTCCGAATCCTTCAACCACAGCAACACCATCTTGCGGATGCCGAGCACGCTCCATTGTGCGGGATGCGCCGCGATCCAGTGTGTCGCGCGCGCCTTGAAGCGGCGGTCGAGCTCGACCTGCTGCGCGACGCGCTGGCTATAGGGGATGCCGACCATCTCGTCCCAATAGGGCGTGCGCTCCCACGCGAACCAGTCGCCTGTAGCACGATCGTTCGCGCCGTAGAACAAGGCGACGCCGCCATTGGTCGAGACCGGCACGAACGCCCCCATCTGCGCGACGTTGCGCAGCGACCAGGGCAGCACCACCGCCGCTAGCGTGATGTGCACCAGCACCGCCGCCCGCAGCGCATCGCGCCAGCGAAAATCGCGGAACGCCAGCAACATCGCGACGATCACGCCGATCGGGAACAGCATCATCTGTGCGCGCAGCAGCGTCGCGAGCCCGAACAGCGCGCCAGCGCCGATCAGCGCGAGGCTGCGCTTGCGTCCGACGATCAGCAGCACGAAAGCCCCCATGCCGATCGCGGTCGACGCGGTCTCGGAACACGGCTGTCCGACATAGGCGATGTGCGCGGGATAGAGCGCATACAGCAGCAACGCGATTCGCGTCGCCAGCGCGCCTGCGCCGAGCGCCCGACCGAGCCACACGATCGCGCCGAGGATCATCGCGACCGACACGAGGTTGACCAGCAACGGCCCGAACAGCCCGGGCCCGAACAGCAGCATGCTCCCCGCGAGCAGCGCCGGATAGCCGACCGGCCAGAACGCGGTCGGGTGCCCAGCCTCCTGATAGCCCATGCCGCGCGCCATCTCGGCGGCGCGGACCATGTACCATTCACCGTCGGAAACGGGATCCTGCGGCAGCAGCACCAGCATGGCGAGCCGTAACAGCAGCGCAAGCGCGAACAGCGCGGGCACGACCCATGGCGCGGTCTCGATCGTCGCGATCCGTGCGCTCAGTGATCGAGTCGCCGCCATACCCCGCCCTTCTCTGTTCCCCATGACAGAGCAAAGCGTCAAAGCCTTGCAAACGGCCAGCGCGTTAAGACCGAATTTACCATATGCACGGGTAAAATCGTTGCCGCGGCGTTAACGGAGCTGGTTAAAGTCCTTTGGCGGGACCGGCGGTGGCGTTACGCGACCGCGATAAGTCGATCCTCGAAGAGCGCCTTCAAGTCCTTTTTGAGGATCTTGCCATTGGCGTTGCGCGGCAAGGTGTCGTCGACGAAGCGGATGGCAACGGGGGTCTTGAAGATCGCCAGCCGCGCGCGAACCCATGCCTGGAGCTCGGCCTCGCTCACGCTCGTGCCGGGCCGCAGATGGACCACCGCCGCCGGCTCCTCGCCCAAGGTGCGATGCGGCAAGCCGATCAGCGCGCAGTCGGTCACCGCTGGGTGGGCGTAGAGGACGTTCTCGACCTCCGACGAATAGATGTTCTCGCCGCCGCGGATGATCATGTCCTTGGCGCGGTCGACGATGTAGAGGAAACCCTCGGTATCGAGCCGCGCGAGATCGCCGGTGCGCACCCATCCATCGACAAAGGTCGCCGCGGTCGCCTCGGGCTTGTTCCAATAGCCTTTCACGATCATCGGGCCGCGCGCCCACAATTCGCCGACTTCGCCGATCGGCAGCTCGGTCGTCCCATCCTCGTCCATGATCTTGAGATCGGCGACGGGGGCCGGCGGCCCGGCGCTGGTCGGCCGTGCGAGATAATCCTCGCCGCCATGCCCGGTGACGGTCGCCATCGTCTCGGTCATCCCCCAGCCGTTCGACGGCAGCGCGCCGAATTCGGTGTAGATCCGCCGCACCAGCTCGGGTGCCGAGGGCGCGCCGCCATAGGCAATCGCCTCGAGCGAGGAGAGATCGTACTTCGCGCGGTCGGGATGCTCGAGGATCTGCCACGCGATCGTCGGCACGCCGCCGGTAACCTGCACCTTCTCGCGCTCGATGATCTCCATCGCGCGGACCGTGTCCCATTTGCGCATGAAGACGAGCGTGTTGCCCGCCGCGATCGACATCATCATCGTCGCGCTGCACGCGGTGACGTGGAACATCGGGATCACGGTGAGAAAGGTCTTGGGCTCGGGCGCCGGCGGCGCCTCGCCGCGCCGCAGGAAGGCACGCGCGCCGCCGAACGCCGAGGTCAGGATGTTGGTCGTGAGGTTGCGATGCGTCCCCAGCGCGCCCTTGGGATGGCCCGTCGTCCCGCTGGTATAGAAGATCGTCGCATCGTCATCGGTCGCGATCTCGGCCGTGGGCAAGTCGCGCTCGGGCAGCGTCGCATAGCCGGTCGGCGTGCCGATCAGGTCCTCGAGCCGAACCGCATCCGCGCCGAGCGCGACCGAGGCGCGCGCGACGACGGTAGTCTCGACCGCCGCAAACGCCGCGCCCTCCGCCACCAGTCGCTGATAGCGCTCGTCGTCGACGAACAGCAGCCGGCAACCCGAATCGGTGATGCCATACGCCAGCTCGCCCGCGGTCCACCATGCGTTGAGGGGCACGATAATCGCGCCGATGCTTGCCGCGGCAAAGAAGATCACCGGCCATTCGGGCAGATTGCGCATCGCCAGCCCGACGCGGTCGCCCTTGCCGATCCCCATCTCGACCAGCGCGTGCGCCAGCGTCGCGACCGCGCGGAAATTGGCGTCGTAGCTGACGCGTTCGTCCTCATAGACGGTGAAGATCCGATCGCCATGCGCACGCGATGCCGCGATCAGCCAGGCAAGCGTCGGCGGGGCGTTCTTCCATACGCGAGTCGGGATGCCGCGGATCGGGATCGTCTCGATCTCGAACTTGCCACCCGGCGCGACCAGCGCCGCCTCGACTTGCGGCAACGTCATCCTGGGCCAGGCCGGATCGAGCGCGACGAGCGGTTCGATATCCACGATCATCTCTCCTCAAGCGCGCCAGATACCCGGTGAGTTGAAACTCGGGTTTGCCGCGGAACACTGTTTCAGCAAGGTTAGTGTTGATTCGTGCGCCACTCAAGGCAATAGGGTGTCATCGCTTTCGAACAGGGGGTATGGAAACCACGATGGCTGCAAACCTGCCCCCCGCCGCGCGGTTCGACTCAGGCCGTCTCGCCCGGATCGATGCCTTTCTCAAGGAACGCTATCTCGATTCGGGAAAGCTGCCGAACGCGCAGCTGCTGATCGCGCAGCGTGGCGAGATCGTCCATTTCTCCTCGCAAGGCGCGGCGCGCGAAGGTGGCGGCACGGCGATCGACGAGGGCTCGCTATTCCGCATCGCCTCGATGACCAAGCCGATTACCTCGATCGCGTTCATGATGCTGGTCGAGGAAGGCAAGGTCGCGCTCGATACGCCGGTTCACCACGTGCTGCCCGAATTCAAGGATATCGGCGTCTATAACGGCGGCGGCGCGGGCGTGCCGTTCCAGACCCGGCCGACGAGCGACCCGATGCGGATGGTCGATCTGCTGCGCCATACCGCGGGGCTGACCTACGGCTTCCAGAACCGCTCGAATATCGATGCCGCGTACCGCGAGGGACGGATCGAGAATTGGCATGGCGGGCTCGATCTCGACGGGCTCGTCGCCGCGCTCGGCCGGCTGCCGCTCGAATTCTCGCCCGGCAGCGCGTGGAATTACTCGGTCGCGACCGACGTACTCGGCGCGGTCGTCGCGCGCGTCTCGGGGCTTTCGCTGCCCGAAGTCTTCGCAACGCGCATCTTCGCGCCGTTGAAAATGGACGACACCTTCTTCCACGTCCCCGCAGATAAGATCGACCGGCTGACCGATTGCTACACGCTCGCCGCCGGCAAGGGCCGCGTGCTCTACGATCGCGGCGCGGCGAGCGCGTGGAGCAAGCCGCCCAAGCTCGTCTCGGGCGGCGGCGGGCTCGTCTCGACCGCGCTCGATTATCATCGTTTCTGCACGATGCTGCTGAACGGCGGCGAGCTCGACGGCGCGCGGATCGTCGGGCGCAAGACGATCGAGCTGATGACGATGAACCACCTCCCCGGCGGTGCGGATCTCTCGACGCTGTCGAAATCGCTGTTCAGCGAGGCGGCGAATGCAGGAACCGGTTTCGGGCTCGGCTTCGCGGTCAACATCGACGTCGCGCGCTCGATGATCCCGGGGTCGGTCGGCGAATATTATTGGGGTGGCATGTTCTCGACCGCCTTCTTCGTCGATCCCGTCGAGCAGCTGCACATGGTGTTCATGACGCAAGTGTCGCCGTCGAACATCTACCCGATCCGACGCGAGTTGAAGACGTTGATTTACAGTGCCTTGACCTAACCCATCCGTCGCCCCGGCGCAGGCCGGGGCCGCTGGGTCGGGCGCGCGTCGCTGACGTCGCGGACCACCTCCAGCGGCCCCGGCCTTCGCCGGGGCGACGTTCGTAGCAGGAGAGAAGAATGACCGGCCCGATCACCACCGAACTCCACGACGACGTCCTCGTCATCATTTCGAACAACCCGCCGGTCAACGCGCTCGGCGCGGCCGTGCGCCAGGGGCTCGAGGCGGGGATCAAGGAGGGCCTCGCCAATCCGCAGGTCAAGGCGATGGTGATCCGCTGCGACGGCCGCACCTTCTTTGCCGGCGCCGACATCACCGAATTCGGCAAGCCGATGCAGGAGCCCGGCCTCCCCACCGTGGTCGACATGATCGAAGCGTCGGACAAGCCGGTTATCGCCGCGATCCACGGCACCGCGCTTGGCGGCGGGTGCGAGGTGACGCTCGGCTGCCACTATCGCATCGCCGTGCCGAGCGCGAAGATCGGCACGCCCGAGGTCAAGCTCGGCTTGCTGCCAGGGGCCGGCGGAACGCAGCGCATCCCGCGCATCGCCGGGGTCAAGCTCGCGCTCGAAATGACCGCCAAGGGTGATCCGATCCCGGCCAAGCTCGCGCTGTCGGCCGGCCTGATCGATCGCTTGGCAGGTGAGGACAGCCTGGCCGCCGACGCGATCGCCTTTGCGCGCGAAGTCGCCGACACCAAGCCCCTGCCCCGCGCCCGCGAGAAGGTCGCGCACGCCGACCCCGAAGCCGTCGCCGCGTTCAAGAAGGACAACGCCCGGCGCTTCCGCGGCTTCGATGCCCCCGCCGCCAACATCGCCTGCGTCGAGAAGGCGGCCGACGGATCGAGCTTCGACAAGGGCATCGCCTTCGAGCGCCAGGAATTCATGAAGCTGATGATGGGCGTCCAGTCCGCTGCACAGCGCCACATCTTCTTCGCCGAGCGCCAGGCCGCCAAGATCGACGGCATCGACCCCAAGATCGCGCTGCGCGAGATCAAGCGTGTCGGCGTGATCGGCGCGGGCACGATGGGCGGCGGCATCTCGATGAACTTCCTGTCGGCGGGCATCCCCGTGACGATCGTCGAAATGGCGCAGGACGCGCTCGATCGCGGTGCCGGCACGATCCGCAAGAATTACGAGGCCTCAGCCGCCAAGGGCCGCTTGAAGCCAGAACAGGTCGAGGCAGCGATGGGCGCGCTCAACCCGACGCTCGATTTTGAGGCGCTCGCCGAGTGCGATCTCATCATCGAGGCAGTGTACGAGAATATGGACGTGAAGAAGGAGATCTTCACCCGCCTCGACGCGCTCGCCAAGCCCGGCGCGATCCTCGCCTCGAACACGTCGTATCTCGACATCGACGAGATCGCCTCGGTCACCAAGCGGCCCGGTGACGTGGTCGGCATGCACTTCTTCTCGCCCGCCAACGTGATGAAGCTGCTCGAGGTCGTCCGCGGCGCGCAGACCGAGGACGATGTCCTCGCCACCGTGATGGCCCTCGCCAAGACGATCAAGAAGGTCGCCGTGGTCGCCGGCGTGTGCGACGGGTTCATCGGCAACCGGATGCTCAAGCCCCGCCAGGTCGAGGCGATGAAGCTGCTGATGGAAGGCGCCACCCCCGAGCAGATCGACCGCGTCCATGTCGCGTTCGGCATGCCGATGGGGCCGTTCCAGATGAGCGATCTCGCCGGCGTCGACATCGGCTGGCACCGCGACCCCAACCGGATCGAGAACATCCGCGACGCGCTCGCCGCCGAAGGGCGCTGGGGGCAGAAGACCGCCAAGGGCTTCTACGATTATGACGAGAAGCGGAACCCGACGCCCAGCCCCCGCGTGGCCGAGATCATCGAGGATTTCCGCTCGAAGTCGAACATGCAGAAGCGCGAGATCAGCGATGAGGAGATCGTCGAGAAGACGCTCTACACGATGGTCAACGAAGGCGCGTTGATCCTCGAGGAGAAGATGGCGCAGCGCGCGAGCGACATCGATGTGGTATGGATCTACGGCTATGGCTGGCCGGTCTATCGCGGCGGGCCGATGTTCTGGGCCGATACCGAGGGGCTCAAGAAGATCGTCGCCGGGCTCGAGAAGCACGGCTTCGCGGTGGCGGAACTGCTCAAGTCGAAGGCGGAAAGCGGCGGTCGGTTCAATGGATGAGCAAACCGCCGTCGCCCCGGCGAAGGCCGGGGCCGCTGGGAGTGAGGCACCCGACTCGCATCACGGCAGGACGACCCCGGCCTCCGCCGGGGTGACGGCGGTCCGGTCCGCGCTCCAGACCGCCGCCGCAATCCGTAGCGGTGAGACCACCGCGCTCGCCGAATGCGATGCCGCGATCGCGCGGATCGAGGCGGGCGACGGCGAGATCAACGCCGTCGTCGTCCGCGATTTCGATCGCGCGCGCGATGCCGCGCGCGCGATCGACGCTTGCCCCAAGGACGCGACAAGCGTGCTGCTCGGCGTGCCGATGACGGTCAAGGAAAGCTTCGATGTCGCCGGGCTCGTCTCGTGCTGGGGCTTTGCCGAACATGCCGATTTCGTCGCGACCGAAGACGCGGTCCAGGTCACGCGGCTCAAGCAAGCCGGCGCGGTCATCCTCGGCAAGACCAACGTCCCGGTCGCGCTCGCCGATCTCCAGACCAACAACCCGGTCTATGGTCGCACGCGCAATCCGATTGATCATGACCGCGTTCCCGGGGGATCGTCGGGCGGCGCGGCGGCGGCACTCGCCGCGGGGTTCGTGGCCGTCGAGATCGGCTCCGACATTGGCGGATCGATTCGCCTGCCCGCTGCCTTTTGCGGCGTGTGGGGCCACAAGCCGACGTACAATGCGCTCAACGCGTTCGGCCACAATTTCCCGCGCACGCAAAGCTGCGGGGTGGCGCTCAACGTCGCCGGGCCGCTCGCGCGCGATCCCGACGATCTAGAGGCGCTGTTCGGCGTGATGGGCGGCGACGCGCTCGCCCGCCCCGCGCCGCGCGGAGCCGGCGAATGGCGGATCCTGCTGCTTCCGGAACATCCGCTCGCGCGCTCGCAAGCGTCGATCGAGGAAGCGATCGCCGCGGTCGGTGCGGCGTTCCGCGCGGAAGGCGCGCAGGTCGACGATGCCAGCGCCTTGCTGCCAGATCTCGTCGCGCAACACGGCGCCTATATCCACATGCTGCTCGTCGCGATGGCGCGCGGCGCGCCGATGGACGGCGGGCAACCGCTTCCGCTCCCCGATTGGTTCACGCTGGTCGATGCGCAGGCCAAGAGCCGTCGCGATTGGGCACGGCTGTTCGGCGCCTATGACGCGGTGATCGCGCCCGCCTGGGGCACCACCGCCTATCACCACGACGACACCCCGCTCGCGACGCGGATCGCGATGATCGACGGTGTCGACACGCAAGCCGCGCTGCAAATGGCCTATCCCGGCCTCGCCACCTTCCCGATGCTGCCCGCGACGAGCGTGCGGATCGGCACCGACCCCGACGGTCTGCCGATCGGCGTCCAAGTGATCGCCGATTACAATCGCGACTTCACCGCCATCGCGGTGGCGCGCGCCGCCCATGCCTTGATGAGGAGTTGATTCCATGACGCAAGACCTCGACACTTTCCGCAGCGAAACCCGCGTCTGGCTCGAAGCCAATTGCCCGCCCGAAATGCGCCAACCCGTCCGCTCCGAAAAGGACGCGTGCTGGGGCGGCCGCAACCCCGATTTTCAGCCGGGCCAGAAGGAGTGGATGGACGCGATGGCGTCGCGCGGCTGGACCGTGCCCGATTGGCCCAAGGCGTATGGCGGCGGCGGCCTGTCGCCTGCCGAAACCAAGATCCTGCGCGAGGAAATGGCGGCGATCAAGGCGCGCAATCCGCTCAATTCGTTCGGCATTTCGATGCTCGGGCCAGCGTTGCTGAAATACGGCACCGAGGAGCAGAAGCTCGAATATCTCACCAAGATCGCACGCGGCGAGATCCGCTGGTGCCAAGGGTATTCCGAGCCCAATGCCGGCTCGGATCTCGCCAGCCTCGCGACCTCGGCCGAGGATGCGGGCGATCATTACATCGTCAACGGCCAGAAGGTATGGACGTCCTACGCCGACAAGGCCGACTGGATCTTCTGCCTCGTCCGCACCGACAAGAGCAGCAAGCAGGGCGGGATCAGCTTCGTGCTGTTCGACATGGCGAGCGAAGGCGTCTCGACCAAGCCGATCCTGCTGATCTCGGGATATTCGCCGTTCTGTGAGACCTTCATGGACAATGTGAAGGTGCCCAAGTCGCAGCGCATCCATGAAGAGAATAAGGGCTGGGACGTCGCGAAGTATCTGCTCGGGCATGAGCGCGAGATGATCTCGGGCATGGGGCTCGCCTCGACCGGCGGCAATCCGCTGCTCGACGGTGCAATCGCGACGATCGGGCTCGATTCGGAAGGGCGCCTCGCCGATCCGCTGCTGCGCGCGGCGATTGCGACGTTCGAGGTTCGCGCGAAAGCATTCGGATCGATGTCCGAGCGCTTCATCGACGAGCTGAAGGCCGGTCGCGCACACCCGGCGCAGCCCTCGATGATGAAATATTACGGCACCGAGCTCAACAAGAGCCGCCACGAGCTGATGATGGCATCGGGCGGATCGGACGCGCTCGAATGGGAGAGCGAAGGCTCGCGCGGCGGCGCCGAGGCGCGCGCCTGGCTGCGCACCAAGGCCAATTCGATCGAGGGCGGGACGAGCGAGGTCCAGCTCAACATCATCGCCAAGCGCATCCTCGAATTGCCGGCGTAAGCAACGTCGCCCCGGCGAAGGCCGGGGCCGCCGCGTTGCCGCGCGCAACGCCGCGAGTGCACGTATCACAGCGGCCCCGGCCTTCGCCGGGGCGACGGAGTTTAGCAATGCCCCTGTTTCTCAACGAAGACCAAACCGCCCTGCAGGACACGATCCGCGATTTCGTCGGCGAGCAGGCGCCCGTCAGCCACATGCGCGGGCTTCGTGACGCCAAGGATGCGACCGGCTTCAGCCGCGACCTGTGGAAGAGCTTCGCCGAGATGGGCTTCACCGGCCTCCTGATCGGCGAGGATGAAGGCGGGCTCGGGCTCGGCCATGTCGAGGCGGGCGTCGTGCTCGAGGAGATCGGCCGCAACCTGTCGCCCTCGCCGTTCCTCACCACCGCAGTCGCGGCGGTCGAGGCGCTCAAGGGCACGGCGCATGCCGCGCGCTGGTTCCCCGGCATCATCGCTGGCGACACCGTCGCTGCGCTCGCGATCGACGAGGCCGCCAAGCACCGCGACAGCGTCGGCCTCACCGCCGAGCGTTCGGGCAACGGCTTCAAGCTGACTGGCAAGAAGCAGTTCGTCACGCACGGCCATGTCGCCGACCTGCTGATCGTCGCCGCGCGCACCGCCGGCAGCGCCGACGACGCCGAGGGCGTGACGCTCTTCGCGATCCCCAAGGACGCCGCCAACCTCACCGCGACCCCCGAGCGCCTTGCGGACGCGAGCCTCGCCGCGCGGCTCGAGTTCGATGGCGTCGAGGTCGATGCCGATGCGGTGATCGGCGACGTCGATGGCGGCCGCTCGCCGCTCGACCGGCTGCTGCGCGCCGGCCGGACCGGCGCCTCGGCCGAATTGCTCGGCGTCGGTGGCGGCGCGATGGACATGACGGTCGGCTATCTCAAGCAGCGCAAGCAGTTCGGCACGTTGATCGGTAGCTTCCAGGCGCTCCAGCATCGCGCCGCGCACCTGTATTCGGAGATGGAAGTCGCGCGCGCCGCGGTGCTGAAAGCCCAGCAACTGCTCGATCTCGATAGCCCACATGCCGACACCGCAGTCTCGGTCGCCAAGGCGATGACCGCGCTGGCGACGACGCTGTCGGTGCAGGAAGGCGTCCAGATGCACGGCGGGATCGGGATGACCGACGAATATGACATCGGCTTCTACATGAAGCGCGCGCGCGTGCTGGCCGAGATGTTCGGCGATGCCAACTTCCACGCCGACAAGGTTGCACGCGCGGCAGGGTATTGATTCCCCACGGAACGAGGAGGGGGACCGCGCGGCTTCTTCAGCCGAGTGGTGGAGGGGGACCTCCACCAACACCAGGCCCGAGGCACGCCCCCTCCACCGTTCGATCAAGGCTCACGGTCCCCCTCCCCGTCCCGGGGAGGAAGCGTTAAGGCACACCATGACCGACCCAACCCCCGCCCAACTCGCCCAGAACCTCGTCGATTTGCTCGACATCGAGGAAATCGACACCGATCTCTATCGCGGCATTCGCGGCACCGACGGTTTCGGCCGCGTGTTCGGCGGGCAAGTCATCGCGCAGGCGCTGCAGGCGGCGCAGCGTTCGACCGATGTCCCTAAGCAAGCGCATTCGCTCCACGCCTATTTCATGCGCGCGGGCGACGAGAGCCACCCGATCCTCTACCGCGTCGTGCGCGATTTCGACGGCAAGAGCTTCGCCACGCGCCGGGTCATCGCGACGCAGCGTGGGCTTCCGATCCTCAACCTCGCCTGCTCGCTGCAAGTCCCCGAAGGCGGCCTCGCGCATCAGGACGCGATGCCGGACGTGCCGCCGCCCGAGGATCTGACCAGCGACCGCGAGCTCCGCCTTGCGATGATCGACCGCATCCCCGAGAAATTCCGTGGCGTTTTCCTGCGCCCGCGCATGGTCGACATCCGCCCGGTCAGCCCCCGCAGCTGGCTCGACCCGGTCGAGCAGGAGCCCCGCCAGAACAGCTGGTTCCGCGTCGTCGCGCCGATCGGCGATGATCCCGCGCTTCACCGCGCGATCCTGGCGTACGCTTCCGACATGTCGCTGCTCGGCACCGCGACGCTGGCGCACGGCGTCAACTGGATGACGCACAAATTGCAGACCGCCAGTCTCGACCACGCGCTGTGGCTGCACGAGGATTTCCGCGCCGACGAGTGGCTGCTCTATGTCTGCGACAGCCCCTGGGCAGGCCATGCGCGCGGTTTCAACCGCGGCAAGATCTTCGCGCGCGACGGGCGGCTCGTCGCGAGCGTCGCGCAGGAAGGGCTGATCCGCCTGCGCGAGTGACCGCTACACCGCCGTCTTGCCATATTCCTGCTTGGTCACCGGATGGCTGCTCGACAGACCGCCATCGACCGCGATCGCCTGTCCGTTGACGTAGCTCGCCGCATCGGAGGCGAGGAACGCCGCGACCTCGGCCAGTTCCTCGGGCTGCGCGCCACGCCGCAATGGGTTGAGCCGGCCTACGCGATCTATCTTCCCCGCTTCGCGCGCGTAATCGAAGGTCGGCTTGGTCATCCCCGTTTCGGTCAGCCCCGGGCAGATCGCATTGACGCGCACGTTCGATCCCGACAGCTGCTGCGCCGACACCATCGCGAGGTTGATCACACCCGCCTTCGACGCCGAATAGGCCGGCGATCCGGCGCCCGAGCGGATCCCCGCAACGCTAGCCGTCAGCACGATCGCGCCGCCGCCGCGCTCTGCGATCTTGGGGGCAGCGTGCTTGATCGCGAGGAACGGCCCGATCAAATTGACGCGCAGCACCTCGGTGATCAGCGCGACATCGGTGTCGAACAGGTTCGCCATCCCGCCGGAGATCCCGGCATTGGCGAACATGATGTCGAGCCCGCCATAATATTCGCACGCGACGTTGACCGCGCGGATCACGTCGTCCTCGTTGCCCGCGTCGATCTGGATCGCGTGCGCCGCGCCGCCCGCCCGCTCGATCATCGCGGCGGTTTCGTGGACCGTTTCGCTCTGATCGGCGACGATCACGCTGCCGCCGTCCTTCGCGAACAGCAACGCCGTCGCGCGCCCGATGCCCGAGCCCGCCCCAGTGACGATGATCGATTTTCCGCTGAACCGTGCCATTGCATCCTCCGTCGCCCCGGCGAAGGCCGGGGCCGTTTCGTTTGAGGCACACGCGTGCCAAGCCACACCGGCCCCGGCCTCCGCCGGGGCGACGGCGCTAGATGGTAACCCCGCCATCGAGCACGATCGTCTGCCCGGTCATGAAGCTGCTCGCCGCGCTGGCCAGAAAAACGACCGCACCGGCAATCTCCTCGGGCTCGCCGATCCGCCGCAGCGGCACGGTCTTGTTCGCGGCCTCGATCCGCTCGGGATCCTCCCACAAAGCGCGCGCGAAATCGGTCTTGATCAGCCCGGGCGCGATGCAGTTGACGCGGACATTGTCGGGCCCGAATTCATGCGCAAGGTTGCGCGCGAGCTGCATGTCGGCGGCCTTGGAGATGCAGTACGCGCCGATTACGGTCGACCCGCGCAAGCCCCCGATCGACGAGACGATGACGATGCTGCCCGACCGGCGTTCGCGCATCTCGGGCGCGACCATCGAAATCAGCCAGTGGTTCGAGACGATATTGTTGTCGAGAATCTTGCGGAACTGCTCGTCGGCGATCCCGGCTTGCGGGCCGTAATAGGGGTTCGACGCGGCGTTACAGATGAGCACGTCGATCTGGCCGAACGCCATGCGGGTGGCGTCGACGAGGTGCTGGAGCCCCGCTTTGTCCGAGATGTTGGCGGCAACCGCGATCGCCGTGCCCTCGCCGAAGCGCGCGTTGAGCTCGGCGGCGACCGCATCGCAGGCGTCCTGCTTGCGGCTCGAGATGACGACCTTGGCGCCGTGTTCGGCGAGCTCGAACGCGCTCGCCTTGCCGATCCCGCGCGAGGACCCGGTGACGATGGCGACTTTGCCGGTAAGATCGAATTGCGACATGCTGACTCCCCTCCCGCTTGCGGGAGGGGCTGGGGGTGGGCCTGTCCGCAGGCGCTCCGCCACTTCCCTCCCCTAACCCCTCCCGCAAGCGGGAGGGGAATAAGAAACTAAGCCCCCGCCTTCACCGCGAAATCCCACGCCGCATCGGCCAGCCGGTACACGCCTGCCGCCGACTTCTCCGCCTGCGCGCTCGACGCGGTCCCCTCGACAATCCGCTTCTTGATCCCCTGGACAATCCCGGTCAGCCGGAAGAGGTTGTACGAGAAATACCAGTTGAGATCGGGCACGCCGTCCCGCCCCGTCGCCGCGCAATAGCGCTCGACCATCGCCTCGATCGTCGGGATTCCCGTCGCCGGCCCGGTATGCCCGAGCACCCCCGACCGCCCCTCTGGAGCGGTCACCCAGCTCATCAGGAAATAGGAGAAATCGGCCAGCGGATCGCCGAGCGTCGACAATTCCCAGTCGAGCAACGCAATCACGCGCGGCTCGGTCTTATCGAAGATCATGTTGTCGATGCGGTAATCGCCATGCACCACCGAGGTGCGCGTCTGTTCGGGCACGGTGCGGCCGAGATACTCGATCAGTTTCTCGACCTGCGGCATAGGCTCGGTTTCGGACGCACGATACTGCTTGGTCCAGCGCGCCACCTGGCGTTCGAAATAATTGCCGGGGCCGCCGTATTCGCCGAGCCCCGCGGCGACATGATCAGTATTATGCAACGCCGCGAGCGTGTCGCACATCGCGTTGTAGATGCCGGCACGCTCACCAGGCGCGTAGTCGGGCAAGGTGCCGTCCCACAGATTGCGCCCATCGGCGAAGCCCATCACGTAGAAATCGGTGCCGATCACCGCGGGGTCGGTGCACAGCCCATAGGGTTTCGCGACCGGAAAACCCGTCGGATAGAGCCCCGCGATCACCCGATACTCCCGGTCAACCGCATGCGCCGAGGGCAACAGCACCCCCATCGGCTTGCGCCGCAACACATAGGTGCCCGAGGGCGACTCGATCTTGAAGGTCGGGTTGGACTGCCCGCCCGCAAACTTCGCGTAGCTCAGCGGCCCCACAAAGCCCTCGACATTGGCGACCATCCACGCCGTCAGCGCGGCCTCGTCGAGCCGGTCCTTCTCGGGAACGGCGATCGTCTGGGGCGCGAAATCGTCCATCACGAAAACTCGATCACGGAGCGCACGGTGTCGCCGGTGCGCAAGTTTGCGAGCGCGTGGTTGACGTCCTCGAGCTTGATCCGCTCGGCGACCATCGTGTCGAGGTCGAGCTTGCCGTCGAGATACATCTGCACCAGCCGCGGCAAATCGATCGGGAAGCGCGTCGAGCCCAGCAGCGAGCCTTGCAGCTTCTTGCCCGTCAGGAAGGTCGGCCCCGCAATCTTCACGTCGTTGCCCGGCGCGATCATGCCGAGAATCGTCGCAGTGCCGCCGCGCCGCAGGATCGTCCAGGCGAGCTCGGCAGTGTTGCTCCGCCCGACCGCTTCGATCGCGTAATGCACCCCGCCGCCGGTCATCCCGAAGACTTTCTTGGCGAGGTCAGCATCGTTCGAATCGAGCGTGTGCGTCGCGCCGAGCTTCTCGGCGAGCGCGCGCTTGTCGGCGACGGGGTCGATCGCGATGATCTGCCCCGCGCCGGCGATCTTGGCGGCATTGATCGCGGCGAGCCCGATCCCGCCGCAGCCGATCACCGCGACGCTTTCGCCGGGGCGCAACTGGCTGTCGTTGAAGATAGAGCCCGCCCCGGTGATCACCGCACAGCCGAGCAAAGCGGCTCGGTCGAGCGGCATCTCCTTGCTGATCGCGACGCAGGCGTTTTCGTGGACCAGCATCATCTCGGCGAACGCCGACAAATTGAGGAACGGCGCGAGCGGCGTGCCGTCGTTCAGCGCCAACCGCGGCGGTGCGCCCTTGGGCCGCCGCGTCGAGGGATCGACACACAAAGACGGCCGCCCGGTGACGCACATCTCGCACGCGCCGCAGAACACGGTGAAGAAGGTGATGACATGGTCGCCGACCTTGAGATGCGCGACGTCCGAACCGACCGCCTCGACGATCCCCGCCGCCTCGTGCCCCGGCACGGTCGGCATCGGGTGCGGGAAGGCACCGTCGACGAAGTGCAGGTCGCTGCGGCACACCCCGCACGCCACGGTGCGGATCAGCACTTCGCGCGGGCCGGGGTCGGAGATCGCGACATCGTCGATCACCAGCTCGGTGTTCGGGGCGTAAAGGATGGCTGCTTTCACGTGTCCCTCTTTTTCTCTTCGTCACCCCGGCCTTGTGCCGGGGTCCATCTCACCACTCACGCATCGTAGGCGAAGCGCGGTGGGCCCCGGCACGAGGCCGGGGTGACGGTTAGTTTAGCGCCGCACCGCGTCCTTCGCCGCAACTGCCGCCGGCAGATCCGCGTACTTGCCGAACTCGTTGCGCGCGATCGCCCGGTTGTGCACTTCGTCGGGACCATCGGCGAAGCGCAGCGTGCGCATCGCGGCCCAATCATGCGCCAGCGCGAAATCGCCCGACACGCCGCCGCCGCCATGCGCCTGGATCGCATCGTCGAGGATCTTGAGCGCCATGTTGGGCGCCTGCACCTTGATCATCGCGATCTCTTGCTGCGCCGACTTGTTGCCCGCTCTGTCCATCATGTCGGCTGCCTTGAGGCAGAGCAGCCGCGTCATCTCGATGTCGATGCGCGCGCGCGCGATGCGCTCCTCCCACACCGACTGGTCGGCGATCCGCTTGCCGAACGCGACGCGGCTCAGCAGCCGCTTGGCCATCGCCTCGATGCCCGTCTCGGCGACGCCGATCGTGCGCATGCAGTGATGGATGCGGCCCGGCCCCAAGCGCCCCTGCGCGATCTCGAACCCGCGGCCCTCGCCGAGCAGGATGTTCTCGACGGGAACGCGGACATTTTCGAGCAAGACTTCGCCGTGACCGTGCGGCGCATGGTCATAGCCATAGACCGACAGCATCCGCTTGATCGTCACGCCGGGCGCATCCATCGGCACGAGGATCTGGCTCTGCTGGCTGTGGCGCGAGGCGTCGGGGTTGGTCTTGCCCATCGTGATCGCGATTCTGCAGCGCGGATCGCCGACGCCCGACGACCACCATTTCGTGCCGTTGATGACGTATTCGTCGCCGTCGCGGACGATCGAAGTCTCGATATTGGTCGCGTCGGACGAAGCGACCGCCGGCTCGGTCATCAGGAAGGCCGAACGGATCTCGCCGTTCATCAGCGGGCGCAGCCAGCGCTCCTTCTGCTCGAGCGTGCCGTAGCGGTGGAGCACCTCCATATTGCCGGTGTCGGGAGCCGAGCAATTGAAGCATTCGCTCGCCCAACCGACCTTGCCCATCTCCTCGGCGCATAACGCATATTCGAGATTGGTCAGCTGCGTGCCTTCGAAGACGAACGAATCATCGACATGGCTCTGACCCGAATGCGGCGGCATGAAGAAATTCCACAGGCCGGCGGCCTTGGTCTTTTCCTTCATCTCCTCGATCACCGGAATGACCTTCCAGCGCTCGCCGCTATGGTGCTGCTCGTCATATTCGGCCTGGCGCGGGCGAATCTGCTGGTCGATGAACCCCTTCACACGATCCCTGAAATAGATCTCGCGTTCGCTGAAGCTGAAGTCCATCTGCTCTCTCCAATCGGGTCGTTGGGAGGCTGGGTATACCGTACCGCGTTTTCGGTAAAGCGTCTTTGGCGTGGAAAAGCCACGCATTGCCCGCGCGCACGAAAGGGACTGTTTCTTCTAAAAGATGATGTTACAGATTGCCGCATGGAGGCCAACGACACCATTCCGACCGCCGAGAGCCTGGACTCCGACACCAGTACCAAGCGCTTCCGCGCCAAGCGCGACGCGATCCTCGCTGCAGCGGCCGAAGCGATCAACGAACAGAGCGCCAAGGGCATGACCTTCGCCGATGTCGCGCGCCGTGTCGGGCTCAACACGACGAGCGTGACCTACTATTTCAAGCGCAAGGAAGACCTCGCCGCCGCCTGCTTCGAGTACACGCTCGAAAAGCTGCTGGCGATGCTCGACGAATCGCTGCTCGAGCCGACGCCGCAAGCGCGCGTCGCGAAATACCTCTCGCTCAACATGATCCGGCTCACCCGGATCCAGCGCGGCGAAGAGACCGCGTTCGCGATCCTGTCGGATCTGCGCGCGATGGAGGAGCCCGTGCTCGGCAAGTTGATGGCGGGCTGGCGCGAAGTGTTCCGCAAGACGCGCAGCCTGTGGGGCCCCGCCGCCAACCGCGCGCAGACCGATCTTCACGGCGGGCGCGCGCATGTGCTGCTCGAGAACACCTTCTGGCTGCCGATCTGGCTGACGCGCTATGATCCCGATCAATATCCACGGATCGAGGAACGGCTGATGGACGTGTTCGCCCACGGCATCGCCGGGCCGAAAGCGAGCTGGGATCCCGAGCTGATCGATCTGGCGCATGACGAGCCCGAGCCCGGGCGCGAGGCGTTCCTGCTGGCCGCGACGCGGCTGATCAACCAGCTCGGCTATCGCGGTGCCTCGGTCCAGAAGATCGCGTCCGAGCTCAACGTCACCAAGGGCAGCTTCTACCACCATCTCGATGCCAAGGACGATCTGGTGCTCGCGTGTTACAAGCGCAGCCTCGATACCGTCGCCGACGCGCAGCGGCTCGCCGACGAGCGCGGCGGGAGCCATTGGGAGCGGCTGTCGGGGACGATCGCGACATTGCTCGACGTCCAGTTTTCCGAACGTGGGCCACTGCTGCGCACGACGGCGCTATCGGGCCTGCCGAGCGAATCGCGCACGCAGATGGTCGACCGTTCGAACCGTATCGCGCGTCGCTTCGCCGGCACGATGAGCGACGGCATCGCCGAGGGTTCGATCCGCCCGGTCGATCCGCTGATCGCGGCGCAGGCGCTGATGGCGATGCAGAATGCGGCGTTCGACATGCGCAAATGGGCACATACGATGACACGCGAGCGCGCGATCGGATATTATGCCTCGACCCTGGCGTTCGGCTTGTTCGACGACCGGATCTTACAACAATAGTCGTCACCCCGGCGCAGGCCGGGGCCGCTGGGTTTGGGGCACGATCTTCGCGTCATAATCCAGCGGCCCCGGCTTCCGCCGGGGCGACGTGGAAATCAAAGGACCTGACATGGCCGACATGGCGCGTTTCGATTGGGCAGACCCCTTCTTCCTCGACGATCAGTTAGAAGATGACGAGCGGATGATCCGCGACTCTGCGCGCGCCTATGCGCAGGACAAGCTCGCCCCGCGCATCGTCGACGCCTTCCAGAACGAAACCACCGATCCCGAGATCTTCCGCGAGATGGGTGCGCAAGGCCTGCTCGGCCCGACCGTTCCCGAGGAATATGGCGGCGTCGGCGCGTCCTACGTCGCCTATGGCCTCGTCGCGCGCGAGGTCGAGCGGATCGATTCGGGCTATCGCTCGATGATGTCGGTGCAGTCGAGCCTCGTGATGTACCCGATCTTCGCTTATGGTTCGGAAGCGCAGAAGCGGAAGTATCTGCCAAAGCTGGCGAGCGGCGAATGGATCGGCTGCTTCGGCCTGACCGAACCCGATGCCGGATCGGACCCCGGCAGCATGACGACGCGCGCGAAGAAGATCGACGGCGGCTATTTGCTGTCGGGCGCCAAGACCTGGATCTCCAATTCGCCGATCGCCGACGTGTTCGTCATCTGGGCGAAGTCGGAAGCGCACGGCGACGGCATTCGCGGTTTCATCGTCGAAAAGGGCGCCAAGCGGCTCGCCACGCCCAAGATCGAGGGCAAGCTGTCGCTGCGCGCCTCGATCACCGGCATGATCCTGATGGACGAAATCGAGCTGTCCGAGGATGCCTTGCTCCCCGACGTACAAGGGCTGAAGGGTCCGTTCGGCTGCCTCAACCGTGCGCGCTACGGGATCAGCTGGGGCGCGCTCGGCGCTGCCGAATTCTGCTTCCATGCCGCACGCCAGTACGGGCTCGACCGTAACCAGTTCGGCACCCCGCTCGCCGGGCGCCAGCTCTACCAGAAGAAACTCGCGGACATGGAGACCGAGATCGCGCTCGGGCTACAGGCGTCGCTGCGTGTCGGCCGCCTGATGGACGCGGGCAAGTTCGCGCCCGAGATGATCTCGATCGTCAAGCGCAACAATGTCGGCAAGGCGCTCGATATCGCGCGGATGAGCCGTGACATGCATGGCGGCAACGGCATTTCGGGCGAATATCAGGTCATGCGCCACATGATGAACCTGGAAACCGTCAACACGTACGAGGGCGCGCACGACGTCCATGCGCTGATCCTCGGTCGCGCGATCACGGGGATCGCCGCGTTCTGATGGCGCACCGCCCTTCCCGTCACCCCCGCGCAAGCGGGGGTCCCGCTTCTTCTAGCGGCGGGAAGAAGCGGGATTTCCGCCTTTGCGGGACTGAAGGAGGATAGGATGAACGGCCGAGCATCAGCCCCCCTGACCGGCCTGCGGATCCTCGAAATGGCGGGGATCGGGCCCGGCCCGTTCTGTGGAATGATGCTGGCCGACCACGGCGCCGAGGTGATCCGCGTGGAACGTCCCGGCCCGCCGGGGCTGACCGATCCGACGCGCGACCCGCTGCTGCGCTCGCGCCGGACGATCGCGCTCGATCTCAAGCAGCCCGAGGCGGTCGCGGCGGTGCGCCGCCTGGCGGGGACGTGCGACGGGCTGATCGAGGGCTTTCGCCCGGGCGTGATGGAGCGCCTCGGCCTTGGGCCCGACGTGCTGATCGGCGATAACCCTCGGCTCGTCTATGGCCGCATGACCGGCTGGGGGCAAAGCGGCCCGCTCGCCCACGAACCCGGCCACGACATCGATTATATCGCGATCTCGGGCCTGCTCCACGCACTCGGCGAAGCAGGCCGCAAGCCGACCGCGCCGATCAACCTTGCAGGCGATTTCGGCGGTGGCGGGATGATGCTCGCGTTCGGGATGCTCGCCGCGATCCTGCAGGCGCAGGCGAGCGGCACGGGTCAGGTCGTCGATTGCGCGATGACCGAAGGATCGGCGGTGCTCGCCAGCATGATCTGGGGGTTTCGCGGCATGGGCCAATGGAGCGGCGCGCGCGGCACCCATTTGCTCGACGGCGGCGCGCATTTCTACGACACCTATGAGACCGCCGACGGCAAATGGATCGCGGTCGGCGCGATCGAACCGCAATTCTACGCCGCGCTGCGCCGCGTGATGCACCTCGACGGCGCCGAATGGGACGCGCAGTTTGCGCCGGCCGTCTGGCCGCGGCTCAAGCAGGAACTGGCGTATCGCTTCAAGCAGCGCAGCCGCGACGCATGGGTCGCGGCGTTCGACGGGCACGAGGCGTGCGTCGCGCCCGTGCTGGCGTTCGAGGAAGCCGCCGCGCATCCGCACAACGTCGCGCGCGGTGCATTCGTGACCGCGGGCGGCGTGACGCAGCCCGCCCCCGCCCCGCGGTATTCGGTCAGCGAAACCGTGGCCCCGCGCATGGCTGGCGCGCAGGACGGCGCCGCGATCCTGGCCGAAGCGGGCTTCGCTCCGGCCGAGATCGAGGCGCTGCTCGGTTAAGCGACCACCGGCTTGCGCGCGAAGACGCCGTAGCAGGCGATGATCGCATAGCAGGCCGCGGGCAGGATCATGGCGAAGCGCAGCCCGCTCTGATCGGCGATCAGGCCGGTCAGCGGCGGGATGATCGCGCCACCGACGATCGCCATCGCCAGCACGCCCGACCCCTCGGCCGCACGCTTGCCGAGGCCTTCGCTCGCCAGGCTGAAGATCGTCGGGAACATGATCGAATTGGTCAGCCCGATCGCGAGCAGCGACCAGCCCGAGACGAGCCCGGTGGTGTGCGTCGACAGCGCGATCAGCGCGATCCCGGCGATCGCGACGCCGGCGAGCACCTTGCCCGGCGAGACGTAGCGCAGCACGGCTGCCCCGATGAAGCGCCCGACCAGCGCGCCGCCCCAGTAGAACGGCACATGCTTGCCCGCCGCCTCGGCACCGAGCGCGAGCGTATCGGCCTGCGTCAGATAGCTGACGATTAGCGAGCCGATCGCGACTTCGGCGCCGACATAGAGGAAGATGCACAGCGTGCCGAAACCAAAGCGCGGCAGGCGGAGCAGCCCGAACGCCTTGACGATGCTGCCCTGGTCATCGACCGCGGTCTGCAGCCGGTTGCGGCGCGTCCACACGACGGCCGCGACGATCACCAGCGCCACCGCGAGCCCAATATAGGTGTGCACGACGGTCTGCGTCTCGGCGGTGCGATACGCGTCGAGCGCAGCGCCGGTCAGCGTCTTGGGATCGATCCTCGCGAGCGACCCGAGGATCACGATCGAGCCGACATACGGGAAGATCGTCGTGCCGAGCGAGTTGAACGCCTGCGCGAAGGTCAACCGGCTCGACGCGGTCTTGGGCGGCCCGAGCAGCGAGATCAGCGGGTTGGCGACGACTTGCACCATCGTGATCCCCGCCGCGAGCACGAACAGCGCGAGCAGGAACACCGCGAACGTGCCCGACTGCGATGCCGGCACGAACAGCAGGCAGCCCGCGGTCATCGTCAGCAGGCCGATCGAGGCCGAGCGCATATAGCCTGCCTTGCGCACGATCGCCGCGGCGGGGATCGAGAAGACGAAATAGGCCGCGAAAAACGCCGATTGCACGAGCAGCGCCTGCGCATAGCTCAGCGTGAACAGGTCCTTGAGCTTGGGGATGATCACGTCGTTGAGGCTGGTGATGCCGCCGAAGATGAAGAACAGGGCGAACACGAAGACCTGCAGGTCGGGCGCGTTGATCCCCTTGGTGGCGATTTCGTCGGTGCCGTGCGGCGTCGTGGCGGCCTCTATGTGCATATGCGATCCCCTAATCGGCCGCTCTCGCCGCCAGTCTCTCTCGTAGCATCCCTTGCCCCGCCGACGCCCGGTCTGGCAATCCGCAGAATGCCATGCGATACCCAGCGCCTAGAACAATCCGGATCAGGAGAGTCCGCCATGGCTACCGCCGCTGTCGACCGCGTGCAGATGTCCGAAGCCGAATGGGAAGCGCGCCAGGAGCTCGCCGCCTGTTACCGGGTCTTCGCGATGCTCGGCTGGTCCGAGATGATCTACAATCATATCACGCTCAAGATCCCGGGCGAGGACGGTGCCTTCCTGATCAACCCGTTCGGGCTGCACTTCAGCGAGGTGACGGCATCGAGCCTCGTCAAGATCGACATCGACGGCAACAAGCTCGACGACAGCCCCTACCCCGTCAACCGCGCGGGCTTCGTCCAGCACGCGCTGTTCCACCGCCACTTGCCCGACGCGCATTGCATCATGCACACCCACACCACGGCCGGGATGGCGGTCAGTTCGCTCGAGGGCGGGCTGCGCGCGACCAATTTCTACGCGTGCAACTTCGCCGGGCAGATCGCCTATCACGACTTCGAGGGCGTGACGGTCCGCGACGAGGAAGGCGCGCGGCTGCTCGAGCATCTCGGCAACAAGCGCGTGATGCTGCTCAAAAATCACGGCATCCTGGTGATGGGCAAGACGCTGCCCGAGGCGTTCATCAAGCATTGGTCGCTCCAGCGCGCGTGCGAGATCCAGATCGCCACAATGTCGATGGGAACGCCGATCGAAGTGACGCCCGACGTCGTGGCGGTCCACCAGCGCGATCTGCACATGGCGCAAGTCCCGGGCGGCGCAGGCGCTGCCGATTTCGCGGCGATGGTGCGACTGGTCGACAAGATCGACACCGGCTGGCGTGCTTGATTCTCGCAGCAAAGCCAATCTAATCAATAACCTGTTATAGCACTCTTGCCTCCCACGGGCACGCGCCTAACCTCGGTCGGGCCTTACCGTGTGGAGACCAAGAATGCTCAAGATCCTGCTTGTCGCTGCTACGCTTTCGCTCGCCTCGACACCCGTCATGGCGGCGCCGTGCAAGGACGCCAAGGGCCGCTTCATGAAGTGCCCGCCCGCCAAGCCGGTCGCGACCAAGTGCCGGTTGAACGGCAAGTTCGCCAAATGCGGCACGCCCGGCGCGAAGCCCGCCTGATCGTCGCGGGGCGGCGCTACGCCGCCCCGCACGCTTCATCCGAAGCGATAGCCCGACACCACCCACCCCATTACGACATCGCGGTAATCGCAGATCGCCGCATCCTCACCGCCAGCACCGAGCGCGACCATCAGCGGGAGCAGATGCTCGGCCTCGGGATGCGCGAAGCGGGCGTTGGGCAGCGTGTCCCAGGCGGCGACGCGTGCGGCGCGCGCCACCGGATCGGGATCGGTCACCGCCGCGGTCAGTGCGACAGCCCAGGCCGCGGCGATCGGCGTGACCTGGGGCCCGCGCGCGCGCAGATTGTGGAAGCTCATCCCCGATCCGACGATCAGCACGCCTTCGTCGCGCAGCGGTGCGAGCGCTCGCCCGATCGCGATATGTCCCGCCGGATCGAGATCGGCGCGCAATGAGAGTTGGACGAGCGGGATGTCGGCACCTGGCACCGCAACCATCATCGGGATGAACACGCCGTGGTCCCAGCCGCGCTCCTCGCCGTGATGCGCGATCCCTGCGTCGGCGAGCAGCGCGCTCACGCGCTGCGCGAGCGCAGGATCGCCGTGCGACGGCCAGTCGAGCCGATAGGTATGCGGCGGGAAGCCGAAATAGTCGTAATCGAGCGGATGCCCGTCGCCGGTGTTGATAGCGAGTTCGGGCGTCTCCCAATGTCCCGACACGAGCAAGATCGCGCGCGGCCGCTCGGGCAGCGATGCGATCAATCCGGCAAGGTACGCCTGCATCGGGCGCCACATCGGGTCGGGCAGGCCGCCGGCTGGATCCATGAAGAAGCACGGGCCACCGCCATGCGGGATGAAGAGCGTTGGAAGTTTCATCCCCGCTATATCGGGCGCGGGCGCCGCGCCGACAATCGCGCAGCCGGAAACGGCGCGTTTCGCGGTGTTCGCCGCATGCTTGCCGGGCCGGTCGCGCGCGGGCATGGTCGTCGCATGTCCCGGCCACTCGCCCCTGCCCCACGCTCGCGCCATCGCCGTGGAGGCCACGCATGACGCGCTTCACCGTCAATAATCAGCCGGTCCAGTACCGGATCGATCCCAACACCCCGCTGCTCTGGGCGCTGCGCGATGCGTCGAACCTGACCGGCACCAAATATGGCTGCGGCACCGGCGACTGCGGTGCCTGCACCGTCGATATCGACGGCGAGGCGGTGCGATCGTGCCAGCGGACGATCGGCGCGATCGAGGGGAGCTATGTCACCACGATCGAGGGCCTGTCGCGTGACCGCACGCACCCGGTGCAAATGGCGTTCCTCGACAAGAACGTCACGCAATGCGGTTTCTGTATCCCCGGTATCATCATGGCCGCATCGGCTCTGCTGAAGAAGAATCGCAACCCGAGCGAGGACGATATTCGCGCCGGGATCACCAATCTGTGTCGCTGCGGCATCTATCCACGACTGGTCGAGGCGATCCTGCTCGCCGCCAGCGTCCAGCGCGGCGACGAGACGATTGCTGCACCGCCGCGCCCTGCCATCACGCCCGCCGACGCAGCGCGCGAAGTTCCAGCACTGACCCCGCCAAGATGAGCCAAAGCTTTCGCAACGCTGTCATCGCAATTCAGCCACGGCTCATCGCGCGCAGAGTATACCGCGTTTAACGACCGGAAATGCTTTCCGGACGAAGATAAGGAAGTATCGATGCGCAAGTCTTTGCTCGCCGCGATCATGGCGGCTTCTGCGTTGATCCCCGCCACCGCGATGGCGCAGGATGCTGGCGATCGGCCAAACCGCGGCGACGGTCAAGGGCGGCGCGGCCTGCAGGAGGGACAGGGCGAAGGCCGCCCCGAGCGCCAGGCGATGCCGGGTGCCGAAGGCCGCATGAACTGGCAGCGCCCGCAGGGCCAGGTGCAGCAGCCGGTTCAGGTCCAGGCGCCGGTCCAGGCTCAGCCGCAGCCGCAGCAACAGCAACAGCAGCAGCGCCCCGATCGCCAGGGCGGCGGTGGGCGCGACTTCGGCGGACGCGGCGAGTATCGCGGCCAGCCGCAAGCTGTCCCGCCGCAGGCGCAAGCTGGCCAGCCCGGTTTCCCCGGCAGGCAGCGCGACGGCCGCCCGGGCTTCGAGCGTGAGCAACGCGAAGGCCGCCCCGATTTCAACGGCGGCCAGCGCGACGGCCGGCCGGATTTCAACCGCGGGCAGCGCGATGGCCGCCCCGACGTCAACGGTGGTCAGCGCGACGGCCGCCCGGATTTCAACCGCGGCCAGCGCGATGGTCGCCCCGGTTTCGAAGGTGGCCCACGCGACGGGCGCCCTGCGTTCGACGGGCAGCAGCGCGGCGGGGATTTCCGCGGCAATGATCGTGGCGATTTCCGTGGCAATGACGGGCGCTTCGGCGATCGTGGCTACAATCGTGGCAATGGCGTCGGATATGGCGGCGGCTATGACCGCAATGACAATCGCGGTGGGTGGAACCGCGATTGGCGGCGCGACAACCGCTACAATTACAACAGCTATCGCACCCAGAACCGCAATCTCTATCGCCTCCCGCGCTACTATGCGCCGTCGGGCTGGTCGGGCGGCTATCGTCGCTTCTCGGTCGGCTTCTCGCTGAGTTCGGTGCTGTTCAACCAGAATTACTGGATCGAAGACGCCGATTACTACCGCCTGCCGCCGGCCTACGGTCCGTATCGCTGGGTGCGCTATTACAACGACGCGCTGCTGGTCGACATCCGCACCGGATATGTCGTCGACACGGTGTACGACATCTTCTGGTAAGACCCGGAAGACCGACCTCGGGGTCCGCAGGCTCGCCGCTTGCGGACCCCTTGTTTTTTGAGCCGCCCGCGGCAAAGTCGCGCGCATGGCTCTCTTTGCAAGGAAACCCAACGGCGCCTCGCCGCTGCGCCGCCAGTTCGGCGAAACCGTCGGGGCGCGGCTCGATGCCAATCCCGCGGTCAAGCGCTTCGCGGTCGACGGCGCGCAAATCTATCAGCACCCCGATTTCCTGGACGCCGCCACCTGCGACGCGCTCGTCGCGATGATCGACGCCAACAAGCGCCGCTCGACGGTGCTTGCCGAGGAGAACATCCAGGAGTTCCGCACGAGCGAAAGCTGCGACATGGACCGCTGGTCGCCCGACGTCCGCCCGACCGACGAGGCGATCGCGCACCTGCTCGGGATCGATCCGGTGCAAGGCGAGACGATGCAGGGCCAACGCTACGCCGTCGGCCAGCATTTCCGCGCGCATTTCGATTATTTCAACGAGAAGCAGGCCTATTGGCCGCAAATGATCGAGACCGGCGGGCAACGCACCTGGACCGCGATGATCTATCTCAACCATGTCGAGGAGGGCGGCGCGACCTGGTTCCCGCAGATCGGCATTCGCGTCGCCCCCAAGAAGGGCCTGCTGCTCGCGTGGAACAACATGAACCGCGATGGCAGCCGCAACACCGAGACGCTCCACGAGGGCATGCCTGTAGTGAGCGGCACCAAGTACATCGTGACCAAATGGTTTCGCGAGGGGAAGTGGATCAAGGCCTGACCCCAGCCTTTGCGCTGACCGCTCCGATTTGCGCTCCTCCGCCAAGCGCGTAGGAGGGCGGGCAATGAACACCGTCCTCAACATCAGCCATTCGATCCTCGGCCAGCCCTGGCGCTGGCGCATGCTCGAGACCGACGCGCGCGATCCCGGTTTCGCGCCCGACGATCTCGTTACGCAATTGCTGCTCGCGCGCGGCTGCCCGCGCGACGCGCTCGACGCGCACAAGGCGCCGAGCATCCGCGGCTTCATGCCCGACCCCTCGATCTTTCGCGACATGGACCGCGCCGCCGACCGGCTCGCCGATGCGGTGCAGGCGGGCGAGCAGCTCGCGATCTTCGGCGATTACGACGTCGACGGGGCGACGTCGGCGGCGCTGATGATCCTGCTGCTGCGCGATCTCGGGCTCGAGGCGCGGCCCTACATCCCCGACCGGATGCGCGAGGGCTATGGCCCGACCGGCGCCGCTCTGGTGCGGCTCAAGGACGAAGGCGCGACGCTGATCGTCACCGTCGATTGCGGCGCACAGGCGTTCGACGCGCTCGCAACGGCGCGCGATGCCGGGGTCGATGTGCTGGTGGTCGATCACCACAAATGCGCCGCCGCGCTTCCGCATGCGCACGCGCTCGTCAATCCCAACCGGCTCGATGAGACCGAGGGCGCCGAGCACGGTCATCTCGCCGCGGTCGGCGTCGCCTTCCTGCTCGGCGCGGCGTTGATCCGCACGCTGCGCGGGCGCGGCTATTTCGCCGATCGCCCCGAACCCAAATTGCTCGATCTGCTCGATCTCGTCGCGCTCGGCACCGTCGCCGACGTGGCGGCCCTGCGCGGGCTCAACCGTGCCTTCGTGGCGCAGGGGCTCAAGGTGATGGCGCAGCGCCGCAACATCGGGCTGAACGCGCTGATCACCGCGTCGCGCCTGACGCGCGCGCCGACCAGCACCGATCTGGGCTTCGCGCTCGGGCCGCGGATCAACGCTGGCGGACGCGTCGGCAAGTCCGATCTCGGCGTCCGCTTGCTCACGACGCGCGACCCGGCCGAGGCCGAGCGAATCGCGGTCGAGCTCGACCGTTTGAACGAGGAACGCCGCGCGATCGAAGGCATCGTCCAGGAAGCCGCCGAACTCATCGCGCTCAACCAGAGCAACCGCGCGGTGCTCGTCGTCGCAGGGCATGGCTGGCACCCCGGCGTGATCGGCATCGTCGCGGGGCGCTTGAAGGAGAAATACGGCCGCCCTGCCCTCGTCATCGCGCTCGACGATGCGGGGCTCGGCAAGGGCTCGGGCCGCTCGATCAGCGGCGTTGACCTCGGTGCGGCGGTGCTTGCGGCGAAGGAGCAAGGCCTGCTCGTCGCGGGTGGCGGTCACGCGATGGCGGCCGGGCTGACGATCGCCGAGGATCACGTCGATGCCTTCGCGGCCTTCCTCAGCGAGCGACTCGAAGCCGCGGTCGCGCGCGCGATGGGCGACCGCGCGCTGCTGCTCGACGCAGTGCTGACCGCGGGCGGCGTCACCCCTGATCTCGTCACCGCGATGGAGCTCGGCGGTCCCTACGGCATGGGCTGGCCGCAGCCGCGCGTCGTCGCCGGCCCCGTGCGGATCATCAAGGCCGATGTCGTCGGCAACGGCCATGTCCGCGCGATCGTCGCGGGCGATGGCGGGGGGTCGCTCAAGACCGTCGCCTTCCGCCAGGCCGACACCGCGCTCGGCCAGGCGCTGCTCGGCGCCGCGCCGCACCGCCGCCTGTGGCTCGCGGGCCGCGCCAAGATCGACGATTGGGGCTCGCGCCCAGCCGCCGAATTGCACATCGACGATGCGGCCTGGGCCGATTGAGGCGATTTCGTGCAAGAGATGGCTTGACCGGCGCGGCGAGTTTCCCTAACCGCCTCCAACCAACCGGCGACGCCGGCATGGCCCCTTCGTCTAGCGGTTAGGACGCGGCCCTTTCACGGCTGAAGCACGGGTTCGATTCCCGTAGGGGTCACCATCGCCAAACCAAAATCGTCGGGCCTTGTGACGGTGCGGCGAGATCCGCATCCGCATTTTGGTTTCTCCCTTTGTGTCGGCGCGAATGGACTGCCTCGGGTCTATCGCGACGATTGGTTGCCCTCTTTCGATCAGGGTCAGACACTCGACGGTCTCCGGCATAGGTGCTGCGCCAGCGCTACGCGGGCGACGACCGAAGGGCGGCGGCGGGTGCTGCGTCGTGGCCGATGCCGAGCGGCGCAGCCGGTTTCATACGCAGTGTGGGATTGGCGAATAGCGTACACGACAGGGAGTAGTTCCGGTCTGATGCAGCCGATGCCCGCACTGTAGCGCGCGACGTTGCGTCGATGATTGCCGGCAGGCGGCTGATCTTCTGCGACGAAACAGGCGTCACGATCAACATGGTCCGATATGAGTGCCAAGGGCGCAAAGGGCAGCGCATCAATGGCTTCGCGCTCGTTGGCGATCGGCGGATCACGGCCGTCTTGCCGGGCTCGACCGCAAGGGCATCATGACACCGCTGATCGTCGGTCAACCGATGAACCGGGCGGTCTTGCTAGACTACGCCTCGCAGTATCTGGTTCCCGCGCTCCAAGGCGGTGACATCGTCAGATGCCTCCGCGTTTCAAGCCGTAAAGACACCGAGACCGCACAGATCATCGCCGACAAAGGCGCGACGTCGCGCTTCCTCCTGCGCTACTCACCCGGTCTGAACCCGATCGAAATGGCCATCTCAAAAAAAATCGCTCCGGACGCTGGGACCGCATCGGTCACCGTGTCGATCTGTTTCCGCCCGACGAATGCCGAAACCGGCTTCGTTATGCCGAAGGGAAGCCGACAGGGTCACCAGCCGCTATAAAAATCCATTTTGGCTCGAAGGCGTACAAATTATAACCAGAATCGCCTTAGTTACCTACATTGATTACCTAGAATTATTGATCATCAATCAGAATATGCATATGCTTCTTTCAATTACTACGAACTATCAAATACATTTATTTGAATTATACGAATTTATAAATCGCATTTGATGTAAACCCATATTTATGAATCTCTATTGACGTAATTTATTCAGTCGGGAGGGGGCATGAAAAACTCTTATATTTTTACGGCGTTCCGTAATTATAGTGTTCGGCCCGACATCCCCGAAAATTGGGATACCCTCTGCTCCATCACCGAGGCGGTGGATCGCCGCAGGCAACACAACATCGAATTGCGGCGCGCGCGTCGCCAGACGTTACCAGAAATTTGGCAAACCGTCGCGATCGGCGGGTTCGCTAGCACCGCTAACGCGACGCAGACTTGATGCGCACCGCCATCATTCCTGCACCGTCGCTGTCGACGCCCGCTAGGGGCGTTACGGTTGCACAGACCATCCTCGAGCGGTTGAGGACCCATGCGGAAGAGCGGCCGGATACGCGCGCCTTCGTCCATTTGCAGGATGGTCAGGTGGCTGGCGCGCTGTCCTATGGAGCGCTCCGCTCGCGTGCTGGGTCCATCGGTGCCGGTCTCCAGTCGATTGGCGTACGGCACGGCGAGCGGGTTGTTCTGCTCTTTCCCTCCAGCCTAGATTTCATCGCCAGCTTTCTGGCTTGCCAGTGGATAGGCGCGATCCCGGTTCCCGCTTATCCGCCGCAACGCGATGCTTTGACCGCTCGGCGCATCATCACGCATTGCGAGGCGTCGTGGGTGCTGGCCAGCACGGCGGTGCACCACCGAATCGTCTCCAAATTCGGGGGGCTTTCGCTATCGCCAGACCGGCTCGTCGCCGTCGATACAGATTTCGGCGCCGATGTCGGGGAATTGGTCGCGACGCCACACGAAATCGCGCTGCTGCAATATACGTCCGGATCGACCAGCGCGCCAAAGGGCGTGGTCCTGACCCATGCGAACCTGCTAGCCAATGTCGCGGCCATCACCAGCCATATGGGTACAACTTCCGGCGAAACAGCCGTCAGCTGGCTGCCCATGTACCATGACATGGGCTTGATCGGCATGGTATTGGGCTCGCTGTATTCCGGCGTTACCCTAAACTTCATGGCGCCGACCGAGTTCGTGCGCAATCCGGCCCGTTGGCTTCAGGCCATCGTCGAAACGAAAGCGCGCTATAGCGGTGGGCCGAATTTCGCCTATCAACATTGCGTTGACCGAATTGGCCCAGCCGTGATCGCCGATCTCGACCTGTCGGGATGGCGCGTCGCGACCAACGGGGCGGAGCCGGTCAGGAGCGCGGTCCTCGAAGCCTTTTGCGAGAAATTCGCGGAGTGCGGGTTCAGCCGCAAGGCGTTCCTCCCCTGTTACGGCCTGGCCGAAAGCGCGTTGATGGTAACGGGCGTGTCGGTGCAAGATCAGGCAGCCGTCCGTTACGTCGACAAGACCGGTCTCAAACACGGGCGCGTGGTGTTTAGGACGCGCAGCGCCGCTGGAATTCAGCCCTTTGTGAGCTGTGGCAGCGTTATTTCGGGCCATGATCTGGTGATCGCCGATCCGGCGACGGAAGAGCGATTGCCGGAGAACCGCTGCGGGGAAATCTGGGTGTCGGGACCGAGCGTCACACCGGGCTATTGGGCCGCGAATGCCGCAGACGCGCCCGACCAGCCCCAGCCGTTCGCCATGCTGAACAACCACGACGGCGAGCCCAAGCGCTATCTGCGGACCGGAGACCTCGGCTTCGTCTCGGATGGCCAGTTGTTCGTCACCGGGCGGATCAAGGACCTGATCATCGTGCGCGGGCTCAATTATCATCCGCAGGATCTGGAAGAAGCCGCGTGGCGCTCCCATCCCGCGATCGAGCCAAGCGGTGTCATCGCCTTCCAAGTTGAGCCGTCCAACCCGCTGGATATCATTCTTATTGCCGAGATCCGGCGCGAAATGCTGAGCAAAATAGACTCGGCAGACATTGTCGCGGCGATCCGCAGCGCGCTTTCGTCTGAATTCCAGCTTGCCGGTATTGCGGTCGGACTCGTCCGGCCCCGCGCGCTGCCCCGGACAAGCAGCGGCAAGGTTCAACGGTCCCGCGCAAGAGACATGCACGCCGACGGGGAATTCGATTGCCTGACCTTTGATGACCGTTTGGCACTCCCTGGTACGACGACCGAACTTCTGGCGGCAGATGCAGACGCGGCGATACACCCCCGGTCAGAAACCGAGGCGTGGCTGCTCGAATTGGTGGCGCGCAATCTCAAGATCGACCGGGATCTGGTGCGGTGCGACACGCCGATTATCGACATGGGGATCGATTCGCTTTCGCAGCTGCAATTGACGCACGAAATCAGCGCAAAATTCGGGGTCGAAATTGAGGTCGAGCATTATTTCGACGGCGTCTCTATCCGGGGCGTCGGACAGTTGATCGAAAACGCGTGAGCAGCGGCGCTACCATGCAGTTCAGCCTCATGTTCTTCGCCAGCGATGGCGTCAAAAGTCCCGACGGGATTTACAGCTTTCTGATGGACGCCTGCCGCCTGGCCGATCAGCAAGGGCTCTTGGCCGTCTGGTTGCCGGAACGCCATTTTCACCGCTTTGGCGGCGCTTTCCCGAACCCGGCGGTGGTCGGCGCGGCAGTGGCGGCGGTCACCAGCCGGCTGCGCATTCGTGCGGGCAGCGTCATTCTGCCGCTCAACGATCCGATCCGGATCGCCGAGGAATGGGCGGTTGTCGACAATCTGTCCGACGGGCGAGTCGATCTCGGGTTCGGCCAGGGCTGGAACCCGAACGATTTCGTTTTGATGCCAGACGCCTTTGCCGGCCGCCTGGCAAATTTGCACGACGGGATCGAAACCGTTTCGTCGCTTTGGGCGGGAACCCCGCAAACGCGCCGCAACGGTATCGGTGAAGTGGCCGACGTCCGAACTTTTCCCAGGCCGGTACAGGATAGTTTCGGGCTCTGGCTGACATGCTCGGGGTCGATCGACCGCTTTCGACAAGCCGGCGAGATGGGCGCCAACGTCCTGACCGCGCTGCTGTTTCAGACCATAGCCGAGCTGGCCGAAAAAATCACATGCTACCGCGAGGCACGCGAGAAAGCCGGGCATGACGGGCGTGGGCAGGTCACGCTGATGTTGCATACCTATGTCGGCGAGAGCCGGGAGGGTGTGCGTCGCGCCGTCCGTCAGCCGCTGCTCGGGTATCTGCGCGACTCGACCGATTTGTGGAAACAGCAATTTCCGGCATTTGACGAACTGAGCGATGCCGATCGGGACCGAGTCATCGAATTCGCCTTCGAACGCTATGTGCGGACGCACTCGCTGTGTGGAACTCCGCAGGAGTGCGCCGACCGCGCCGACGCGCTCCGCGCGATCGGCGTGACGGAGATTGCATGTCTGGTGGATTTTGGCGTGCCAACCGACGCCGCCTTAGCCGGGATCAGCCGCATCGCCGCCGTGCAGAACCACCTCCTGGATCAAGCAGATACGTCCCCACCCGAGGAGGTTCTTTCATGCTGAAGCCGCCCACCCGACCTAAGGCGCATATCGTCGCGTCCGCCAGTTCTCTCCCAGCGACCTATTACACTCAGGCGGAGCTCGCCGAGACGATTGTGGCGTTCCTCGACAAGCACAATCTCGATTTTTCCCGTCAGCTTGTCGCAAATCTTTTTGCCAACGTGCGCGTCGACGGACGGCATTTTGAATTCAGTGTCAGCAATTTCTGCGCGCCGCCAACCATCGCGCAGTCGGCCGCTAGCGCAGTCGAGGCGTGCGTGGCCCATTCCGAGACGAACGTCCGCACATTGCTGGCCGATACCGGGCTTTGCCCGCGCGACATTTCGCTGATCGCTTCCGTCACCCTGACGCCCGCGGTCCCCAGCATTGAAGCCCGGCTGATGAACCGGATCGATTTCGGAAGAAGCACGCGACGGATGCCGCTAGCCGGCCTTGGGTGCATGGCGGGAGTTGCCGGCATCAATCGTGTGGCAGACTATCTCGCGGGTCATCCCGATGAGGCGGCGATCCTGATATCTTGCGAACTGTCATCCGGCCTCTGGCAGGGTTCGGTTCAAGCGGATCTTCAGAAGATGATTACGCGCCTGGAAGGCGAGCCTCAGCTCTATGGCGAAATCGTCATGGCGATTGTCACGGCGGCGCTGTTTGGTGACGGGTCGGGTGCAGTGATGCTGGTGGGAGATGAACATCCACTGGCCGACCGGGCCGTGCTGTCCGTCATCGACAATCGCTCAAACTGGGTGCCGGATACGGCACACATCATGGGGCTGGACTATATCGACGAAGGCATGCGCAACATCCTGCGGCCCGAGGTCAAGACCTTTGTCGGGGAGGCGTTGGCCGATGTCATCCTGCCGATGCTGGCTGAATCGAATCTGGCCGTCGCAGATATCGACCATTGGACGCTTCACCCCGGCGGTCCCAAAATCATGGACGCCGCAGAACACGCGTTTAAGCTGTCGGAAGCGATGATGCGTCCTAGCCGCGATATCCTTCGGGACTTGGGCAATATCTCTTCGGCTACCGTATTGGTCATGCTGGATCGCATAATGCGCGGCGGCGACCGACCCACGAACCGCAACGGGCTGCTCGTCGCGATGGGTCCGGGATTCTCGCAAGAAGCCACGCTAGTCCACTGGCACTGACCGCCATGGCGCCACTTGCCCTGTTCGACGTCGTAGTTGCAGTGACGGCGGCCCAGCTCATCGGGTTGGCAGTGTATAGCCGACATAATGTCGCGCGTCGGCTGGCCCACGGCGCGGTCAATGTCGATGCCAGCGGGATCGGCCGGGCCAACATTGCGCTCAGGTGCGGCTGGATCGTCGCGATGCTCGCGGAAGTGCACTGCCTGAACCGCGCCTTTGATCGCTCGATCGGCCGGCTGGCGATCTGCCTGGCCTTGATCGCGCTCGGCCTGCGCGTTTTGGCGATGATCCGCCTCGGGTCGCGCTGGACGTTGCCGACGATCGTGAAGCCAGGCGAGGCAGCGGAGACCGGCGGCATCTATGCGGTGATGCGCCATCCCAACTGGCTCGGCGTCATGATCGAGATTGCGGCCGTCCCGATGATCCATGGCGCGTGGATGACGGCGCTGGCGTTTGGCGTCCTGGAGGCAATCCTTCTTTCTGGACGGCGCGCGGTCGAAGAATCGGCGCTCGCCGGCGCGCAGGTCGCGCGCGCCGACCTCCACAGTCCCGAGACCGAGCGACATGTGGCTATCGTCGGGGCGGGTGCCGCCGGGCTGGCCGCCGCCAAGGCGCTGCTGGATGCCAATGTGGCGATCACCGTATTCGAACGGCGGCCGGATATTGGCGGGTTGTGGCACGCCGACAGTGGCAGCGGCGTCGCGCGCAACACGCACCTTGTTTCGCCCAAATCGGCACAGGCTTTCTCGGATCAGCCGATGCCCGACGCCTTTCCGATCTATCCGCGCCACGATCTCGTACTGTCCTATCTGCAAGACTATGCGGAATCGTGCGGCTTGCGCGATCATGTCCGGTGCGGACGCGCGCTTGAAAGCGCACGGCGCGACGCGGGCGGCTGGCAACTGCATTTTACCGACGGCACGCAAGACCGGTTCAGCCATTTGATCGTCGCCAGCGGCCACCACGACACCCCGCGGATGCCGGATCTTAAAGGCCCGTTCGCCGGGCGAATTCTCCATTCGAAAGACTACACCGGCCCCGAGACGGTCGCCGGGAAGCGCGTGCTGGTGATCGGTGCGGGCCAGTCCGCCATGGATGTGCTGTGCGACGCTGCGGCGGTCGCGAAAGCCGTCTACCATAGCACGCGCCGCGGCTTCATCTGCACACCCCGGTTTTTCATGGGTCACCCCACCGAAGCGATGATGGAATCGCCGCCGCCATTGATCGGTGCGCTGCTGGCGCGCTTACCATTGACCAGCATGTTTCGAATGATCGCGCTGATGTCCGAAACGGTGCTTCGCGTTTCCGGCGCGACAAATGCCAAATTAGGGATCCCACCGTACACAATAGATGACAGCCCGCCACCGCCCACCATGGATCAGCGAGTCTATACCTTCTACGCGATCGGCGACATCATCCATCGCGGGCCGGTGGCGGCGCTTGATGACGGACACGTCGCCTTTGCAGATGGAAACCGCGATGCCATCGACTTGATCGTGTGCAGTACCGGGTATCGCGCCGATTTCCCATTCCTCGATCCCAAGCATCAGCCGAATGACCCGGAGCGTAAAAGCGCGCTGCGGCGGCAGATCTTCCATCGAGATGAACCGACGCTCTTCTTCGTTGGCTTGATCCATCCCATCGGCGCGCACTGGCGCGTCTTCGAGTGGCAGGCGCAGTTGATTGCGACATACCTGACCGCCAGCAAGGCACGCCGCACAGCGTTCGATCTCCTGTCCAAGGGTGGCTATCGTCTCGACCGTGACTCCAGCAGCAAGGATGTGTTGATGGTTAACAAACTGGCTTATCGCCGCGTTTTGAAAGCCGAACGGCGGGGGCTGGTCCATGACTGACCCGAACGCGGACCCACGCGCGCACCGGCCGATCATCGACCGCAACCGCTGCGAAGGCAAAGCCGCCTGCGTGCCTGCATGCCCATGGGACGCGCTTGTGGTGGCGCCGCTGCCCAAGGTCGAACGGCAAGGGCTTTCGCTGCCGGGAATCCTAAAGGGCTATGCCCATGGCTGGCAACAGGCCGTGCTGGTCGATCCGTCCGCCTGCCGCGGCTGCCGCATGTGCGAAGCCGTCTGCCCGGAACAGGCGATCTATTTCTTGTCCGATGGAGGGCGGTAACGATGCCATCGAACACCGACGGCGGTCAGCGCCGCATCGCGCAATATTTCTTCTGCTTGGCAGCACTGTGCGGCCTGGGCGGCATGGGCGTCGGCGCGCTGATGGGCCTGAGGGATGACTATACCCTGATCGCCGCACACGCGCATCTCAACTTGCTCGGCTGGGTCACGCTCGCCTTGATGGGGGGCTATTACCGCCATTCGCCAGCCCGGCCGCGCTGGTCGTTCCTCAATCTCCTGATGTCGGGTTGCGGCGGGCTGGTGCTACCCCTCGCCCACGCTCTGCGTGCGCTGGGTTCGGACTTGGATTGGGTCTTCAAGCTGGGGGCGATTGCCGCGCTTGCCGGCATGGCCCTGTTTTTGGGTGCGGTGATCCTCGACACGCGCGGCAAGCCGGACTTGCTCCACCGGCAGCGCAACACTAGCCCTGAGACTAGGAAAGAGTCATGAAGATGAAAAACTTTGCTTTGCTCGCTGTCGCCGCCGCCACCGCAACCGCCCCGTGTACAGGTGCAGCGCAGGAGCCCGCGCGTTCCAGCATCGTCGTGACGGTATCAAACCTGAAAACCGGAACCGGCCAGATGCACTGCACGCTGTTCCGCTCGGCCCAGGGCTTTCCCCGCCAGCCCGAACTGGCAGCCAAGCGGATCATCGGAACACTATCGGGCAGAACGGCAACCTGCGTCTTTCAAGGCGTCGAAACCGGCCCGGCCGCGATCACCGCCTTTCATGATGAAAACAGCAACCAGAAGCTCGATATGACGCTCGGCGTACTGCCCAAGGAAGGGCTTGGCTGGAGCAACAATCCCAAAGTCTGGATGAAACCTCCCGACTTCGCGCAAGCGCGTTTCATGGTTGGCAATGACCCGACCTATATTCAAATTCGTCTCAATCAGAGATAGACTGATCGGATAAAACCGTCGTACCTTTCGCAGGATTTGCGGCCCTCAGCGTCACTTCATAAATATAGATCTAGTTTTTAGCATATTACTGATTCTGATCGATTATTTGTTCCTATCGCCCACTTGCGGCAAAGGAGACGATTGATTTTTTGTCTGACGACGAACCCCGCGGGACTGCATCGGCGACATGGGGCGTACACGCGAAGGCTTATCGGCCTTGTCCTGTGTGCCGTGGTGAGTGCGTGTGGGACTCGCGCCGTCGAAAACGATGTCCCGCAGCTCCCGCAGGTGCGGATTGCACAAATCGGTGGCACCGCGATTGCGCCGACCGTTGCCGGGGTCGGCACCGTGGCACTCCGCCGCGAGACCTCGCTCGGCTTCACCAGCGCGGGCCGGATCGCGCGGCTCGGCGTCAATGAAGGCGACACCGTTCGGCGCGGGCAGATCCTCGCCGCGCTCGATACCACGACGGTCGCCGCCGATCTGACACGCGCGACCGCCGGGCGCGAGCGCGCGCGCGCGGAATATGCGCGGAGCGACGGATTGATGCAGCAAGGCTGGATCACGCGGCCACGCCTCGAAAGCGCACGCGCCGCGCTGCTCGCGGCCGAGGCGCAAGTCCGTGCGGCGGGGTTCCAGCGCGCGAATGCGACGATCGCCGCGCCCGGCCCCGGCACCGTGCTCGCGCGGCTCGCCGAGCCGGGGCAAGTCGTTGCAGCGGGAACGCCAGTGCTCGTGATCGGCGAGGAAGCGAGCGGCTATGTGCTGCGTTTGCCGGTGTCGGACCGGGACGCCGCGCGTCTCACGCTCGGCGCGGCGGCGCAAACCACGCTTGCCGCGCTCGACGATGCTGTGATCGTCGGGCGCGTGATCGAAATCGCGGGGCGCGCCGATCGGGCGACCGGCACCTTCGCGGTCGAGATCGCGCTGCCCGACGACAAGCGCTTGCGGTCGGGCCAGATCGGCAATGCCAGGATCACCGCAAACGGCGTCGGTGCGACCACGCTCGCGGTGCCGCCGAGCGCGGTGTTCGGCCCGCGCGCGGGCGAGGCGCTGGTCTATGTCGTCGATCTCGCCACGTCGCGGGTGCATTTGCGCAAGATCCACATTGGCGAGGCGAATGACGCGGGCATTGGCGTGACCGGCGGCATCAAGCCCGGCGAATGGGTCGCGCTGTCGCGCGTCGACCGGCTGACCGACGGCATGAAGGTCGCGCCGCTCGGCCCCGCTCGATGAACCTGACCGCCTTTGCGGTGCGGCGCTGGCAGGTGACGTTGGTCGCCTTCGTGCTGCTCGCATTGCTGGGCGTATCGGCGTTCCTCGCAATACCGCGCTCGGTCGATCCGCATTTTCCAATCCCGACCGTGGTGGTGACGGTCATCCTGCCCGGGGCGGACGCCGCCGATATGGAGGAGACCATCGCCAAGCCGCTCGAGGACGTGCTGCAGGGCCTCGACAAGATCGACGAGATTCGCTCGACCAGCACTGATGGCACGGCGGTCATCTCGGTCAATTTCGAACATGGCACCGACGCCGAACAATCGCTCGACCGCGTCGTGCGCGAAGTGCAATCGGTGCGCGACCGCTTGCCACAGGGGATCCAACGCATCGCCTTCCGCCGTCCGCGTACGACCGAGGCGGGGGTGTTGCAGCTCGCCTTGGTCAGCGACACCGCGAGCTGGCGCCGCATGGCGAAGTTCGCCGAGGACATGCGCGACCGGCTGAACGTCGTTCGCGGCGTGCGCTCGACCAGCATCGACGGCGCGGCCAGCCCCGAGGTGCGCGTCGCGATCGATGCCGGGCGGCTGGCCGAGGCGCGCATCCCTGCCTCCGCTGTTGCCACCGCGATCCAGCAGGGCGGGGTCGATTTGCCGGCCGGCACGCTGAACGCTGCAGGTCGGCGCTACAATCTCGATGCGGGCGGCGCCTACCGTGATGTCGAGGCGATCCGCGCGGTCCCGGTACGCGCGGGTGATGGTCGGCTGGTGCGCGTCGGCGACATCGCGACCGTCGATTGGCGCGAGGCCGAGCAGACGCATATCGCGCGCTTCAACGGACACCGCGCCTTGTTCGTGACCGTGCGGCAAAAGGATGAGGCCGATGCGGGGACGTTGCGCAACGATCTCGTTGCGGCGATCGGGAGAGTCCGCACGCAATTGCCGCCCGATCTGAAGCTCGAGATCGGCTTCGACCAGAGCAACGACATCCAGCGCAAACTGGCACAACTCGCGCGCGATTTCGCGATCGCGCTGGCGCTGGTGCTGGTGACGATCCTGCCGCTCGGGTTCCGCCCGTCGCTGATCGTCGCGATCTCGATACCCTTGAGCCTGGCGATGGGCGTCCTGCTGCTCGCCTTGCTCGGCTATTCGCTCAACCAGATCAGCATTTCAGGGTTCATCATCTCGCTCGGACTGCTGGTCGACGATTCGATCGTGGTGACCGAGAATATCGAGCGCCATCTGCGCGACGGCGACACGCCAACCGATGCCGCGATCAACGGCACCAACGAAATCACGGCGGCAGTGATGGGCGCGACCGGCGTGCTGCTCTTCGCCTTCCTGCCCCTGACCTTCCTGCCCGAGGGGGCCGGCGATTTCGTGCGCGGGTTGCCGATGGCGGTGCTCGTCACGGTGGCGAGTTCGCTGCTCGTGTCGCTGACGATCATCCCATTCGTCGCGAGCAAGCTGCTGCGCCCGCACGCCGGCGCGGGCAATGCGCTCCTGCGCTGGATCATGGCGGGGATCCACCGCATTTACGCGCCGATCCTCCACCGTGCGCTCGATCGGCCGCGCACGTGGTTCTGGGCGGCGATGGCGGTGTGTGTCGGTGCGTTCGCGCTCGTCCCGGTGCTGGGCTTCAGCCTGTTTCCCGCCGCCGAGACGCCGTATTTCATCGTTCGCGTCGAAACGCCCGAGGGCAGCACGACCACCGCGACCAACCGCGCCGTGGCGCAGGTCGCGGCGATCCTCCGGCGCGAGCGGGTGGTGGCCAACGTCATGGAAAACGCCGGGCGCGGCAATCCGCAAATCTTCTACAACATCTTCCCGCGCGAGGAGCGTGCGCGCTACGGCGATATCTTCGTGACGATGCAGGATTGGGACGTGCGTGAAAGCCCCAAGCTGTTGAAACGCCTGCGCACTACACTCGCCGCCTATCCCGATGCGCGCGTGACCTTGGTCAATTTCGAAAATGGCCCGCCGGTCGAAGCCCCCGTCGCGGTGCGGATCAGCGGACCCGATCTCGCCGTGTTGAAAACGCTGTCAGACCGGGTCGGTGCGGCGCTGACACAAATTCGGGGCTTGCGGGATATCGACAATCCTTTCGCGTTCGACCGGGTCGACATGGATCTCGGGCTCGATGCCGCGAAGGCCAGTCTGCTCGGCGTTGCGCCGGGAGAAGCGCGGCGTGCGGTTCGGCTCGCGATCAGCGGCGAGCAAGCGAGCCGGTTGCGCGACAATGAAGGCGATACCTGGCCCGTCACCGTCCGCCTCCCGATGGCGACGAACCAGCCGGTCTCGGCGCTTTCGAGCATCTATGTGCCGACACTCGCGGGCGGCAGCATCCCCTTGCTCGAGATCGCGTCCCCCAAGCTGACGAGCGTGCCGCCGCTGATCACGCGCTACAAATTGCAGCGCACCGTCACGATCACCGCGTACAACCAGCCAGGCGTGTTGACCTCCAACCTCAACATTGCGGTGACGCAACGGCTGGCAAAGATCGACCTGCCAGCCGGCTACAGCTTCGGCATCGGTGGCGAGGCGGAGGCGGCGCGGCGCAATTTCTCCGGGCTTGGGCCGATCATCCTGCTCGCGACCTTCGGGATTTTCGGCGTGCTGGTGCTCGAATTCGGGCGTTTCCGCGAGACGATGGTGGTGGCGGGGGTCATTCCGCTCGGCACCGTCGGCGGGCTGGTGGCGATGCTGTTGACGGGCAATTCGCTGTCGTTCCTCGCGATCATCGGCTTCGTCGCGTTGATCGGGATCGAGATCAAGAATTCGATCCTGCTGGTCGATTTCACCACGCAACTGCGCGCACGCGGGATGCCGCTCCGCGAAGCGATCGAGAAGGCGGGCGAGATCCGCTTCCTCCCGGTGCTGCTGACCTCCGTCACCGCCATCGGCGGCTTGCTGCCGTTGGCGCTCGGGGGATCGTCGCTGTATTCGCCGCTGGCGTGGGTGATCATCGGCGGGCTGATCAGCTCGACCTTCCTCAGCCGGATCGTCACGCCGGTGATGTATCTGCTCGCCATCCGCGGCGAAGAAGCCAAACGCTTAGCAGCAGCGCCAATCGCATAGAGCGCTGAGTCATCCTGATGCAGAAGGTGACTACACGCACCAGATTGCAATGATCCACGGCGTCGTCGATGCCGATGTCGAGCGAAGTGTTGGTCGGTACAGCGCCGGTAGGGGCGGTCAGGCTCGGCGCGAGGCGCGTGAGGTCGGTCACGGTAGCGACGTTGCGGTTGATCGGCGTGCCGTCCGAGATCGCGGTGACGGCGACCGGCACGTCCTGAATAGCCTGTTCGCGCTTCTGCGCGGTAACGACGATGTCGGTCAGAGTGCCTTTGGCGACGGGCGCTGTCGTCGCCACTTGGGGAGCGACCGCGCTGTCGCGAGTGGGGCACGGGCGCCGTTGCCGCGCGGCTCGCTGGCGCCGAAACGGAGTGGCGAGTGCCACTGCCGCTACGCCACCGAGCCAAACGATACCGTTGCGCATAAATCCTCACCCTCAAAAGACACCGCATAGCCGCAGTCTGGTCTAGCCACTTAGCTACACCTGACGGTTAGTTAAAACGTGATGTGGTTAGATCACCGTCAGGTTCTGCCACAAATTACCCGGATTATCCTCATTTTGCGGCCTTCCGCGCATTTCCTTTTCGGCGAGGTAGAAAGTTGCGACTGGCACAGCACACCATCTGGTAAGACCGCATCGGCAATGATATCGATGGTCGGATAGGAGAGCGAAAACCATGAACGACCGTCTTATGCGCGGGATCGCCGCCGCAACGCTTGTCTCTGCGACCGCACTGATGATGGCGTCCGCCCCGGCCATCGCGGCGGAAGCGGCAGCGAGCGATGCCCGGGTTGCCAGCACGCTGGCGACCGGCTGGCGGTTCCACCAGGGCGATGCGCCCGAGGCGGTGACCACCCCCGGGTTCGACGATGCTGACTGGCAGTCGGTTGCAGTGCCGCACACGTGGAATCGCGTCGGCTTCTATCGCCCCGATCCGCAAAGCCACATCAACCGCGCCGATACGATCAACAAGACACAGGGGCTCGGCTGGTATCGCCAGCGCTTCGCCGTGCCCGCGGCAATGCGCGGCAAGCGCATCTGGCTCGAATTCGACGCCGCCAGCCGTACCGCGAGCGTATGGCTCAACGGCACCAAACTCGGCGACCATGCCGGCGGCTTCTCGCGCTTCCGGCTCGACGCCACCGACGCGCTGCGCGCCTCGGGCGACAACGTGCTCGTGGTGCGGACCGACAATAGCGCGCCCGGCGGCAAGGACGCGACGACCGCCGACATCCTGCCGCTGACCGGCGACTTCTTCGTCCATGGTGGCCTTTATCGCCCGGTGCGGCTGATTGCGGTCGATCCGATCCATATCGACTTGGCCGATTTCGGCGGCTCGGGCGTGTCCGCGGCCACCACCGCCGCCACGGCGGCCACCGCGCAGGTCGATGTGCGGACGCGCATCGCCAATGCGAGCCACCGTTCGGGCGCGGTCCGCATCACCGCCAGTCTGATCGACACGAACGGCCGCGTGGCGGCGTCGCTGCAGACGGCGCAAACGCTCGCCGCGGCGGCGACGCAGGAAGCGGCACTGAAGCTCACGGTCGCCAATCCGCATCTGTGGCAGGGCGTCGAGGATCCCTATCTCTACACCCTCGCCGTCGATGTGACGGACGCGCGCGGCCGTCTGCTCGATCGCGTCCGCCAGCCGTTCGGGATCCGCACGATCCGGATCGACCCCGAGGCGGGGCTGTTCCTCAATGGCAAGCACGTCCAGCTTCGCGGCGTCGGCTATCACCAGGATCACGAGGGCAAAGGCTGGGCAATCGACGCCGCCGACGTCGCCGCCGACGTGGCGATCCTGCGCGAGATGGGGGTCAACGCGATCCGCCTGACGCATTACCAGCACGGCCAGACGATCCACGATCTCGCCGATCGCTACGGCCTGCTGTTGTGGGACGAGATTCCGCTGGTGTCCGCCTGGACTCGGCGCGGCGAGCTCGAGCCGCGCGCCGCGCTGGTCGACAATGCGCAGCAGCAGATGCGCGAGTTGATCCGCCAGAACGGCAACCATCCCTCGGTGGTCACCTGGGGCATCGCCAATGAAGTCGATTTCGGCAATTCCTTCCCGGCCTTCCTGACCGGCTTCCCCGACGGCAAGACGCCTGACCCGATGCCGTTGCTCAAGACGCTGCAGGATCTCACGCATCGCGAGGATCCGAGCCGCCCCACCGCGCTCGCCACGTGCTGTGAGGGGCGGCTGTTCGATCAGGGGGTCGCGATTCCGACCACCGCCACCGCCGCCGATCTCGGCGGCGCCAATCGCTATTTCGGCTGGTATTTCGGCGTGCCCGGCGATCTCGGCCCGCATCTCGACATGCTCCACGCCAAGCGGCCGCAACAGCCGCTGTCGGTCACCGAATATGGCGCGGGCGGCGCAACCAGCATCCACAGCGACAATGTCCTGGGCGGCCCGATCGATTCACGCGGCGTCACGCAGCCCGAGGAATATGAGAGCTATGTCCACGAGGACGCATGGCGTGCGCTCAAGGCGCGTCCGTATCTCTGGGGCACCTTCCTGTGGAACGCGTTCGATTTCGCGACGACGATCCGCGCCGAGGGCGACGCGCAGGACATCAACACCAAGGGGCTCGTCACCTACGACCGCGCGATCCGCAAGGACGCCTATTATTTCTACAAGGCGAATTGGAGCGCGACGCCGACGGTCCACATCACCGGCCGACGCTATGCCGATCGCGCTTATCGGGTGACCGACGTGCGCGTCTACAGCAATGCCGCGACGACCGATCTGCTGCTCAACGGACGTTCGCTCGGGCAGCGCAGCGATTGCCCCGACCGGATCTGCGTGTGGCAAAACGTCGCGCTCACGGCCGGCAACAACGCGCTCGTCGCACGGGGCGGCACGGCAGAGGATAGCCTCACCTGGACGCTGTCGCCCGACGCCGCCGCCAACGTGCGGATCGACGCCGGCGCGATCGTCGCGGCGAAGGCGACGCAGCGGTTCGGATCGGATGCCTTCTTCACTGGCGGCAAGGCGGGCACGCTGACCAAGCCGGCCGATTACGGCAAGCCCGCCGTCGCAGCCGTGATCGCCGGAGCGCAGGACGCCGCCGTCGCTGCGACCTATCGCGAGGGCCGCTTCAGCTATGCGGTCCCGCTCGCCGACGGGCAGTACCGCGTCGCGCTGACCTTCGTCGAACCGTCGCTGGCAGCCGGAGCCCGCGTGTTCGACGTCACCGCCAACGGGCGCACGATCGTTGAGCGGCTCGACATCGCGCGCAGCGCCGGCGGATCGGCCAAGGCGCTGACCCGCACCGCGACCGTCACCGTTCGCGGCGGCAAGCTCGACCTGGCGTTCGTGCCGCGCACGGGCGCCGCGATCGTCTCGGCAATCGAGATCCTGCGATGATCGCGTCGACCCGCCAGCGGAGGATTGCGGCATGGCATTGAGGATCGAGGGTCGCGGTTGGCGCGACGTACCGCTCCGCTGGAAGCTGATCGGGCTCGTCACGCTTGGGACGATCCTCAACTATCTCGCGCGCTCGACGCTGTCGGTCGCGGCACCGCGTCTGAAGACCGAATTCGGCATGACGACCGAGGATTACAGCTGGGTCGTGCTCGCCTTCCAGGCGAGCTACACGATCATGCAGACCGTCGCAGGCGGGGTGCTCGATGCGCTCGGCACGCGGCTCGGCTTCTTCCTCTTCGCGCTCGGCTGGGCGCTCGCCAACATGGCGCACGCGCTGGCGACCGGCTGGCCGAGCCTCGCCGTGTTCCGCGCGCTGCTCGGCGCGAGCGAGGCGGCGGCCATCCCGGCGGGCGCCAAGACCGTGTCGGAGTGGTTCCCCCCGCGCGAACGTCCGCTTGCGACCAGCGTGTTCCAGATGGGCACCAGCGTCGGCAACATGATCGCACCGCCGCTGGTCGCCTTCTGCATCCTCGCCTGGAACTGGCAGGCCGCCTTCATCGTCACCGGTGGGCTCAGCCTGATATGGGCGTTGCTATGGTATTGGAGCTATCGCAGCCCGGCCGACCATCCGCGCCTGAGCCCGGCCGAACGCGCGGCGATCACCGCGGCGCGCGACGAGGATGTCAGCGCCAAGCCCGCGACGCGCAAGGACCTGCTGCGAAGCCGCGCCTTCTGGGGTATCGCCGTGCCGCGCTTCCTCGCGGAACCGGCGTGGCAGACCTTCAACTTCTTCATCCCGCTCTATCTCGTGTCGGTATGGCACCTCGATCTCAAGAGCATCGCACTGTGGGCGTGGATGCCCTTTCTCGCCGCCGACTTCGGCAGCCTTGCCGCGGGCGTGCTGCCGACCTGGTTGATGAAGCGCGGCGTGCCGCTGGTCGCGTCGCGCAAGGTGACGATGACGGTCGGCGCGCTGTGCATGATCGGGCCGGCGTGCATCGGCCTTGCGGGATCCCCCGGCGTCGCGATCATCCTGTTCTGCGTCGGTGGCTTTGCGCATCAAATGCTGAGCGGCGCGCTGATCACGCTATGCGCCGACATGTTCGACAGCCGGACGGTCGGCACCGCGAGCGGGATGGCCGGTACCTCCGCGTGGATCGGCGGCGTGCTGTTCACGCTGCTCATCGGGCAGAGCGCGGACGCATTCGGCTATGACCCGCTCTTTGCCGCCTTGGCGGCGCTCGATCTTCTCGCAGCCGCTGTGCTGTGGAGCCTGTTGCGCGCCAAGCCGCGCGCACCCGTTGAAATGCAGAAAGGCTAATTCGTGTTAATGACACAGACGATGCGCTGGTTCGGTCCGAACGATCCGGTGCAGTTGCGCGCCATTCGGCAAGCGGGCGCGACCGAAGTGGTGACCGCGCTCCACGAAGTGCCCAATGGCGCGGTGTGGGAGCGCGACGCGATCGCCGCGCGCAAGGCGATGGTGCGCGCCGCCGGGCTCGACTGGCGCGTGGTCGAGAGCCTGCCGGTCGACGAAGGGATCAAGACGCGCTCACCCGAGTGGGACCGCCTGATCGCGCAATATTCTCAGAGCCTGACCAACCTCGCGGCCTGCGGCATCGACGTGGTGACCTATAATTTCATGCCGCTGCTCGATTGGACGCGCACCGACCTCGGCTGGGAATTGCCCGACGGCGCGCGCGCGCTGCGTTTCGAGCTGGTCGCGCTCGCCGCCTACGATCTGTTCATCCTGCAGCGGCCGGGGGCGGCCGAGAGCTACGACGCGGCGACCTGCGCTGCGGCCGAGCAGCGCTATGCGACGATGGACGAGGCCGCGCGCCGCGAGCTCGAACGGACGATCATCGCCGGGCTGCCGGGCAGCGAGGAAGGCTTCACCTCGCCTGCCTTCCTGCGCGCAATCGAGACCTATGCCGAGATCGACGCCGCCACGCTGCGCGAGCATCATGTCGCGTTCCTGGCGGCGGTGTGTCCGACCGCGGATGCGCTGGGCATCCGCCTGGTCGTCCATCCCGATGACCCACCCTTCCCGATCTTCGGCCTGCCGCGCGTCGTCAGCACCGAAGCCGACCTCGCCAACCTCTTCGCGCGCGTACCGAACCGGTCTAACGGGCTGTGCCTGTGCACGGGGTCGCTCGGGGTTCGCGCCGACAACGATTTGCCCGGAATGGTCGATCGGCTCGGCGATCGCATCGGTTTCCTGCATCTCCGCTCGGTCCAGCGCGAGCCCGACGGCGCGTTCCACGAGGCCGAGCATCTCGGCGGCGACGCCGCGATGGCAGCGATCGTCGCGGCAGTGCATCGCTTGTCGGTGCGCGAACACCGCAGCATCCCGATGCGGCCAGACCACGGGCATCAGATGCTCGATGATCTCGCACGGATCACCAACCCGGGTTACTCGTTGCTCGGCCGCATGCGGGGCCTTGCCGAATTGCGCGGGCTCGAACGGGGTCTCGCTTACGCGGCGGGGTAGCGGGCATGCCCGAAAGCGTCATCGCCTGTTTGCAGCGTTTCCAGGTCGGGAGCGGCGCGCGGCCGCGGCACCGCTGTTGGCCGCATCCTCGTGCGCGAGCTTGCGCCACCGGGCAACGCGGGCGGGATCGAGCTCTCCCGCCGCCATCGCGGCGTTGATAGCGCATCCGGGCTCCGCGATATGCGTGCAGTTCGAGAACCGACAGTCGAGCGCCACGTTCGTGACATCGTCAAAGACCTCGGTCACTCCAGTGCTCACTTCGGACATCTGGAGCTCGCGCATGCCGGGCGTGTCCACGAGCCAGCCACCTTCGTCCGCGCCATTGGCGAGGCGATACATCTCGCGGACCGTCGTCGTGTGGCGGCCTTTGCCGTCGTCCTCACGGACCGCCTGGGTTGCGATGCTGCTCGATCCCGTCAACGTCTTTACGAGCGTGGACTTGCCGACACCCGATGATCCCACCAGCGCGACGGTCTGTCCGACGCCGCAATAGTCTGCCAGGCGAGCCACGCTCGTCGGATCTCGCCCGTCGACGAGTTCCACCTGCAATCCCGACTGGAGCGCACGCGCTGCATCGACCAACAGCTCGGGCGCAGGCGATAGATCGGCCTTCGTCAGGACCACGACGGGACGAACACCCACCTCGCGCGCGAGCACCAGATAGCGTTCCAACCGCGCGATGTTGAAGTCCTGCTTGCACGCCGTGACGATGAAAAGCGTGTCGACATTCGCGGCGATGAGCTGCACCCGGCGCTCATCCCCGGGGGCAGGCCGCTTGAAAAGGCTCGTCCGCGCCAGGATGCGCGCGATGGTTCGGCTGTTCCGGTCGACCAGCAGCCAGTCGCCCACGGTCGGCCTGTCCTCCGCGCCCCCTGCCACGGGCAGACTGGAGGGGATCGAGTCTTCGAGCCCCTCACCCGCAACGCTCACCCTTCCGCGGTGAACCGAAATCACCCGGGCAGGCTGAAAACTGCGGCTCTCCTCGAGAGAGACCTGCTCGCTGAAGAACGCTTTCCAGCCGAGCTGCGCAAGACTGAGGTCGGACGTTTTCACCGCAGCTTCAGCCGTCCTGAGGACGTCCTCATTCATCGGCATCCGGCGTTGCCTGATCGACGGCCCGCTTGTCCGCCTTGGCTTGCGCCTTCTTCGCCGTCTCGGCCGCTTTGGTCTTTTCCCGCTCGCGGCGCTCGAAGTCGTAATTTGTCTTGCGTGGTATGTCGGTCACTCCGAAGCTCGATCGTCCGGCGTGAGCACAGCACTCGCCCCGGGACTCTTGCCTTCCGGCTACACTGATCCGGCGTTCGCGACTAGGGTCAGGACGTGCTGCCGTCACAGCGCAGGATGCCGGGGACGCCCCGTAGGTCGACCGAGGTTCCCTCGGGGTGGCACGCCGCGCTCCAACGTCGCGATCACGCGCGTGGCGCACGAAGACCTCGGTTCGGGCGTCGGCGGGGGCGACGTGGATGTCGAGCACCGGTACACCTTGCCGCGGCGCCGCGTTTTGGGCAGCTTCACCGCTATGCTCAAGCCCTTCCGCGCGGTGATCCCGCTTTGCCTGCTCCTGACCGGGGCGTCCCGACCTCTGCCGGTCGATCCCGACACGCGCGCCTGGTGGGCGACGACCGCGGCGCTTTCGGGCGATGCGATGGCAGGCCGCGACACTGGCTCGGCCGCTTACGAGCGCGCCGCGACGTTGGTGGCGGCGCGGTTCGCGGCCGCCGGGCTCGCGCCCGCCGGCGAGAATGGCAGCTATTTCCAGCGCGTGCCGATGCAGGCGTTGTCGATCGAACAGGCGACGGTGCGCATTGATTCCCGGCCGCTGCGGTTCCTGCACGACATCATGACGAACCCTTATCCGAGCATGCCGACGCGGTTCGACGCTGCGATCGCGTATCGCGGCTATTGCGCGGCGGGTACGCTCGGCGATGTGCGCGGCAAGGTGGTGATCTGTCACGGGACCCACCGGGCCGGCCTGCCTACGGATGCCGATCGCGCCGCCACGGTGAAGACGGCGGGTGCCTTGGCGCTCGTCACCATCGCCGATCCCGGCTTCGCGGTGGAGCCGCCGCGCTGGCCGTTCGCCTATGCGCGCACGGTGTGGCTCCGCGGCAGCGCGCCCGAGGCGCCGGGGATCGCCCGTTTCATCCTCAATGCCGATGCGCTCGGCCGAATGATCGCAGGGGCCGGCCACGATGCCGCGCAGCTGATCGCGGCGGGGAGCGCGGGCGCCCCCCTGCCCGCCTTCGACACCCCCGGCCGCTTCCGCGCCGATTTCCGACTGGCGGAGCGTGCGATCAGCGCGCCCAATGTGCTTGCACGCTTGCCCGGCACCGATGCCGCGCTTGCCGCGCAGACGATCGTTCTGTCGGCGCATCTCGACGGCTACGGCCCCGGCGAACCCGTTGCCGGCGACCGCATCTACAACGGCACGCTCGACGACGCCGCCTATGTCGCGTTGCTGATCCGCTTGGCCGAGCGGCGGCACCAGTCCGGGTTTCGGCGGCCAGTGCTGTTCGCCGCTTTCACCGGCGAGGAAAAGGGCCTGCTCGGCGCGCGCTGGTTCGTCGCGCATCCGACGGTTCCGATCGCCCGCATCGCCGCCGATATCAACCTCGACCAATTGCGCCCGATCTTCCCGCTTCGGCTGCTGACGGTACATGCGCTCACGGACACTACGCTCGGCGACAATGCGCGCGCGGTCGCCGCCGGCCTGCAGATCGCCGTTCAGCCCGATCCGGAGCCCGAGCGCAATCTGCTGCGCCGCGCCGACCAATGGCCCTTCCTCCAGGCCGGCATTCCGGCGACCGCGTTCGTCTTCGGCTACCGCCCGGGCACCGAGAGCGAGCGCATCTACCGCCGCTGGTACAAGACCGGCTATCACAAGCCGCAGGACGATCTCGACCAGCCGATCGACTGGCAGGCGGCCGCGGACTTCAACCGGTTCTTCTACACGCTCGCGGCTCGCGTCGCGGATCAGCCGACCGCGCCGGCGTGGAAGCCCGGAAGCCCGCTTCGCGCCGCGCCGCGCTGAGCCGATCCATCGCATCGCCAGTTGGACGCACTTTGCCCCACAAAGCGAGAGGCGTGCCGCTGTTCCATTTGCCGCCACCGGGATTCGTCATCGGAAGTGGCCGGGACGACGGACGGACGCTATTCGATACGCCTTATTAGATAGAAGGAAATGCGATGAAGGCCTGTCTCGCCGCACTGCTGGTCGCTGTTGGCACCCCGACTTTGGCGCAGGGGCCGGCGGCCGCACCGGTGCCGGTTGCCGCGCCATCCCCGATGCTGCCGCGCGTCGCGCTTGAGACCAGTGCGGGACGGATCGTGATCGAACTCGAGACCATGAAAGCGCCGATCACCGCCGGCAATTTCCTCAAATACGTCGAACAGAAGAAGCTCGACGGCACCGAATTCTACCGCGCGGTGAGGGCCGCCGATCATTTTGGTTTCGTGCAATTCGGGGCGAACAGTGACCCCAAGCGCTTACTCCCGCCAATTGCGCACGAGCCGACGACACAGACCGGCCTTCACCACACCGACGGCGAAATCTCGCTCGCCCGCCGCGCGCCGGGCACCGGCGGCGGCGAATTCACGATCAGCGTCGGCGATCAGACGCATTCGCTCGACGCCGGGCGGGGGCAGCCCGCGGACAATCTTGGCTATGCGGCGTTCGGCCACGTCGTGGAGGGCATGGACGTGATCGTCGGCATCATGGACGCGCCCGTCTCGCCGACCGCCACGCAGCGTGGCGCATTCAAGGGCGAAGTGCCGATAGCACCGGTAAAGGTTCTGACGGCGCGGCGGGCAAAACCCTAGCCGCGCTCGCTTCGGGCACCGGTGCGGACCAGGGCCATGCTCGGTTGAGGGTACTCCTCGCGTCCTCCAACGCGAGCACCCCACGCGGCGGCACCAGGTAGCTGGGCGAAAGCGCCTCGATTGCAGGCCGGCCGAGCAGATAGCCCTGGGCAAGGCGGATCCCGATCGTCTTCAGCGTCTGCAATTCCGCGGCCGTCTCGATCCCCTCGGCGATGCAACCGATACCGAGCGCTTCGGCCATCCAAGCGACGCCCGCGACGATCGTCTGCCGCGCCATCGAGGAATCGATCCCGCGGATGAGCGCCATGTCGAGCTTCAGCATGTCCGGGCGAAGATCGGCGAGCAAGCTGAGGCCAGCATAACCGGCACCGAAATCATCGATCGCGGTGGTGAAGCCGCGCGCGCGATAGGCCTCGATGATCCTACGGACGTGGGTGACATCGCGCATCCGCTCGTCTTCGGTGAATTCGAACATCAACCGCGCCGGATCGAACCCGACACGCCGCGCCGCAGCGAGCGACGCCCGGATACAGGCGTTCGGCTCGTACACGGCATTGGGCATGAAGTTGATCGAGAGCTTGGTGGCGCTGTCAGGCGCGAACAGACCCCCGGCGAGCTCGATCGCCTTGACGCGGCAGGTCTGGTCGAACTTGTAGATCACGTCCGGCTCGACACTCGCGATCACCTCGGCCGCGGATTGGCCGGCGATGCCCCGTACCAGCGCCTCATAGGCGAAGACCGAGCCGGTCGCGATGTCGACGATCGGCTGGAAGGCCATGGTGATTTGCGTCTTCAATGGCTTGCTCGTCTTGCAACCCGCGCAAGCCGCCTTGGCGGGATACGCGGCAGCGCCGATGCCGACTTCACCGTCGTTCATGCCCAATCTTCCAATTTACCCATCGCGTTGCGGGGCAGCGCCGCCCCGAAACGGAAGCTCTTGGGCCGTTCGTGAACCGTCAGTTGCTCCGCCGCGACCTGCTCGAGGAGGACGCCGAGGGTGACAGGATCTTGCCAATCGCGCGGCACGATGAAGGCCTTGAGCCGCCCGGCTGCGTTAAGCCGGACGGCCGCCTCCGCCACTCCATCGACCGATCTCAACGCTTCGATGACGCGGGCCGGCCAGACATTATGTCCTGCGACTTGCACGGCGCCATCCCGCCGACCGAGCAGCCGAAAGGCGCGATCGCCCATTCGCTCGACGTGATCGGGCAAGTCCGTGATCACACCTGCGCGGTCGCTGAGCTGCCAGTCGTCCGCGCCGTGCGGAACAAGGCGCCACCGCGGCAACAAGTCATAACGCGCCGCCGGCACTTCGCGGATCGCGATGGCGCTGGTCTCCGATGCGCCATAGACGTCCACCAGGCGCGCCAGCCCCGCCGCACGCAGCGCATCGGCAACCGATGCGTCGAGCACGCCTGCCGAACTGACGCCGACCACGTCTTCGGGGAAACGGCGGATCAGGCGCAGCGCTGCCTGCCACTGTTCGGGGACGGCGACGACGAGATCGCCAGCGACGAGGCCAAGCGGCGCGCCGAGCGTACGCACGACGATTGGAACGCCCAGCACGCTTGGCACCAATGCGGTCCAGACGATGCCGTACAGATGGTTTGCGGGAACCAGCGCGACGATGCGCCGCCGATCGGCAAACCGCGCCGCAAGCCACGCCGCCTCGTCGAGCAGATCGGACGTGGCATGGACGCACGGCCGCTGCTCGCCGGTAGAACCCGACGTCCTGACCGTCATGTTGCTGTCCGCCGCGGTCTGTCCGGCCATGATCCAGTCGATCCACGCGCCGACGGTGCTCGGTGGAGCCTCATCGAGCAGGCTATCGTCGAGATCGAACATCTCCGCCAACGCGCCGAGCGCGCCGAGCTGCTCGAGCGAATCGAGCCCAAGCCCCGCCTCGTCGATCGCCATCGCCTCGGGCCAGATGCCCTCGACAAGCGGTGGCAGAACCGTTTCCCGGATTCGCCGCACTTCGGCGGCCACAGCGGCACACGCGATGCGATGCACGGCGGAGCGCCGCAGTTCGACGCTGCTCACGCTGCAGCGGCTTGTGGTTGGAACACCTGATTGCGTCCGCCGCGTTTGGCCGCATACAGCCGCTTGTCCGCCAGCGCGATCAGCGCGTCGATCGAACCATCCGCTTCATCCAGCGTCGCGCAGCCGAAGCTGGCTGTCAGCGTCAATATCGTGCCCGCCGTCTCGACCTCGATTGCGGCGATGGCCGCGCGCAGGTCCTCGGCGAGCCCGATTGCCTGTTCCCCATCGTACCGTGGCAGCAACGCAGCGAATTCCTCACCCCCAAGCCGCGCGAATACGCCACGCGGCGGGAGCAACGGCGCGCACGCCTCCGCGACGCGGCGCAACATGATGTCACCGACAGGGTGCCCGTAGGTGTCGTTGATCGCCTTGAAATGATCGAGATCGAGCATGATCAGCGACAGCGAATGCCGCAGGTCGCGCCACCGCGTCTGCTCGCGTTCCATCGCGTGGCTGAAATGCCGCCGGTTGGCGGCGCCGGTGAGATGGTCGCGAGTCAGCACGCGTCGCAGATCCTCTGCCGCCGCTTCTCGCCGCGGCACGTCCCGCAGGATCACGGAGAAGCCGATCGGGCCCGTTTCGTCATCGCGCGAGCGCGCGACCACCAGACGCTGGCACCAATAGCGCTCGCCGTTGGCACGCTGCTGCCAGCCTTCCTGCAGGTGCCAGCCATCCCGCTCGGCGACCACCAGTTGCTCGTCCAGACGCAAGTCCCCGCCGGTCGTATCGGTCTTCAGCACGTCGCCGAGTTTTTGACCGATCACCGCGGCAAGATCGTATCCCGTCTGGCGCGTGAAGCCGGGATCGCCAGTGATGACCTCACCGTCCGGCCGGACGGTCAGCGCCGCATAATCGTTGATCCCATTCAGCAGCGTTGCGAACCACGTGTCCGCCTGGCGAAGCCGTTGTTCCTGCACGACTTGCTGGCTGATATCGGTCAGCGTCACCATCAGCCGATCGGGCGCAAGTTTTACCATCGTGCACGCCAGCACCTTGCGCGGGGTAGTACGCCGCGCACATCCGAGCTCGACGAAGATGCGATGGCCGTCGCAGACGCGTCCAGTCGCGGGGGCGAACGCGGCAGCGATGCTGCGCAGCTCGGGGGCGTGCTGTTCCAACGCCGAAAACAGATTGCCGGCATCGCGCGGGCCCGCCAACGGCAGCAGATGCTGCATGGCGTGCGGATTCATCATCCCGATCTCGACCGCCATGTCGCATTCGAGCAGGCCGACCGGGCATGCGTAAAGGAACTCGAGCAGCTGCTCTTCACTCGACCGCTCGGTCATGGCGGTTCCTAGCGTTCGATGAGAACGTAGCGGCGCGCCGCTTCGGGCGAGGCCAGCAGGCGCAGCCGCACCTTGGTCGGCCGCATGCGCAGCGTCAGGACATAGGGCACGATGTCGTCGATTTCAGGCTCTTCCTCGAACCGCTGCGCAACCATGAAGTTGTTCATGCACTGCGCGACCGCCTCGAAGAACGGGACGCCCATGACGCTGGCACGGTCGAGCCCCGAAAGGCGTGCCTCGGTGGCGTTATAGACCTGTACCGTCGTATCCGCAGGGAACCCGACGATCCCGAACGGCAAGGCATCGCGTTCGACGTCGCTCATTCCGTCTAGGGTCGTGAGGGAAAGAGATTCGAACGCAATTTCCTGAGGCACAAACAAAGCTCCTGTGATCCATTTCCCTGCACCGCCAGACCTAAAGATTACCTTAAAAGGCTGATTCGGTTACATTCCCGCAACGACACCGGCACGCCGGCGTATCTGTCAGTCGGGGTGGCAGGCTCTCGCGCATCGTCCCCAAGGTTGGAGCCCGCTTGCCCGTGCGATTCGTGCTGAGGCAGATTGCCCGCCGCCTGCCGAAGGTTCGTCGCTGTGGCCGCAGCGGCCGACACTGCGTCAGCGCCCGCCGGGGAAATATGTCGAGCGATGGGATTTCATTGGTATCCACGGGCTCAAGCCGCGCTTCGCGGCAATGCGATCGAACCGGGGACGGTCGATCCCCGCTCGCTTCGCCAACGGCTGCGCGACACCCGCGATGCCGACCGCGCGCGCCGAGATCGCCGCGCTCGCGCTCGGTCTGGCGCGCTTCGAGTCGGCCTTCCCGACAGGCCGAGCCCACGTCATCGACGGCGGGTGAGGAACAGCTGTCGCGCGGGCGGCATTCGTCGAGCCCCGGTGGGGGCCGAGAGAAAACAGGGGACGCCGCTTACCGCGCGCGCCATGTCGCCGGCATGGTCCGCGCTGGCAGGCTCACCGTCACGGTCTGGCGAATGTCGGTCGCCGAGTCGGCGAGCATCACCTTGTAGCGACCACCCGCGATCCGCCACTGATGCCCGGCTTCGTCCCACGTCGCGAGCAGGCGTGGATCGACCGTCACCGCCACCGTCTGGCGCGCGCCGGGCGCGAGCGCGACCTTGGTGAAGCCGCCGAGCCGCTTGGGCGCTTCCCATCCACCCGCGACCGGCGCGACATAGATTTGCGGCACCGTCGCGCCAGCACGCGCACCGGTGTTGCGCACCGTGAAGCTGGCGGTCAGCGCGCCGTTGGCGGCGGTCGCGGTCAGCCCGTCGGTGGCGAAGCGCGTATAGGACAGGCCGTGGCCGAACGCGAAGAGCGGCGTGATCGCCTTCGCGTCGAACCATTTGTAACCGACCGTCGCGCCTTCCTTGTAGACGACGTCGCCGGCATGCGGCTTGGCCGGATCGGGCAGCTGATCGACGCTGCTCGCAAAGGTCATCGGCAAGCGCCCCGACGGATTGGTCGTGCCGAACAGCAGATTGGCGATCGCGGCGCCGCCGGCAGTGCCGGGATACCACGCCTCGAGCACCGCTCCGACCTTGCCGAGCCACGGCATCGCGACCTGGCTGCCGGTTTCGAGCACGACGACCGTCTTGGAATTGGCCGCGCCGACCGCGTCGATCAGCGCATCCTGCGCGCCGTCGAGCGCCATCGGCACGTCGAACGATTCGCCCTGCCACTGCGTCGCAAAGACGATCACGACATCGGCGCCGCGCGCCAGAGCCGCTGCCGCCGCGGGATCGCTGCCATCGGCAAAGGCGACCTCCGCGCCCGGCGCGCGGCGCTTGATCTCGTCGAGCGGCGACGAGGGATAATACATGATCGGGCCGGGCCAGGTCTTTGGCAGCAGCCCCGGCACGGCATTGCCGCCGACCGGATAGACGAGCGAGGATCCCCCGCCTGCGAGCACCCCCTTGTCGGCATGGCCGCCGATCACGACGATCCGCTTTGCGGTCGCGGCGAGCGGGAGCACGTCACCGTCATTCTTGAGCAAAACCGCGCCCGCCTCCGCTGCGGCGCGCGTGACGGCGGCGTGCGCGGGAAGATCGATCGGCTGTTCGCTGACCGGACGCTCGAACAGCCCTTGCGCGAACATCGCGCGCAGGATCCGGTGCGTCATCACGTCGAGCCGCGCGGGCGTCACCGCTCCGCTATCGAGCGCCTGGCGCAGCGGCGCGCCGAAGAAGGGCTGCGTGTCGAAGGGAAAGCCCGAATCCTGGTCGAGCCCGGCATTGGCGGCGGGCGCGGTGCTGTGTGTCGCCCCCCAATCGCTCATCACATAGCCCTTGAAGCCCCAGTCGGTGCGCAGGACATCGGTCAGCAGCCAGCTATTCTCGCAGGCATAGGCGCCGTCGACGCGGTTGTACGAACACATGATCGACCCCGGATCGGCGCGCTCGATCGCCAGCTGGAAGGCGAGCAGGTCGGACACGCGGGCGGCGCTGTGCGCGATGATCGAATTGCCGGCGTTGCGATCGGTTTCCTGATCGTTGAACGCATAATGCTTGATCGTCGAGACGACGTGGTTCGACTGGATACCGCGCACTTGCTCGGCAACGATCGTCCCGGCGAGCAGCGGATCCTCGCCGCCATATTCGAAATTTCGGCCGTTGCGCGGCTCGCGCAGCAGATCGACGCCGCCCGCCAGCATGACGTTGAAGCCCGAACGGCGCGCTTCGTCACCGATCATCGCGCCGCCGGCATGCGCGATCGCAACGTCCCAGCTCGCGGCGATCGCCAGGTTCGACGGCAAAGCGGTCCGCTCGCGCTTGACCGCGGCACCCCCCTGCGTCGCGACACCGACGCCGGCGTCGGTTTGATGCTGCGCCGGAATACCGAGCCGCGCGATCGCGGGGACATAGCCGGCCGAGCCGACATGCGCCTCGACCGGAGCCTTGTAGAGGAAGATCGGGAAATCCGTCCCGAAATAGCCGAACACCAAGGTGAGCTTCTCGTCGCGTGTCATTGCCGAAACCAGCGCCTTTGCACGCGCATCGGGAGCGCGCTTCGCATCGTTCCACGCGCCGCGGATCGCGGGCTTGGTCCACGCGGGCAGCACCGGCGTCCCGGCGACCGGTGCGACCTTCGCGGGCGGCGGTGGTGCGGCGACTTGGGCGGACGCGGTGGCGGCGACGAGCAGCAAGGGCATGGCGGCGACACGAAGCGTCATCAAGAAATCCTCTCTCGGTAGGTGTCGCGCCGTGACTCCGGACCGAACGCCGACGCTGGCGTCGTATATGCGGGCGTCTTTGACAGGTAAACAGCTGGCGAAGCTGCGTTTCGCGCCCGGCATTCGGCCAGCGCCGCATCGCGCTTTCGCGGCGCCGATGCTGGTTATGCTGTATCGCTGCCTTGCGCAGCAACCGGTGCGGCCATGCGGCGGCGCGGGCAAGCGCGCGATGCTGCCGCAATCGATTGCCAGACAGGTCGGATCGATGCCGACAGCTTGCGGCGGGGGTAGGCGCTGGCCGATCGACCTGCGCGCGTGTGGCCGTCTGGTCGGTGTCCTGCGGCAACCGGCTGAAGGCCGAGCCGCAGGACACGTCGCGTAACGACAATGCCGCCCGGGATCCGGGCGGCACTGCATGCGTGTTAAAGACGGCGGCGCGTGGCCGTGGTCGCCCCGAAGCCGGCGGCACCGGCGCCGATCAGAAGCGCGATCACCAGCATGAACGACGTCCCCGCTGCCACACCGGCGGCGGTGTCGGTCGCCGACTTGGCAGTACTGATCGCGTCGTTCTTGGTCTTGACGAACTGCGCCTTGGCTTGCGTCACCTGGGCCTGTGCCTCGGGACGGCTGATCTTGCGCTGGGCGGCGACGATGTCGACGATCCGGCTTTCGGCCTGCGCGCCGTCGGTGCCACCGCGAGCGAGCGCGGGCAGCTGCTTGGCGATTTCCTTCTGCGCCTGCTCGGGCGTCATCTGCGCCGGGTCGGACGGTGCGGTCGACAGATAGGCAGCGGCTTCGTTGCGGACGTCGGACGTATCGACGCCAGCCACGTCGGCAACCTTGGGAGCCGCCGCACCGATCCCGCTACCGGCTGCGCCTGCAACCGCGCCGACGGTGCGGAACGCGCCGCCGATGATCCCGCCGACCGCCGACGTGAGCAGATACAGCGTCAGGATCAGCGTGACGCCCCAGACGACCAGGCCGTGGACCAGACCATCAAAGCGATCGTGCACGCCAGCGACGCGTGCCGCTGCATAGCCGCCGGCACCCAGCGCGATCACGGTCGTAACGATCCAGTACAACCCGGCGCCGATGCCGAAGCCGGTCGCCCCTGGTGTCGTGCCCTCGACCGGATTGACGAGGCTGAGCCCGATCCCTGTGCCAAGAATGCCGAGCACGAGCTGGATCGCGATCGCCAGCACGACGCCGGCGAAGATTGCACCCCACGAAATGCGCGTCGGCGTCTTCACCAGACGCGCGTCATCAACCGGCACGAAGCCGGGTGTCAGATTGGTAGCCATAGTCACTCCTGTTGGTAGAAAATTGCCGGACCGGCGTCAGTCGTCGCCGTCCTTAATCATGGGGCTTTCGCCCCGGGCCTGATCGGCTCCGGCTTCGCTTTCGCGCCGCCCCTGCCGTTCGACATCGGCGTCGCCGATGATCTTGCCGATCGCTTCCTGGACCGAGCCCTTCGCCTGGCGGGCGCGGCCCTTGTCGCGGCGCTGCTTCATGCTGCCACCTCCCGTTCGGACGGTTCGTTCGTCGACGATGTCGACATCGAGTCGCCATCGAAGCCGCGCGCGCGTGCCCATGCCGCAGCGGCGTTGCGGCGATTGACGCCGATCTTGGCATAAATCCGCGCGACATGGTTGCGCACGGTATTGCCCGACAGATCGAGCGTCCGCGCGATCGACTTGTCGTCGAGCCCGCGACAGATCAACGCCAGCACTTCGCGCTCGCGCTGCGTCAGCTCATCGAGCCCGACTCCGCTCGGCTCGGCCTGCGGCGCGCGGATCCGCGCCAGCTTCTCCATAATCGAGCGGCTCAGCCAGCTGGTATCCTTCATCACCGCCTCGATCGCGCCGACCAGTTCGCGTTCGGACGCCTTGCGCGTGCTGATGTCGCGCATCGCCCACAGCACGCACGCTTCGTCACGCAGCAGGATCGGCTCGGTCGAAACGATACCGTCGATGACCGCGCCGTCCTTCAAACGGATCCGGACTTCGCGATCGCGCAGCGCATGCCCCGCATCGATCTCGCCCTCGAGCGCGTGTTGCAGCGCCGGGGTCTCCCACAAGCCGACTTCGCCGAGCGGACGCCCGATGATTTCGTCGGCGGCATAGCCCGTCAGCGCGGTGAAGGCCGCGTTGACGTCGCACAGCCGATGCCCGTCAAGCGCACCGATCGCGAGCGCCACGGGCGCAAGCGAGAAGGTCCGCGTGAAGCGCTCCTCGCTCTGCCGCAGCGCGTTTTCGGCTTTCCGACGCGGTTCGAGATCGGCGAAGGTGAACAGCATGCACGGTTGATCGCCCATGTCGATCGGCTGCCCCGCGACGATGACGAGTTTCGTCTCGCCAGTGGGCAAGTCGAGTTCGGCCTCCATCTGCGGGATGGTCCGCCCCTCGGAGAGCCGCTCCTTGCCGAGATCGCGCTTCTCGGCGCGCGCCAGAACGTCGATGTCGTAGACCGTCTTTGCGAGCACGGTGTCGCGGTCGTGCCCGGTCATGTCGAGAAAGCCCTGATTGACCTTCACGAAGCGCAGGTCGTTCAGCCGGCAGATGACCGCCGGTGCCGGATTGGCGTTGAACGACTGTTCGAACCGATCCTCCGCCTCGAAGCGTGCCGAGACGTCCTGGATTACCAGGACGAGACATTCGGGCTCGTCCTCGGCGTTGGTCAGCACCAGGCTGCGCACTTGGTGGACCCAGCGCGGCTCGGCCTCGCCTGCGACCGCGACTTCGACAACGACCTCGGAAAAGGCCTCGCCCGCAACCACGCGCTCGATCGGATAATCGGCGCCGCGCAAGCGGTGGTTGTTGCGATAGCGCAGCTGGAAGCGCTGGCGATAATCGTCGACCGTGGCCCCGAGCGCCTCGACCGAGTCGACCCCGTGCATCCCGAGCGCCGCTTCGTTGGCCCACAGGATCGATTGGTCGGGGTCGACCAGGATGACGCCTTCGTCGAGCCCCGCGATGATCTGGCGCAAATGGCGCAGATCGGCGGAGTCCCGCAGCGACTTAAGGGCCGGGGCCACGGTCACGCGATCAGTCGCGCTGGCCGTGCACGAGCCACGCCAGGCCGTAGCCGAGCGCTGCCGCGCCGAGCGCCCAGAGCACGGGTGCCTGCTTGACTGAGTCCTGCGCCGTCCGCGCACCGCGCTTGGCGGCGTCCAGCGCACGATCACCGGCGACCCGCGCCTCGCTGCCGATCTTGTCGGCAAGCTCAGGGGCGCCGTCGACGACGTCGCCGATCGCCGACTTTGCACGACCGTAGAGGTTCTGCGCGCCACCGGCGACCTGATCGACAACGCCATCGACTTGCCAGTCGCGGCTGTTGACAGTGTCGCCAACGGCCTTTTCGATCTTGCCGCCGATATAGCGTGCACCGCCCTGGAATTCGTCCTTGTTCATTTTCTCGCTCCTTGTCCGAAGAAGAAATCCGCAACCGCGGCGTGGTGCCCAGCGCAGGGAACATCCCTTGCCCGGCATCGCACACCACCGAATTGTGCTCGGATCGGACCCATATAACGGCGAGGTCGATGCGCGGTTCCTAGTATTTTTGCGCCATGCGCTAGGTAAGAACTACCCGCCGTCGCAGCGTCAAACGCGCTGCGCGGTCCGCCAGCGGCGATAGCCAAGCCCTGCCAGGACGATCATCGCGGCATAGAGGCCGGCGGTGAGCATCAGCCCCTTGAACACGAACATGCCGACATAGATTACGTCGACCGCGACCCACAGCAGCCAGCTTTCGCGATGGCGCCGTGCCGTCCAATATTGCGCGACGAGGCTGAAGCTGCTCAGCGCGGAGTCGATCCACGGCAGTGCCGCATCGGTATAGTGGCTCGTGCCCCACCCGATCGTGACCGCCCCGATCGCGCCCGCCGCAAGCGCGATTGCCGCAGGCCCCGCGCGCAGCGGCTCGACCACGACGTCGCCATCATCTTCCTTGCCGCGCGCCCAGACGATCCAGCCATACACGATGGCGATGCCGAACAGCGCTTGCAGCACCATGTCGGCATAGAGCCGAACGTCGAGGAACAGCTTGAAGTAGAGCGCACAGGCCAGCAGGTTGATCGGCCAGCACAGCATCCGCCGCACGGCGGTAAGCCAGATCCCCAGAAAGCTGACGATGACAGCGACGATCTCGAGCGCGGACATCAGCCGAGTGGCCCATGCTCGATGGTGTTCAGGAAAGCTTGTCCGTGTGGCGCGATGAACCATTCGGCGTGGCCGAGCAGATACTGGTCCCACGCCACACTCGCCTGCTCGTCATCCCCGACGACACCCGTGAAATAGTCGATCTCGGACAGCGCGAATTCGAAATGGACGAGCGGCAGCACGCGCAGCACCGCCGCCACCTCGCCGCGGTCGAGCGGGATCACCGTCGCATACCCCGCGAGCAGCGCTTGCGCGGTTTCGGGATGGCCGATCGTCGCGTCTCTCCCCTGCCCCAACGCCAACCAGTCGATCGCAGTGCGCTCGATTGCGGTCGCGAGATCGTGCGCCGCGCAGGTGCGGTCGGCGAGACCGAAGTCGAACACCGTCTCCACCTGCCCGTCCGCGTTCCACAGCACGTTCGAGGGATGCCAGTCGTTATGCGTCCACAGCGCCTCGCGCCCCGCCAGCGCTGCCGGCACACCCTGGCCGAGCTCGGCAAACAGTCGCGCCACCGCCGGCCGCCAGACGCGCGGTTCGAGGAATGCCGCTAGTGCCGGCCGCGCCGCGACATAGGCCTCGGTGGCCGCCAACGGATCGGTGCTGGGAAGAATATTGAAGCTCGCAACCAAGGGCTGCACCGCGCGCGCCGGCGCTGCGAAACCGCGCGATGCTGCGTGTAGCCGTGCGAGCGACGCACCTGCCGCATGCGCGTGCGAGGCCGCGAGGTACGGGGTCCAGGAAAGCCGCTCGCGATACAGGTCGAGCCCCGCGCCTTGGCGGTGCAGCTCATAGGTCCAGTCGCCGACGGTGATCGCGCTCGTCCCGGCGTCGGTCAGCAGGATTTCGGGCACCGGTATCCCGGCCGCGGCGAGATGCGCGATGAAGGCGTGCTCCTCCGCCAGGCCGGCAGGCGTCCGCACCGCCGGATGGTGCCGCTTGAGCACGAACATGCCGCGCGTCGTGCGCACCCGCGCCGCCGCCGAGAAGGGCCGCGGCGAATGCCATTCGAGCGCTTCGAGCCGACCGGCCGCAGGGAAGCGCAAGAGCGCAGCAGCCGCGTCATCATGCGTGATGGCAGGCCAGGTCGGCGGCTCGAGCGTGGTGCCCATGCCGTGGACGAGATGCGGGGCGCTCGCGGCCATTGCCTCAGAACACGCGCGACAGCGTCGCGATCAGCGCCGCGCCGCTCCCGACATAATAAGCTGGCGCTGCCCCGGCGATGACGCTCCCGCGACGCCCGATCGTGTCCCGCGCGTTGGGGGTCACTGCCGCCACGCCCGACAGCACGCGCGGATTGGTGACGTTGATCGCATTGAGCCGCAGATCGGTACGCTTGCCGTCGAGCCACTTCGCCAGGTGCACGCCGACCGACAGGTCGAGGGTCGCATAGCCGGGGATGCTCTCGTCATTGACGAAGGTGGCATATTGGCGCGCGACATATTTCAGCGCGCTGCTGCCGAAGAAGCGGCCGTCGTCATACGTCCCGCCGAGCCCTGCCTGGAAGGTCGGGCTCGATACCGCATGCTTGCCACGCGTCGGCAGGAAATCCGCGCCGACCGGCAGGTCGTTGTCGAGCCGCGCGCGCAGATATTCGCCCGAGACGTAGAGGCTCACCCCCGCGGCGGGGCGGTAGTCGATTTCGCCATCGACGCCGTACGACGTCTGGCTGCCGGCGTTGAGCGTCGAATTGACCTGCGCGCCGCCGACATCGACCAGCGTGGCGAGCTGGCGATTGCGGAAATGGTAATGGAAGGCGGTCACCGACGCCGACAGGCTCGGGCCGATGTAGCGATAGCCAAGCTCCTGCGAGACCGAATATTCGTTCTTGAGCGCGTTCGTCCCCTGCGTGCTGAGTTCACCGCCATAATAGCTGTTGTAGAGCGTGAATTCGTTGGGGCCGCGGAAGTTGGTGGTGACGTTGGCGAACAACTGCTGCCGGTCGTCGAGTTGATAATGGACCGCCGCACGCGGCAGTGCGGCAAAGCTGTCGCGGCGTACAACCGATTGCGGACCGGGCAAATAATTGCGCCCGTTGCGCAGCAGATCGACGCCCTTGAACCCGACGTTGATGGTCAGCCGCGGCGTGAGCGTTATGCTGTCGGCGAGGAAGAAACCCTTGGTCACCGTGAGCGTGCGCTTATCCTCATAGGCGAGCAGGCGGCCATCGGCAGTGCGGATCGCCGTCTCCTGATAGCCCCACGGATCGACCGGGCGCCCGTCCGCGCGCACCGCGCCATAGGTCTGCAGCACGCGGTCCTTGCCGTAATCGAACCACAGGCCAGCCGTGATCCGGTGCGCTCCGGCGGCCAGCGTGAGCTTGGCGACGGTGCCGCCGCGGAACTGGTCGCCGGTATAATTGCCGAGCACGGTCGCCGCGCCATCGACCGCGCCGGGCAGCGCGACCGGCCCGAGCGCCTCGGTGCCGAGGTAATTGCCGGTGGTCGAGAGCGCCGTGCCGTAGGGCGAGTTGCCGTAGCCGAACTGGAGATAGCTCGTCGTGTCGAGCGTCAGCCGGTCGCTGAGCGCCAGATGCAGCGGTGCCGCGAGATAGACGTTGCGGAACGGCGCGCGATGGAGCCGCCAGTAATTCGTATTCCCGGCGCTATAGTTGCGGTCATAATTGAACCCCCGCCCCTGGGCGTTCCAGTCGGCGAGCGTCGGACTGGGATAGGTCGAGGAATTGGCATCGTTGAACGACACGGCGATGCTCGCGCGGTTGCCGTTGCCCCATTCGTTGAGCAGCTTGGCGTCGATATGCTGGCGCGTGTCGAACCCCGCCCCGCGCCAATTGTCGGCGCGGATATTGGAGTAGGACACGAACGCCTTGAGCCCGGTCCGACCGATCGTGCCGGTATCGACCCGCACGAAGGCGCGCCGCGCGGCGTACGATCCGAGCGAGAGATTGACGAGCGCTTGCGGGCTCGCCTTGGGATCGTCGAGCGTCAGCGACAGCAGCCCCCCCGCCCCGCCGACGGTCGGCGAATCGAGATCGACCGCACCTTGCGCGAGCGTGATCTGCTTGAGATTCTCGGCATCGGCGAACTGCGCGGGATAGGCGTAATAATAGCCGATGTCGTTCTGCGGCGCGCCTTCGAGCAGCACGCCGATCTCGTCCTGCCCGAGCCCGCGCAGCGTCAGGCTAGAGCTGGTCGACAGGCCGTAGGGGTCGCTCGACGAGACGTTTGCGCCAGGCAGCAGGCCGATGAGTTGGAAAGCGTTGAGCGTGGGCGCTTGCTTGGTGATGAAATCGGCCGAAATCGCGCTTTGCGCCTTGGGCGCGTGCTGGTCGGGCAGCAGGCCTTCGGGATCGGGATGGCCGGTAACGACGATATCGCCGGGCGGATCCTTTTCGTCGGCGAACGCCGGGACCGCGAGCATCGCGCTCGACAGCAGCGCGAAGCCGAGCGCGCTGCGCGCGATGCCGTCGGTCGTGAAAAGCCTTCGCGTCATCCGTCGTCACTCCTACACGGAGGGGTAACGGAGTCTGCCGCCAGCCCTCCCTACGCCGGTATCAACCGGATCAGGTTCAGCGGGTCGTGGGCTGCAGCCCACCTCTCAGCCGCGCATAAGCGGCCCCCCGGGGAGCGCGGGGCTTAGTCGGTCAGGTCACGCGAGGAAAGCGCTATTGCGCGGGCGCGGCATCAGCTTCGGTAAATCCCGCCGCGATGAAGCGCTCGGGGAGCGGCGCCTTGGCGATGATCGGCTCCTTGCCCGCCCGTGGCACCATCAATTCGGCGGCGTGGAGCAGCGTCGCGGCGCCGTTCGCCTTGGTGCCGTTGCCGTAAATCGGATCGCCGACCACCGCAGCGCCGAGCGCCTCGGCAGCATGGACGCGGATTTGGTGCGTCCGCCCGGTCTCGGGGATGAACTCGACGAAGCTGCGCCCGTCCTTGATCGACAGCACGCGCCACGCGGTCCGCGATGCCTTGCTGCCCTTGGCGCCGAGCGGATCGCCGACCATCCGCCAGCCGGTCTCTTCGGTGCTGACCTTCGCAAGCGCGAGATCGATCAGCCCGCTCTCACCCTCGACCACGCCCTCGAGCACCGCGAGATAGCGCTTGCGCACCAGCCCCTGCTCGAACGCCTGTTGCAGGCGGGCGTGCGCCTTGGGATTGCGCGACAGCAGCAGGCAGCCCGACGTGTCGCGATCGAGCCGATGCACCGGCACCGGCCAGCGCTTGAACGCGAAGGTCAGCCCGTCGAGATGGTTTTCGAGGGAGAGCGATCCGTCACGCGGACGATCGACCGGGAGACCGGCGGGCTTGTCGATGACAAGCGCCTCGCCGTCGAGGAAAAGAACATGATTGGCTAGCATCCCACCCCCTTGCCACCGCAAGCGCCGACATGCCAGAGCCCGCGCCGTGCGAGCGATGCGAACTTGGGCGATGGGGATCGCGCTGGCGCCGTGGGCGGCTTCCCCCACGCTCGCCCAAACGGCTGTTCCGGCTGGCCTTTATCCCGGCGACCTCCCCGCCGCGATGGCCGACGGACGCATGCTTGGCCACCTGCCCTATTCTGAAGTCGCAAGCGGCGATCTGGTTGCGGCGCCGCCCGGTTTCGCGGTCGGCCAGCCTTGCGTGATCAATCGCGATGCCGCGCCCGACCTTGCGCGGATGCTGACCGCCGCCGCGCTGACGCCCAGCGTAGGCAAGACGCTCCGCGGCCTGTCGTGCTTCCGCTCGATTGCGCACCAGCGCGCGGTCTTTTGCCACAATCGCAGACGCGGCCATTGCGGCGACCCGGCGATGCGCGCGCTGACGGTCGCGCCGCCGGGGTTCAGCGAGCACGCAACGGGCTATGCGATCGACTTCGCGATTCGGCCGTCTGCGGGATGCGCAGATGTCGACAGTTGCATCGCGACGACCCCCGCGGGTCGCTGGTTGATCAGCCACGCGCCCGACTTCGGTTTCGAACTGTCGTTCCCGATCGGCAATGCGCAAGGCGTCACGTGGGAGCCGTGGCATTGGCGCTGGGTCGGCGCCAATCTGAAGGTGCCTGGCGCGACGCGCGCGCGCCTGGCGGTCGGCCGCGCGCGCGCGAGCTACCCGGCGAGCCCGCGGGTGACCGACATATCCGACCTCTGGCTCAAGCCACCGTCGGTGCCGCCACCGGTCATGCTCCCGCAATTGCTGCCTCCGCCGATCATCGCTCCGGTCGAGCGGCGGAGGCGCAAATGGTTCAGGCTTTGAGCTTGGCCGCCGTCTCGGCGATGCGCTTGCCCTGATAGCGCGCGCCGGCGAGCTCTTCGGCATGCGGCTGGCGGCTGCCGTCACCATCGGCGATCGTCGATGCGCCATACGGCGTGCCGCCGACCACTTCCTTGACGCCGGTCATGCCCTGGAAGCCGTAGTCGAGGCCAACGATCGTCATGCCGTGATGCATCAGGTTCGTGATGATCGAGAACAGCGTCGTCTCCTGCCCGCCATGCTGGCTCGCGGTCGAGGTGAAGGCACCGCCGACCTTGCCGATCAGCTTGCCGCCGAACCACAGCCCGCCGGTGGTATCCCAGAACGACGCCATCTGGCTCGGCATGCGACCAAAGCGCGTCGGTGCGCCGACGATGATCGCGTCATAGTCAGCGAGCGCGTCGGGGCCGGAGATCACTTCGTGCGCGGTATCGGTCTTGAAGTGCGCCGCTTCGACGACTGCCTGCGGCGCGGTTTCGGCGACGCGGCGGATGTCGACCTCGGCACCACCGGCGCGCGCGCCTTCGGCGACGGCGTCGGCCATCTGCTCGATATGGCCGTAGGACGAGTAATAGAGCACGAGAACTTTGGTCATCGGATAGTCCTTCTTCTGCTAGCTCCCCTCCCGCTTGCGGGAGGGGTTGGGGGAGGGAAGTCTGACACGGAGAGGTTAGCGCCCGAGGCACGCCCCTCCCCTAACCCCTCCCGCAAGCGGGAGGGGGATACGCGTACGCTACTGGCTGTCGACGAGCACCAGTTCGGCATCTTCGAGCGCGGTGATCGTCACGGTCTGCCCGCCATCCATCGCCGCGCCATCGCGCGCCTTGAAGGTCTGGCCGTCGATCTCGACCGATCCTGTCGCTGGCACGAGATACGCGTGCCGCCCGGGGCCGACTTCGTGCGTGATCGTCTCGCCAGCCCGCACGAGTGCTGCGAGCACGCGCGCCTCGGCACGGATCGGCAGCGCATCGGTGTCCTCGGCAAAGCCGCTCGCCAGCGTCACGAACTGCCCCGAGCGATCGTCCTTCGGGAAGGGCTTGGCACCCCAGCTCGGCGATCCGCCCTTGCGGCTCGGCTCGATCCAGATCTGGAAGATTGTCGTCTGCTCGGGCTCGAGGTTATATTCGGCATGGCGCACGCCGGTCCCGGCGCTCATCACCTGGACGTCACCCGCCCCGGTGCGGCCTTCATTGCCCATCGAATCCTTGTGCGTGATCGCGCCCTTGCGAACATAGGTGACGATTTCCATGTCGCGGTGCGGATGCGGCGGGAAGCCACTGTTCGCGGCGATCTCGTCGTCGTTCCACACGCGGATCGCGCCCCAGCCCATCCGAGCGGGCTCGTAATAATTGGCGAAGGAAAAATGGTGGCGGGCGTTGAGCCAGCCATGCTCGGCATGGCCGAGGCTCTCGAACGAACGTTTCTCGATCATTGCGGATCTCCCGAAGGAATTGCGTTGGCACCAAGATAGGCGTTTGGATTGCGCGGTAAATGGAAACACTGGAAACCGATCGTTTCGACATGTAAGGAAACGCGTCGCCTGGAGCCCTGTACCAAATGCGTCTTCCCGATCTCGAAGCCTGGGCGATTTTCGCCAGTGTGGTCGAACACCGCTCCTTCAGTGGAGCCGCCGATTCGATCGGCGTTTCGAAGGCGACGGTGTCGAAAGCGGTGACGCGGCTCGAGGCGCATCTCGGGCAATCGCTGTTCCACCGCACGTCGCGCCGGTTGACCTTGACCGAGACCGGCAAGGGCCTGGCGGAACATGCCGCCCGGATTCTCGCCGAGGCGATCGCCGCCGAGGAAGCCGCGCACGATGCCGCGACGACCCCGACCGGGCTGGTACGGCTGAGCGCACCGATGACGCTCGGCCTCGCGATCGTCGCGCCGCTCGTCGCCGAGTTCCTGCTGCTCCATCCCGGCATCGAGATCGAGCTGATCCTGTCCGACGCCAAGGTCGATATCGTTGCCGAAGGGTTCGATATCGCGCTGCGGATCGCCGACCTGCCCGACAGTTCGCTGCGCGCGCGTCGGCTTGGGCCGATCGCCATCCATATCGTCGGCTCGCCTGAGTATTTCGCGCGAGAGGGCCGACCGACCCATCCCGCGCAACTCGGCGAACATGCCTGTTTCGGCTATACCAACGTCACCGGACCGTGGCGCTTCTTCGGCCCTGGTGGTGCAGAAGCTGCCGTGCGGCCGAGAGGCCCGCTATCGGCGAACAGCGGCGACGCGCTGCTCCCGGCGCTCCGCGCTGGACTCGGCATCGGCTTGCTGCCCGACTTCATTGTCGGCCCCGACCTTGCCTCGGGGAAGCTCGAGGTCGTGCTCGCCGACTGGCACGGACCGCCGATCGCGCTGCATCTGGTGACCCCGCCAAGTGCACTGCGGCCCGCGCGCGTCGAGGCGCTGATGGATTTTCTGACGGAGAAAGTTCGCAACCCTTGCGTTCGCGAAGGGTGAAGCGCCTTGCCCCCGATGCCGACGATGCCCGGTTCATCCGCCGGGTCCTGATCGTCATTCTGATCGTCGCGCTCACTGCGGCGGTATGGCGTGCGGGCAATCTGCTGATCCTCGCGTTCGGCTCGATGCTCGGCGCGGTCGCCATCCGCGCGATTGCCGAGCTCTATGGCAGGGTCGTCCCGCAACGCGCGACGATGCCGCTCGCGGTGACCACGGTGCTCGCGGTGATCGGGTTCCTCGGCTGGCTGTTCGGCGTCGAATTCGCGCAGCAGATCAACCAGCTCGTCTCGCAATTGCCGCATCTGCTCGACCAGCTTTCGCACTGGATGTCGCAATCGCCGGTCGGTGCGAAGATCGTCGAAGCGGTCAAGGCGGCATTCGCCGGATCGCGCGTCGCCAGCGACATCGGGGGCCTGCTGAGCGGCAGCGGCCAGTTGCTGCTCAACTGCATCCTCCTCCTCGTCGGCGCCCTGTTCTTCTCCGCCGACCCCGACGTCTATCAGCGCGGCGCGTTGCTGCTCGTGCCGCCATCGGTGCGCCCGGCGTTTGCCGATGCGCTGGTCGATGTCGGCACGACGCTGCGGCTGTGGCTGCGCGCCGAGCTGATCGGGATGACCTCGATGGGGCTGCTCGTCGGCACGGGGCTGTGGATCGCTGGCGTGCCCTCGGCGTGGGCGCTCGGGCTGCTGGCGGGCCTTAGCGAATTCATTCCCTATGTCGGGCCTACCGCTGCAATGCTTCCCGCGCTCGGGCTTGCCGCGACCGCGGGTACGGCGCCGTTGATGGGCACGCTGATCACCTATGCGATCGTCCGCGTGATCCAGACCAACTTCGTCACGCCCTATGTCCAAAGCCGCGTGATCGACATCCCGCCCGCGATCACGGTGTTCGCGATCATTGCGATCGGCTTCGTGTTCGGGCTGTTCGGGCTCTTCTTTTCGGCAGGACTGCTGGTGGTCGGATTTTCGCTCGTGCGCAGCCTGTATCTGCGCGAGGTGCTCGGCGAGGACCTCACAGACGATGCCGAATCACCCCGCGAATCGCGGATTCAGGCCGATTAATGCGAAATTAACCTTTTGCCTTCATCACTGATCAGGTTAATGGTTTGTGTCAGGCATATCGGGCCGCAGGGAGCTCCGATCGTCTGGTAAGCAATGGGGACCGCCAGATGCGCGTATTGTTGATCGAGGACGAGCCGACGACCGCCAAGGCGATCGAGCTCATGCTGACGGCCGAAGGCTTCAACGTCTACAAGACCGACCTCGGCGAGGAAGGCTTGGATCTCGGCAAGCTCTACGATTACGACATCATCCTGCTCGACCTCAATTTGCCCGACATGCACGGCTACGACGTGCTGAAAAAGCTCCGCGTCGCGCGCGTCCAGACGCCGGTGCTGATCCTGTCGGGCATCAACGAGATGGACAGCAAGGTCCGCAGCTTCGGCTTCGGCGCCGACGATTACGTCACCAAGCCGTTCCACCGCGAAGAACTCACCGCGCGCATCCACGCCGTCGTGCGCCGCTCGAAGGGCCATAGCCAATCGGTCATCCGCACCGGCAAGCTTGCGGTCAACCTCGACGCCAAGACGGTCGAAGTCGATGGCAGCCGCGTCCATCTGACCGGCAAGGAATATGCGATGCTCGAGCTGCTGAGCCTGCGCAAGGGCACCACGCTAACCAAGGAAATGTTCCTCAACCACCTCTATGGCGGGATGGACGAACCCGAACTCAAGATCATCGACGTCTTTATCTGCAAGCTGCGCAAGAAGCTGTCGCTCGCCTGCGAAGGCGAGAATTACATCGAGACCGTCTGGGGCCGCGGCTATGTGCTGCGCGAGGCCGACGAGATGATGGCACCCGCGGCCGTCGCCTGATCGCCCAACAGTTTACCGCTCCCGCTGCGGCGGGAGACAGGCCGCGACATCGGGGGACGTCGCGGCCTTTTCTTTGGCGATTACGTATTTGACAAACCCGGTCAAAACGATCGAAATATCGCGATTGCGAACGGCGTAAGCAAAACGGCAAAAAAGATGAGTTCGCCCTCCCACGTCCTCGGAACCCAAGTGCGGTGTCCCGGCAGATAGCCTCGCCCGAACCACTTGCGCACTGGGTTGCGCTTCGGCAAATTACTTCTCCTGCCGTTCTGGTGCAGGTTTATGCTTCACCAGCTTTTTCATCCGCTCGTCAAAGCGCGCTTCGTCGTCGTCGGTTTCGAGGTCGCGCGCGGCTTCCTTGAACTTGTCGAGTTGGGTTTTATCCGAAGAAGTCGGCACTACGAAACTCCTCTGGCAGATGCGCGGTCTTGCTCGGATCGGTCATCACCAGCCCGGCGCTGCGCGTGACGACGTCGAGATGCTTCAGCTTGCGCTCTAGTTTGCCGTCCGTAGTGAGAAATTCGACTGCGTTTTCCATCAACGCCGTAGCGACGTGAATCGCATCTGCATTGCCCAGCACGACTCCATCTCTCCACCGAAAGTCGCGCGCCCGTTCACATACGAACGGATCGACAGCGACCATCTCTATCACGCCCGACCATAGAAAGTCGTTGAAGAGGTCTTTGGTTTCGTCGGGGGTTGGCATCCCCTCGCTTACGTGAGTGCCCTCTATGAGGATTATGGCGGACGATACTAATCGGATATGCCCAGCGCGCGCCGTCGCGATGAGGCGCTCGGTAAACCAAGCCTCGTTACCTCTACCCGCTTCGACCTCAATACCGCGCTTCACCTTCACCAGGTCGATAATCGGGCAAGTGTCTAGGTAGATAACCGGCTTACTCATCCTCACCCCAGCTGCTCTCAGTGAACTCTTCGGTGCTCATTCCCTGAGTATAATCTGGCACGTGACCGAAGAGCTTGCCAAGCAGATCGGGAATAGCTGGCGCGGCGCGTACTTTCTCCACTTTCACGCTCTCAACAAAGCGATCTACCCGACGCTCCGAGACGTGGCCCCGAACATAAACCAAGGTTTCAGGGAGGGCAGCTGCCGCATGAACCTCATCATAAAGCGCGGCTGGAAAGTCACATCGCAAAAGGCGCTGACTCTTTCTTTCGCGTAATTGGAAATAATGCTCTTCGATGCCGACATTGTGCATAATGCCTTGCACGGTGGTCTTGAAAACCAATTTTTCATTGAGCCTTTGCTGAAGCTCGTTCGCACGTAATTTGGACAGCCGTTTGTAGGTGAAGGGCTTGTCACCATCCGACCGGTAGAGCCCGAAACTGACATTTTCGTGCGCGGCAAGCGCCTCGGCAGCCTTCGCGTATTGCAACACCGTGGCAAACCGGACGCCGGTAGGCAGCTTTTGAGCCGCCGGGTCGAAGCTATCGACGGCAGCAAATTTTGAATTGAACTCTTCGATTGCGGTCTCGTCGGAGCCGGTCGGGGCCTCAACGTCGAAGCGCACTGACTTGTTTTCAAACTTGCGAGCCACCCAGTCACGGCGGTTTACGGCAATGCCCGAGTCCTCGGCTAGCAGCCTGAGGAAGCGCTCGAACTCGCGGCTAATGTCGATGATCTGGCCAAGAGGTGCACCCTCTCCACCCTCATTCAACACCAACCGGACGCGCAGCCGCGACATTATTTTCCCGTCGTTAAAATCTCCGTAGGAGATTCTAGGGGCCGGTCCTCAACCTGTAAACTACTAGTTTATGCGCGGCGCGCTAGCTGCCATTGCGGTGCGGCTTACATCGCCAGCGGCCATGTTTCCATCGTACAGCCTTGGCGCTGCTCCTAGGCGTTCCCGTTAGGTGCTGCGTAGGTCAGGCGCTTACCGACGATCCCCAACAGCGCGTTGTCGGCGCGCGCGCGATCATCAACGCCGTTCGCGAGTCGATTGTTATACCGGAACTCGAACTCCGCGAGGTAGCGGTGAAGGTGCTGCTCGCCGCAATGCTGGTAGATGCCCTTCATACCGCGCTTGAAGATCGAGAAATAGCCCTCCACCGTGTTACTGTGGATCGCGCGGTCGGCGTAATCGACATACTGACCGGCGCTGTGGTTCGTGGTCCCATGACCCGCGAAGTGAGCGCTGATCTTGCTGTAGGCCTTGTGTTCGTCGGTCATGATCGTCGCTTCCTTGGCGACGTTGGCGCGAACGATCGGCATCAGCGTCGCAGCGGTCACGTTATCCACGACCATCGTGCGAGCCTTGCCGCTGTCGCGATCTACCAGCGCCAGCACCTTCATCTTGTGGTGGAACGCGCGCTTGACCGGCGCGCCCTTGATGCGACCGATAAACGTCTCGTCCACTTCCACGATGCCGCCACCCGAGCCGAACGGCGCGAGGTCGCCCGAGCGCATGGCCTCGCGAATGCGATGCGAAAGGAACCACGCCGAATTATACTGGATTTCGAGGATGCGGCTCAGCTGATGCGAACTGATGCCCTTCTTGCTCGACATCATTAGATGCACAGCCTGTAGCATGATGTGCAGCGGTAGCTTGGCATCCTCGAACACCGTGCCAACCTTGATCGTGAACTGCTTGCGGCACTCACCACACTTCTTGAGGCCGTGACGCAGCGCGCCCTCCGGGCTCTTTTTGCTCGGCTTGCCGCGAACGCCAGCCAGATCGTACATGCGGCCGTTGACGATGCCACAATGCGGGCAGACCTTGCCGTCCGCCCAGATCAGGCTTTCGAGATAGGCGAAGGCTGCGGCTTCGTCGTGGAAGCGGGGCTGGCAAAGAACGGACATAACGGCATTGCTCCTATGCCATTCACCCTAGCCGATGCGCTGGGTTTGTCAAATACGTAATCGCCTTTTCTTTACTTGCGGCTCCATGCCTTGGCGCCGCCGATCCAGGTCTGCTCGACCTTGGTCGCGCGCAATTCGGTCGGCGAGGCGAGCAGCGGGTCGCGGTCGACGATGATGAAGTCGGCGCGCTGCCCGACGCCCAGGCGCCCGAACTTGTCCTCGGCAAAGCCGGCATAGGCCGCGCCCCCAGTGAACGCCCACCACGCCTGCTCGCGCGTGATGCGCTCTTCGGGGCGCCAACCGCCGAACGGCTGCCCATCGACATCCTGCCGCGTGAACGCCGCCGCCCAGCCGGCGAACGCATCGGGCTTCTCGACCGGATAGTCCGACCCGAAGGCGAGCGTCGCACCGTTCTTCAGCATCGAGTTCCACGCATAGGCGCCGACAAGCCGATCGGGCCCGAGCCGCGCCTCGGCCATTGCGCGGTCGCTCGTCTGGTGCGTCGGCTGCATCGAGGCGATGATGCCGTTCTTCCCGAAGCGCGGCAGATCGACCGGATCGACGATCTGTGCATGTTCGATCCGCCAGCGGCGATCGCCCTTGTACGTATCGGCCATGTCCTCGATCGCCGAGAGGACCTCGGCATTGGCGCGGTCGCCGATCGCATGGACCGCGACTTGGTAATGGTCGAGCGCGGCGCGGCTAATGTAATTGCGGATCACGTCGTCGGACATGAACCCCGCCCCCGTTTGCCCCGGCGCATCGCTATACGGCTTTTTGAGCCAAGCGCCGCGCGACCCGAGCGCGCCATCGGCATAGAGCTTGACCCCGCCCATCCGCAGCCGATCGCCATAGAGCCACGGCGTCGGCCCGGCGCCGCCGATCCGCACCGCGGTATCGACCCCCATGCCATAGCTCATGATCCGCACGCGCAGATTGCCCGCGTCGCCGGTGCGGCGATACGCCAGCCAGTCGTCCATGCTCGTGCCCATGTCGGCGGTCGCGGTGATGCCGTACGACATCAGGATCTCCTGCGCCTTGAGGAAGGCGACGTCGCGCTCCTTGGGCTGCGGCTGCGGCACGACCTTCTCGACCAGCGATTGCGCCGCATCGACGAACACGCCGCTCGGTAGCGGGCCGGTCTTCTCGATCCGCCCGCCCGCGGGGGCGACCGACTTGGCCGTGACCCCCGCCGCTTTGAGCGCGGCGTTGTTGCCCCAGCTCGCATGCCCGTCGGCGCGGGCGAGCCAGACCGGGCGATCGCTCACCACCGCGTCGAGATCGGCGGCAGTCGGGAAGCGGCCGAGCGCCCACACCTCCTGGTTCCACCCGCCGCCGATGATCCACTTCTTCTCGGGGTTGGCGGCGGCGTATGCCGCGATCCGCGCCTTGGCCTCGTCGAGCGACTTGGTGCCCGACAGATCGAGCTCGAGCGCGCGGAAGCCCAATTCCATGACATGCCCATGCGCGTCGATGAAACCGGGGAGCAGCACCTTGCCATGTTCGTCGGCGCGCCAATCCAATTTGACCGGGCGCTTCTCGCTGTCGGCGAGCAGCCTGACGACCTTGCCCTCGGGCGAGATCAGCAGGCCGGTGAAGCGCAGGACCTTGCCGTCCTTGTCGAGCGTGATGCCGGTGACATTGTCGATCAACCCATCGGCAAAGGCAGCATTCGGGAGCGAGAGCGCCGCGAGGACGAATGCGGCGCGACGGGCGAAGAACTTGGTCTGCATGCGCAATGCGATAAGCAATGTTCCTTCGTCGCGCCAGATGGTCTAGGCGGCGGCATGGCTACTCATCCCCGCCCCGCGCCCGAAACCCTCCCCGTCACCCTCGCCGATGTCCATGCCGCGCACGCGCGGATCGCCGATCAGATCGTGCGGACGCCGACGTTCATCAGCAAGACGCTGTCCGAGCTGACCGGGGCGACGGTCTATCTCAAGTTCGAGAACCTGCAATTCACCGCGGCGTACAAGGAGCGCGGCGCGCTCAACACGCTGTTGCAGTTGCCCGCGGGCACCAGCGGCGTGATCGCGGCGTCGGCCGGAAACCATGCGCAGGGCCTGGCCTATCACGCCAATCGCCTCGGCATCCCGGCGACGATCGTGATGCCGACCAACACGCCGACGGTGAAGGTGACGCAGACCGAGGGCCACGGCGCGACCGTCGTGCTGTTCGGCGACACGTTCGACGCGGCCTATGCGCACGCCCGCGAGCTCGAAGGCGAGCGCGGGCTGACCTTCGTCCATCCGTTCGACGACGTCCGCGTGATCGCCGGCCAGGGCACGTGCGCGATCGAGATGCTGCAGGATGTGCCGAGCATCGACACCTTCCTCACCCCGATCGGTGGTGGCGGCCTGATCTCGGGCATGGCGGTGGTCGCTGCGGCGGCCGACCATCCGATCGAAGTCGTCGGCGTCGAGGCCGAGTTGTTCCCGTCGATGTTCAACCGCATCAACGGCACCGCAATGCCGTGCGCGGGCGATACGCTCGCCGAGGGCATCGCGGTCAAGGAGCCCGGCGGGATCACTTCGGGGATGGTCAAGGCGCTGGTCGACGACATCGTGCTGGTCAGCGAGCGCAATCTCGAACGCGCGGTCAGCCTGTTGCTGCAGATCGAGAAGACCGTGGTCGAGGGTGCCGGCGCAGCCGGCCTCGCCGCGCTGCTCCAGCATCCCGAGCGCTTCGCCGGCAAGACCGTCGGCGTCGTGCTGTGCGGCGGCAATATCGACACGCGGCTGCTCGCCAACGTCCTGCTGCGCGATCTCGCGCGTTCGGGCCGGCTCGCGCGGTTGCGGATCCGGCTGCAGGATCAGCCCGGCGCGTTGTTCAACGTCGCGCGGATCTTCGATGCCGAACGCGTCAACATCATCGAGATCTATCATCAGCGGGTCTTCACGACGCTCCCCGCCAAGGGCCTGATCACCGATGTTGAGTGCGAGACGCGCGACCGCGCGCATCTCGACCGGCTCATCGCCGCTTTGCGCGCCGGGGGCTATGAAGTGAGTACCGTCGAACTCGCGTGACGAAACGAATCTGGCGTGCGGCCAACCGAGTCCCGCGACTCTATCGCAGGGGCCCGGATCGGTGCATTTTATTGCCAGCGCGCTGAATCGATTCAGCAAATGCGGCATTAACCACCAATATTGGTAAAGCCGCTTTTCATCACGTTCGGGAAGATTCATAACGGCGGTGCGAACTGGCCGCCGGGGCGGCAGGACACGCTTATTCAAGGGACCCTCCGCGGTGACAGCGCCATTCCGCTTTCCACGATTTTTCGTCACCAGCCCGTCGCCCTGCCCGTATTTGCCCGGTCGCCAGGAGCGGAAGGTGTTTACCGAGTTGCGCGGCGAGCAAGCGAGCGATCTTAACGATGCGCTTGGCCGGATCGGCTTTCGCCGCAGCCAGTCGGTCGCGTATCGCCCGAGCTGCTCGGGCTGCACCGCGTGCGTTTCGGTGCGCGTCGTCGTTTCGGACTTCGAGGCGAATGCGACGCAGCGCAAGCAGTTGCGCAAGAATGCCGACCTCGAAGTCTCGGCGTGCCGGCCGTGGGCGACCGACGAACAATTCCAGCTGCTGCGCCGCTACCTCGCCTCGCGCCATCCCGGCGGCGGCATGGCCGAAATGGACGAAGGCGATTATGCCGACATGGTCGAGCATTCGCCGGTCAACAGCTTCATCGTCGAATATCGCGAGCCGTCGCTTCACGGCGAGCGCGGCAAGCTGATCGGTGCATGCCTCACCGATCAGCACGCCGACGGCCTTTCGATGATCTACAGCTTCTTCGACTCCGACAGCACCGATCGCCCGGGGCTCGGCAACATGATCATCATGGATCACATCCTGCGCGCACGTGCCGTCGGGCTGCCCTATGTCTATCTCGGCTATTGGGTGAAGGGCTCGCCGCGGATGGCGTACAAGATCCGCTATCGTCCGATCGAAGTGCTCGGCCCGCAAGGCTGGGGGCTGCTAGTCGACGAGGATGCGGTCTATTCGCCCCCTGCCGAGAAATACGCGATCATGGCCGAGCAGATGGTAACGACGCGCTGATCCGATCGCGGGGTTATTGCCCCGCCGCGCGATCCACATGGAGGTCGACGTCGAGCACCTCGTTGCCCTCGCCCAGCCGCGATCCGGCGACGGGTGCGGCCCCTGCCGAATCGAGCGCGACGGCCACGCGCGCATAGGCTTCGTCGGCGCAGAGGCCCGTGCACGGATCGAACGCTACCCACCCGAGCCCTGCCACATGCGCCTCGGCCCAGCCGTGCGGCGCGGGGCGACCATCCCCGATCTCGATACACGACGGGCTGTAGCCCGAGACATAACGCGCCGGCACGCCGAGCGTCCGCGCCGCGGTGACGAACACCTGCGCCAGATCGCGCGCGCTGACCTTCCCTTCGGCGAACGCCTCGATTGCGGTGCGACCTGCGACCGGACGCCCGCGACACAGCGCGAAGCGCCTGTGCACCGCCAGATTGAGCGCATGCAGCCGCGCGACCGGATCGGTCTCGCTGATCGCGCTTGAAAAGCCGACGATCTCGGCATTGGGCTTGGTCAGCGCCGTCTCGCGCAGGAACAGTTCGGGCGGCAACGGCTCGTGCCCGCCATGCACGATCCCGTGCGAGCGGTTGGTCAGCACCTCGCCCGAGACATGGATCTCGATGCTGTCGAGCGGTCCCTCGACATACAGCATCGTCGTGCGGTTGCCGAAACCGTCGCGCCCATAGCGCAGCCGTGCATCGCAATCGACGTGCAAGTTCCACCCTGCGACCGACTGGTCGTGCGTATCTTCCGGGGTCAACCGAAGCAGTTGGGTCAGCCGCGCCTGCGGGTTGGTGAAGCGATACGTCGTGCGGTGATCGATCGCGAGCCGCATCAGCTGAACTTGAACTGGCGGCCGACGGCCATGTGGAGATTGTCGTTCTCGGCGATGAAGCCCTGCAGATATTGGTGCAGCCCGCGCGCGATCACTTCGCCCGATTTGGTGCGAGCCAAGCGCTGCTGGCGGATGCGCGCCATCCGGTCGGCCTCGCCGTGCAGGCCGGTACGCTTGGCGAGCAAATTGAGGATCTCGACGGCTTCCTCGACCGAGGCGGCCAGGCTGCGCGGCAGTTCGGAGCGCGCGATCAGCAAGTCGATGACGTTCGCCGGCTTCAACCCTTCCGAATAGAGCCAGCGATACGCGGTGACTGCGGACACCGTCTGCAGGATCGTCGTCCATTGATCGCGATCGACCACGCCGCCGACCGACTCGCCCTTGGGCAGCAGGATATGATATTTGACGTCGAGCAGCCGTGCGGTGTTGTCGGCACGTTCGATCGCTTGGCCCAGTCGGATGAACCACGTCGTCTGGTTGCGCAGCATGCGGTGCACCGCGCCCTCGAACCCGCGCGTCTCGGCCTTTACCGCCTCCACCAGGTTGAGCGTCGCCATCGCGCCGCCGGGGCTCGAGCGATTGTCGAAGATCAGCCAGGCGCCGTTGATCGCGGTCCAGGCTTCCTTGGTCAGCGCGGTGCGCACCGCGCGCGCATTGTTGCGCGCCATGTCGAGCGCGCGGACGATCGAGCCCGGATGGCTGGTGTTGACGGTGAGGAAGCGCGCGACCGAGCTTTGCGAGATGTCCTTGCCGGTCTTGGCGAAGGCCTGGTCGGTTTCGGTCACCGCCAGCGCCGATGCCCACGCCGCCTCGCCCGCCGGGCGCGGTGAAAGGACGTCGAGCCTGACGGTCGCTTCGACCAGCCGCGCGATGAAGTCGGTCCGCTCGACATAGCGGCCGAGCCAGTACAGCGACGATGCAGTACGGCTCAGCATCGCGATGCTCCGCGGCATGGCAAGGGCCGCAGCGCGCCGCTCACGAGACTTGCTCCTGCGATTGCGTCTGCGACTGGAGCGGGTGCGACGGTTGCGCGCCCGCGCCATTGTCCATCAGGACGAAGCTGTCCTTGGTACCACCGCCCTGCGATGAATTGACCACCAGCGATCCCTCTTTCAGCGCGACGCGCGTCAGCCCGCCGGGAACGACCTGGACGCCCTTCGAGCCCGTCAGCACGAACGGCCGGAAATCGACATGGCGCGGCGCCAGGCCTGCCGCGGCAAGCGTCGGTACCGTCGACAGCGCCAGCGTGGGCTGCGCGATGTAGCGGTGCGGCTCGGCGATCAGCGCGGCGCGGAAGCTCTCGATCTCGGCCTTGGTCGCGGTCGGGCCGACGAGCATACCGTATCCGCCCGACCCGTCGACCAGCTTCACCACCAGCTCGGGCAATCTTTCGAGCACATATTTCAGCGCTTGCGGCTCGCGGCAGCGCCATGTCTCGACATTGGGCAGCTTCGCGTCACCGCCCGAATAGAATTTCACGATCTCGGGCATGTACGAATAGATCGCCTTGTCGTCGGCGATGCCGTTGCCCGGCGCGTTGAGCAACGCGACGTTGCCCGCGGCATAGGCCGCGATCAGCCCCGGCACGCCGAGCATCGAGTCGGGGCGGAAAACGAGCGGGTCGAGATAATCGTCGTCGATCCGGCGATAGATGACATCGACCTTCACGCGCCCCGCAATCGTGCGCATCCACACGACGTCATCATCGACGACCAGATCGGCCGCCTCGACCAGCTCGATCCCCATCGAATCGGCGAGGAAGCTGTGCTCGTAATAGGCCGAATTATAGTGCCCCGGCGTCAGCACAACGCAGACCGGCGCGGCGACGCCGACCGGCGCGACCGACTTCATCGTCTCGAGCAAGCGATCGGGGTAGGAATCGACCGCCGCGACGTGGAAATCGCGGAACAGCTCGGGGCATAGCCGCAGCATCGCTTCGCGGTTCTCGAGCATGTAGCTTACCCCCGACGGGGTCCGCGCATTGTCCTCGAGCACGAAGAAATCGTCGGGTCCCGTGCGCACCAGATCGATCCCGCAGATATGCGCCCAGATGTCGTGCGGCGGGCGGATGCCGGCGATCTCGGGACGGAACTGCGGATTGCCGAAGATCAGGTCGGGCGGCAGCACGCCTTCGGCAAGGATCCGGCGCTCGCCGTAAATATCGTGGAGGAAGGCGTTGATCGCCTCGACACGCTGGACGAGGCCGACCGAGAGCCGCTCCCATTCGTCGGCAAGGAAGATGCGCGGGACGATGTCGAACGGGATGATCCGCTCGCTCGCATCGCTCTCGCCGTAGACGGCGAAGGTAATGCCCAATTGACGGAAAGTTGCCTCGGCCGATTGCTGGCGCCGGCGAAGCTCGGCGTCGGGGGTGGTCTCGATCCAGGCGCCCAAGGCGGCAAGTTCGTCCCGCGGGGTCGTCGACCCTGCCTGCCCCATGATTTCGTCAAACGCCGGTCGTGTCCCCATCGAGAAGGTAAAGCCCCCAAATACGTCTTGGGTTCCATGCTGCGATGGATTGTTGCGCCGCACAAGCGTCGCCGAAAAGAAATCTGCTGTCTAGCGCGCGCGTTCCTGCGCCAGCGCATTGGCAAAATCGCGCTGCGCTTCCGCCACCAAATGCGGGAGCGCGCTGGGATGGGCGAAGGCGTCCACCGCGCCGGCGTCGTGGCGCCTGGCCTGTCCGAGCAGATCGACCTGATCGGGGTGCATCGGCAGCACGATGTCGGCGGGCAGCGTCGCCAGCCGATCGAAGCTGCGGCGATAATCGGCGACGATGCCGGGATAGGCGCGATTGCCGATCAGGCGATTGCCCGCCACGGTCACGCTGCACGGGAATACGACGTTTAAGCGCCGCCCCCGCTCGACCACCGGCAGCGTCCAGGTCGTGCAGCCCGGCGTATGTCCCGGTGTCAGCACCGCGGTCAGCGCGACGGTCCCGACGCGGACTTGCTCGCCATCGCGGACGATTCGGTCGACCGTAACCGGCGCAAAGCGGGTGTGGCCGTTCGCATTGTCGGCTTCGTGTCGGCCACGGCGCAGCGCGGAGGCATCGCCGGCCGAGGCGACGAGCTTGGCGCCACTCCAGCGGCGCAGTTCGGCGAACGCAGCGGCATGGTCGAAATGCGCGTGCGAATTGAGGATCCATTTGATCTGGCGTGGCTGCACCCCGATCGTCGCGAGGTTGCGTTCGACGAGACCGGCGCTCTGCGCGAGCGGGCCGCTGACGAGGATCGTTCCCGCGCGGGTGACGATCGCATAGACGCCGAGCCCCTCGGTCCCGACATACCAGACCGGCCCGGCAATGTGGAACGGCGCTGTCGGTCGCGACCAGGCGGGTGGGTTCTGCGCGCTCGCCGCGCCTGCCCCGAGGACCAGCGCGGCGAAGCCGGCAAGCGCGCGCGCGATCATAACGCCGCCAATATCCCCGGCGTCAGGACTTGCGGGAGAACGCGCGGTTCGGCCGCGCCCGGCGCATAATACAGATACAGCGGCACGCCCGCGCGGTTATGCGCCTCGATGAAGCGGCCCATCGTCGCATCGCCATTGGTCCAGTCGCCGAGCAGCACCGCGACCTTGTGATCGGCGAAGGCCTTGCGTGTCGCATCGGTCTCGATCGCGGCCTTCTCGTTGACCTTGCACGTCAGGCACCAGTCGGCGGTGAAATAGACGAACACGGGTCGCCCCGCCTTGCGCAACGTGTCGAGCCGCGCTTCGGTGAAGGGCTCGCTACCCGCCTCGGCGACCGCGGCCTTCGCCGGTGCGCGCGACACGAGCGCCGCGCCGCCGATCGTGACGACGAGCAGCGCGATCAGCGCGCCCCAGCCGAACGCCAGCCCGCGTGCCTGGCGGCGACCGCCGATCCACAACGCAAAGCCTGCAAACAGCGCCGCGCCGAGCCCGAGGATCAGCCCGTTGACCCCCGCCTGCCGCCCGAGCACCCAGGCGAGCGCGAGCGCGGTCAGCCACATCGGCACCGACAGGATATGGCGGAAGGTCTCCATCCACGCGCCGGGCTTGGGCAGCCGCTTGCGCAACGCCGGCACGAAGCCGAGCGCGAGGAACGGGATCGCAAGCCCGAGCCCCAGCCCCGCAAACACCGCCAGCGCCGCCGGCCATGGCAGCACCAGCGCCGCGCCTAGCGCCGCGCCCATGAACGGCCCGGTGCACGGCGTCGCGATGAACGCCGCGAGCGCGCCGGTCGCAAACGCGCCCCCTGCCCCGCCCGAGCGATTGACGAATTGCGGCGTCGGGATCTCGAACAGCCCGCCAAGGTTGAGCGACAGCGCCACCGTCAGCAGCAGCAGCACGACGATCGCGCGCGGATCCTGCAACTGGAACGCCCAGCCGACCGCGGTCCCGCCGGCGCGAAGCGCCAGGATCGCCGCGCCCAGGCCGACGCACACCGCGACGACGCCGCCGGTATAGGCCAGCGCCTCACGCCGCGCCGCGCCCTCGTCGAGATGGCCGCGCGCGAGGCTCAGCGCCTTGAGGCTGAGGATCGGGAAGACGCACGGCATGATGTTGAGGATCAACCCGCCAAGCATCGCGCCGGCAAAGGCGATCAGCGTCGCCATCAGTACGCCGCCGGTAGGCACCGTCGATGTCGCCGCGGTCGCAGCGACGGTGCCGGCGTTGGCGGTGACGCGCAGCCCCTGCTGCGCGCCGATTTGCAGGACGCCGACCAGCGGCCCTGCCCCGCCGGCCGCACCGGCCTTGGTCTCGACCACCAGCCGGTCGCCGTCCTGGCTCACGCTCTGCGGCGCGTTGTAATCGAGCAGCCCGGTCGTGACCGGGTAGAAATAGGCATCCTTGAGCGCAGCACCGGCCGGATAAGGAATCGCGATGCGGATGCGACCGTCGCTTCTCTGGAAGACGCCCTTCGCATCGAGCGGCTTGGGCACTGCGCGCCGCCACGCATCGAAGCGCGCTTGCGTGTCGGGCGCAATCGCGCCGTCGCCGACGGTCAGCGAAAGCGACAGATCGGCGGCTTCAGGCACGCATACCGTCGCCGAGCAGACGAGATAGGTGGTGTGGAGCGTGATCGGCAGCGCGGTCCCGGCGGCGAGGCCAGCTGGTACCTTCAGCGTGACGAGCGGCGCATAGGGCTTCTCGAACACATAGTTCATCAGATCGGCGACGACGAGCCGCCCCGGCACCGGATAGACCGGATCGCTTGCGGTCACCCCGTTGGGCAGTTTCCATTCGAGCTTGGCCGGGAAGCCCGCATCGCCGGGATTTTCCCAATAGCCGTGCCAGCCAGCCTCGGGCACCGTCGCCAGCGCGACCGTGACGGTCGACCCCGCCGCCGGCGTCGTGCTCTCCGCCACCAGCGTGATCGCGAGGTGATGCGCGCCCGGCGCGCCGATCGGGCCGCCATCGGCTTGCGCCGCGCTTGCCGTCAGCATCGCCAGAACCGTCATCAAGCCGAAATGAAACCAGCGCATTCGCACATCCTTGTAGGTCACGCGCACCAAGGGCATAGCTCGCGCGGGGTCAAGTATATGGCGCGGAGATCACCGATGAAACGACAGGCTTCCCTCGTGGCGATGGCGCTCGCGCTGCTCTCGGCCCCGCTCTCGGCAAAGGAACCCGCGCCGTTCACCCCGCCCGCGAGCGCACCGAAGCTGATCGTGGTCATCTCGGTCGATCAATTCTCCGCCGACCTGTTCGACGAATATCGCAAGTCCTTCACCGGCGGCTTCGCGCGGTTGCAGCAGGGTGGCGTCTTCCCGAGCGGCTATCAGAGCCACGCCGCGACCGAGACCTGCCCCGGCCATTCGACGATCCTGACCGGTTTGCGCCCCGAACATACCGGCATCATCGCCAACACCTGGACCGACCTCAGCGTCGCGCGCGCCGACAAGGTGGTCTATTGCGCCGAGGACGAAACCGTCCCCGGCACGACGCACGACGGCCAGTACACCGTGTCCGACAAGCACCTCCTCGTCCCCACGCTCGGCGAACGGATGAAGGCCGCCAATCCGGCGATCCGCGTCGTCTCGGTCGCGGGCAAGGATCGCGCTGCGGTGATGATGGGCGGCCACAACGTCGACGAGCTCTGGTGGTGGAACGGCAAGGCATTCGTCAGCTATGCCGGCCGCGCCACCCCCGCGGTCGTCGCGCGCGCCAATGCCGCTACCGCCGCGAACATCGCCGCGCCGCAAGCCGCGCTCGACGTGCCCGGGGTCTGCAAGCCGCACGATCGCGCGGTGCAAGTCGGTGGCGGCAAGACCGTCGGCGCAGGACATTTCGAGCGCGCCGCGGGGAGCGCTTCGGCGTTCCGCGCCTCGCCCGCGTTCGACGGCGCGATCGTCGCGCTGGCGGCGGGGCTCGTGCAGGACATGAAGCTCGGGCAAGGGCCGACCACCGACATCATCGACGTCGGCGCCTCGGCGACCGATTATATCGGCCACACTTATGGCACCGAAGGCGCCGAGATGTGCATCCAGCTCCAGCAGCTCGATGCGACGCTCGGCTCGTTCTTCCAAATGCTCGATTCGACCGGGGTCGATTATGAAGTCGTGCTCACCGCGGACCATGGCGGCAACGACCTTCCCGAACGCGAGGTCGATGCCGGGCTGCCTGCCGCGCAGCGCGCCAAGGTGATGCTCGCCCCCGCGATCGCTGGGAAAGAGATCGCGACCAAGCTCGGCATCGCCAAGCCGGTGCTGTTTGGCGACATCCCCAATGGCGACGTCTATATCGCCAAGGATCTGACGACCGCGCAGCACAAGGCGGTCGAGGCCGCGGCGATTGCCTATTACAAGGCGTCACCGCAAGTCGCCGAGGTGTTCACCGCCGCACAAATCCGCGCAACGCCGAGCCCCAAGGGACCGCCCGAGAAGTGGACCATGCTCGAGCGGGCGCGTGCGTCGTTCCGGGCCGGGCGGTCGGGCGATTTGCTCGTCTTCCTCCAGCCGCGCGTCACCCCGATCCCGAGCGCGGCGGGCGGCTATGTGGCGACGCATGGCAGCCCGTACGATTACGATCGCCGCGTCCCGGTCCTGTTCTGGCGCAAGGGCATGAGCGGGTTCGAACATACCGGCGGCGTCGAGACGGTCGATATCGCGCCGACGCTTGCGCACCAGATCGGCCTGCCGCTGACAGCGCCGAAGGTCGATGGGCGGTGCCTCGATCTAAATGCTGGCGGAGCGCCCTGCCGCTAAAATCCCTCTCCCACCGGGAGCATCGGGTCGGTCATGCCCCCGGCATGACCTAAACAGCGCGGGGCGCTGTTTACCCGATGCTGGTGGCCGAGCGCAGCGAGGTCCGGTGAGGGCAGGCTAGAATAGCTGCCCTCCCTTCCCGCTCCCAGAGGGAGAGGGAGATATTCACCGCACTTCGTACGATCGGATCCCAGCCCCCAACCGATTCGCGCCGATCGCAAGCTGATCCCCGCTCATATTGGCGACGAACGCCGGATTGGTCGGCGCACCCGGCGCGAGGCTCGCGTCATTATCCTCGATCCGCAGGCCCGCCGCGCTGTAGGTCTTCGCCTCGGCCGAGACGACGATCAGCCCGCTGTGATTCTCCTTGCGCGCGCCCTGCACGAAGGTGTTGCGTGCGATCAGCCCGGTCGCGCCTTGCGACAGGTCGATCATGTAGTTGGTCTTGCTGCCCTTGGTGTCGTCGAAGCTGTTGTCGGTGATCGTGACGCGCGGCGTGCGCAGCTTGACGTAATGCCCGCCGGTGCCGCGTTCGAAGCGCGAATTGGTGACGGTCACCGATCCGAGATTGGCGAGGTAGATGCTGTGCGAGCAGCTCGGCGTGATGTCGCACTGCCCGAGACCCGCGAAGGTCGAATGGTCGATCGTGATCTTTTGCCCGCTGGGCTGGCCGCCGAGGATGCCCTCCTGATTGTCGAGGAACATCGAATTGCGCACGACGAGATCGCCGACTTCGCTGCGGATCCCGGCGCCATTGCCGTCGCCGACCGCGATCTTGCGGAAGACGATGCCGTCGACCACCGAGCTCTGCCCGCGCAGCACGAACGCCGCCTTGTCCTCGCACGCCGTCCCCTCGAAGATCGCCGTGCCCGGGGTCACCGCCTTGAAGGTGATGTGCCCGCCCGACTGGATCGTGCACTGGTGATAGACACCGGGCGCGATCAGGATCGTCGCGGTGCCCATGCGGATCGACTGCACCGCCTCGTCGATCGTCTGGAAGCCTTGGCCCGTCCCCTCGATCGTGAAGGGCGCGCGCTGCTGCGCGGCGGCGGGTGCGGCGATCGCGATGGCGAGCAGGGGTAGAATGCGACGCATGGGGCTGGCTCCTTTGCGCGGCACGATGCCCGCGGGGAGCCCCGGTGGGAAGGCTAATTGAGGGTTAACCTCGCACCGTCACCCCGGACATGGTCCGTGGTCCATACGAGACGGCCGATGACTCGCATGGATGCCGGATCAAGTCCGGCATGACGTTGGGTCAGTCCAGATTGGGCCGCAACCAGCGGGTCGCGGTCGCCAGATCGACACCACGCCGCTCGGCATATTCCTCGAGTTGGTCGGGCCCGACGCGCGCAACACCGAAATACTCGGCCTGCGGATGGCCGAAGTAGAAGCCCGACACCGCTGCGGTCGGCAGCATCGCGAAGCTTTCGGTCAGCGTGATGCCGGTCGCGTCGGTCGCGCCGAGTAGCTCGAACAGCATCGGCTTCTCGCTGTGGTCGGGACACGCCGGATAACCCGGTGCCGGGCGGATACCGCGATATTGCTCGCGGATCAGCGCCTCGTTGGTCAGCTGCTCACCCTCGGCATAGCCCCACAATTCGGTGCGGACATGCTGGTGGAGGCGTTCGGCGAACGCCTCGGCGAGACGGTCGGCGAGCGCTTTGAGCAGGATGTCCGAATAGTCGTCGTTATCCGCCTTGAAGCGCGCAAGGTGCGCGTCGATGCCGTGGCCTGCGGTGACCGCGAACCCGCCGATCCAGTCGCCTGCCGGATCGATGAAATCGGCAAGACACATGTTGGCGCGCCCCTCGCGCTTGGCGATCTGCTGGCGCAGGAAGGGCATGCGGACGTCTTCAAGCCCCTCCCCTTCAGGGGAGGGGTTGGGGGTGGGGGACGTCTCACCGAGACTGTCGGCGGCGGACGCGCTGGACGGCTCCACCCCCACCCCTGCCCTGAAGGGGAAGGGCTTTGCGGAAATCACCACGTCGTCCCCCTCGCGCCGGCACGGCCACAGCCCCGCCACACCCTTGGCGGTCAGCCATTTCTCGGCGATGATCTGGTCGAGCATCTTCTGCGCATCGGCGAAGAGCGACGTCGCGCTCTCCCCAACCACCGAATCGGTCAGGATCGCCGGGTAATTCCCCGCCAACTCCCACGCGCGGAAGAACGGCGTCCAGTCGATCAATTCGCGCAGATCGGCGAGATCCCAATCCTCGAACACATGCACGCCGGGCTGCTTCGGCGCTTCGGGCTTCAACGCCATGTCGGCCGGAAACGCATTGGCGCGCGCCGCCTCGATCGGGATGAGCTCGCTCTGCCCCTTGTTGGCGCGCGCGATCCGCACCGCTTCATACTCGTCGGCGGTCTTCTGGACGAAATCGTCGCGGATCGTATCGCTGACCAAGGTCGACGCCACACCCACCGCACGGCTCGCGTCGAGCACATGCACCACCGGCCCATCATACGCCGGCGCAATGCGCAGCGCGGTATGGACCTTCGAGGTGGTCGCGCCACCGATCAAGAGCGGCATCGTCATCCCGGCGCGCTTCATTTCCTCGGCAACGGTCACCATCTCGTCGAGCGACGGCGTGATCAGCCCCGACAGGCCGATCATGTCGGCGTCATTCTCCTTGGCGGATTTGAGGATGTCCGACCACGGCACCATCACCCCCATGTCGACCACGTCGAAGCCGTTGCACTGCAGGACGACGCCGACGATGTTCTTGCCGATATCGTGCACGTCGCCCTTGACGGTCGCCATGATGATCTTGCCCTTGCCGCGCGCGCCGGGCTCCTTCGCCGCCTCGATGAAGGGGAGCAGATGCGCCACCGCCTTCTTCATCACGCGCGCCGACTTCACCACCTGCGGCAGGAACATCTTGCCCGATCCGAACAGGTCGCCGACGACGTTCATTCCGTCCATCAGCGGGCCTTCGATCACTTCGATCGGCCGCGCGAATTGCTGGCGGCATTCCTCGGTATCGTCGACGACATGCGCATCGATGCCCTTGACCAGCGCATATTCGAGCCGCTTGGTTACCGGCAGGCTGCGCCATTCGGCGGCGGCCTTCTCGGCGACGGCATCGGTGCCCTTGAAGCTCTCGGCCATCGCGATCAGCCGCTCGGTCGCGCCGTCATCGGAATTGAGGATGACGTCCTCGCACGCCTGGCGCAGCTTGGGGTCGATCGCGTCGTAAATGTCGAGTTGCCCCGCATTGACGATCGCCATGTCGAGCCCGGCGGGGATCGCGTAATAGAGGAACACCGAGTGCATCGCGCGGCGCACCGGCTCGTTGCCGCGGAAGCTGAACGACAGGTTCGACAGACCGCCCGAGATATGCGCGTGCGGGCAGCGCGCCTTGATGTCGCGGCACGCCTCGATGAAGTCGACCGCGTAGTTGTTATGCTCCTCGATCCCCGTCGCGACCGCGAAGATGTTGGGATCGAAGATTATGTCCTCAGGGGGAAAGCCGATGCCCATCAGCAGATCGTACGCCCGGCCGCAGATTTCGAGTTTGCGCGCGCGCGTGTCGGCCTGGCCGACGGTGTCGAACGCCATCACCACCACCGCGGCGCCGTAGTTCATCACTTTGCGCGCCTGGGCGAGGAACTGGTCCTCGCCTTCCTTCATGCTGATCGAATTGACGATCGGCTTGCCTGAGACGCACTTGAGCCCCGCCTCGATCACCGACCATTTCGAGCTGTCGACCATGAACGGGATGCGCGCGATGTCGGGCTCGGCGGCGATCAACTTGAGGAAGGTCGTCATCGCGTACTCGGCGTCGAGCAGGCCCTCGTCCATGTTGACGTCGAGCACCTGCGCGCCGCTCTCGACCTGCTGGCGCGCGACCTCGACCGCGGCGGGGTAATCGCCCGCCATGATGAGCTTCTTGAAGCGCGCCGATCCGGTGACGTTGGTGCGCTCACCGATGTTGACGAACTGGGCGGTGGAGATGGTCGCGGTCATCTGTGCTTTCTAACTCCCTCTCCCGCTTTCGCGGGAGAGGGTCGGGGTGAGGGTCTTCTTCTGCTCGATGCAGGACCCAATTGAATAGGCAGTAGAAGAAGGCCCTCCCCCGGCCTCTCCCGCAAACGGGAGAGGGGAAGAAGGCAGTTCGCTCGCGGCTAAGCCGCCATCGTCATCGGCTCGAGCCCCGCCAACCGCGTCACCACCGGCGGCACCGGCAGCGCGCGCGGGGGCAGCTCGCCGACCGCCTTGGCGATCGCCGCGATATGCGCCGGGGTCGATCCGCAGCAGCCGCCGAGCACGTTGACCTGCGCGTTCGCCGCCCATTCGCGCACCAGCCCCGCGGTGGTCGACGGCTGCTCGTCATATTCACCGAGCTCGTTGGGCAGCCCGGCATTTGGATACACCATGATCAGCGTATCGCAGATGTCCGACAGCGTGCGCACATGCGGCCGCAACTGCTCGGCGCCGAACGAGCAATTGAGCCCGATCGTCACCGGCTTGGCGTGGCGCACCGCGTGCCAGAACGCCTCGACGGTGTGCCCCGACAGGTTCCGCCCGGAAAGATCGGTCAGCGTCATCGACAGCATGATCGGCACGTCGCGACCGAGCGTGTCGGCCGCTTCGAGCACCGCCATGATCCCGGCCTTGGCGTTCAAGGTATCGAACACCGTCTCGATCAGGATGAAATCGGCGCCGCCTTCGAGCAGCGCGTCGACCTGCTCGCGGTACACGTCCTTCAGATAATCGAAGTCGATCTCGCGGAAGCCCGGATCGTTGACGTCCGGGCTGAGCGACAGCGTCTTGTTGGTCGGCCCGACCGCGCCCGCGACGAAGCGCGGGCGACCGTCCTTCGCCTGGAACTCGTCGGCCAGCCGGCGCGCGAGCTTGGCACTCTCGACGTTGATCTCGCGCACGAGATGCTCGGCGGCATAATCGGCCTGGCTGATGCGGTTGGCCGAGAAGGTGTTGGTCTCGGCGATATCGGCGCCGGCTTCGAAATAGGCGCGGTGGATCGCTTCTGGCACCTCGGGCTTGGTCAGCGCGAGGATGTCGTTGTTGCCCTTCTGGTCCTTGGCGAGGCCGAGATCGCCCGCATAATCGGCTTCGGACAGCTTCCAGTTCTGGATCTCGGTGCCGAATGCGCCATCAGTGATCAGGATGCGCTTGGCGGCTTCGGCGAGGAAGGTCTGGCGGGTGGTCATGATCTTATTCCTTCTAAGCCCCTCCCCTTCAGGGGAGGGGTTGGGGTGGGGAAGTCCGGCAAGCCGATGGCTCGGTGAGACATCCCCCACCCCCTTCCCCTCCCCTGAAGGGGAGGGGTGAAATCCGTTACGCCGCTTGCGCCGCGACCAACGCCGGCTGCGCGCGAATGCCGAGCAGATGGCAAATCGCGTAGCTGAGCTCGGCCCGGTTGAGCGTGTAGAAGTGGAAGTCTCGCACCCCGCCCGCATACAAGCGCCGGCACAGCTCGGCCGCGATCGTCGCCGACACCAACTGGCGCGCGGCGGGACGATCGTCGAGCCCGTCGAACAGCGTCCCCATCCAGTCGGGCACCACCGTGCCGCACATCGCCGACATGCGCTGCACCGCGCCGAAGTTCATCACCGGCATGATCCCCGGAACGATCTCGGCGTCGATCCCGGCCTTGGCGGCGGCATCGCGGAAGCGGAAGAAGGTCTCCGCCTCGTGGAAGAACTGCGTGATCGCGCGCGTCGCGCCGGCATCGAGCTTGCGCTTGAGATTGTCGAGATCGGCCGCCTCGCTCGCCGAATCGGGATGGCATTCGGGATAGGCCGAAACCGAAATCTCGAACGGGTGGAGCTTGCGCAGCCCCGCGACGAGCGCTGCGGCATTCTCATACCCACCGACCGGCGACTGGAACTTCTGACCCGCGACGGGCGAATCCCCGCGCAGCGCGACGATGTGGCGCACCCCCGCCTTCCAATATTCATCGGCGATCGCGTCGATCTCCTCGCGCGTCGCATCGACGCAGGTGAGGTGCGCCGCTGCCGGAATGTCGGTCTCGCGCGCGATCCGGGCGACCGTCGCATGCGTCCGCTCGCGCGTCGTGCCGCCCGCGCCGTACGTGACCGAGACGAAGCGCGGGCCGAGCGGCGCGAGCGTCTGAACCGACTCCCACAGCGTCTCCTCCATCTTCTCGGTCTTGGGCGGGAAGAATTCGAAGCTCACCCGCGCGTCGCCCGCGATATCGGCGAACAACGGCGCTGCGAGCGCGAGCCGCGCCTCCTGCATCTGCTTTACCGAAACCGTCATGCCGCCTTCACCTCTGCTACGCGTTGGCCGACCTTGCGGGCGAGCCACAGTTTGACCGTCAATTCCCCGCCCTCGAGCGTCTCGATCCGGGCCGGCGCCAGCCCCGCCGCGGCGAACCACGTTTCGATCTGATCGTCCGCGAAGCCCAGGCGGGTATGCGCATCCTTGGCGCGCAGATCCTCGCGGTCATGCGCCGCAAAATCCGCGATCAGCAACCGCCCGCCCGGCTTCAGCACGCGCGCGGCCTCGGCGATCGCCGCGCCCGGCTGCTGCGCGAAGTGCAGCACGTGGTGGACGATCGCGACGTCCGCCGCGTCGTCGCCGAGCGGCAGCGCATAGAGATCGGCCTGGCGCAGTTCGGCATTGCTCAGCCCGCGCTCGGACAGTTTCGCGCGCGCGAGCCGCAGCATTTCGGAACTGCGATCGATCCCGAGCGCTTGCCCTGCCCGTCCCGCGAACAGCTCGAGCATCCGCCCGGTCCCGGTCCCGATGTCGATCAACTGGCCGATCGGTGCGTCGCCAAGCACTGCCGACATCGCCGCCTCGACTTCGCTCTCGGCGATGTGGAGCGAGCGAATCGCGTCCCACTGCCCGGCATTGGCCTCGAACCAGCTTGCCGCCGACGCCGCGCGATCGGCGCGGACCGCAGCGAGCCGCGCCGCATCGGCGACCCGCCAATGATCGGGCTCGATCTCGCCCCACGCATCGAGCGCGGTCGCGATCGGGCCGACGGTGGCGCCGCTGCCGAGCGCGACGAATACCCAGCTGCCTTCCTTGCGCCGCTCGGCGAGCCCCGCGTCGCACAGGATTTTCACGTGCCGCGAAACGCGCGGCTGGCTCTGCCCGAGCACTTGCGCGAGTTCGCCGACCGACAGCTCCATCGTCCGCAACAAGGCGACGATCCGCAGCCGCGTGGCGTCGGCAAGCGCGCGAAAGATATCGAGGGCAATGGTCATTGTGGCATCACATATAAAGATATCTTTATATGAGGTCAACGCGGTTCGAACGCCCCTATTCCGAGACTGGCAGCGCAACAACATGCCGTCCGCGGAGTTGAAGCCCCCGACCCCATCCTCTAGCGTGCGCCCATTGCTGGGAGCCAAGGACCTATCATGATCAAGACCCGCATCCTGCTGCCGCTCACGATCGTCGCCGCCATCGGTCTCGCCGCGTGCAGCCCCAAGGCGCAGAACGATATCGGCGAGGCCGCCAACAGCGTCGCCGCCGACGCAAACGCGACCGGCGCCAAGGCTGTCGACGATACCGACGCGGCGCTGGGTGCTGCCGAAACGCGACTCGACAATGCCGGTGCGGTGCTCAGCAACAAGGCCGACCGGCTGTCCGACAAGGCCGATCGCGCGGCCGACCGCGCCGGGGCCGCAATTTCCGACTTCGGCAACGACATCCGCGATTGATGCGTATCGGTTTCAAGCGACGCGCCCTGCTCGTCTCGTTGCTGCTGCTCGCCGCCTGCTCGCGCGGCACCTCCTCGACCGGCGCACCGCCGGGCGAGGACCAGGCGCTCGACGAGGCGGCCGCTTCGCTCGACGCCAATTCCCCCGACACCAACGCCGCCGTGATCGTCAATGACGACGCGCCCGGCAATGAGGACCAGCCGCAATGACCACTCTTCGCCGCCTGGGTGCCACCGACCTCCGCATCGCCCCGCTCGTGCTCGGCGGCAACGTCTTCGGCTGGACCGCCGACGAGGCGACCAGCTTCGCCGTGCTCGACGCCTTCGTCGCGGGTGGCGGCACGATGATCGATACCGCCGACGTCTATTCCGCCTGGGTTCCCGGCCACAAAGGCGGCGAGTCCGAGACCGTGATCGGTGCGTGGCTCAAGCAATCGGGCAAGCGCGACCAGGTGCAGATCGCGACCAAGGTCGGCATGCTGCCGGGCGAAGGCGGCGAAAAGCTCGCGCCGGCCCGGATAGCCGCTGCCTGCGACGCCTCGCTCAAGCGGCTCGGCGTCGAGACGATCGACCTGTATTTCGCACATCAGGACGACGACGTGGTCGCGCAGGAAGACGCGCTGGCCGCGTTCGGCAAGCTGATCGACGCGGGCAAGATCCGCGCGCTCGGCGCATCGAACCTCCACGCCGCGCGGCTGAAATCGGCAAACGATGCCGCCAAGGCGCACGGACTGCCGCATTATCATGTGCTCCAGCCCGAATATAACCTCGTCAGCCGCCAGAAGTTCGAGGGCGAGCTCCAGGCGTATTGCGTCGAGTACAATATCGGCGTGGTGCCCTATTACGGGCTCGCCTCGGGCTTCCTGACGGGCAAATATCGCAGCGCCGACGATTTCGGCAAGAGCGTGCGCGGCGGACGGATGCAGGCGTTCCTCGACGGCAGCGGACCGGCCGTCCTTGCCGTGATGGACGCGATCGCTGCGGAAACCGGCGCGAGCCTCGCGCAGATCGCGCTCAAATGGCTCGCCGAACAGCCCGCCGTCACCGCGCCGATCGCCAGCGCGACGAGTGTCGCGCAGGTCGAGGAATTGCTGGGATCGATGGACCTCGTGCTGAGCCCGGAGCAGATCGAGCGCTTGGCGGTTGCGGGCGCCTGAACGCCCAGGCGTCAGGCAACCGCGCGTAGCGGTTCGAGCATGGCAAGCTTGGCGCGCAGCCAGTGCGCGCCAAGCTCGGCGTCGAGCGCGACGGGGCTGAACGGATCGAGCCCCGAACCCGGATAGAAGGTCATTTCGCCGAACAACGGCCGCCCGTCGATTTCGTAGAGATCGACCCGCACGAAATCGCGCCCGTCGGACAGGCGCTCGGCGGCCATGATCATCTGGCCGAGCGTGACCGGCGGCGTTGGGTCGGGATCGGCGCTTGCCGACGACACGCGCTGCCAGTGACGGTCGAACAGGATCCAGCGATGCCGTCCGCCGCGACCGAGATGAACCTGGACGTAGCGGACGCGCCCACCGAACACGTAGAATTTATAGTCGATCGGCAGCACCGGCGGCGCGCCGATGAACGGCTCGACCATCAGCCCGTGTGGGATGCCCGCGTAGAGATCCTCATCGAGCCAATATCCATAGGTCGATCGCATCCATCCGGCCGCACGCCTGCGGATATCGGCCCAGTTGGCGCCATCGTCGAAGACGAAGGCGGTCTGGTTGCAGCCGTGCCGCGCCTTGACGACGAATGGCGTGGGCCATGCCGGTGCCTCGGGTAATTCGGTCCCCTGCCACAGCGTCGGGATGACCCAGTCGGCGCCGAGCCGCTCGGTCACGATCGTCTTCGCCACCAGCTTGTCCGCCATTCGCACCATCGCGGGGTCGGCGCCGGCCAGCTTGCGCGCCTGGACCAGCTCGGTGAAGGTGCGCGAATCATCGAGCGCGGGCCAGCGCCCGTGTCGCCACCAATAGGTCAGGTAGATCCGCCACCGTGCGCGCACCCTGGCAAGTCGAGGCGCTGAGGCCGGAAACGCAACATCCATCGCAGCACAAGCCGCGATGGATGCTGTTGGTTCCGGACCGGCCGAAAGCTGCGGCGGGCTCGAGGGGGAGCTCAAACCCCGCCGCGGCAAAGCCGCGTCGTCGGACGGGGCTGCAGGCCCCGCCGGCCGGGCCTGCCGCGGGCGCGGCGGAGCTTCGCTCCGCCGGCTGCGTCAGGCCGCAAACTGGTTCATCGTATTGTGCGCGCCGCCCGCCTTGAGCGCCGCCTCACCCGCGAAATACTCCTTGTGATCGTCGCCGATGTCCGAGCCCGACATGTTCTGGTGCTTGACGCAGGCGATCCCCTCGCGGATTTCCTTGCGCTGGACGCCCTTCACATAGCCGAGCATCCCCGCATCGCCGAAATACTCCTTGGCGAGATTGTCGGTCGACAGCGCCGCGGTGTGATAGGTCGGCAGCGTGATCAGGTGATGGAAGATCCCCGCACGCGCGGCGGCGTCCTTCTGGAAGGTGCGGATCCGCTCGTCGGCCTCGTCGCCCAGTTCGGTCCCGTCATAATCGACCGACATCAGCCGCGCCCGGTCATACGCCGAGACATCCTTCCCCTCGCCCGCCCAGGCGTCATAGACCTGCTGACGGAAGTTGAGCGTCCAGTTGAAGCTCGGCGAATTGTTGTAGACCAGCTTGGCGTTGGGGATGACCGAGCGAACGCGGTCGACCATGCCCGCGATCTGCTCGATATGCGGCTTCTCGGTCTCGATCCACAGCAGGTCGGCGCCGTTCTGCAGCGAAGCGATGCAATCCATCACGCAGCGGTCCTCGCCGGTGCCGGCGCGGAACTGGAACAGGTTCGATGCGAGCCGCTTCGGGCGCAGCAGCTTGCCGTCGCGGTTGAGGATGACGTCGCCGTTGCGCGCGGTCGCCGGGTCGATCTCCTCGCAATCGAGGTAGCTGTTATACTGGTCGCCGAGATCACCCGGTTCCTTCGACACAGCGATCTGCTTGGTCAGCCCCGCGCCGAGCGAATCGGTGCGCGTCACGATGATCCCGTCCTCGACGCCGAGTTCGAGGAAGGCGTAGCGGCACGCGCGGACCTTCGCGAGGAAGTCCTCGTGCGGCACGGTGACCTTCCCGTCCTGATGGCCGCACTGCTTTTCGTCGCTCACCTGATTCTCGATCTGGAGCGCGCAGGCGCCCGCCTCGATCATCTTCTTGGCGAGCAGATAGGTCGCCTCGGCATTGCCGAAGCCCGCATCGATATCGGCGATGATCGGCACGACATGCGTCTGATAGCCGTCGATCGCGTTGAGCAGCCGCTGCTCCTCGACTTGGTTGCCGCTGGCGCGAGCCGCATCGAGATCGCGGAACATCATGCCGAGCTCGCGTGCATCGGCCTGGCGCAGGAAGGTGTAGAGCTCCTCGATCAGCGCGGGAACGCTGGTCTTTTCGTGCATCGACTGATCGGGCAGCGGGCCGAATTCGGACCGCAACGCGGCGATCATCCAGCCCGAGAGGTAAAGATAGCGGCGCTCGGTCGAGCCGAAATGCTTCTTGATGCTGATCATCTTCTGCTGGCCGATAAAGCCGTGCCAGCAGCCGAGCGACTGGGTGTAGGCCGACGGGTCGGCATCATACGCCGCCATATCCTTGCGCATGATCGCGGCGGTGTAGCGCGCGATGTCGAGCCCGCTCTGGAACCGGTTCTGCACCCGCATCCGCGCGACGCTCTCGGCATCGATGCCATCCCAGGTGCCGTTGTAGCGCTGGATCAGGCTCTTGGTCTGGGCGATGTCGGTCTGGTAGGTCATGGGGGTGCCCCTCGCTCTGTGTGTATGGCGAGATAGGTACATGAATTGACAGCGCTGTAAGCCGTTCATCGACTGACTACCGCGTTATCCTGTAAAACCCGTCGCCGGAGCAATGTAATATTGTAAATATCACACCACACCGGGCGGCTGCTATCGCGCTGGGCTTGCCGCCGACCCGGCGAGAATGCCGCCGTCGATCGTCAATTCGGTCCCCGTCATGTAGCGCGCCTCATCGCTTGCCAGCAGCACCGCGAGTGCGGCAACTTCCTCGGGCTCGCCGAAGCGGCGCAGCGGCGTGTCTGCGACCAGCGCCGCCGCGCGCGCCGAACGATCCGGCCCGTCACCCAGCATCGGATCCCACATCGGCGTGCGGATCGCCGCGGGGTGGATCGAGTTGCACCGAATGGCCAGCCCCTGTTGCGCGCAATAGAGCGCCACGGTCTTGCTGTGGTTGCGGATCGCCGCCTTTGACGAGGCATAGGCTGCCGCGGCCGGGATCCCGATCATCCCCGAACGCGAAGAGATATTGATGATCGACCCAGCACCCTTCGCCCGCATCGCGCCGATCGCATAGCGACAGCCGAGGAAGGTGCCGTCGAGGTTGACGCGGTGGACCGCCCGCCAATCCTCGAGCGTGGCATGTTCGGGATCATGCGCGGCAACGCCGTCCTCGAACCCGGTGACTCCGGCATTGTTGACCAGCACGTCGATCGCTGGCCACGCCACCGCGAACCGCGCCCAATCCGCTTCAAGCGCAACGTCGAGCAAGGCCCAGGCCTGGTCGAGCTCGGCGGCGAGCACCTGCGCCCGCGGGCCATCCTTGTCGGTCACCACGACGCGCGCGCCTTGTGCCGCGAACGCGCGCGCGATCGCCGCGCCGATGCCGCGCCCTGCGCCGGTCACGACGCACAGTTTGTCTTCCAATCGTTTCACGCGAGAATTCCAGAGATGAGAGGCCGCGCTCGGGCGGCAGGATGGTCAGGCAGTCGGCTGCGTGTTCATCGATCTCACTCCAGTTGGCCGTGCAGTCTAACCGCTGGCATGACGGGCGGCAAATCCCAGTTCAATCCCCGCCGAAGGTAAACGCGCTTACCCCACGCTCGCGATCGTTGAGCACCAGCGCACGCCCCGCCGGCGGCAGCGAACGCTGCGGACAATGCCCGCGCCCACACGCGCGACACCCGAGGCCGATCGGGGTCGCCTCCCCCTTGAGATCGACTCCGCGCGCGATCGCCAGCGCCCCGGCATGCTCCGCCGCCACGCCCAGCCCGACGACGAACTCGGCCGCCACCGCGCCGAAGCGACGCCCTTGTGGCGCCACCGTCCGCGCGAGCGTCAACCAGCGCGCACCATCCTCGAGCTCGACGAGCTGCACGACGAGCTTGCCCGGCCGATCGAACGCGGCGTGAATCTGCCACAACGGGCAGCGCCCTTCGGCCTCCGCCAGTGGCGACGCACTCGCGCCCGAAAAGCGCTTCGACGCTTGCCCCGCGCGGTCGATCCGCACGAAGAAGAACGGCAGCCCCCGCGCGCCCACGCGCTGCAACGTCGTCAGCCGGTGCGCGACTTGCTCGAACCCGGCACCGAAGCGGCGCTGGAGCAACTCGATATCGTATCCCGTCGCCTCGCACGCGCGCAGGAAGCGGGCGTACGGCATCATCACCGCTGCGGCGAAATAGCTGGCAAGGTGGCGGCGGTAGAGCCGCTCGGCGGCGCGATCGGTAAAGCCCGCGCCCTTGACCAGCCCGTCGATTTCGCTCCGCGCCTCGATCTCGGCGAGCTGATAGGCAACGGCGAACGTGCGCGAGGCCGGGTCGAGGATTTCCGACACCTGCAATTGCCGCGCGTGGAGATCGGTACGGCGCAGCAGGTCGGGCATCACGTCGACCGGCAGCACGCGGATCGTCAGCTGGTGCTTGACGCGCAATCGCTCCGAGATCGCGCCGTAGAGATCGCCGGCTCCAAGCCGCAACTCGTCGGCGAGTTTCTCCGCGATCGTGTCGAGATCCGAAAAATAGCCGCGCCAGCGTTCGATCTCGCGGCGTACCTCGCCGACCGAATCGAGCGCGCCGGGCGCGGCCGCGCTGCCCGCGCCGATCCGGTCGAAGGCGCGCGCAAAGGCTTCGGCGCCGCCGGGTGCGCCGGCGAGCCATTCCTCGAGTTCGTTGCGGTCGATCTCGAGATCGGCGAACATCGGATCGGCAAGCCGCCGCCTGAGCGCGGCCTCGCCCCCACCCGGCTCGCCTGCCGCGAGCGCGCGCGGATCGAAGTCGAAACTCTCGGCGAGCTTGACGATCAGCGATCCCGACAACGGGCGCTGGTTCTTCTCGACGAGGTTGAGATAGCTCGGCGAAATCGTCAGCACTTCGGCCATCGCCGCCTGGGTCAGCCCCGCCTGACGCCGCAAGCGGCGGATGGCGTGGCCAGCGAAGAGTTTGCGATCGGCCATGACACGTCCTCGGATCTGCTCGGCGCTCCGGCGGAGTCGCAGGCGTACATGACCCTAACTGTCACATCTTTACAAGATCACTCGAGTTTGCGTCAGGATTGGTCACGCCTTTACCGATACCGCAGCCGAATCCCGCTGGCGGTTGGCACGCAATCGCTCCTAGTGGCGCCACGACTGGTGAGCAGGCTTGTAAAAAGCGCCACAGTTTGAATGGCTTTGAGAGTTTCCTGGGGAGGAAAGGATGCCCGCCGCGCCTCGTGCGCGGCGGGCATTTCCTGTTTCTACCCCTCTCCCTTCGGGAGAGGGTGGCCGAGCGAAGCGAGGTCGGGTGAGGGCAGCACCCATCGCTGGAGCGCGCTGTCCTCACCCTTCCCACCCGGCTTCGCCGAGCGGGCCCCTTCCCTCTCCCGCAGGGAGAGGGAGTTTCTAAACCCCAGACACAAAAAAGGGACGGGCGGCAGCGCCACCCGTCCCCTCTTCAGTCCCCGCAGATCAGGCCGCGAGCTTGCGCAGCACGTACTGCAGGATGCCGCCGTTGAGGAAATATTCCAGCTCGTTGACGGTATCGATCCGGCACTTCGTCATAAACGTCTCGACCGTGCCGTCGGCGCGGGTCATCGTGACCTCGACGTCCTGGCGCGGACGGATTTCCGAGACCTTCATGATCGTGAAGCTCTCGGAGCCATCCAGGTTCAACGTCTTGCGATCGACGCCTTCGGCGAACTGCAGCGGCAACACGCCCATGCCGACCAGGTTCGAGCGGTGGATGCGCTCAAAGCTCTCGGTGATGACGACGCGCACGCCGAGCAAATTGGTGCCCTTCGCCGCCCAGTCGCGCGACGAGCCGGTGCCATATTCCTTGCCCGCGATGACGATCAGCGGAACGCCATCGGCCTTGAAGCGCATCGCTGCGTCATAGATCGGCATCGTCTCGCCCTTGTACGAGGACATGCCGCCCTCGACGCCGGGGACCATCTCGTTCTTGATGCGGATATTGGCGAAGGTGCCGCGGACCATCACGTTATCGTTGCCGCGACGCGCGCCGTACGAGTTGAAGTCGGCGCGGGTGACCTGCCGCTCCATCAGCCACGCGCCCGCAGGCGAATCTGCCTTGATCGAGCCGGCCGGCGAGATGTGGTCGGTGGTGATCGAATCGCCGAGGATCGCGAGCGGACGCGCCTCGATGATGTCCTGCACCGGCGCCGGGGTCATCGACATGCCCTCGAAGTACGGCGGGTTGGCGATGTAGGTCGATGCCGGCGGCCAGGCATAGGTGTCCGACCCTTCGATCGCGATCGCCTGCCACTTCTTGTCGCCGAGGAAGACGCTCGCATAGCGCGACTGGAACATGCCGCGGTCGATGTTCGCGTCCATCACGTCGCGGACTTCGGCGTTGGTCGGCCAGATGTCCTTGAGATAGACGTCGGTGCCGTCGGTTGCCTGGCCGATCGGGGTGGTGGTGAAGTCCTCGGTCACCGTGCCCTTGAGTGCATAGGCGACGACGAGCGGCGGCGAAGCGAGGAAATTGGCGCGCACGTCGGGCGAGACGCGGCCCTCGAAGTTGCGGTTGCCCGACAGCACCGAGGCAGCGACGATGTCGTTGCCGTTGATCGCTGCCGAGATGGCGGGTGCGAGCGGGCCCGAATTGCCGATGCAGGTGGTGCAGCCATAACCGACGAGGTTGAAGCCGACCGCGTTGAGGTCTTCGGTCAGCCCGGCCTTGTCGAGATAGTCGGTGACGACCTGCGAACCCGGCGCGAGCGAGGTCTTGACCCAAGGCTTGGGCTTGAGACCGAACGCATTGGCTTTCCGCGCGACGAGGCCGGCGGCGACGAGCACCGACGGGTTCGACGTGTTGGTGCAGCTGGTGATCGCGGCGATCACCACGTCGCCGTCGCCGATGTCATGGTCACGGCCTTCGACCGGAACGCGCTTGGCGGTCGAATGATGATAGATCTTCGCCAGGTCGGCGTTGAACGTGTCGTCGACCTCGGTGAGGATGACCTTGTCCTGCGGGCGCTTCGGACCGGCGAGCGACGGCACGACATTGGCCATGTCGAGCTCGAGCGTGTCGGTGAAGACGGGGTCGGGCGCATCGGCCAGACGCCACATGCCCTGTGCCTTGGCATAGGCCTCGACCAGCGCGATGTTCTCTTCGCTGCGGCCGGTCAGGCGCAGATAGGTGAGCGTCGCGTCATCGATCGGGAAGAAGCCGCACGTCGCGCCATATTCGGGCGCCATGTTGGCGATCGTCGCGCGATCGGCGAGCGACAGCGCATCGAGGCCCGGACCATAGAACTCGACGAAGCGGCCGACCACGCCCTTGGCGCGCAGCATCTGCGTGACGGTGAGCACGAGGTCGGTCGCGGTGATGCCCTCGGCGAGCGAGCCGTGGAGCTTGAAGCCGACGACTTCGGGGATCAGCATCGACACCGGCTGGCCGAGCATCGCGGCCTCGGCCTCGATCCCGCCGACGCCCCAGCCGAGCACGCCGAGGCCGTTGACCATCGTCGTGTGGCTGTCGGTGCCGACGCAGGTGTCGGGGTACGCGATCGTCTTGCCGTCGGGCGCGGCCGAGGACCACACCGTCTGGGCGAGGTTCTCGAGATTGACCTGGTGGCAGATGCCGGTGCCGGGGGGCACGACCTTGAAATTGTCGAGCGCCTTGGAGCCCCACTTGAGAAACTCGTAGCGCTCGTTGTTGCGCTGGTACTCGAGCTCGACGTTATCCTCGAACGCCTTGGGCGTGCCGAATTCGTCGACCATCACCGAGTGATCGATCACGAGATGCACCGGCACGAGCGGGTTGATCTTGGCGGCGTCGCCACCGAGCTTGGTGATCGCATCGCGCATCGCGGCGAGATCGACGACGCAAGGCACGCCGGTGAAATCCTGCATCAGCACACGCGCGGGGCGATACTGGACTTCGCGGTCGGACTTGCGCTCCTGCTGCCAGTCGATGATCGCCTGGAGATCCTCGGTGGTGACGGTCTTGCCGTCCTCGAAGCGCAGCAGATTTTCGAGCAGCACCTTCATCGAGAACGGCAGACGGCTGATGTCGCCGAGCTTCTCGGCCGCCGTGGCGAGGCTGTAATAGTCGTAGTGCACGCCACCCACGTCGAGCGTGGTGCGTGTACCGAGGGTATCCTGGCCGATGGCGGTCATAAGCAGCGGGTCCTTCCCTTTGCGTCAGGCCGCGGCGGGGAGGCGAAACCTTGGAGGTTCCGCGCGGGCGCGACCGACTATGCGAATGCGAGAGTCGGGAGGCCGATAGCAGCGAGGTGTCGCTTGGGGAAGGGCGTGACGGCCGCGCGCAGGCGCGACGCGCGCAATCTTCGGCGCATGAGCGCTTTTTCACTATTCTCGCAGGCGCCGGGCGCGCTACGTCTCGGGCGGGCCGAATGGCGGCTTAGCATTGAGCAGACTGGAGATTTTCGCTCCGGCGCAACAGCTCGAGACTGCGATACGAGGGGGCCGTCGATGCAAATGTTGCGCCTTATCCTTCCTGCGGCAGCGCTGATCGCACCGATGCCGGCATTCGCCAGAACGCCGGCGGGGTGTCAGATCGCCAAAATGCTCGAGCTTCCCGTGACGATGAACGGCCGATCACCGATGGTGCTCGCCAAATTCGGCGCCAAGGATGCGCGCTTCATCCTCGACAGCGGAGCCTTCTACAGCACGATCTCGCGGGCGAACGCCGCCGAGTTCGGCGAACGCGTATTGCCCCTGCCGAGCTATTTCCGGATCACGGGCATTGGCGGCGATGCCTCTGCCGCCTTCATCACCGCCAAGGACTTCTCGCTAGGCGGGATCGCCATCCCGAAAGCCGATTTTGTCGTGGCCGGTAGCGACACCGGGACCGCGGGGCTGCTTGGTCAGAACGTCCTCGGCATCGGCGATGTCGAATATGATTTGCCGCATGGCGCTGTCCGGTTGATGAAGGTGACCGGCTGCGCGAAGGCCAACCTGGCGTATTGGGCAGGCGACAAGCCCAGCACGATGGTCCCGCTCGCCGCGCCGGGTCCGGGGCCGTGGAAGCCGCACACGATTGGCACGATCCTGCTCAACGGCGTCAAGATCCGCGCGATGTTCGACAGTGGTGCGCAAAGCTCGCTGGTGTCGCTCGCCGCGGCCAAGCGCGCGGGGGTAACGCCTGAATCCCCCGGTGTTATCCGGACAGGCTTCAGCCGCGGCCTCGGCGCGCGGCAGGTGCCGGCGTGGCTCGCGCCGTTCGACACGATCGACATTGGCGGCGAGGCGATCCGCCGCCCTCGCCTGACCATTTCCGAGATCGGGATGCAGGATATCGACATGCTGGTCGGTGCCGATTTCTTCCTGACGCACCGCATGTTCGTCTCGAACGCCAATCGCGCGCTGTTCATCACCTATGAGGGTGGCCCGGTGTTCAACTTGACGCCGAAGGGCGCGATGTCGGCCGAGGGCAAGGCGCTAAACTTGACCAACACCGCCCCCGAACCCACCACTGCCGAGGAATATAGCCGGCGCGGCGCGGTCTTGTTTTCCAACCACCGCGTTACCGAGGCGTTGCTCGATTTCTCCAAGGCGTGCGCGCTCGCCCCGACCGAGGGCCGCTATTTCTATCAGCGCGCGATGGCGCGGCTCGCCAATCGCCAGCGCGACGCGGCGCTCGGCGATCTCGCCGAATCGATCCGGCTCGCGCCGGGCGACCCTGACGCACGGATCGCGCGGGCGCGGCTGAAAGTCTCGATCGCGCCACGCGCCGAGGTGCTCGACGACGTCAAAGCCGCCGATCGCGCGATCGCCCCCTCGTCGGACAAGCGGCTCGCCGTTGCGAGCCTGTACGACCGGCTCGACGAACCCGCCGCCGCGCTTGCCAATTACGATCAATGGCTCGCCAGCCATCCGGAGGACAGCGGTCGCGCATCGGCGCTCAACGGGCGCTGCTGGGCGCGCGGCTTGCTCGGGACCGAGACCGACAAGGCGCTGTCGGATTGCAACGCCGCGATTAGGATCCAGCCCAAGAACCCGTCGTACCTCGACAGTCGCGGGCTGATCCGGCTGCGGCGCGGTGAGCTCCGCCAGGCGCTCGCCGATTATGACGCCGCCCTGGCGGTCGCGCCCAAGAACCCCTGGACGCTGTACATGCGCAGCCTTGTCGCGGCGAAGAGCGGCGATACGGTAAAAGCCGAGAGCGACCGCGCGCTGGCGCTGAGCCTCGACCCCAACGTGGTCGAGCGCGCGCGCAAGATCGGCCTCTGACCGGGCAACGCCCGACAAACTGCAAATTTGTTCATGCCGCGTGCGTCTTACGCACGCTTGCGCTCGTACCTGCGCCGACAAGAACAGCCAAAGCGGTCTCGCGGCGGTTAGCGTCCTGTCGTGTGTAGGCGAAGCGGTGACATCGCAAATCAAGGTCCGCCACGGAGACGTCGCGGTCGTGGTTCGACGATGCACTCGCAGCAGGGGAGGTCTGAACCGATGACCGACGATGTAAGCAAGCAACTGATCGACGTTCTGGATCGGCGTGTCGAACGCCGCAACGAACGCCGTGATTTCTTCAAGACCGCCTTTGGCGCCGCAGCCGTCGCAGGCGCCGGCATCGGCGCGATGTCGATGGGCAGCCGCGCCTCGGCAGCCGACCCGACCACCCCGACCGATCCCGACATCCTCAACTTCGCGCTCAACCTCGAATATCTCGAGGCACAGTTCTACAGCGTGGCCGTTACCGGCGTCGGCCTGTCGCCATCGATGCTGACCGGCACCGGTACGCAAGGTGCCGCGGTCGGTGGCCGCAAGGTCGTCTTCACCGACCCGCTCGTCGCCGCCTATGCCAAGGAAATCGCGGCGGATGAAATCACGCACGTGACCTTCCTGCGTACAGCCCTCGGCAGTTCGGCGGTCGCGCAGCCCGCGATCGACATCGGCATTACGCCAACCGGCGCATTCAGCTCGGCCGCCCGCGCCGCAGGCCTGATCGCCTCCGCCCCTGCCGGCACCGCGCAGACTTCGGTGTTCGATCCTTATGCGAACGACGACGCCTTCCTGCTTGGCGCGTTCATCTTCGAAGACGTCGGCGTCACCGCGTACAAGGGCGCTGCCCCGCTGCTCACCAAGACGTATATCGAGGCGGCCGCCGGTATCCTCGCGGTCGAGGCGTATCATGCCGCACTCGTGCGCACCGCGCTCTATGCGCGCGGCGTTGCGACGCCGTCGCTGCGCACTTCAGCCGATGCGATCTCGAACGCCCGCGATTCGCTCGACGGGGCGACCGACCTCGATCAAGGCATCTCCCCGACGACGATCAACGGCGGCGCTGCATCGAACATCGTGCCGCTCGACAGTAACGGCATCGCGTTCAGCCGGACCACCGGCCAGGTGCTCAACATTGTCTATCTGAACAATGCTTCGGTCACGATGGGCGGGTTCTTCCCGGCTGGCGTGAATGGCAACATCAAGACGAGCGCCGCGAACTAAGCCGCGCCGTTCCCATTTGGGGAGATATCGACATGACCGATCAGACCATACTCGCGCAAGTCCTCGAGGCCGGTGAACGCCGCCGCCAGGAGCGTCGTCACTTCATGCGCACCGCCGCAACCGCGACCGTAGCGGCCGGTGGCCTGTCCTTGCTTGCAGCGTGCAACGACAGCACGACCCCGACACCCACGCCCACCCCGACCCCAACGCCGACGACATCGTCGAGCATGCAGACCGATCTCGACGTGCTCAACTTCGCGTTGAACCTCGAATATCTCGAGGCGCAATTCTACGTGAACGCGGTGTACGGCCAGGGCCTCCCGGCGTCGGCCTTGACCGGCACGGGAACGCAGGGCGCCGTCGTCGGCGGCCGCCAGGTCACCTTCACCGACCCGGTCGTCGCCCAATACGCCCGCGAAATCGCGGCCGACGAAGCGGCGCACGTCACCTTCCTGCGCTCGGCGCTTGGGTCGGCAGCGGTGGCGCAACCGGCGATCAATATCGACGGCGGTGCCAATGGCGCCTTCACCATGGCGGCGCGCGCTGCCGGGATCGCGACCAACGCGAGCGGCGCGATCGACAACACCGCCGGCACGTTCGATCCCTATGCCAGCGACGTCAACTTCCTGCTCGGCGCCTTCATCTTCGAAGACGTCGGCGTGTCGGCCTATAAGGGCGCGTCGCCGCTGATCACCAACAAGACCTATCTCGAGGCGGCCGCTGGCATCCTCGCGGCCGAGGCCTATCACGCCGGCCTCGTCCGCACGGTGCTCTATGCCAAGGGTCTGGCGACGCCGTCGCTCGTCACCGCGGCCGGCAAGATCAGCGATGCGCGCGACAGCCTCGATGGCGCAAGCGACGACGATCAGGGCATCGCTGGCCCAGACGCGAGCCAGTCGAACATCGTGCCGACCGATGCCAACGGCCTCGCCTACAGCCGGACGACGGGCCAGGTGCTCAACATCGTCTATCTGTCGAAGTCGGCTTTGGTCGGTGGCGGGTTCTTCCCGAACGGCATCAACGGCAATATCCGGACGAGCGCAGCGAACTAAACCGCCGCACCGCACGTTCATGGCCCGCGCGACACCTGTCGCGCGGGCCTTTTTCGTGGGCGACGTCGTGCGCGGTTGCGCAACCCGGCGTTCGCGCGCAGCAAGCAGCCCTGAACAAGGAGGATCCGATGCGTAAGGTGATGATCGCGACGACGGCCCTGCTGGGCCTGGCAGCCTGCAATACCGAGCACCCCGGCAAGACCGGCGCGCCGATCGCGCAAGGCGCGCGTGCGGTCGCCATGCTGCGCACTGCCGATGGCGCCGATGTCGGGCGCGCGACGGTGACCGAGGTCACCGGCGGGCTGCGTGTGACGCTCGACCTGCAGGGCCTGCCGCCGGGCACGCACGGCGCGCATATCCACACCGTTGGGCGCTGCGACGCCCCCGATTTCGCCACCGCGGGCGGCCACTTCAATCCGCTTGGCGCAAAGCATGGGTCGATGAACCCGCAAGGCCCGCATGAGGGCGACATGCCCAATCTGATCGTCGGGGCGAACGGGCGCGGCACGATCGGCGCGGTGCTGCCCGCCGCGACGATGGCGGCCTTGCTCGATGCCGATGGCGCCGCGATCGTCATTCACGACAAGCCCGACGATCTGATGACCGACCCATCGGGCAATAGCGGCGGGCGGATCGCCTGCGGCGTGTTCGCCGCGAGCTAGCCGTTAGATCGCTTCCCCTGCCGCGCGCGCCCAGGCCTCACGATTGGCCTCGGCGCGCGGGACGAGCTTGTACGCGCCGATGGCGGCGGCGATCGTGATCGGCGCGACGAGTAGCAGCGACAGCACGCCGGTCGAGAGGCTTCCCGACAGCGTCGAGATCCGCCCGGCGAGATATGGCCCCATCGCCAGCCCGAGCAGCGTGGTGCCGATGAAGAACGTCCCCGTCGCGGTGCCGCGCATCCGTGGCAGCACGAGATCCTGCATCGTCGCCCCCGCCGCGCCGAGCGCGGTGCTGGCGCAGATCCCCGACAGGAATACCGCGGGATAGAACACCATCGTCGACGTCGCGGTGAACGCCAGCATCACGAACGGCAGCGGGACGGTCGCCCCGAACAGCACGACGATCAACCGCCCCGCCGGGTTGCGCCGCCGCAAGCGGTCGGCCGCGATGCCGCCAAGCGTCACGCCGAGAAACCCGCCGAGCGCCCCGCTCGACCCGACCAACAGCCCCGCCATCGCCGGCGTCTCGTGCAGCGTGCGCAGGACATAGGGCGATGCCCAGAAGCTCACCGCATAGCTGACAAAGGCGTTGAGGCCGTACGCGATGACGACGCACAGGAAGGCGGGATTGCCGACGATCAAGCGGAAGGTCGGCGGATCGCGGCGCTTGAGCGCACATGCCCAGGAAAACACCGCATAGGCGCCGATCCCGATCGCGACCCATTGCGGCCAGGGCTCGCCGAACGCGATCAACAGCGTCACCGCGCCGACCACGACGCCCAGCCCGAGCAGATTGACCAGCAGCGCCCTGCCCCCGCCCATCGCCGCGCCGATCAGCGTCAGTGGTGGCAGGATCGTGACGAGCTCGGCGAGGAATTCCTTGAACGGCGCGGGATGCGCCGGCGGCTCGGGCAGGCCTTCGACCGCGCCGCGGATCGGCTCCCGCAAGGTCGCGATCACGAGCGCGAGCACCAGACCCGGAATGCCGACGATCATGAACGCCGCTTGCCAGCCGTGCAGCCCGAACGGTCCGCCATCGGGATAGGCGTGGTTCCAGCGCTGGACGATCAGCCCGCCGATCCCGAGCGACAGCCCGCCGCCGACGTACAGGCCCGACGAATAGATCGCGAGCGCGGTCGCGCGCAGCCGCTTGGGGAAGTAATCCGAGATCAGCGAATAGGCCGACGGGCTGGCGGTGGCCTCGCCGATGCCGACGCCGATCCGCGCGGTCGCCAACATCCCGCCGCTGCGCGCCATCCCCGAAAACGCGGTCATCGCCGACCACAAGGCGAGCCCGAGCGTCATCAAGCGGACGCGGTGCCAATTGTCGGCGAGCCGGCCGAGCGGAATCCCGAACAACGAATAGAACACGCCAAACGCCGTCCCGTACAGAAAGCCGAGATCCTCGTCCTTCAAATGCAGGTCGCGTTTGATGTCTTCGGCGAGGATCGAAATGATCTGCCGATCGACGAAATTGAGCACGTACACGAGGAAAAGGATGCCGAGCACATACCAGGCATAGGCCGGCGCGCGCGTCGGCGCGGAACCCGGAATGGTCGCCATCAATCGATCCTCTCGGCATTTTCTGCTCTGCCGATGGACCTAGCAGACCATACCCGAAATACGAAAGCGATTTTCGCACGTCCTCGGCGTGTGTGCGACCGGACGATCGCACACACGCCGGGGAAGCGCGTTTGTAACAAAGTGCTGCTGCCACAAAACGCTACCGCTCACGCTCTGCGGATTCGCTTGAAATGGTCCGGGTGAAGGCCGATATTGCTGTCATCCGGCACTTGGCCGGTCATTAGGAGCTTTTCGCAATGGCAAACTGGTCTGATCCCCGTTCGAATGCCTCGGCATTCCAGACGGCCGGGACCACGCGCACCGACGCGTATGACGCGGGTCTGCGGCGCTACATGCTCTCTGTTTATAATTACATGGCGTCGGCCGTGCTGCTGACGGGTATCGTCGCGCTCGGTTTCGTCGCCAGCGGCTTTGCCGCGCAGGTCTTCGGTGGCCCCGGCATCCTGAAGTGGGTCATCTCGCTCGCCCCGCTCGGCTTCGTGTTCGGCATGAGCTTTGGCCAGGCACGCATGACCAACGGCACGCTGCAGGCGATGTTCTGGGGCTTCGCGGTCGCGATGGGCCTGTCGCTCTCGACGATTTTCCTGGTCTACTCGCCCGTCGCGATCGCGCAGGCGTTCTTTGCGACGGCGGCTTCGTTCGGCGCGCTGAGCCTCTACGGCTACACCACCAAGCGTGACCTGTCGGCGTTCGGCACCTTCCTGATCATGGGCGTCGTTGGCCTGTTCGTCGCGAGCATCCTCAACATGTTCCTGCAGTCGGGCCCGCTCGGCTTCGTGATCAGCCTGGTCGGCGTGCTGCTGTTCGCGGGCCTCACCGCCTACGACACGCAGCGCACCAAGAGCCTCTACGCGCAGGTCGCGGGCACGTCGGACGAACAGCGCGTGACGATCATGTCGGCGCTCAGCCTCTATCTCGACTTCATCAACATGTTCCTGTTCATCCTGCGCTTGTTCGGCAACCGCAACTAAGCGTATCAGGGATACCATCTTACAGGGCCCGGCGGACCGCTCCGTCGGGCCCTTTCTTTTGCGCGAAAGACCAGCATGCGGCTCGGGATCGATGTGACGCTCGATTATACGATCGATGGCGCGGCCGATGTGCTGCTGCTGATCGAGGCGGCAAAAGGCATCGACCAGCGGCTCGAACTGCAGGACATGCGAGTCTACACCGACACCCCGCTCCGCGCGGTGCCGGGCGAAGCCGGGATCGGCCAGCGCTGCTGGGCGCGCGGCGACGGTCCGTTCCGCGCCGAATACAAGGCGATCGTCGAAATCGCCCGAACGCCGATCGACCTCGCGACGCTCGGCGATACGCCGATCCGACTGATGCCGGGCGAGACGATCCCGTATCTCCTCCCGAGTCGCTATTGCGAATCCGACCGGCTCGAGGGCTTCGTCCATCAGGAATTTCCAGGTCTTGCGGCCGGGCCGCTCGCGATCGCGCTGACGCAGTGGGTCGGCGATCATCTCACCTACGCTTGCGGGACATCGACCGGCACCACCACCGCGATGATGACCTTTGCCGAACGCCGCGGCGTATGTCGCGATTACGCACATTTGCTCGTCGCGCTCGCGCGCGCTGGCGGCATCCCGGCGCGCTGCGTCTCGGCCTATGCGCGCGGCGTCGATCCGCCCGATTTCCACGCCGTCGCAGAATTGTGGATCGATGGCGGCTGGCACTTGATCGACGCGACCGGAATGGCATCGTGCGCCGACCTTGCCCGCGTCGCGGTGGGGCGCGATGCCACCGATATCGCGTTCATGACCGTGTTCGGCACCGCTACGCTCAACTGGCAGAATGTTGCGGTCACGAAACTGTCCTGAGGGAACACCGCAGCGCGCTCGAGTGTTGGGGCTTTCTGTTATTCAGGAGAGCCAAAATGACCGAAGACACCAAACTGGTTGATCAAAAAGCGCTCGACAGCCTGTCGGTCGCGCCCGGCAACCCCGACGATGCCAAGGATATTCACGATCCGCGGCAGAATGCTGGCCAGGACGAGTCGATCGCCAAGCGGCTCGAACGCAATCCCGACAGCCCCGATGCGGCCCTCGACAATGCGCTCGACGAGTCGATGGACGCATCGGATCCGCCCTCGAACACCCAGCCGGGCGACAATGGCGCTGCGCCCAAGTCTTCGGGCTATGACTCGGACGCCGAAGCCAAGCGCGCGAGCGACGCCGACTGAACTCCAGCGGCGGTCGCGCAGATGTTGCGCGATCGCCGCAGATCGCGAACTTATCCTTTTGATAGGTCATTTCTATCATAAGATATGTTGCGTCGCATCACGAAACGTGGTCGCTTGATGGGCGGGGACGGTGCAGCGTTAACCATGGCGAAAGGCCTTGAGGCGCAACGTTACTCGACTGCACTTTAGAGTGGGGTGACGGAAATGGGCTCTCGAATGAAACCGGCCAATGGCGCGATGACGCTGTCGGAAATGCAGGAATTTGCGACCTTTGCCTCGGCGACGCAGCGCTACGTGCGTCGCTCGCTCGACATTGGCCTCGACCGCGACGACGCGATCGAACGCTGGTCGCGCGATGGTGTCGAAACCGCGAGCATTCGCGCGCAAGCCCGCCTCTACACCCGCCTCCCCGCGATCAGGGCGCTGCTTCCCGACGATACCGGGCTCGACGCGATCGAACCGTTCCTGACGCCGTTGATGACGGTCACCGCGTTCGATCTCGGCCAGGGCCGGCTCACCACTTTCGCAGCGTATCGCTTCCTGTACGAACGTCTGATCGGCGCCGAAGTGCGGCCGTGGCTGCCCGCCGCGTTCTGCTCGGCGGCGGCGCTTCCGCATCTCCATCCCGACCTTCGGCGCAAGCTGCTCCAGTCGATCAGCGAAGCAGCGGCGACCGCATCGGGCTGGTCGAACCGCCAGCCGGCCTTCTATCCGAAATGGGTCGAAAAGGTCGAATCGACCGCGCTTCCGCACTGAGGCGCGACGCTACCCCCGAACCGCCGCGCTCATCGGCTCGGCGGTGACGGGATAGCCGAGATCGTCGGGAATGCAGAGATATTCGCGCCCATCGCGCGTTTCGCTCCACGGCGTCACGGTACGGATTTCATGCGCATGGGCATCCGCCACCGCGGCATCGAAATCCGCGAATTGCGCGAGCCGCTCGAGATTGCGCCGCGTCGGGAAGATGATCGTCGCGCGGCCCGCATCGGCATCGTCGAGCACATCCTGCGCGGTCGCCCAGAAGGTGCGGACATTCTCGGTCGCATCGACCACCGCGGCCGCCGACTCCGCGGGCAGCCGTGCGAGATAGAAGCGCGTGTCGAAGATCCGGCTCGCCGCGTGCGCCGGCAGCCACCGCGCAAAGCCGGTCAGCGCCGACGGATCGAGCGTCAACGACAGCTCGTGGAGCACTGCGCCGAACGCGACACCGTCATGCAGCGCAGCGCGCAGCCGCTGGAGCGTCGCCCCCGCCATCGGCGACATGCCGACGGCAACGCCGACTTCCTCGATCGTCTCGCGGATCGCGGCGATCCGCGCCGCCATATCGTCGGGGTCGCCGCCAAGCTCGAGCGCGAGCGCGCGATCGCCCGGATCGACGCGCCCGCCCGGGAACACCAATGCCCCACCAGCGAACACCATCGCGCGCGATCGCTCGACGAACAGAAGTTCGGGCGCCGGGCCACCCGTTTCGCGAAACAGCACCAGCGTGGCGGCGGGGATCGGCGTGCTCATGCGCGGAATGCCCAGCGCAGCGTGCTCGCGACGCCGAACGTGCCGGCGCGCAGGAACGGCACGCCAAGGCTCGGCTGCGCGAGGCCATGCATCGCGCGTGCCCAGCGGGGGAGCAGATCGACCCCGGCCTGCAAGGTGATCGACGCGAACGGGCCCGCCGCGACCGAGGGCGCAGGCTGGTCGAACAGCACGCCCGCCACGTCGCGCGTGCGCGCATCGACCAACAGCTCGGGCCGCATCGCGGCCATGATCGCCTCGGCCTCCGCGCGGCTGTGCGGCACGGGATCGACGCCGAGCGGCGCGGCGATCCGCGCCATCTCGGCGACGTAGCGGTCCTGGTCGGCGCGCGACATGGTTGGCTCGCCGTAGCGGATCCAGCCATCGAGGAAGCTCAGCACCTCGCAGACATGCACCCAGGCGAGCAATGCGGGATCACCGGCGCGATACGGCGTACCATCGGGCAACCTACCGCCGATATGATCGTGGATCTGCCGCACGCGCGCGATCAGCGCGCGCGCATCTTCGGGCGCGCCGAAGGTGGTGACCGCGATGAAGCGCGCGGTCCGGCGCAACCGCCCCTGCATGTCGTCGCGAAAGCCCGAATGGTCCCACACCCCGGCCAGCACCTTGGGATGGAGCATCTGGAGCAGCAGCGCAGCGATCCCGCCGACCATCATCGAGGTGACGTCGCCATGGACGCGCCACGCCACCGAATCGGGCGGAAACAGTGCGTCCGCGTGGCGCTGCACGGGCTTTTCGCCCCGCGCCGCATCATTGAACACGGCGCGCACTTGCCCGACGATCAAGCCCTTGAGCGGACGAGTCAGGCGATCGGCGGGAGACATGTTGTGCATCGTGCCTGAATAGATGGAACGCCGATAGGGTCCGTGTTGACCTCGCCCCGCTGCCGAGCGCAAATTGAAAGCGGTCCGATTGCCATCGACAATGAACGAACGCGCGAAGCTAGATCGACCTCGCAGGAGCAAGTATGTGGTCGCCGGTTGGGGATAGACTAACCAACGCGTATCGCTACAATCAAAATGAGCTCTCCTCACGAGGGCGGCTCTTCCGGGGGATGGAAATGCGATTCAGTGCTAAACTCATTGCTACGATCGGAGTGCTGCTTTCCTTCTCCGCACAAGCGAATGCAGCAAGCGATTGGATTCTGCTCGCTTCTACAGACACGATGGTTTGGGAAGGGCGAGCAGGTACATTGCATCTTTCGAAGAACAACTCGCAACAAGATATATCAGTTGCCAACGGGCGGGCTACCGATACAAAATACAAGCGAATTACTTTTGAACGATGGTACGTTTTAGTATCAGCCTGCCGCAACGGTTCGGGAAAGCTGGTAACTACAGATATGGACGGTACGTTCAAATTCGACACAGAGTTTGTTTTGAAAGGTGGCAGCGTAGCTAGTTCATTGGCGGACATGCTGTGTGGCTTTTATACGGATGCCGAAGGCAAAGGACTTTCGAGTTAGGGCCCTAATTTTCGCCTTCCAACCGTTAAGGTGTATGGTAGCAATTGGGCGCAACGCTTTTATGGAAGCGTCACTGCTTATCGCAACTATGCCAAGGCTTAGATAGCTATAGCCTAAGACGTGGCGTGGTGGAGCTGAGCGGAATCGAACCGCTGGCCTCTGCAGTGCGATTGCAGCGCTCTCCCATCTGAGCTACAGCCCCGCACCACGCCCGCGCCGTAATTCCGGGCGGTACGCCGCCTTAACGAGGCTTTTTGAGCGACGCAACTGCCCGCCTTCGCCGGCAGAAATTTCCTTGCGACGAAGCGAATGCAGGCTGCGACGCATGTGGCCCGAACGCGGCTAAGTCCCGGAACGGATGGCGATCTCCTGCGCTGTATTGAACAGCCCCGCCGACACGAGCAGATCATGCGGCGCGGCGTTCACCGTCTCAGGAGGACGATATCATGGGTTATGAACGCTATCCCCGCAGCACTTCGGGTGGATATGACGATCGCGACCAGGGCCAAGGGTATGGCCGCGAATCCAACAACCGCGATTCCTACGGCGCCGACCGCGATCGCTATGGCAGCCGCGACGCCCAGCCCTGGGGCGCCTATGACGAATTCGGCCAGCGCGACCGCTATAACGACGACGCCCGCCGTGACCCCCAGCCGCAGTCCGGGCGCGACTATGGCTATCAAGGTCAGGGCTATCAGGGCCAGGGCGGATACCGCCGGGACAATGATGGCCGCAGCGGCTACGGACAGAACGGCAATCAGGGCGACCGCTACGGCGCACGCGACTATGGCCGTCCCGACATGTACCGCGGCACCACCAACGATCGCTTCCAGCAGGATCGTGGCCAGCAGGGTCGCACCCAGTCGGGCTATGGCCGCCAGCCGCAGGGCTATGACTATGACGATCGCGGCTTCTTCGACCGCGCCGGTGACGAAGTCCGCTCGTGGTTCGGCGACGAGGAAGCCAATCGCCGCCGCGATCTCGACGCACGCTATGACGAGCAGCGCTCCGGCCATCCCAGTGATGACCATTACAGCGACTGGCGCCGCTCGCAGATCGACGCGCTCGACCGCGACTATCACGAATATCGCCAGGAAAACCGCACCAAGTTCGACAGCGAATTCGGCACGTGGCGCACCCAGCGCCAGACGCAGCGCGGCTCGCTCGCACAGGTCACCGAGCATATGGAAGTCGTCGGTTCGGACGGCGCGCATGTCGGCACGGTCGACAAGGTGCGCGGCGACCGGATCATCCTGACGAAGAACGACGCCGATGCCGGCGGCCGGCATCACTCGATCCCGTCGCGCTGGCTTCAGTCGGTCGCCGACAAGGTGACGATCTCAAAGACCGCCGAGGACGCCAAGGCACATTGGCGTGACGAAGAACGCAACCAGGCGTTCTTCAACGAACACGGCACGCATCGCGCTGAAAAGAGCGACGACAAGACCACCACGGGCACGCACGGCTTCGGCCAGACCACGCGGACCTATTAACGCGAGGCGCCCCGCTCCCGGTCGGGAGCGGGGCCAGCCGCGCGAAAGGTGGCGCACGACACGGAAGCCGCCCCCCTTCCGTCGCGCCGCTCCTCGGCCCCTCTCCCCAGTGGAGAGGGGCTTTTTGTTGGTCCGGTTACAGCGCGCCCGAGAAGGTGTCGCACTGCGCGGGGTCGCCGCTATCCATGCCCTTGCGCAGCCACGCCATGCGCTGCGCCGAGGTGCCGTGCGTGAAGCTGTCGGGCACGACGCGGCCCTGCGACTGCTTCTGGAGCGTATCGTCGCCAATCGCCTGCGCCGCCGTCATGCCTTCCTCGACATCGCCCGCGTCGAGCCGATCCTTGTTTTGCGCCGCCCACACGCCGGCATAGCAATCGGCCTGGAGCTCGAGCTTGACCGAGGCCTGGTTACCCTCGAGCGCGCTACCACGCTGCTGGATCGACGCGACTTGATCCGACGTACCGAGCAAATTCTGGATGTGATGGCCGAATTCATGCGCGACGACATAGTCCTGCGCAAAATCGCCCTTCGCGCCGAAGCGATTGGCCAGTTCGTCGAAGAAGCTGGTGTCGAGATACACGCCCTGGTCGCGCGGGCAATAGAAGGGCCCCATCGCGCTTTGCGCCGCACCGCAGCCCGAGCGTCCGTTGCCGGCAAAGAAGACCAGCTTCGGCTGCTGGAAGGTCTTGCCTTCACGCTGGAAGATCGACGCCCAGGTCTTGTCGGCCGAACTGAAGGCGTTGCATGCAACCTTGCTTGCCGCATCGGTGGTGCAGCTCGCGGTCGCGCTCTTGCCGGAGCTCGGCTGCCCGACCTGCTCGGTCGGCGCCGATCGCTGGCTCGTCCCCCCACCACCGAGCATGCCCATCCCGCCGCCGAAGAACAACAGCACGGCAAGCAGGATCGCGACGCCGCCGCAGCCGAAGCGGCTGAACACCATCGGCAGCAGCCCGAGCAGCAAGCCACCCCCACCGCCGCCGCCGCCAAATCCGCCAAATCCGCTGCCGCCTTGACCGCGCTGGTCCTCGACGTTGATGTTGGGGTCGAAATCGTCGAGGCGCATTGGATCAGTCCCGGGGTCGTTGCCGCTCGATGCTGAATGCTTCGCGCGCGCGCTTGTTGCAAGGAGCACTTGCTCCCGATCGACCGCCACATGACGCGGCTTTCATCAAACTGTCGTTGATCCGCTCCGGCAACACGCGCATGTCGAGGGCATGGCAGATGCAGCTCCGACCCGGCCGAAACGTCGCGCGAAGGCCCTTCCCTTGCCCGATTGCGTCGCGCTGGTGCTGCAGGGCGGCGGCGCGCTGGGCAGTTATCAGGCGGGCGTGATCGAGGGCCTGGCGGCGAGCGGGATCGAGATCGACTGGGTTGCCGGCATCTCGATCGGCGCGATCAACGCCGCGATCGTCGCGGGCAATCCGCCCGAGCGGCGGGTCGAGCGGCTGAATATCTTCTGGGACACGGTCACCTCGGCCTTGCCCAGTTTTCCGATCTTCCCCGACGACCGGATACGCGAATTCCTCCACGAATGGTCGGCGGGCTTCGTGCTTGCGGCGGGCGTGCCGGGCTTCTTCAAGCCGCGGCTCGTCTCGCCGATGTTCGCGGCGCCCGGCACGCCCGGTGCGATGAGCTTCTACGACACCGCGCCGCTCAAGGATTTGCTCGACGCGCTGGTCGATTGGGATCTGCTCAACCATGGCCCGGTCCGCCTCTCGGTCGGCGCGGTCGATGTCGAGAGCGGCAATTTCAGCTATTTCGACACGACCGAGACCGTGATCGACGCGCGCCATATCATGGCGTCGGGGGCGCTCCCGCCTGGCCTGCCGCCAGTCGAAATCGACGGGCGGCTGTGGTGGGACGGCGGGCTCGTCTCGAACACGCCGCTGACGCACGTGCTCGATCATCAGGACGGCGCATTGCTCGCCTTCCAGGTCGATCTCTTCTCCGCCGCGACCGAGCGCCCGCGCACGATCATGGACGTGATGGCGCGCGAGAAGGAAATCCGCTTCTCGAGCCGGACGCGGCAAGTGTCCGATCAAGTGATGAAGGTCCGCAAGGACCGCGAACTCGCGCGCAAGGTGCTCGCCAAGCTGCCGCCCGAGCTCGCCGACGATCCCGACGTCGTCGCGCTGCGCAACCGATCGAACGAGGACCCGGTCAATCTCGTCCACCTGATCTACCGCGCCAATGCTTGGGAGGGCGGCAGCCGCGATTTCGAGTTTTCCGCCCGCACGATGCGCGAACATTGGGAGGCGGGGCAGGAAGCCGTCGCCGAGACGATGGCGCATGCCCAGCTCGTCGCCGAGAATATCGAGACCGGCAAGAGCGCCGCGTTCGATTTGACCGTTCACCCCACGCCCCTACCCTGACCGAAACGGAGATACGCATGTTCCTCAAGGGCAAGACCGCCATCGTCACCGGCTCGACCTCGGGCATTGGCCTTGAATATGCCAAGCTGTTCGCCGCCGAGGGCGCGAGCGTCGTCATCAACGGCTTCGGCGATGCCGCCGCGATCGAGACCGAGCGCGCCAAGCTCGAGGCGGCGAGTGGTGCGAAGGCGCTGTACGACGCCGCCGACATGACCAAGCCCGAAGAGATCGCCGCAATGGTCGCGCGCTGCCATGCCGAGCTCGGCGGGCCCGACATCATAGTCAACAATGCCGGCATCCAGCACGTCGCCAAAATCGAGGATTTCCCGGCGGATAAGTTCGAGGCGATCATCAAGATCAACCTCAACTCGGCCTGGTACATGATGCAGGCCGCGGTCCCGCTGATGAAGGCCAAGAAATGGGGCCGCATCATCTCGACCGCGTCGGCGCACAGTCTCGTCGCGAGCCCCAACAAATCGGCCTATGTCATGGCCAAGCACGGCCTTGCCGGCTTGACCAAGACGATCGCGCTGGAAACCGCGACCTATGGGATCACCGTGAACTGCATCTCGCCCGGCTATGTCTGGACGCCGCTCGTCGAGGCGCAGATTCCCGACACGATGAAGGCGCGCGGCATGACCAAGGAGCAGGTGATGAACGATGTCCTGCTCGAGGCGCAGCCGACCAAGGAGTTCGTGACCGTCGATCAAGTCGCAGCGCTCGCGCTGTTCCTCTGCCGCGAAGAGGCAAAATCGATCACCGGTGCCAATCTCTCGGTCGACGGCGGCTGGACCGCCGCCTGATCGGGCTTTTCGGCCGCGGCGGCGCGTGGTTGGCAACCTAGCACCGCCGTGGTTAGTTGTGCGCGCTATACCGGTCGCAATGAAAGAATGGTCGCCTTGAAGAGATTTGCCCGGGGTTTGGGATCGACGTTGTGTACGCTGCCGTTCGCGCTGTTCGGCCAATGCGGCGCCGGGGCGCACAAGACGATCGAAGTGCGGATCGAGCCCCGCTCGTTGATCGGCGTCTCGCACGACACCACCGATTGGCGCCGCGTCGCCACCCCCAACGATCGCGAGCGGCTGCGCGGCTGGCGCCAGGCGTGGATCGCCGCGCTCGCCAAGGCCTCGGCGAGCGTCAATGCCGGGACGCTGACGGCCGATCCCTTGCTGTTCGACCCAGACCGCGCATTACCCGGCGCGACGCCACCGCCCGGCGCGTATCACTGCCGCGTCTACAAACTCGGCGCCAACGGCACCGCGATGCACAACATCACGATCTATCCCGAGGTCGATTGCCACGTCACCCGCGATGGCGCGGTGTCGAGCCTCTACAAGGTGTCCGGGCCACAGCGCCCGGTCGGCCTGCTCTTTCCGGACTCCTCGTCGCGCGCGGTGTTCCTCGGCACGATGGTGATCGGCGACGAAACCCGGCCGCTCAATTACGGCCAGGACGTCAATCGCGATCTCGCCGGGTATGTCGAACGGATCGGCGAGCAGCGCTGGCGCCTCGTGCTGCCACGCCCCCGCTTCGAATCGCTGCTCGACGTAGTCGAGATCGTCCCGGCGCCGCGCTGAGTCCTCAGTCCGTCGGCGCCGCCGGCAGCCGCGCAGCGTCTTCCTTGCGCTCGGGCCGGATATAGATCGACGACAATTTGGGCTCGGCCGCCTTCAATTCGGTCTCGATGTCCTCGATCAGCAACTCCGCCTCGCCCATCGTCAGCGAATCCTCGAAGTCGGCGCTGATCGCGAGGAAGATGCTTTCGGGCGCGGTATGGATCGAGCGGACATGGTTGACCGCGGTGATCTGCGGCCGGCGATCGACGATCGCGTGCACCTTGGCGACGATCTCGGGGTCGGCGCCCTCGCCGATCAGCAGGCCCTTGGCCTCGCGCGCCAGCAAGGCCGCGACCACGCCGAGCAGCACGCCGATGACGATCGAGGCAATGCCATCGATCCGCGGATCGCCATAGGCATGGCTCAGGAACACGCCGGCACCAGCGACGATCAGCCCGCCAATCGCCGCCGAATCCTCGAACAGCACGATGAAGCCTGCCGGATCCTTCGACCGGCGCACCGCCTTCCACCAGTTCACGCCGCGATTGGCTGCGGCGAATTCGCGGATCGCGAAGAACCAGGACCCGCCCTCGAGCGCGAACGACACGCCGAGCACGATGTAATTGACCAGCGGATCGCGCAGCGGTTCAGGATGCTTGTAATGCTCCCAGCCTTCATAGATCGAGACGCCCGCACCGACCCCGAAGATCAGGATCGCGACGACGAAGCTCCAGAAATAGAGTTCGCGGCCATAGCCGAACGGATGCGCCTCGTCGGGTGGGCGCTTGCCGCGGTGCTGGCCGTAGAGCAGCAGCACTTGGTTGAAGCTGTCGACGACCGAGTGGAAGCCCTCGGTCAGCATCGACGACGATCCGGTGAACGCCGCTGCGACGAATTTCGCCACCGCGATGCCGAGATTGGCGGCAAGCGCCGCGATGACGACGAAGTTCGAGCCGCCTTGCTTGGTCGCGGACATAGTGGAAGCTCCCTTTGGCGGCGACATAAACGCGCCGCCCGGCGCTGACTATGCCTTATTGCGCAACGGTAGCGCGCGCACGACCATAAGCGAAATAGACCGCGAGCCCGACCGCATTCCACGCGAGGAACGAGATTTGCGTCACCACCTGCAGGCTGGTGAACAGATAGACGCAGCCGAGGATCGCAAGCGGCGCAACCACCCAGACGAGCGGGGTGCGGAACGGCCGTCGTGCTGCGGGGTCACGCCGGCGCAGCACGAGCACACACGCCGCGACTGCGACGAACGCGCACAGCGTGCCCGCGTTGGCGAGGCTGGCGATCACGTCGAGCGGGGTCAGCGCCGCGATGATGCTGACGAACACCGCGGTGACGAGCGTGATCCGCGCCGGCGTGCCGCGCGTCGAAAGCCGTGCGAGTGCGGGCGGCAGGAAGCCGTCGCGCGCCATCACCAGGAAGATCCGGCTCTGGCCATAGAGGAAGCCGAGCAGCACCGTCGGCAGCGCGATCGCCGCGGCGGCGGCGACGATCGTCGCGACGCCGCCCTGCCCGATCTGGCGCAGGATCAAAGCGAGCGGTTCGCTGCTCTTGCCAAACACCGAAAAATGCACCGCGCCGACCGCGACCGCGGCGACGATCATGTAGATCGCGGTACACGCGACCATCGATCCGATGATGCCGATCGCCAGATCGCGCTCGGGGTTGCGCGTTTCCTCGGCGGCGGTCGAGATCGCGTCGAAGCCGTAAAAGGCGAAGAAGATGATCGCCGCGGCCCCCATCACGCCATACTTCACGCCGCCATCGCCCGCGACGCTACCATAGCCATAGGGCGCGAACGGATGCAGGTTCGCCGGATCGAAATGCGGCAGCGCAACCGCGACGAACAAAGCGAGCGTGACGATCTTGACCAGCACGAGCACGGTATTGATCCGCGCACTCTCGCGCGTGCCGAGCGTCAGCAACCCGGCGACGACGGCGATGATGAACACCGCGGGCAGGTTGATCCCGAACGCGCCGCCGATGCTCGGCCCGTGCGTCGCCCAGTCCGGCAGGTCGATGCCCAGACCATGCAGAAAGCCGACCGCATAGCCCGACCAGCCGACCGCAACGGTCGACACAACAAGCGAATATTCGAGGATTAGGCTCCACCCGACGACCCAGGCGATCACCTCGCCGAGCACGGCATAGCTGTAGGTGTACGCGCTGCCCGAGGCGGGGATCATCGTCGCCATCTCGGCATAGCAGAGCGCGGCACACGCGCAGATCGCGCCCGCGATCGCGAAGCTCAGAAGCACGGCAGGCCCGGCGCGATCGGCGCCCACGCCGATCAGCGTCAGGATTCCGGTGCCGACGATCGCGCCAACGCCCAGCGCGACGAGATGCGGCCACGACAGCGTGCGCGCCATGCGCTCCTCGACCGGCTGGTCTTCGCCGTGGAGGATGATCTTCTTGCGAAACAGACCGGTCAAAATGCTTCCCCCCCGGACCGCGACACGATCGCGCGGTCAAAACCCCTCAGCTGCGGGGACTTATTCCCACTCGATCGTGCCGGGCGGCTTGCTCGTATAGTCGTAGGTCACGCGGTTGATGCCCTTGACCTCGTTGACGATCCGCGTCGCGACGCGCGGCAGGAAGTCGCCGTGGAACTGGAACGCCTCGGCGGTCATGCCGTCGGTCGAGGTGACGGCGCGGAGAGCCAGTACGTTGTCGTAGGTGCGCCCATCGCCCATCACGCCGACGCTGCGCACCGGCAGCAGTACCGCGAACGCCTGCCAGATCGTGTCGTACAGTCCCGCCGCACGGATCTCCTCGAGATAGATCGCGTCGGCCTTGCGCAGGATGTCGCAGCGTTCCTTGGTCACTTCGCCCGGAATGCGGATCGCGAGACCCGGCCCCGGGAAGGGATGCCGCCCGACGAACGCCTGCGGGAGACCGAGCTCCATGCCGAGCGCGCGGACTTCGTCCTTGAACAGCTCGCGCAAGGGTTCGACGAGCTGCATGTTCATCCGCTCGGGCAGCCCGCCGACATTGTGGTGGCTCTTGATCGTCACCGATGGGCCGCCGGTGAAGCTGACGCTCTCGATCACGTCGGGATAGAGCGTGCCCTGCGCGAGGAAATCGGCGCCGCCGACCTTGCGCGCTTCTTCCTCGAACAGGTCGATGAACGCGCCGCCGATGAACTTGCGCTTCTTCTCGGGGTCGGTCTCGCCCGCAAGGCCGGCGAGGAACGTCTCTTCCGCGTTCACATGGACGAGCGGGATATTGTAGCTATTGCGGAACAGGCTGACGACCTGCTCGGCCTCGCCGGTGCGCATCAAGCCGTGGTCGACGAACACGCACGTCAGCTGCTCGCCGATCGCTTCGTGGATCAGGACGGCAGCAACCGCCGAGTCGACACCGCCCGACAGGCCGCAGATCACGCGGCCGCTGCCGACCTGCGCGCGGATCTCGGCGACCTTGGCGGCGCGGAACTCGGCCATCGTCCAGTCGCCGGTGAGGCCACAGACGTGGCGCGCGAAATTGGCGATCAGCTTGGCGCCGTCGGGAGTGTGCGCGACTTCCATGTGGAACTGCGTCGCGTAATATTTGCGCGAATCGTCGGCGACGACTGCGATCGGCGAGCCGGGGCTGACCGCGACCGGGCGGAAGCCGGGGGCGAGCGCGCTGACCTTGTCGCCGTGGCTCATCCAGACGGTGTGCTTCTCGCCCGTCTTCCACACGCCGTCGAAGAGGACGCAGTCGTCGGTAATCTCGATCACGGCATGGCCGAACTCGCCGCTTTCGCCGAGCGTGACGTTGCCGCCGAGCTGCTGCATCAGCACTTGCTGGCCGTAGCAGATCCCCATGATCGGCACGCCGCTGTCGAGAATCGCCTGCGGGATCCGCGGGGATCCCTCGTCGAGCACCGAGGCCGGGCTGCCCGACAGGATCACGCCCTTGGGCGCCATTCGCGCAAAGGCCGCTTCTGCGGTGGTGAAGGGAGCGATCTCGCTGTAGACGCCGGCTTCCCGCACGCGTCGCGCGATCAATTGCGTTACCTGGCTGCCGAAATCGACGATGAGGATCGAGTCTGTCGGATGGGTCATGCCGCCAGATAGCAGATGCGCGCCGTGGGGGAAGAGTTTTGGGGACGAAATGACCGACACCTATTTAAAAGCCGCAGCGCGCGCCGGATTCGAGCCGATGGTCGTTGCCGCCGGCGAGGACGGGCGCAAGCTCGCAGGGCTTGCCGGGCTCGCTGCGAAGATCGGCCTGCGTGGGCGCGTCTACCCGCTTGCGATGCAAGCGCGCACGCACGAGCCCGACGATGTCGAGGTCGCTGCACGCACCCAGCAGCTGATCGGCCAGAGCGTCCCGCGCTGGCATTTCAACATGTTGCGCGACGAACCGCGCAACGCCGCGTTCGACGCCGCGATCCGCCGCGCGGTGACGCCGGGCACGCATGTTCTCGACATCGGCGCAGGGAGCGGCCTGCTCTCGATGATGGCAGCGCGCGCCGGCGCCGGGCGCGTCGTCGCATGCGAGGAAAATCCCGCGATCGCCGATATGGCGCGACAGATCGTCGCGACGAACGGATTTGCCGATCGCGTGCGCGTGGTGACGGGCAATTCGACCGAGCTCGACGTTGAATCCGATCTTGAAGGCCGCGCCGACGTGATCGTCTCGGAGATCGTGTCGAACAATCTGCTCGCCGAGGGTGTGCTCAAGACGCTTGCCGACGCCGCGACGCGGCTGCTCGCGCCGGGCGGGCAGATGATCCCGGCGGGCGGCGACGTGATGATCGCGCTCGGCAGCTGGTCGGCGGCGGAGGAGCACCGGATGACGATGGTGGCGGGCTTCGATCTCGGCGGCTTCAACGCGCTGACGCAAGTGCCGCGCAACGTTGCAGTGAGCGATGCGACGCTGACGTTGCAAAGCGATCCGGCGGCGTTGCTGTCGTTCGACTTTACCGGCGAGGCGGCGCGCGAGCCGCATCACGGTACGGCGACGCTCGTCGCGCAGGGCGGGCCGATCGGCGGGATCGTGCAGTGGATCCGGCTGCAGCTCGACGATGTCATCGATTACGAGAACCGGCCTGGCCCCGATGCGAAATCGCATTGGGGGGCGCAATACTATCCGTTCGATGTGCCGCTCGAGCTGGCGGCGGGGACCGCGGTGCGCGTCGTGGGGGTGCATGACGGGCACCAGTTGCTGGTGTGGCGCGAAAACGCGGGCGCGACAGAGCTCCCCTCCCCTTCAGGGGAGGGGCTGGGGCTGGGGCTGTAACGGGCACCCGCGCGCCCAGTACTTCCCCACCCCAACCCCTCCCCTAAAGGGGAGGGGCTTGCGCGCTATTCTACCGGCTTCACCTGCAACCCGGTCCACTTCGCCGCGAATGCCCAGGCATCCGCGGTCTCGGCAATCACCTTGTCGGTCGGCTTGCCAGAGCCATGCCCCGCGCGCGTCTCGATCCGCACCAGCCGCGGCTTCGGCCCCAGGTCGGCCGCCTGCAGCGCGGCCGTATATTTGAACGTATGCCCCGGCACGACACGGTCGTCGGTATCCGCCGTCTCGGCGAGGATCGCCGGATACGGCTTGCCCGGCCGGATATTGTGGTACGGCGAATAGGCATAGAGCGTCTTGAAATCGGCTTCCTTCGACGGATAGCCATAATCGTCGACCCAATAGCGCCCCGCGGTGAAGCGGTCGAAGCGCAGCATGTCCATCACGCCCACGGCCGGCAGCGCCGCCGCGAACAGATCGGGCCGCTGGTTGGTCACCGCCCCGACGAGCAGACCGCCGTTCGATCCGCCCTGAATGACGAGCTGATCCGCGCCGGTGATATGCTGCGCCTTCAAGAACTCGCCCGCCGCGATGAAATCGTCGAACACGTTCTGCTTGTTGGCCAGCCGGCCGCCGTCGTGCCACGGCTTGCCATATTCGCCGCCGCCGCGGATGTTGGCGACCGCGAACACCCCACCCTGCTCGAGCCACGCGATCCGCGTCGCCGAAAACGCCGGCGTCACCGAGATGTTGAAGCCGCCATACGCATAGAGCAGCGTCGGCGCGGGGCCCGTCACGTCCTTGCGTTTGACGATGAACATCGGAACCTTGGTGCCGTCCTTCGACGCATAGAAACGCTGCTCGACCGCATAGCGCGACGGATCGAACGCGACCTTGGGCGCCGCCCACGGCGTCGCCTTGCCCGTGCTGACATCGTAGCGATAGATCGTCGTCGGCGTGGCGAAGCTGGTGAAGGCGTAGAAGGTCTCGGGATCGTCGGGGTCGCCGCCGAAGCCGCCGACATCGCCGATCCCCGGCAGCGGCACGACGCCATCGGGCTTGCCGTCGAGCGTGTAGCGACGCACTTCGCTCTTCACGTCGGCGAGATAGGACAGCAGCAGCTTGCCGCCGACGATCGACGCGCCGTCGAGCACGTCCTTTCCTTGTGGCACGACCTCATGCTCGGGCACCTCGGCCGAGCGCGCATAGAGGTTGGTCGCGACGATCCGCAGCCGCGGCGCATCCTTGTTGGTCAGCCAGTAGAAATTGCCGCCGACATTGCCCGCGAAGGTCCACTGGTTCTGCAGCCCCTTGAAGATCGTGCGCGGGGCGAGCTTGGGCGCGGTGAGATCGATCACGGTGATCTCGTAGCGATTGTCGGTGCCCTGATGCGTCGTGATGACGAGCCATTTGCCGTCGTCGGTCACGATCGCTCCATGGCCCATCTTCGGGCGATCGGGGGTGGCATAGATCAGCGAGTCGGCGCTCTGCGGCGTGCCGAGCTTATGGAAATAGACTTGCTGATTCTCGTTGAGTGCCTGAAACTTGGCGCCCTGGGCGGGTGCGGCGAAGCGCGAATAATAGAAGCCCGATCCATCCTTCGCCCATGATAGGCTCGAGAACTTCACCCAGTCGATCTGGTCGCTGATGCCGCCGCTCGCGACGTCGAGGACCTTTACGGTACGCCAGTCGGTGCCGCCGTCCTGCACCGCATAGAGCAGCTTGCGGCCGTCCTCGGACGGGGTCCATTCGGCGAGCGCCGTCGCGCCGTCCTTCGACCAGCCGTTGGGATCGACCAGCACCCGGCCCGCTCCATCGACGCTGTCGCGTACATAAAGCACCGCCTGGTTCTGCAGTCCGGCATTGCGCGTGTAGAAATAGCGACCGCCCTTCTTCACCGGCACGCCGAACCGCTCGTAATCGAGCAGCTGCTTCAGCCGTGCGGCAAAGACGTCGCGACCGGGCAACGTCGCGAGATAGGCGTTGGTGACGGCATTCTCGTCGGCGACCCACTTCGCGACCTCGGCATCGGTCCGAACATCGTTCTCGAGCCAGCGATACGGATCGGCGACCTTGACGCCGAACTGTTCGTCGACCTGTGGCACACGGCGGGTCTCGGGATATTGCATGGTCTGGGCCTGTAGTTGCACGGGGGCCGCGAGAACGAGAGCGATCAGCGGCAGGGTCAAGCGCATGTAGGGCTCCGAAACGGAAAAAGGAGCCGCACTCTACCGAGCGCGACTCCTTTCTCAACCTGCAAAGCAACGAAGGCTTATGCGGCCTCGTCATACTCGCTGTCGACGATCACCGGGCCCGAATCCTGGCCCTTGGCGCTCACGTCGCGGTCGACGAATTCGATGACCGCCATCGGCGACGCGTCCGACATGCGGATGCCGGCCTTGATGACGCGGGTGTAGCCGCCGTTGCGATCGGCATAGCGCGTTGCCAGAACGTCGAACAGCTTGATCAGCTGCGCATCGTCGAGCAGCCGTGCGTGCGCCAGGCGGCGGTTGCTGAGACCACCCTTCTTGCCGAGCGTGATCAGCTTCTCGATGTACGGGCGCAGTTCCTTCGCCTTGGCGACGGTGGTGGTGATCTGCTCGTGCTTGATAAGGGCAGCGGACATGTTGCGGAACAACGCAATGCGATGTGCCGAGGTACGCTGCAGTTTACGACCGCCTACGCGATGACGCATGGTGATTTCCTTCGTTCGTTAGGGGGCCGTGTGAGGTACCCCAGACCAGGTGGCCGTTATGGCCGCCACCCATCGCCGCTTGTTCACTTTAGCCCTCTCCCATTCTTCATGGGAGAGGGTTGGGTGAGGGTCTTCTTCTACTCGCACCCGCCGCGGCGAAACCGCGTCGTCGGACGTCGCAAGCGACGCCGGCCGGGCTTACGCCGTCTCAGGATTAGCGTGCGCTAATCCTGTGCGGCTCAGCCCATGATTTCCTGCTCGAGCTTCTTCGCCATCTCTTCGATGTTCTCAGGCGGCCAACCCGGGATTTCCATCCCGAGGCGGAGCCCCATCGAAGACAGCACTTCCTTGATCTCGTTGAGCGACTTGCGGCCGAAGTTCGGCGTGCGCAGCATCTCGGCTTCGGTCTTCTGGACCAGATCGCCGATATAGATGATGTTGTCGTTCTTAAGGCAGTTGGCGCTGCGCACCGAAAGCTCGAGCTCGTCGACCTTCTTGAGCAAATAGCGGTTGATCTGCTGCGTGTCGCCCGACACTTCGCCAGCCGCAGCCGCCGGAGCAGCGTGACCGATCGGCGCCGACCGGGTGACCGACGAATCGTCGAAGTGGACGAACAGCGCGAGCTGGTCCTGCAGGATGCGACCTGCGTAACCAACGGCGTCCTCAGGCGTGATCGTGCCATCGGTTTCGATCGTCAACGTGAGCTTGTCGTAATCGAGCTCCTGCCCGACGCGAGTGTTCTCGACCTTGTAGCTCACCTGCTTGACCGGCGAATACAGCGCGTCGACCGGGATCAGGCCGATCGGCGCATCGGCCGGACGGTTGGCGACGGCAGCGACATAGCCCTTGCCGACGTCAGCGGTGAATTCCATGTTGAGCGTCGCGCCCTCGTCGAGGTGGCACAGCACCAGCTTGGGGTTCATCACCTCGATGTCGCCCGTCACCGCGATGTCGCCAGCCGTGACCGCACCCGGACCCGTTGCCGAGAGCTGGAGGCGCTTGGGCCCCTCGCCCTGCATGCGCAAAGCGATCTGCTTCACGTTGAGCACGATATCGGTCACGTCTTCGCGAACGCCGGCAAGCGACGAAAATTCGTGCAGCACGTTCTCGATCTTGATCGAGGTGACCGCTGCCCCCTGCAGCGACGACAGCAGAACGCGACGCAGCGCGTTGCCGAGCGTCAGGCCGAAACCACGCTCCAGCGGCTCGGCGACGAAGGTTGCCTTGCGCTTGCCATCACCGGACTTCTTCTCGAGGCCGGACGGCTTCTTCAGTTCCTGCCAGTTCTTTGCATTGACGGACATAGGCTATCCCTTGGTTTTGGGTCGGCACTGCGCAATGCCGACCAATTACGAATCCCGGGCGTGCAGCGCGATCAACCGCGCACGCCCGAGAGAAATCAGACGCGACGACGCTTCGAAGGACGCACGCCGTTGTGCGGGATCGAGGTCACGTCGCGGATCGAAGTGATCTGGAAACCGACCGCCTGCAGCGCGCGAAGCGCCGACTCACGGCCCGAACCCGGGCCCTTCACTTCGACTTCGAGCGTACGGACGCCGTGCTCGGCAGCCTTCTTGCCGGCGTCTTCGGCAGCGACCTGCGCTGCGTACGGAGTCGACTTGCGCGAGCCCTTGAAACCCATTGCGCCGGCCGACGACCACGAGATCGCGTTGCCCTGGGCATCGGTGATCGTGATCATGGTGTTGTTGAAGCTTGCGTTCACATGGGCGACGCCCGAGGTGATGTTCTTGCGCTCGCGCCGCTTAATGCGCTGTGGTTCACGTGCCATTTTGAAATCCTAAATCCTGAACGAGGAGCGAGCCGCGGTCACCCGCGGCTCAAGCTCACTTCTTCTTACCGGCGATCGGCTTAGCCTTGCCCTTGCGGGTGCGCGCATTGGTATGCGTGCGCTGGCCACGAACCGGCAGGCCCTTGCGATGGCGCAGGCCGCGATAGCAAGCGAGATCCATCAGGCGCTTGATGTTCATCGCAACCTGGCGACGCAGATCGCCTTCGACGGTGTAGTCAGCGTCGATCGCCTCACGGATGTGGAGCACTTCCTGATCGGTCAGGTCCTGCACACGCGCCGTCATCGGGATGTTCAGCTTGGTGACGATTTCCTTGGCCTTGGTGTTGCCAATGCCATGAATGTAGGTGAGCGCAATAACGACGCGCTTGTTGGTCGGGATGTTGACCCCGGCGATACGTGCCATGAACTTTTTCTCCTGCTCCACGGGGCTGCATGGCTGCAGACCCCATCTCGACGCGTTGAATACCGTAACGCACGACACCGGCGCACGCAAACAGCGCCGCCGGAGACCGGTGTTTCGGAATAGAGGCTCGGTAAGCCCCGACTCGGGTGCTGTCAAGCGAGCGCTGTAGTGTCGACGAGCAGATCGGGGATGGTCGCGGACGGCACCGGAGCGCCCCATGCAAACTCGTCGCGCTGCGCGTAGGTTTCGTTTTCCGGGCCCGCCATTCGGATAATCTTTCGAGCGACGACATCGACGACCCAATATTCGGGTACACCCGTCCGCGCATACAGGCGGGCCTTTCGTCCGAGGTCGAACTGCAGCGAACTGCTCGACACTTCGACCGCAAGCCGGACCGAGTCGCGCGAGACGAAGCGATCGTCTTCGACCGTTGCTACGACGACATCCGGCTCGGGCAGGCTGTGATCGTCGAGGTGCGTCGAGACGGGTGCATAAGCCGTGAGGTTGGCTTTCAACTTTCGCACACCGAGGCTGATGGCAATCAAGATCTCGGCCTGCGCTTTGGCGTGCGGGCGATGAACCGCGTTCATGACGAAGATCTCACCATCGATGAGCTGCACGCGTCCGACATTTTCGAAAGCCCCCGCCTCGTCCAAGATCAGAAATTCATCGACGGTGATCAGATGACGAACAGGATCGCCATCCTCCACGGAAGCATCGGCGGCTCGAATGGCTTGCTCGGCACCCATGGCCTTTCTTACCAAAAACCGCCCGTTATCACAACGTCACCGGCACGACGATTGCTGCGACCAGCCCCGGCGCATTGTCCCCCAGCGCGATCCGCCCGTCGTGCAACCGCGCGACCGCCTCGACCAGCGCCATCCCCAACCCCGCCCCCGGCAAACTGCGCGCACTGTCGAGCCGACCGAACCGACGCAGCGCTTGCGCGCGGTCAGCCTCGGCGATGCCGGGCCCGCGATCCTCGACCTGGAAGCGCGCCTCGCCCCCCGCGATCGCCAGCCGCAAGGTGATCGCCCCGCCCGCCCCGGCGTGGCGCAGCGCATTGTCGATAAGATTGGCGAGCGCTTGCGTCATCAATTCGCGGTGCAGCACGATACGCGGCGCGCCGGTCTCGATCACTGCCTCGAAGCGCATCCCGGCATCCTCGACGACCGGCGCATACAGTTCGGCGATTTCTTCCATCAATGCGGCGGGATCGATCGGCGCGAGCCGGTCGCGCGGCACCGATTCGGCGCGCGTGATCTCGATCATCGTCGACAGCATCCGCATCACGAGGTCGGTCTCGATCAGCAGCCCGCCCATCGCTGCCTCGCGCTGCGCGGGATCGGCCTGCAACACCGCCGCCTCGGCCTTTGCGCGCAGCCGCGCGAGCGGCGAGCGGAGATCGTGCGCGAGCCCGTCGGTGACGATCCGCAATTCGGTCATCAGCCGTTCGGTCTTGTCGAGCATCGCGTTGAGCCGCAGCGCGAGCCGGTCGAACGCGTCCCCGCCACTCGCCGCATTGGGGACGCGGCGCGACAGATCGCCCTCGGCGACCCCCTCGATCACGTCGGTGACGCGATTGAGCCGCTGCCCGACATAACGCGTGACGACGAGACCGCCCCCGACCCCCAGCGCGAGCGACAGCAGCGTCGCGGCGGCCAGCGCGCGTTCGATGCCGCGCTGTTCGGCCTCCCAATCGTCGAGCAGATGCCCGCTGACCAGCCGATTGGGCCCGATCTGGCGCACGGCGTAGCCGGCCTCGCGTTCGGACCACGGCATCGAATCGCCGACTTGCCCAATATGGAAACCGATCGAAGGCGCCCGCCCGACATGCCCGATCGCGGGACCGACCTGCGCCAGCCGACGGCCGTCGGCGGCGACGACCATCACGATCCTGGTCGGATCGCTCGGCGCCTGCGCATCCTCGATCGCGCGGACGAGCGCCGGCAGGCCGCCCGTGCGATACACCGCGACCAGCGCATCCGATTCCTCGATCGTGTCGCGCCGCACCGCGTCGATCGCGTCGTCATGGACGAGCTTCCACACGAACCCGACGAGCACGAGGTTCGAGATCAGCGCCAACCCGATCGCGAGCAGCGCGATCCGCGCGGTGACCGAAAGCCGGATCAAGGCTCGGTCGACAACCGATACCCCGCGCCGCGCACGGTATGCAGGATCGGTGCGCTAAAGCCTTCCTCGAGCTTTCGCCGCAACCGCCCGATATGGACGTCGACGACGTTCGATCCCGGGTCGAAATGATAGTTCCAGATCTTCTCGAGCATCATCGTGCGCGTCACCACCTGCCCGGCGTGGCGCGCGAGATATTCGAGCAAGTTGAACTCGCGCGCGCCAAGCGCAATCGTTCGCCCCTGCCGGACGACGCTGCGCGCGAGCAGGTCGATCTCGAGGTCCCCAACCGACAGCTTGGTCGGCTGCCCCTCGGTGCCGCTGCGGTCGACGCGCCGGAAGATCGCGTCGATCCGCGCGGTCAGCTCGGCGAACGAGAAGGGTTTGACCAGATAATCGTCGGCGCCGGCGTTCAGCCCATCGATACGGTCATCGACGGTGCCGAGCGCAGAGAGGATCAAGGCGGGGGTCGCGACGCCTGCGGCGCGGATCGCGCCGAGCATCGCCAGCCCGTTGAGGCCGGGCAGCATGCGATCCGCCACGATCAGGTCGAAAATGCCTTCGCTCGCCAGGAACAGCCCGTCGCGACCATCGCCGCAGGTCTGCAAGACATAGCCCGCCTCCCCCAGCCCCTTGGCGAGATAGGCGGCGGTCGAGGCATCGTCTTCGACGATCAGGATTTTACGCGACATAGGTGGCATTCCGGGCGGTTTCCTCGTGCCTAGAATGAAATGAGGCTGGCGGAAAGCAAGCCTTCCGCCAGCCAACGACACTCCCGGGAGTGCGAGTGCCGATCTCGTCAAATCTTCCCGCCGCATGCACTCGGCGATGCACACCGTATGGCGCCGCGCGGCTGCCACGGCGGTGACGGCGAGGTGACGAAATCGTCATTTGGAATGAATCGGGGACCGAAGCGGTCGCCGCGGTCAGGCGGCGTCGAGGATCGCTTCGATCGCTTGCGTCACGGCACCGATTTCGCCCATGCCATCGACGCGCGCGAGCAGGCCGCGTGCTTGGTAGATCGGGATGATCGGCTCGGTCTTGGCGCGATATTCGGCCATGCGCGTGCGAACGGTGTCTTCATTGTCGTCGGGACGACGCTTGAAGTCGTGGCTGCCGCAGACGTCGCAAGTCTCGGCGACCTTGGGCTGCTTGAAATGGTCGTGATAACCCGCACCGCACACCGCACAGGTGTACCGGCCGACGATCCGCGCAACGAGCTTGTCCTCGTTGACCTCGAGCTCGATCACCTTGTCGAGCGAGCGGCCCCGGCCTTCGAGGATCGTATCGAGCTGTTCGGCCTGCGCCGCGGTCCGCGGATAGCCGTCGAAGATCACGCCCTGCGAAGGGTCAAGCGAAGCCAGCTTCTCGTCGATAATCCCCGAGACGATCGCATCGGACACGAGCTCGCCCGCTTCCATCACGGCCTTTGCCTGCAAGCCTACCGGGCTGCCCGACTTGACCGCCGCGCGCAGCATGTCACCGGTCGAGAGCTGGATCATCCCGCGCGTCGCCTCGAGATGGCTCGCCTGGGTGCCCTTGCCCGCGCCCGGAGGCCCCAACAGAATGATATTCACGCTACAATCCCCTCTTCGACCCGCTCTTCGGCGGCGTCGCGCTCAGCGCAGACGCCCGCCCTTCAGCTTCGCCTTCTTGATCAGATCGCCATATTGATGCGCAAGCAAATGGCTCTGGATCTGCGTCACCGTATCCATCGTTACGTTGACCACGATCAGGAGGCTAGTGCCACCCAGGTAGAACGGGATCGCCAGCGCCGACACGAGATATTCGGGCAACAGGCAGATGATCGCGAGATAGCCGGCCCCGATCACGGTGATCCGCGTCAGCACATAGTCGAAATAATTCTCGGTGTTCTTGCCGGGACGGATACCGGGGATGAACCCGCCATGCCGCTTGAGATTGTCGGCGGTCTCTTCCGGATTGAACACCACGGCGGTGTAGAAGAACGAGAAGAACACGATGCCGGCACCGTACAGCAGCATGTACACCAGGCTGCCGTGCTGGAGATACTGGTTGAGCGTGATGACCAGGTCACCATACCAGGTTTCCTTGGCGCCAGCGGTCTGCTTGCCCGCGAGCTGCATCACCGTCAGCGGCATCAGCAGCAGCGACGAGGCGAAGATCGGCGGAATCACGCCCGCGGTGTTGATCTTGAGCGGCAGATGGCTGCGGTCCGACTGCATGCCACGCTGCGTCTGGCGCTTGGGGTACTGGATCAGGATGCGGCGCTGCGCGCGCTCCATGAAGCAGATGAACAGGATCAGGCCCGCGACGGCGACCGCGATCGCGATGATCGTGAAGCCGTTGAGGTTACCCGCGCGGCCGCCCTGCGCGAGATTGTATAGCGTGGTGGGCAGGTTGGCGACGATGCCCGCCATGATGATCAGCGACATCCCGTTGCCGATCCCGCGCGCGGTGATCTGCTCGCCGATCCACATCAGGAACATCGTGCCGCCGACCAGGCTAACGATCGAGCCGACGATGAACATCGGGCCGGGATCAACCACCACGCCCTGGCTCTGGAAGCCGAGCGTGAGGAAATACCCCTGGATGATCGTCAGCGCGACGGTGCCGTAGCGCGTGTACTGGTTGAGCTTCTTGCGCCCGCTCTCGCCTTCCTTCTTGATCGCGGCAAGCGTCGGCGACAGCGAGGTCGCGAGCTGCACCACGATCGAAGCGGTGATGTAGGGGGTGACGCCCAAAGCGATCAGGCTGGCGCGCTTGAGCGAGCCGCCCGAGAAGGCGTTGAAGAAATCGAGCACGCCGCCGCTGGTGCGATTCGCGAGCTCGGTCAGTGCGGTCGGGTCGATCCCCGGCAGCGGCACGTAGCTTAGCAGGCGGAACACGATCAGCGCGCCGATGGTGAACCACAGCCGCTTCTTGAGGTCGGTCGCCTGTGCGAATTTCGACAGGCTGATGCTGGAAGCCATCTGGTCGGCTGCGGATGCCATGCTGCGTATCGTCCCGGTAACTCAGGTGTCAGGAAACAAAAAACGGCGGAAAGCGTTACCGCCCCCCGCCGCTCATATAGGGGCCCGTACGGGCTTGTCTAACCTTGCGGTTATATTTCCCGTTGCCGGCGGCCCTCCCCGCCCGTCACCCCCGCGAAAGCTGGGGCCCCGCCTCTTCTTCTAACGTCGCCAGAAGGAGAAGCGGGATTCCCGCTTTCGCGGGAATGACGGGGGTCGGTGTCAGCCTGGGAAATTCAGGCCCGAAACGTTCAGGCCTTGAACGATTCCTTGTGCGCCTTGCGCTCGCGATACTTGACGCCCTTCTTGGCGGCAGCCTTTTCAGCTGCGGGCACGACGTGGATCACGTCGACCTTGCCGCCGAGCTTCTCGACCGCTTCGATCGCGCCCTTCGACGCGCCGGCAACGGTGAAGCTGAGCACAGCCGTCATCTCGCCCTTGGCGAGCAGACGGACGCCGTCCTTGCCGCCACGCGCCAGGCCAACGGCCTTGAGCGCGTCATGGTCGAGCGTCGCGCCGGCTTCGATCTTGCCTGCGTCGACCGCAGCCTGGATCGCACCGAGGTTCACCTCGGCATAGTCCTTGGCGAAGATGTTGTTGAAGCCGCGCTTAGGCAGACGCATGTGGAGCGGCATCTGGCCGCCCTCGAAGCCTGCGATCGAGACGCCTTCACGGCTCTTCTGGCCCTTCTGGCCACGACCGGCAGTCTTGCCCTTGCCCGAACCGATACCACGGCCGACACGCATCTTGGATTTACGCGCGCCCTGATTGTCGCGGATTTCATTGAGTTTCATGAGTGCACTCGCTTTCGCTTTTGTCGCGCTGATAAAATGGAGAAGGGGGCCGTTAGCCCCCTGCCTCGCGTTTGTCTATATCCGACTAGCCCCAATACCCTCACCCGCTTGCGGGAGAGGCAACGGAGACTTGGTCCGCCTACTTCAGGCGGGCCTAGTCGCAGTCGGTGAGGGCCTTCTTTTTCTGCTCGCGTAGAACCGACGAAGAAGGCCCTCACACAACCCTCTCCCGCGAAGGCGGGAGAGGGCTTCAGATCTCGGCTTACGCCTCGATCTTCACCATGTGCGCGACCTTGCGGATCATGCCCCGGACTTCGGGGGTATCCTCGAGCTCGCGCGTCTTGTGCATCTTGTTGAGGCCGAGGCCGATCAGCGTTGCGCGCTGGTCGGCTTCGCGGCGGATCGGCGAACCGGTCTGCGTGATCTTGATGGTTGCCATGTCGCTTACTCCACAACCGCGGCCGCATCGGCCTCGGCAGTCTCGGATCCACCACGGCCCAGCAGGTCGGCAATCTTCTTGCCGCGACGCTGTGCAACCGACTTCGGCGAAACCTGCGAGGTCAGCGCCTCGAAAGTTGCCCGGATCATGTTGTAGGGGTTCGACGTGCCGACCGACTTGGTCACGACGTCGGCGACGCCGAGCGATTCGAACACGGCGCGCATCGGACCACCAGCGATGATGCCCGTACCGGCAGGTGCCGAGCGCAGCGTCACGAGACCGGCACCGAAGTGACCGTTGCCGTCATGATGCAGCGTGCGGCCTTCCTTGAGCGGAACGCGGACCATTGCCTTCTTGGCAGCAGCCGTCGCCTTCGAGATGGCTTCCGGCACTTCGCGCGCCTTGCCATGACCGAAGCCGACCCGGCCCTTGCCGTCGCCGACGACGACGAGTGCTGCAAAGCCGAAGCGCTTGCCGCCCTTGACCGTCTTCGAGACGCGGTTGATGTGAACAAGCTTCTCGATCAGCTCTTCGCCGCCATCGTCGGCGCCAGGGCCGCCACGACCGCGATTGTCGCGACCGCCACGGTTGTCACGGCCGCCACGGTTCGCACCGCCGCCAGGACCACGACCGCCGCCAGGGCCGCCACGGTTGCCACCAGGACCACCACGACCACGGGGCGCTTCCTGCTGCGGAACCGGTGCGCCGTCGGGCGACGCTGCGATTTCGTTTGGAATGTTGTCGTCAGCCATAATTAGAACTCCAATCCGGCTTCACGCGCGGCAGTCGCCAGCGCCTTGACCCGGCCGTGGAACAGGAAGCCACCGCGGTCGAACACGACCTGCGTCACGCCAGCAGCCTTGCAGGCTTCGGCGATGCGCGTGCCGACACCGGTCGCTGCGTCGAGGTTGGCGCCGGACGTGTCGCGCACGTCCTTTTCCAGCGTCGAAGCGGCAGCGATCGTCACGCCCTTGGCGTCGTCGATGATCTGCGCATAGATGTGGCGGCCCGAGCGGTGGATCGACAGCCGCGGACGGCCCGAGCCCCGTGCACGAAGCGCGGTGCGGTTGCGGCGGCGCCGCTTCTCGAAGAGAGACATACCCTTGGTCGACATTACTTCTTCTTCCCTTCCTTGCGGAAGATGAACTCGCCGTCGTACTTGATGCCCTTGCCCTTGTAAGGCTCGGGCTTGCGCCAACGACGGATTTCAGCTGCCAGCTGGCCGACCTTCTGCTTGTCCGAACCCGAGATCTCGATCGTCGTGTTGTCGGGGGTCTTGACTTCGATCCCCTCCGGCACGTCGATGTTGACGTCGTGGCTGTAGCCGAGCTTGAGGTTCAGGTTCTTGCCCTGCGCCGCAGCACGATAGCCAACGCCGTTGATCAGCAGCTTCTTGGTGAAGCCGTCCGACACGCCGGTGATCAGGTTCTGCACGAGGGTACGCTGCATGCCCCAGAACGCGCGAGCGCGCTTGGTCTCGTTTGCGGGGTTGACCGAAACGCCACCCTCTTCGAGCACATAGCTGATCTCTTCGCGCAGCGGCATCGCGAGGGTCCCCTTGGGGCCCTTCACGGTGAGCTGCTGGCCTTCGATCGTCGCGGTCACGCCGCTGGGGATCGCGACCGGCTTTTTACCGATGCGGCTCATATCAGAACACCTCCGCGAGGACTTCGCCGCCGACATTCTGTTCGCGCGCTTCGGCGTCGGACAGAACGCCGCGAGGCGTCGAGACGATGGTGATGCCGAGGCCGTTCATGACGCGCGGCAGTTCGGTCGAAGCCGAATAGACGCGACGGCCAGGCTTCGAAACGCGAGCAACGTGCTTGATCGCAGGCTGGCCCTCGAAATACTTCAGCTCGATGCGGATGCCGGCCGCAGGGCCCATCTGCTCTTCGCTATAGCCACGGATGTAGCCTTCGCGCTGGAGAACGTCGAGAACGCGGGCCCGCAGCTTGGAGCCCGGCGTCAGGACGGAGTCCTTGCGCGCGCGCTGGCCGTTGCGGATGCGGGTGAGCATATCACCCAGGGGATCGGTCAATGCCATCTGTTGATCCTTACCAGCTCGACTTCGTAACGCCCGGGATCAGGCCCTTGTTGGCCAGATCGCGCAGCTGAATACGGCAGAGGCGGAACTTGCGATAATAAGCGCGCGGACGACCCGTCAGCTCGCAGCGGTTGCGGATGCGCGTCGGGTTCCCGTTGCGGGGAATCTCGGCCATCTTCAGACGGGCTTCGATCCGCTCGCCGTCGCTGAGCGAATTGTCGCCGGCGATTGCCTTGAGCGCCGCGTACTTAGGGGCGTACTTCTTGACGAGCATCTTGCGACGCTCGTTCTTGTTGACAGAACTTACCTTCGCCATCTTATGCCGCCTTCTTTTCGGTCGCGTCTTCAGTGACTTCCGGCGGGAACGGGAAGCCGAACAGGCGAAGCAGCTCGCGCGCTTCGTCGTCGGTCCGTGCCGTGGTCGTGACGATCACGTCCATGCCGCGAATCTTGTCGATCCGGTCGTAGCTGATTTCCGGGAACACCAGCTGCTCCTTCAGGCCGCAGGCATAGTTGCCGCGTCCGTCGAACGACTTGGGGTTGAGCCCGCGGAAATCGCGAACGCGCGGAAGCGCGATCGTGATGAAACGGTCGAGGAATTCGTACATGCGCTCACGGCGAAGGGTAACCTTCACGCCGATCGGCATGCCTTCGCGCAGCTTGAACTGCGCGATCGACTTCTTGGCCTTGGTCACGACGGGCTTCTGGCCGGCGATCAGCTCCATTTCCTGGGCTGCCTGATCGACCTTCTTCTTGTCCTGCGTCGCTTCGCCAACGCCCATGTTCAGGACGATCTTGTCGATGCGCGGAACTTCCATCGCGTTCTTGTAGCCGAACTTCTCGGTCATCGCAGCGACGATCTTGTCGTCGTACATGCCCTTCATCCGGGGCTTGGTTGCAGCATCAGCCACTGATCTTCTCCCCGGTCTTGACCGCAACGCGGACCTTCTTGCCGTCCTGGGTCTCGAAGCGAACGCGCGTCGGCTTGCCGTCGGCGGTCACATGCGCAACCTTGGAAATGTGCATCGGCGCTTCCGAACGCTTCAGGCCACCCTCGGGGTCGCCCTGGCTCGGCTTGGTGTGGCGCACGGCGACGTTGACGCCGGCGACAACGACCTTGCCGTCCTTCGGCATGGCCATCGTGACTTCGCCGGTCTTGCCCTTGTCGCGGCCCGACCGGACGATGACGCGATCGCCCTTCTTGATCTTAGCGGCGGCCATTTTACAGCACCTCCGGTGCGAGCGAGATGATCTTCATGTGCTTCTTGCCGCGGAGCTCGCGCACCACTGGGCCAAAGATACGCGTGCCGATCGGCTCTTCGTTCTTGTTGACCAGCACGGCTGCGTTCGAATCGAAGCGGATCACGGTGCCATCGGCCCGGCGAATGTCCTTCGCCGTACGCACGATGACGGCACGGTGCACGTCGCCCTTCTTCACGCGGCCACGGGGGGCAGCTTCCTTGACGCTGACGACGATGATGTCGCCCACGCCTGCAACACGACGCTTGGAACCCCCAAGCACCTTGATGCACATAACCCGCTTCGCGCCGCTGTTGTCAGCGACCTCGAGATTGGATTGCATCTGGATCATTGGATCCGCTTCCTTCTCATTCCAGGCACCGATTCCGACCGGTGCCGCCTAAACTCAGTCGTCACCCCAATACCGGAGTAGCACGACTATTGCCTGACCCTTTCCATGCGGCCCCGGCTTTCACCGGGGGACCGCGACGGAGGTGTCAGGCGTCGACGTCGACCCGCTCAGGCGTCGCGTGGGTGTTAACCCGATCGATCACCTTCCAGGTCTTCAGCTTGGAGATCGGTGCGGTCTCTTCGATCCGCACGGTTTCGCCCTGCTTGAACTCATTGCCCTCATCGTGAGCATGATACTTCTTCGTACGACGGATGATCTTGCCGTAGAGCGCGTGCTTGACCTTGCGCTCCACGTTCACGACCACCGTCTTGTCGCCCTTGTCGGAGACGATCAGCCCCGTCAGCACGCGCTTTGGCATGTCTAAATCCTTACTTTGCCGCAGCGTCGCGCGAACGCGTCGACTGCAGGGTCTTGATGCGAGCGATGTCGCGACGGACTTCCTTCACCCGGCTCGACTTTTCGAGCTGGTTGGTCGCCGCCTGGAAACGGAGGTTGAACGCCTCACGCTTCAGGTTGCCGAGCTCTTCGCCCAGCTGGTCTTCGGTCTTGGCGACCAGGTCGGAACGACGCGTGTCGAGCTTTGCCATCTTATGCAACTCCCAGATGCGAGGTGTCGCCGAGACGGGCAACGACCTTCACCTTGATCGGCAGCTTCATCGCTGCGCGGCTGAACGCCATAGCGGCGATGTCACCCGGAACGCCATCGAGTTCGAACAGGATGCGGCCCGGCTTTACGCGAGCTGCCCAATATTCCGGCGAACCCTTGCCCTTACCCATGCGGACTTCGGCAGGCTTGCCCGAGACGGGAAGATCCGGGAAAACGCGGATCCACAAACGCCCCTGGCGCTTGATGTGACGCGTGATCGCGCGGCGAGCCGCCTCGATCTGGCGAGCGGTGATCCGGTCCGGCTCCATCGCCTTCAGCCCGTACGAGCCGAAGTTGAGGGTCGTGCCGGACTTGGCGTCGCCATGGATGCGGCCCTTGAAGGCCTTGCGAAACTTGGTCTTTTTCGGTTGCAGCATGATCTATTCCTTAGCGGCGCGGATCAGGCCGGACGCCGGAAGTCTGTGCTTCCATCATCAGCCGGTCGGTCGCCATCGGGTCATGACCCAGGATTTCGCCCTTGAAGATCCAGACCTTCACGCCGCACACGCCGTAGGCGGTGTGTGCAGTCGCTTCGGCATAATCGACGTTGGCGCGCAGCGTGTGGAGCGGAACGCGACCTTCGCGATACCATTCCGAACGCGCGATTTCAGCACCGCCGAGACGGCCACCGCAGTTGATCCGGATGCCCTCTGCGCCGAGACGCATCGCCGACTGGACCGCACGCTTCATGGCGCGGCGGAAAGCGATACGACGCTCGAGCTGATCGGCAATGCCCTGTGCGACGAGCTTCGAATCGACTTCTGGCTTGCGGATTTCGACGATGTTGAGGCTCACGTCGGACGTGGTCATCTTGCCGAGCAGGCGGCGCAGCTTTTCAATGTCTGCGCCCTTCTTGCCGATGATCACGCCGGGGCGTGCTGCGAAGATCGAGACGCGGCACAGCTTGGCCGGACGGTCGATCACCACCTTGGAGATCGCTGCCTGCGGCAGCGTCTTCATGATGAACGCACGCATCTTGAGATCTTCGAGCAGAAGACGACCGTAATCGGCGCCCTCGGCATACCAGCGGCTGTCCCAGGTGCGGTTGATCTGCAGGCGCAGACCGATGGGGTTCGATTTCTGACCCATTACGCTTCTTCTTCCATTTCGCGAACGACGATGCGCAGGCGGCTGAAGGGCTTGAGGATGCGGGTCGACTTGCCGCGGCCGCGCGTGGCGAACCGCTTCATGACGATCGACTTGCCGACCGAGGCTTCCGAGACGACGAGCGAGTCGACGTCGAGGTTATGGTTGTTCTCGGCGTTGGCGATGGCCGAGGCCAGCACCTTGCGCGCTTCGATCGCCATGCCCTTGGTCGAGAATTGCAGGATGTTCATCGCCTGGCCAACCGGCTTGTTGCGAATGAGCGCTGCAACGAGACCCAGCTTCTGCGCCGAACCACGGATCTGCGTGCCGACCGAGAGGGCTTCCTTCTCGCCGACCTTGCGGGGGGATTTCGCCTTAGACATTAGCGCTTGCCCTTCTTGTCCGCGGCGTGGCCGGGGAAGTATCGGGTGGGCGCGAACTCGCCGAGCTTCATGCCCACCATGTCCTCGTTGACCGAGACCGGCACGAACTTGCGGCCGTTATAGACGCTGAACGTAAGGCCCACGAACTGCGGCAGGATCGTCGAGCGACGCGACCAGGTCTTGATCGCACCGCGCGCATTGGTTTCCTGCGCGGTTTCTGCCTTCTTGAGCAGGTGGAGGTCCACAAAGGGACCCTTCCAGACTGAGCGAGCCATCTTAGCCCTTCCTCTTCGTCGAATGACGCGAACGGATGATCATCTTATCCGTCGACTTATTGTGACGGGTGCGCGCACCCTTGGTCGGCTTGCCCCATGGCGTAACCGGATGACGGCCACCCGAGGTACGGCCTTCACCACCGCCGTGCGGATGGTCGACCGGGTTCTTGGCGACACCACGCGTCAGCGGGCGGATGCCCAACCAGCGGCTGCGGCCTGCCTTGGCGAGGTTGGTGTTGCCGTTGTCGGGGTTCGACACGGCGCCGACCGTGGCCATGCAGTTCGCATGGAGGTAGCGCTGCTCGCCCGAGTTGAGGCGGACCATGACCATGCCCTTGTCGCGACCGACGACCTGCACATACGTGCCTGCCGAACGTGCGATCTGACCGCCCTTGCCCGGCTTCATCTCGACGTTGTGGACGATCGTGCCGACCGGCATCTGGCCCAGCTCCATCGCGTTGCCCGGCTTCACGTCGGTCTTCTTGTCCGCGATGACCTTGTCACCGACGGCCAAGCGCTGCGGCGCGATGATGTAGGCCACGTTTTCCTTGCCATCGGCGGTCTGACCATAATTGATCAGCGCGATGAACGCGGTGCGGTTGGGATCATATTCGATCCGCTCGACCACGCCATCGACGCCCCAGTTACGGCGCTTGAAGTCGATGATGCGGTAGCGCTGCTTGTGACCGCCGGCGATGCCGCGCGACGTGATGTGGCCCTTGTTGTTACGGCCACCGGTCTTGCGCTTGCCTTCGGTCAGCGCCTTGACGGGGCCGCCCTTGTGCAGTGCCGAACGGTCGACGAGGATGAGTCCGCGGCGTGCCGGGCTCGTCGGGTTATAATGCTTCAGTGCCATCGGATCAGATCCCCGTCGTCACGTCGATGGACTGGCCGTCCTTCAACGTCACGATCGCCTTCTTGATGTCGGAGCGGGTGTAGGGCGCGCCCTTCCACTTCTTGGTCTTGCCCTTCTGGACGATCGTGTTGACCCCCAGAACGGTCACGTCGAACAGCGCTTCCACTGCAGCCTTGATCTGCGGCTTGGTCGCGTCGTTGGTGACCTTGAACACGACGGCGTTATGCTCGGAGAGCAAGGTCGCCTTCTCGGTGATGTGCGGAGCAACGATCACGTCGTAATGACGTGCGTCGATCCCGGTTTTTGGCTTAGCCATTGAAGCGCGCCTCCAGCATTTCGACGGCAGCGCGGGTCAGGACCAGCGTGTCGTGCTTCAGGATATCGTACACATTGGCGCCAGCCGCCGGCATCACGTTGATCGTGTGCAGGTTGCCCGCAGCCAGTGCGAAGCTCGTGTCGACCATGTCGCCGTCGATGACGAGCGCGGTCTTGCCGGTGCCGAGCTTGGCCCAATCCGCGATCAGCGTCTTGGTCTTGTTCTCGGCAACGCCAAGGCTGTCCATGACGACCAGCGTACCGGCCTGTGCATGCGTCGACAGCGCCATCTTAAGACCGAGCGCGCGGATCTTCTTGTTCAGGCCGGGGTTGAAGTCGCGGGTCCGCTGACCGTGCGCCTTACCACCACCGACGAAGATCGGAGCGCGGCGATCGCCGTGACGTGCCGTACCGCCGCCCTTCTGGCGACCGAACTTCTTGCCGGTACGCGCAACGTCGGAACGCTCACGCGTGCCGCTTGCGGTCGCACGGCGCTTCTCGAGCTGCCAGGTGACGACGCGGTGCAGGATGTCGGCGCGCGGATCGAGACCGAAGACCTCGTCGTTGAGCTCGACTTCCGTGCCGGCTGCGCCGTCGAAAGACTGAGATGTAACCTTCATGATCAGCCCTCCTGGCCGTCGGTCGCGTCCACGGTCGCGACGTCAGCAGGCGTCTCGGCGGGAGCGGTGTCGTTGGTGTTGGCAACCTGGCGGAGGCCGGCGGGGTACGGCGCATCGGCGTGACGCGCGACCTTGACCGAATCCTTGACCAGCAACCAGCCGCCCTTCGAGCCAGGGACCGAACCCTTGACGAAGATGAGGCCACGCTCGACGTCGGTCGAGACGATTTCGAGGTTCTGCTGGGTGCGGTTCTTGTCGCCCATGTGCCCGGCCATCTTCTTGTTCTTGAAGACCTTGCCCGGATCCTGGCGCTGACCGGTCGAACCGAGCGAACGGTGCGAGACCGAAACGCCGTGGGTCGCGCGCAGACCGCCGAAGCCCCAACGCTTCATGCCGCCCTGGAAGCCCTTACCCTGGGTCACGCCCTGGATATCGACGATCTGGCCGGAAACATAATGATCGGCAGAGATGGTCGCGCCGACTTCGAGCACGGCATCATCGCTCACGCGGAATTCCGCCAGCTTCGCCTTGGGCTCGACTTCGGCCTTGCCGAAGTGGCCACGCTGCGGCTTGGCGACATTCTTTGCTTTTGCGGTACCTGCGCCCAGCTGGACTGCAACATACCCATCTCGATCGGCCTCGCGAACGGCCACAACTTGAAGATTTTCCAGCGCCAGAACGGTCACGGGCACGTGGCGCCCGTCGTCCTGGAACCAGCGGGTCATCCCCATCTTTTTCGCGATCACGCCAGTGCGCATGATCAATGCTCCATTCAATGCAGAGGCACCCCTCGGACCATTCCGAAGGGTGCGTACTCAGCCCAAACTCATTTTATACTGCGGCCCCGACCCGGGCTGGTGCTCCCCGCGTTGGCGGTGGAGCGTGTCGGGGGACGCAGACCCGGATAAATCCGGCGGTATCCCATCTATCTGGCGCCACCCGAAGGTGTCACCGAATCTCGTGGAGGCGCGCTATTACGCGAGCTTGATCTCGACGTCAACGCCTGCGGCGAGGTCGAGCTTCATCAGCGCGTCGACCGTCTGCGGGGTCGGCTGAACGATGTCGAGCATGCGCTTGTAGGTACGGACCTCGAACTGCTCGCGCGACTTTTTGTCGATGTGCGGGCCGCGGTTGACCGTGAACTTCTCGATGCGCGTCGGCAACGGAATGGGGCCACGGATGAGCGCGCCGGTGCGGCGGGCAGTGTCGGCGATGTCGCCGGTAGCCTGGTCGAGCACGCGATGATCGAATGCCTTCAGACGAATGCGGATATTGCTGTCCATAGTCCCTACCGATGCGAAAGAGCGGGGCAACTCACCCATTCGTCATCCCGGCATCTCGCGCCGGGGATGACGGCTGAATGGCCGCCTCTACTGATTAAAACCAAAACTGGAGGCGGGCCACTACAGGGCCCTTCCATAAAAAGCAACAGCCCGCGCCTCTCATCGAGGCGCGGGCTGCACTTTTTTCTATTGCTAGAAAATTTAGGCCGAAATGCCCGAGACGATGCCCGAACCAACGGTACGGCCGCCTTCGCGGATCGTGAAGCGCTGGCCGACGTCCATGGCGATCGGTGCGATCAGCTTGACGCCGAGCGCGATGTTGTCACCAGGCATGACCATTTCGGTGCCCTCAGGCAGCTCGACGGTGCCGGTGACGTCGGTCGTGCGGAAGTAGAACTGCGGGCGGTAGTTGGCGAAGAACGGCGTGTGACGGCCACCCTCGTCCTTCGACAGCACGTAGACTTCCGACGAGAACGCCGTGTGCGGCTTGATCGAGCCGGGCTTGCAGAGGACCTGGCCACGCTCGACTTCTTCACGACCAACGCCGCGGATCAGCGCGCCGATGTTGTCGCCAGCCTGACCCGAGTCGAGCAGCTTGCGGAACATTTCGACGCCCGTGACCGTGGTCTTGCGCGTGTCGTTGATGCCGACGATCTCGACTTCCTCGCCAACCTTGACGATGCCGGTCTCGACGCGGCCGGTGACGACCGTACCACGACCCGAGATCGAGAACACGTCCTCGATCGGCATCATGAACGGCTTGTCGAGCGGACGCTCGGGCTGCGGCAGGTACGTGTCGACAGCTTCCATCAGCTTGAGGACGGCGTCATGGCCGATCTCAGGCGTGGTGTCGTTGAGGGCTGCAACAGCCGAACCGCGGATGACGGGGATGTTGTCGCCGTCGAAATCGTACTTCGAGAGAAGCTCGCGGATTTCCATCTCGACCAGCTCGAGGATTTCCTCGTCGTCGACGAGATCGACCTTGTTCATGAACACGACCATCGTCGGCACGCCGACCTGGCGTGCGAGCAGGATGTGCTCGCGGGTCTGCGGCATTGGGCCGTCGGTCGCCGAAACGACGAGGATCGCGCCGTCCATCTGTGCCGCGCCGGTGATCATGTTCTTCACATAATCGGCGTGACCCGGGCAATCGACGTGCGCGTAGTGACGTGCCAGCGTCTCATACTCGACGTGTGCGGTCGAGATGGTGATGCCGCGCTCGCGCTCTTCGGGAGCCTTGTCGATGTTGGCATAGCTGGTGAACGTGGCGCCACCGGTCTCGGCGAGCACCTTGGTGATCGCAGCCGTGAGCGACGTCTTGCCATGATCGACATGGCCGATCGTGCCGATGTTGAGATGCGGCTTGTTCCGCTCGAACTTTGCTTTCGCCATGATTTCCTACCTTATTGATTCGCTCGCGGCCTTCAGAGCTCCACGCGAACGCGGGCCCATAGCGACCTATTTCGGGATACGCTAGCCCTAGCGCCCAACCGGGCGCCAGGGCTTGCAATTACGCCAGCTTTGCCTTGACCTCGTCCGCGACGTTGGCCGGGACTTCTTCGTAATGCGAGAACTGCATCGAGTAGTTCGCGCGGCCCTGGGTGAACGAGCGGAGCGCGTTCACATAGCCGAACATGTTCGCCAGCGGGACCATCGCGTCCACCGACTGCGCGTTGCCGCGCGTATCGGTGCCCTGGATCTGGCCACGACGGCTGTTCATGTCGCCGATGACGTCGCCCAGATAATCTTCCGGGGTCACGACTTCGACCTTCATGATCGGCTCGAGCAGCTTGATGCCGGCCTTCTGCGCGACTTCACGCATCGCGCCACGCGCACAGATTTCGAACGCCAGCGCCGACGAGTCGACGTCATGGTAGGCGCCGTCATAGACGAGGATCTCGAAATCGATGATCGGGAAGCCGACCAGCGAGCCCGTAGCCGCCGTCTCGCGGAAGCCCTTCTCGATCGCCGGGATATATTCCTTCGGAATATTACCGCCCTTGATCTCGTCCTTGAAGACGATGCCCGAACCGCGCTCGCCCGGCGTGACCTTGACCTTCACGCGACCGAACTGGCCGGTACCACCCGACTGCTTCTTGTGCGTGTAGTCGACGTCGACCGGCTTGCCGAGATATTCGCGGTAAGCAACCTGCGGCGCGCCGACGTTTGCCTCGACCTTGAACTCGCGCTTCATGCGGTCGACCAGGATCTCGAGATGGAGCTCGCCCATGCCCTTGATGATGGTCTGGCCCGACTCGGCGTCCGACGAAACGCGGAACGACGGATCTTCGCGTGCGAGACGATTGAGCGCGACGCCCATCTTCTCCTGGTCGGCCTTGGTCTTGGGCTCGACCGAGAGCTCGATCACCGGCTCGGGGAATTCCATCCGCTCGAGGATGATCGGAGCGTTCATCGCGCAGAGCGTGTCGCCCGTCGTCGTGTCCTTGAGGCCTGCCAGAGCGACGATGTCGCCGGCATAGGCCACCTGGATGTCCTCGCGCTCGTTCGCATGCATCAGCAGCATGCGACCGACCTTTTCCTTCTTGTCCTTGACCGAGTTCGTGACCTGCGACGCGGTCTCGAGCTTGCCCGAGTAGATGCGCGCGAAGGTCAGCGTACCCACGAACGGATCGTTCATGATCTTGAACGCGAGCGCCGAGAACGGCGCTTCATCCGACGAAGGACGCTCGTCGACGGTCGTGCCGTCGAGCTTGAGGCCCTGGATGGCCGGGACGTCGAGCGGCGAAGGCAGATAGTCGACGACGGCGTCGAGCAAGGGCTGAACGCCCTTGTTCTTGAACGCCGAACCGCAAACGACCGGCACGAACGAGAAGTTGAGCGTGCCCTTGCGGATCAGCTTCTTCAGGTCGGCGGTCGACGGCTCGTTGCCCTCGAGATAAGCCTCCATCAGCGCGTCGTCCTGCTCGACAGCCATTTCGATCAGGTCGCTGCGATACTTGGCGGCCTTCTCGACGAGATCCTCGGGGATCTCGGCATATTCGAACTTCGCGCCGAGGCTCTCTTCGAGCCAGATGATCGCACGGTCCTCGACGAGGTCGACGAGGCCCTTGAAGCCGCCTTCCATGCCGATCGGGAGATACAGCACGGCCGGACGCGCACCGAGGCGATCGATGATCGACTGGACGCAGAAATAGAAGTCGGCGCCGGTGCGGTCGAGCTTGTTGACGAAGCACATCCGCGGCACTTTGTACTTTTCAGCCTGGCGCCACACGGTCTCGGACTGCGGCTCAACGCCGGCAACGCCGTCGAAGCACGCAACCGCGCCATCGAGCACGCGGAGCGAACGCTCGACTTCGATCGTGAAGTCGACGTGGCCCGGGGTGTCGATGATGTTGATCAGGTGCTCTTCGCCCTTGCCTTCGCTGGCGCGCCACTTGCAGGTCGTCGCAGCCGACGTGATCGTGATCCCGCGCTCCTGCTCCTGCTCCATCCAATCCATCGTCGCGGTGCCTTCATGCACTTCGCCGATCTTGTAGGACTTGCCGGTGTAATAGAGGATACGCTCGGTCGTCGTCGTCTTGCCGGCGTCGATGTGCGCCATGATGCCGATGTTGCGATAGCGTTCGAGCGGATGGCTGCGGGCCATGTCAGTGCTTCCTTAGCGATGTGGGGAGCCGGATGGTCCGGCTCCCCACGATATAGGTTACGATTGCAGCGAGCGCTAGCTTACCAGCGGTAGTGCGAGAACGCGCGGTTGGCCTCGGCCATGCGGTGCGTGTCTTCGCGCTTCTTGACCGCGTTGCCGCGGTTGTTGGCGGCGTCCATCAGCTCACCCGAGAGGCGGGCCGACATGGTGTTCTCGCTGCGCGCACGGGCAGCCGAGATCAACCAGCGAATCGCCAGAGCCTGGGCGCGCTCGGGGCGCACTTCGACCGGGACCTGATAGGTCGCACCACCGACACGGCGGCTGCGGACTTCGATGCCGGGCTTCACGTTGGTGAGCGCGTCATGGAACACCGCGACGGGATCCTTCTTCGCACGGGCTTCGACGGTTTCCATCGCGCCGTACACGATCAGTTCTGCGACCGACTTCTTACCGTCGAGCATAACCGAGTTCATGAACTTCGAGAGGACCTCATCACCGTACTTAGGATCGGGGAGGATGATACGCTTTTCTGGGCGACGACGACGTGCCATTTCAATTTCCTTCTAAACTTCAGCCATTCGATGATCGGCTATCGAGCCGACCGGCTTACTTCGGACGCTTGGCGCCGTACTTGGAACGCGACTGGCGACGATCCTTGACACCCTGTGTATCGAGGACACCGCGCAGGACATGGTAGCGCACGCCGGGAAGATCGCGAACGCGACCGCCGCGGATCAGCACGACCGAGTGCTCCTGCAGGTTGTGACCCTCACCCGGGATGTAGCTGATGACTTCGCGCTGGTTGGTCAGGCGAACCTTGGCCACCTTGCGCAGAGCCGAGTTCGGCTTCTTCGGGGTCGTCGTGTAGACGCGGGTGCAAACGCCGCGCTTCTGCGGGTTCTGCTCCATTGCAGGGACCTTGGACTTGGCCTTCTGCGGATCGCGGCCCTTGCGGACCAGCTGGTTGATTGTCGGCATTGAATCTCTTCACCTTGACTGTTGGTTACTTTGCTGGAGCCTTGACGCCCCCCCAGAACAATTCGGGGAATACAAAAAGGGCCGTTGGCAGCGAAACCGCCACCGGGCCCTGGAATGCATCCAGCAATGTTCAAGCACCGTCCCGGAGCAAAACTCCGGTCGAGCGGGGGTGCGCATACAATGCGACTCGGTTTGGGTCAACCGCACACGGCTGCAATCTTCGGCGCTTCCGATGGGCCGATCATGCTGGTAAGGCCAGTCGCATGACACCATCACCCTATGACCTGCTCATCGTCGGCGGCGGGATCAACGGCTGCGCGATCGCGCGCGAAGCATCCCTCTTAGGGCTCAGCGTGCTGCTGGTCGAGCGCGACGATCTTGCCGCGCATACCTCGTCGGCCTCGACCAAGCTGATCCATGGTGGCCTGCGCTATCTGGAATATTACGAGTTCAAGCTCGTCGCCGAGGCACTGCGCGAACGCGAGCGGCTGGTGAAGGCGGCACCGCACATCATCCACCCGATGCGCTTCGTGCTGCCGCAGACCAATGCGGTGCGGCCGTGGTGGATGGTTCGGCTCGGGCTCTACCTCTACGATTTCCTCGGCGGCAAGATGACGCTGGCGCGCTCGCGCGGGCTGCGCAAGACCGACACCGCCTATCTCGCACCGCTCAAGGGCGCTGCGACGGGGTTCGTCTATTCGGACGCGTTCGTCGACGATGCGCGGCTGACCGTGCTCAACGCGATCGATGCCGCCGCCAACGGCGCCGACGTGCGAGTCGGCACCGCAGTCGAGTCGGCGCGGCGCGAGGATGGGCTGTGGCAGGCCGCGCTCTCCGATGGGAGTACGGTAAGCGCCCGTGCGATGGTCAACGCGGCAGGCCCGTGGGTCCACCAGATGCTCGGCAAGCTCGGCGTCAACGCCGCGTCGGGCGTGCGACTCGTCAAGGGCAGCCATATCGTCGTCCCCAAGTTGTTCGAGGGGACGCATTCGTACATCCTCCAGCAGCCCGACCGCCGCATCGTTTTCGCCATCCCCTATCAGGGCGAGTTCACCGAGATCGGCACGACCGACATCCCGGTCGATGCGCCCGAGGACGCCCAGATCGACGATGCCGAGATCGCCTATCTCTGCGACGCGGTGAACCTCCACTTCAGCAAGCAGATCACCCCCGCCGACGTCACCTCGACCTGGTCGGGCGTGCGCCCGCTCTACGACGACGGCGCGAGCGAGGCGAAGGCGGTGACGCGCGATTACGTGCTCGAGCTCGACACCAATGGCCCGCCCCTGCTCTCGATCTTCGGCGGCAAGATCACCACCGCGCGCCATCTCGCCGAGGAAGCGATGGAGAAGCTCGCGACGCCGATGGGCTTCACCGCGCACCCGGTGACCCGTGCGCGCGTTTTCCCCGGCGGCGCGATCGCCGATTTCGAGACATTCCTCGCGAGCGTGCGCGCGACCTGGCCGTTCCTCGGCGATGCCCGCGCCGAGCGGATGGCGCACGCTTACGGCGCGATGCTGGCCGAGATGCTGGCCGACGTGACGAGCGCCGACGAGCTCGGGCCGGACCTCGGCGGCGGCCTGACCGAAGTCGAGGCGCGCTGGCTCCACGACCGCGAATGGGCGCGCACCCCCGACGATGTGCTCAAACGTCGCAGCAAGCTCGGACTTCACTTGTCCGATGCCGCGCAGGCGCGTTTTGCCGAGCATTGGGATGAGCTCTTTTCTGCCGCAGTGCAGCAAGGCGCCTTGTAACGAGCGGTACACAACCCGATCTTGAGGGCCTCGACATTCCGTTTCCAAATCCGAGGACTCCCCCATGACCACCACCGCCCACGCGTTCGCGGCGCCATCCGCCGACGCGCCCTTCGCGCCTTTTTCGTTCGAGCGGCGCGACCTGCTCGCCGACGACGTCGCGATCGACATCCTGTTCTGCGGGGTCTGCCATTCCGACCTCCACACCGCGCGCGGCGAGTGGGGCTCGGTCAACTATCCGTGCGTCCCCGGGCATGAGATCGTCGGCCGCGTCTCGGCGGTCGGCAGCGACGTCACCAAGTTCGCGGTCGGCGATCTCGCCGGCGTCGGCTGCATGGTCGACAGCTGCGGCCATTGCCCGTCGTGCACCGACGGCGAGGAGCAATATTGCGAGACCACGGGTTTCGTCGGCACCTATGACGCGCCGGACACCCGCTCGGGCGGTTACACCTTCGGCGGCTATTCCGACCATATCGTCGTGAAGCAGGATTTCGTGCTCAAGGTCGGGCATGACGAGGCCGATCTCGCTGCCGTCGCCCCGCTGCTGTGCGCCGGCATCACCACCTATTCGCCGCTGCACCACTGGAAGGTCGGTCCGGGCCAGAAGGTCGGCATCGTCGGTCTCGGCGGGCTCGGTCACATGGGTGTCAAGATCGCCAAGGCGATGGGCGCCGACGTCTATGTCTTCAGCACCTCGCCGAGCAAGCGCGAGGATGCCAAGCGGCTGGGCGCGACCGACCTGATCGTGTCGAAGGATGAAGCCGCGATGGGTGAACATGGCAACAGCTTCGACTTCATCCTCAACACCGTTGCGGCAAGCCACGATCTCGACCCGTTCCTCAACCTGCTCAAGCGCGACGGCACGATGACGCTGGTCGGCGTCCCCGAGACGCCGCATCCCTCGCCGAGCATCGGCGCGATGGTGTTCAAGCGTCGCTCGATCGCTGGCTCGCTGATCGGCGGGATCCAGGAGACGCAGGAAATGCTCGATTTCTGCGTCAAGCACGGCCTGACGGCGGATATCGAGATGATCGACATCCAGAACATCGATACCGCCTATGACCGGATGGTGAAGAGCGATGTGAAGTATCGCTTCGTCATCGACATGGAGTCGTTGAAGGCGGCGTAACCCGGCCTGCTTCCCCCACCCGTTCGCCCTGAGCTGGTCGAAGGGCAGCCCTCCCCTGGCGCGCGTTCGCCTGTGGCGAGGGCCCTTCGACAGGCTCAGGGCGAACGGATGGGTGTTGTTCACCTAGTGCCTGAAACGCGTTAGAGGGGCCGTGCTATGACTGCCCCCTCCCCCATCACCGTCGCCGCGCTGTACCGCTTCGCGCGCTTCCCCGACCCGGAAGCGCTCCGCCAGCCGCTGCTCGATCTCTGCACCGCCAATGGCGTGCGCGGCACCTTGCTGCTGGCGAACGAAGGCATCAACGGCACGATCGCCGGCGCGGAAGCCGGCATCGCCGCGGTTGTCGCGCACATCCGCACCCTGCCCGACTGCGCCGAGCTCACCCCCAAATACAGCCACGCGGAGACGATGCCGTTCCACCGCCTCAAGGTCCGCTTGAAGCGCGAGATCGTGACGATGGGCGAACCCGACATCGACCCGCTCGGCGGCGTCGGCACCTATGTCAAACCCGCCGACTGGAACGCGTTGATCGATTCGCCCGACACGATCGTGATCGACACCCGCAACGCGTATGAAGTGAAGGTCGGCACCTTCGCCGGCGCGATCGACCCCGAGACGGCGAGCTTCAGCGATTTCCCCGCCTGGGCGCGCGCGCACCGCGCCGAACTCGAGGGCAAGAAGATCGCGATGTTCTGCACCGGCGGCATCCGCTGCGAGAAATCGACCGCCTTCCTCAAGGCCGAGGGTCTCGGCGAGGTCTATCACCTCGACGGCGGCATCCTGAAATATCTCGAGGACGTGCCCGAGTCCGAGAGCCGCTGGCAGGGCGAATGCTTCGTCTTCGACGAGCGCGTCGCGGTCGGCCATGGCCTCACGCCAGGGACGCACGCACTGTGCCGCGGCTGCCGGATGCCGGTCAGCCCGGAGGACCGCCTTTCGCCGCTCTATGAGGATGGCGTCGCCTGCCCCGCCTGCGCCGAGACGATCGACGCAACCAAGCGCGCCTCCGCCGCCGAGCGCCACCGCCAGGTCAAGCTCGCCGAAGCCCGCGGCGAAGCGCATGTCGGGGCCGCGTTCGAGAAGCTCTAGACTCGATAGCATGCGGTTCCCCGGCGAAGGCCGTGGCATAGTCGCGGGCGGTCAACGCTGGCGTTGCGCGTGATGACGTTGGCCATCACGTCTGGGCCCCGGCCTTCGCCGGGGAACCGGATTTCGCGTTTTCGCGACGCTGAAGCCTCAGTAGGAGCGCCCGATCAGCACCCGCTCGACCGCAGGCTCGCCCGTGAAGACGCAAGTGCCGTCGATCGCGTCCTGCGCCATCGGCGCGTTGCGGATGGTGAGCTTGAGCTTCTTGAGCCGCTCGACGACACCGTCGAGCGCTGCGCCGGTCGGCTTCGACCAATGCACTTCGAGCCAGCCCGGGTTCTTCACGCCCTCGGCGAAATGCGTCTCGAGCGCCGCAAAATCAGCACCCGGAACAATGCTCGCTTCGAGCCGCGCACGCGCCTCGCTGTGGAGCGACGCCTGGATCTCACTCAACGTCGCCGAGACCGAAGCGACGAAATCGCCCTGCGCGACGATCGCGCTGTCGAGCTTGCCGTCGGCGCGGTACAGCCGGTCGCGGCGGATCATCGAGACGTTGCCGCCCGCGACATCGCGCCCGCCGACTTCGATCACGATCGGCGCGCCCTTCTTGACCCAGCCCCAGCGCTTGGTCGCCGCCTTGCCGAACTTGAGGTCGAGCAGCGCGCGCACGGGCTCGCCCAGCGCCGATTGCTGCGCGAGCTCTGCCTGTAGCGCCTTGCAATAATCGACAACCACAGCATCCTCGGGCCCATCGCGCAGCATCGGCACGATCACCACCTGCCACGGCGCGATCCGCGGCGGCACGCGCAGGCCGTCGTCATCGCCATGCACCATGATCACGCCGCCGATCATCCGCGTCGACACGCCCCAGCTCGTCGTGTTGGCGAGCTCGAACACGCCCTCCGAATTCTGGAACTTGATATCCTGCGCAGCCGCGAAATTGGTGCCGAGGAAGTGCGAGGTGCCCGCCTGGAGCGCCTTGCCGTCCTGCATCATCGCCTCGATGCTGTAGGTCGAAACTGCGCCGGGGAAGCGCTCATTCTCGGGCTTCTCGCCCGCCACCACCGGCAGCGCGAGGCAATCCTCGGCGAAGCTGCGATAGACTTCGAGCATCTTGAGCGTCTCTTCGCGCGCCTCTTCGGCGGTCGCGTGGGCGGTATGCCCCTCCTGCCAGAGGAACTCGGAGGTGCGCAGGAACATCCGCGTGCGCATCTCCCAGCGGACGACATTGGCCCATTGGTTGATCAGCACCGGCAGGTCGCGCCACGACTGCACCCAGCGCGCGAACGCTGCGCCGATCACCGTCTCCGAAGTCGGGCGCACGACGAGCGGTTCCTCGAGCTTGGCGGTCGGGTCGGGCATCAACCCGCCCTTGCCGTCGCTCACCAGCCGGTGATGCGTGACGACCGCCATCTCCTTGGCGAAGCCCTCGACGTGATCAGCCTCCTTCTCGAAATAGGAGAGCGGGATGAACAGCGGGAAATAGCAATTCTCGTGACCGGTCGCCTTGATCCGGTCATCGAGCAAGCGCTGGATGCGCTCCCAGATGCCATAGCCCCACGGCCGGATCACCATGCAGCCGCGCACGCCCGATTCCTCGGCGAGATCGGCCTCCGCGATGACGGACTGGTACCAGGCCGAGAAATCGGCCTCGCGGGTGACGGGGAGTGCATGCTTGATCATGCTGGCGCGGATAGCGCGGAGAAGCGGCGGCGTCACCCCCGGGTGATCTCGATCCGGGCCGGCGGCCCCACCTCCGTTCGGGCTGAGCCTGTCGAAGCCCTGCCCTCCCCGCGCGAGCGCGCGGGAGTCGAGCGCAGGCTTTCCGCACGCTCGGGGCGACCGGACGGGCGCGTTAGCTAACCGGCGCGCCGAAACACCAGCAACAGATTGTTCGCGGGCATCGGTATCGTCTGCTCGAGCACGAACCCCGCAGCGGCCTCGCGTACCGCATCGACCGAGCGAATCCCCCACCGCGGATCACGCGCGCGGAGCGACTCGTCGAACGCCAGATTGCTCTCCGCCGTCGGCACGTCATACTGGAGAAACGGGCCATACAGGATCAGCGGCGCTCCTGCCGGAAGCAGCCGTGCCGCGCCCGCCATCAGCCCGAGCGTCGCTTCCCACGGGCTGATATGCACCATGTTGATGCACAGCACCGCATCGGCGCCATCGACCGGCCACGCAGCGGCGGCCGCATCGATCTCGAGCGGCGGCAGGACGTTCTCGATCCCCTCGCACCACGCCGCGATCGACACGCGCGCAGCGGCGTCGGGGTCGCTCGGCTGCCAGTCGAGCGCGGGAAACTCCCCCGCAAAATAGGCGGCATGCTCGCCCGATCCGCTCGCGATCTCGAGCACGCTCCCCGACAGCGGCAACACGCCGCGCAGCGTGTCCGCAATCGTCATCCGGTTGCGCAAGGTTGCCGGCGCATGGCGCCGGGCTTCGACGCCCGCCTCGGCCGGGATCCACGGCTCGCTCAAGCGGGGGCGCCTTCGAGCAGGCGTTTGGCGCGCAGGTACATCTCCAGCCGCTGCACCGCGAAGATGCCGAGCGACAGCGCCGCCAACCCGTCGACCAGCACGCTGACGTCGAAATGCAGCGCGCTGCCCTCGGCCTGCGCGACGGTCTTGACCGCGATCAGCACGACGATGATCGCCAGCGCCCAGATCGAGCCCTTCTGCATCAGCAGCCCGGTCGCGGGATCGAGATGGATCCGCATTGTCTTGCCGCGCTGCCAGCCGATCGCCCCGCCGATCACCAGACCAAGTGCCGAGACGGCCCAACCGAGCGCGCTCGGCGGGAAGCGGACGAACAGATAGGCGACGACCAGCGCATAGACCGCCGGCACGATCCACAATTGCTCGATCTTGAGCGGCCGCACGCGCATCAGGCTCCGTCCGCGGATCGCAAAGACGATGACGAAGACCACGGCCATGATGGCATATTGCTGCCAGCTGGCCTGAACCTGATGCATCTGCATATATTCCCCCCGTTATTCCGCGGCTTGCGCGAGTCCCGGGTCCTTCCATACCAGTATCGGCTTGCGCGCCGCCAGCGTTTCGTCGAGCCGGCTGCGCGGCGCGAAATGCGGCGCGGACTTGAGGCTGACGTCACCCGCCTTCGCCCGCTCGGCGACCGAGCGGAGCGCCACGATGAACTGGTCGAGCGCGGCCTTCGATTCGGTCTCGGTCGGCTCGATCAGCATCGCGCCGTGGACGACGAGCGGGAAATACATCGTCATCGGGTGGAAGCCCTCGTCGATCAGCCCCTTGGCAACGTCGATCGTCGAGAAGCCGTCGGCAAGGCCATTATCCGAGAACAAGGCCTCGTGCATGCAAGGCCCCGAACCACCGAACGGCGCCTCGAGCGTCGAGTCGAGACTGCGCAGGATATAGTTCGCGTTGAGCACCGCATCTTCCGACACCTGCCGCAGCCCATCGGCGCCGTGGCTGAGGATGTAGGTCAGCGCGCGGGTGAACATGCCCATCTGCCCATGGAACGCGACCATCCGGCCGAATGCGCCGGCATGATGCTCGCCCGCGGTTTCCTCCTCGACGAGGTGGAAGCCATCGTCGGTCTTCTCGACGAACGGCAGCGGCGCGAAGGGGCTGAGCGCCTTCGAGAACACCACCGGCCCCGAGCCGGGCCCGCCGCCGCCATGCGGAGTCGAGAAGGTCTTGTGCAGGTTGATGTGCATCGCATCGATGCCGAGATCGCCCGGACGCACGCGCCCGACGATCGCATTGAAGTTGGCGCCGTCGCAATAGACCAGACCGCCCGCCGCATGCACCGCGTCCGAGATCACGCGCATGTCGCGCTCGAACAGGCCGCAAGTGTTGGGGTTGGTGATCATCACGCCCGCCACGTCGGGGCCGAGTCGCGCGATCAGCTTCTCGGTATCGACGCGGCCGTCGGCGGTCGCGGGGATGTCCTCGACGCTATAGCCCGCGAACGCCGCGGTCGCCGGATTGGTGCCGTGCGCGCTCTCGGGGACGAGGATGATCTTGCGATGCCCCTCCCCGCGCGCCTCGAGCGCGGCGCGGATCGCAAGTACGCCGCACAGCTCGCCATGCGCGCCCGCCTTGGGGCTCATCGCGACCGAGTCCATGCCGGTGAGCGTGACGAGCCAGTGCGCGAGCTGCTGGATCACCTCGAGCGCGCCCTGCACGCTCTGCACCGGTGCAAGCGGATGGATGTCGGCGAAACCGGGGAGCCGCGCCATCTTCTCGTTGAGGCGCGGATTGTGCTTCATCGTGCACGAGCCGAGCGGGAAGAAGCCGAGGTCGATCCCGTAATTCTGGCGCGACAGGCGCGTGTAGTGGCGGACGGTCTCGGGCTCGGACAAACCAGGAAGGCCGATCGGCGCGGTACGGGCCAGGTCGCCCAGCCGCGAGGTGGCGGCGACGGGTTCGACAAGATCGACGCCGGTGGTCGTCGTATCGCCGATCTCGAAGATCAGCGCTTCCTCCAGCATCAGCGCCTTGTTGCCGGTGGTCGTGGGCGCAGCCTTACCGCCCGAGATCGGCGCTTCGGGGCGCCATCCGCTTGCGTTGATGCTCATGCCAGTACCTCCTGAAGCGCAGCGGCAAGGATTTCGACGTCCTCCGCAGTGGTCGTCTCGGTGACGGCGACGACGAGACCGTTCGCCAGCGAATCCTCACCCGGATAGAGCCGCCCGAGCGACACGCCCGCAAGGATCCCGCGATCGGCGAGCGTGCGCACGATCGGGCGTGCTTCTTTGGACAGTTTCAGCGTGAATTCGTTGAAGAAGCTCGTCGTCACGAGCTCGACGCCCGGCACCTGCGACAGCCGCTCGGCCGCCGCCACGGCGCCCGCATGGTTGATCGCCGCGAGCTGGCGCAGGCCAGCCTCGCCGAGCAGGGTCATGTGGATCGAGAACGCCAGCGCGCACAGCCCGCTATTGGTGCAAATGTTCGACGTCGCCTTTTCACGGCGGATATGCTGCTCGCGCGTGCTGAGTGTCAGCACGAAACCGCGGCGCCCATCGGCATCGAGCGTCTCGCCGCACAGCCGGCCCGGCATCTGGCGCACGTACTTTTCCTTGCAGCCGAACAGGCCAACGTAAGGCCCGCCGAACTGCAGGCCAACGCCGAGCGACTGTCCCTCGCCCACCACGATATCGGCATCCATCTCACCCGGCGCCTTGATCGCGCCCAAAGCGACCGGCTCGGTCACGACGGCGATCAGCAGCGCCTTGTTCGCATGGCACGCATCGGCGAGCGGCTTCAGGTCGGCGATGCGGCCGAGAATGTCGGGATATTGCACAACGACGCACGACGTATCGGTGTCGATCGCCGCGATCAGCGCCTCGACATCGGTGTCCGCGCCCAGCGTCGGCGCCGAGGTCTCGAGCGCATCGCCGGTGAACTTGGCCATCGTCTTGGCGACCGAGACGTAATGCGGGTGGAGCCCCGACGAGAGAAGCGCCTTGCCGCGCTTGGTGATGCGCCGCGCCATGCCGATCGCCTCCCAGCAGGCGGTCGAGCCGTCGTACATCGAAGCATTGGCGACATCGGTACCGAGCAGGCGCGCGACCTGCGTCTGGAACTCGAACAGCATCTGCAGCGTGCCCTGCGCGATCTCGGGCTGGTACGGCGTATAGGCGGTTAGGAACTCGCCGCGCTGGATCAGGTGATCGACCGAAGCGGGCACATGATGCTTGTACGCGCCGCAGCCGAGGAAGAAGGGCACCTCCCCCGCGGTGAGGTTTTTCCGCGACAGCGCGGTCATGTGGCGTTCGACCGCCATCTCGCTCGCATGCATCGGCAGGCCGGGGATCGGGCCCTCGAGGCGAGCGGCTTCGGGCACGTCGACGAACAGATCGTCGATCGTCGCGACGCCGATCACGCCGAGCATCGCGTCGCGATCGATTTGGGTCAGGGGCAGGTAGCGCATCAGAATTCCCGTCGCCCCGGCGAAGGCCGGGGCCGCTAGGTTTGGATCACGCGCCGGGCAAGACAACCCAGCGGCCCCGGCCTTCGCCGGGGCGACGCATCTTAAAGCTTCTTGACGAACGCCGCGTAGGCGATCTCGTCCATCAAGCCGCTCAGCTCGTCCGGATCGGACAGCGTCAGCTTGAAGAACCAGCCATCGCTCTCGGGCTCCTCGTTGACGAGGCCCGGCGTTTCGGTGAGTGCGGGGTTCCCCTCGATCACGGTGCCCGACACCGGCGAATAGACGTCCGACGCGGCCTTGACCGATTCGACCACGGCGGCGTCGTCGCCCTTGGTCAATGCCTTGCCCTCTTCGGGAACGTCGACGAACACGATGTCGCCGAGCTGGCTCTGCGCATATTCGGAGATTCCGACGGTGCCGATATCGCCATCGACATCGACCCATTCATGGTCTTCGGTGAAATAACGGCTCATATCACTTGCCTCCTGCACGAACGTAGCGGTGGGGAATGAAGGGCATTGCGGTGACAGTCGCGGTGTGGACCTTCCCGCGCTGCGACAGCGAAACGGTGGTGCCTGGCGTCGCGAGCTCGGCAGGCACATAGGCCATCGCGATTGCAGCACCGACGCTCGGCGCGAAGCCGCCGCTGGTGACGCGGCCGATGTCGGCGCCGCTGCCATCGACGACGGTCGCGCCCTCGCGCACCGGCTGGCGACCGGCGATCAGCAGGCCGACGCGCTTTGACGCCGCACCGGCGGCGCGCTCGGCGAGGATCGGTTCGGCACCCATGAAATCGCCCGCCTCGCGGCGACGCTTCGACAGTGCGAAGCCGAGATCGGCCTGGACCGGCGTCGTCTCGGGATCGAGATCGTGACCGTAGAGCGGCAGCCCTGCCTCGAGCCGCAGCGAATCACGCGCGCCAAGGCCGATCGGCTTGACCTCGGGCTCGGCGATCAGCGCATCGGCAAGCGCGACGACATGCTCGCCCGGCACCGAAATCTCGAAGCCGTCCTCGCCGGTATAGCCCGAGCGGCTGATCCACAGTGGCACGCCGTTCCACTCGAACGCGCCCGCGGTCATGAACACCATCTGCTCGACGCCCGGCACCAGCCGCGCGAGCGCATCGACCGCCTTGGGCCCCTGCAGCGCGAGCAAGGCCTGCTCCTCGAGATGGTTGATCGCGATGCCATCGGGCAGGAATTCGAGCAAATGCGCGATATCGTCGATCTTGGTCGCGCCGTTGACGACCATATAGAAGGTCGGCGCGTCGGGATCGGTCGGCGACGCGTCGAGCGGCGACCAGCCTGCGGGCTCGGCGGGTTCGGCCGCTTCGTCATCCGCGGCGAACGGGCTCTCGCGCGGCAGATGCGTGACCATCAGATCGTCGAGGATGCCGCCATTCTCGGCGAGCAGCAGCGAGTAGCGCTGCTTGTTCTCGGCAAGGCCGGCAATATCGGCCGGGAGCAGCGATTCGAGCGCGGCGACGACATCGGCGCCACCTTCTGCACGGAAGACGAGCTGGCCCATATGGCTGACGTCGAACAGCCCGGCTGATTCGCGCACCCACAGATGCTCGGCCATGATGCCTTCATACTGGACGGGCATGTGATAGCCGGCGAATTCGACCATCCGCCCGCCCTGCGCGCGGTGCCATGCGTCGAGCGGCAGCGTCTGCGTCGCGATCTCGTCGGGAATCTCGGTGTCGCTCATGTCGGGCCTTCCGTGCTGGGACTACGGCGCGGCTCGACGCGATTGCGCCGATACCCACACCGCCCCCTCTGTCACGGATACCTGAGAGCTTTGACCTGCGTATTGCAGGCTTACCCCTTCGGTGGCCCCACCAACGCGGCGGAAGCGCTTTCCAGAGTGTCGTTAGCCCGCGCGGTCCGGTTGCCTGAGAGATTCCGGGGCGGTTGCTCCTTCGGCGGCCCGGCTGATCCTTGCGGACCCCCGGGCACTCTCCCGCGCGTGCCTATCCAGGTTGCCCTGCATCGACCAATTCGGTTTGACGCGCTGCAGCAAGCGAGTCAACGCGCCAGATCACCGCGTCGCGTTATATTTCAGCTGATCGTCGGTCAGCTGGAATCCGACCAGCGCCTCGAAGGTCGCGCGGAGCACCGCCTGGCGGACTTCGGGGCGGCTCAGCGGATCGACCGCGGCATCGTCGCCGCCGGCCTTGCGCTTCTCGGTCAGCTTCTTGCGGACATCGTCCGGGAGGGTCGCCGCCGCGCGCGATACCGTCGCAGTGCCCGTCCCCTGGACGACGGCGCGCGCCTGGCCAGCGTCGAAGTGCAGCACCGAACGGCCGATGCGCTTGGCGACGACGGCGTTGCCGCCCTGCACCACCGTGACGAAATACGGCAGCGTCACGTCGCGCGCCGCCTCGGTGCGGACGCGCCGCCCCTCGACCGAGAAGGTGACGGTGGTCACAACGTCGGCACCGGTATCGTCGCAGGTCGAACGCACATTGGTCAGCACCGCGGTCACGTCGATCGCGCTCGAATCGCGGCTGGTGACGGGATCGAACAGCGTGATGTCGCCGGTATGCGCTGGGACAGCGACGCTCGGGCACGCGCTGCGGATCGCGGTGATGCCGCCGGTTTCGTCGAAGTCGCCCGTCGTTTTGCACCCCGCGAGCAGCGAAAGCGCCGACAGCAGGAACACTGGAGCGGCGATGGTCGATTTCCGGAGTGTCACGGGGGCACGCACCTTATTCATGCAAAAGGAATCCGCTGGCCGATGAGAATTCTCGGCACAGAGGGCACTTCACCATAGGAACCGCCTTCCGCCCGCGCAAGCAATCGCGTAGGCTCCATGCCTGATGGTGCCCGCTTCCAAGCCTAGACTCGATTTGATCATCGCCGCCCCGCGAGGCTTTTGTGCCGGGGTCGACCGAGCGATCCAGATCGTCGAGCTGACGATCGAGAAATACGGCGCGCCGGTCTATGTCCGCCACGAAATCGTCCACAACCGCTTCGTCGTCGACATGCTGCGCGGCAAGGGTGCGGTGTTCGTCGAGGAACTCGACGAAGTGCCCGAGGGTGTACCCGTCGTTTTTTCGGCACACGGCGTTCCCAAGGCGGTCCCCGACAAGGCGACCGAACGCGGCATGATCTTCCTCGATGCGACGTGCCCGCTCGTCTCGCGCGTGCATCGCCAGGCCGAGCGGCTGGTCGAGGCGGGGCGGCACATCGTGTTCATCGGCCATGCCGGGCATCCCGAAGTCATCGGCACCTTCGGCCAAGTGCCCGAGGGATCGATGTCGCTGATCGAGACCGTCGCCGATGCCGAGGCCTATGCCCCCGCCGACCCCGACAGCCTCGCCTTCCTGACGCAGACCACGCTGTCGATGGACGACACCGCCGCAGTGGTGGCGACCTTGCAGCGGCGCTTCCCGTCGATGCTCTCGCCGCGCGGCGAGGACATTTGCTACGCCACGTCGAATCGCCAGACCGCGGTCAAGGCGATCGCGCATGCGTGCGACGCGGTGCTGGTGATCGGCGCGCCCAATTCGTCCAATTCGGTGCGGCTCGTCGAAGTCGCCGAGCGCGAGGGCACGCCCGCGCGGCTGATCGAACGCGCCGCCGACCTCGACTTCGGCTTCCTCGATGGCGTCAAGACTTTGGGCATCACCGCGGGTGCGTCTGCCCCCGAACTGCTGGTGCGCGAACTCGTCGATCTGCTCGGCCAACACTATGCGGTCAGCGAGCAAGAGGTCGAGACCAAGCGCGAGACGATCATCTTCAAGCTGCCGCGCGAACTCGACGCCGTCGCCGCTGCCTGACCGATGGCTGTCTACACTCCCGTCTCGGCCGAACTGCTGGCCGCCTTCCTCGCGCGCTATGCCGTCGGCGAGCTGGTCTCCTCCAAGGGCATCGCCGAGGGGGTCGAGAACACCAACTATCTCGTCGACACGACGACCGACCGCTTCATCCTGACGCTCTACGAAAAGCGCGTCGAAGGCGGCGACCTGCCCTATTTCATGGATCTGCTCGATCATCTCGCCGCAAGCGGCAATCCGGTACCACCTGCGATCAAGGACCGCGACGGCACCGCGATTCAGATGCTGGAGGGGCGCCCTGCCTGTCTGATCCAGTTCCTGCCGGGCGTATCGGTGACGCACCCGACCCCGGCGCAAGCGTTTGCCGCCGGGCAGGCGATGGGCCGGATGCACGCCGCGCTCGCCGATTTCACGCGCGAGCGCCCCAATTCGATGGGCGTCGCAACGTGGCAGCCGTTGCTCGAACGCTGCGGCGCGGAGCTCGATTCGATCGCGCCGGGGCTCCACGCCGACGCAAGTACGATGCTCGACACGGTGCTGCGCGACTGGCCGAGCGACTTGCCGACCGCGACGATCCACGCCGATCTGTTCCCCGACAACGTGCTGATGCGCGGCGATCAGGTCAGCGGGCTGATCGATTTCTATTTCGCCTGCACCGATATCCGTGCGTTCGACGTCGCGATCCTGCACAGCGCCTGGTCGTTCGATGCCGAGGGCCGCTCGGTCGATCGCGCGGTCGGCGCGGCGCTGATCGACGGCTATGATGCGAGCTTTGGCCTGTCGGATGCCGAACGCGGCCAGCTCGGCACGCTCGCCAAGGGCGCGTGCCTGCGCTTCTTCCTGTCGCGCGCGTGGGATTGGCTCAACACCCCGGCCGATGCGCTGGTGACACGCAAGGATCCGCTGGCCTATCTGCGGCGCTTCCAGACCTATGCCACGGACGACCTCTTCCCATGACCGATACTGCCGCCGAAATGACCCGCGTCGAAATCGCCACCGATGGCGCGTGCAAGGGCAATCCCGGCCCCGGCGGCTGGGGTGCGCTGATTCGTTCGGGCGCGACCGAAAAGGAACTGTCGGGCGGTGAAAATCCCAGCACAAACAACCGAATGGAGCTGATGGCGGCGATCGAGGGGCTCAACGCGCTCAAGCGCCCCTGCCGCGTAACGCTGTCGACCGACAGCCGCTACGTGATGGATGGGCTGACCAAGTGGATCAAGGGCTGGCAGAAGAACGGCTGGAAGACCGCCGCGAAGCAGCCCGTCAAGAATGCCGAACTGTGGCAGGCGCTGCTCGACGCCGCCAAGCCGCACCGGATCGACTGGGTGTGGGTCAAGGGCCATGCCGGCCACCCCGACAATGAGCGCGCCGATCGGCTGGCAAGCGATGCCGCGGTGCTCGCCGGGCGGCGCGGGTAAGGCCTCGGCCTCAGGCCTCTTCGACCGGCGCGCCCGGGCCGTTCTTGAGCACCGACTCGATCGCGTTCTTCGCGCCGGCCTTGCTCGAATAGCCTTCGGTCCACCAGATCAGCTCGGCATTGTATTTGAACTTTGCGACGTACTCGCCGGCTTTGTTCTGCTCGATCACGAACTTATGCGCCATCATCGCTCTCCCGGATGAGCCGCAGGCATAGCGCGAATTCGGTCGTTACGCTACCGCGACGAACCGACCCGGAGCATATCGCGCGGGATCGATTCCCGCGACGCTTGGATCAGGCTCCCTGCCGAGCAGCAGCGCAGCGGCCAGGGCGGCGGCGGCCGGCGCGGTCTGGATGCCGAATCCCCCCTGCCCGGCAAACCAGAAAAAGCCCGGCGACTCGGCCGCGAAGCCATAAACGGGCAAGCGATCGGGCGCGAAACTGCGCAATCCCGCCCAGCGCCGCTCGACGCGCGTGATCGTCCAGTCGACGACATGCTCGAACCGGTCGATCGCGATCGCGACGTCGAGTTCCTCGGGCTGGGCATCGCCGGGGAGCGCTTCGGTCTCGTCATGCGGACTCAGCCACAATCGCCCGCCTGCTTCGGGCTTGAAGTAGAAGCTTCCCGAAATATCGGCGATGTGCGGCAACGTATCGGGTGCGGCCGGGTCGGTCGCGAGCTGCACGACGGTACGGCGGTACGCGGTGATCCCGATCGGCGCGACTCCGGCGCGTCCAGCGACCTGATCGGCCCAGGCGCCCGCGGCGTTGACGAGGATCGGCGCGCTCACCGGCCCGCCCCCGGTCTGCACTTCCCAGCAATCGTTGCGCCGCTCGGCGCTTTGCAGCGGTGCCGAGACCAGCAGCGTCGCGCCCGCGCGCTTGGCCTGGGCGAGGTAATGGGCGTGCAGCGCGGCGACGTCGATGTACGTGCTGCTCGCCTCGAGCACGCCGAGCGTCCATTCGGGACGCAGGCCCGGAACGAGCGCGTGCGGGTCGACTCGGTCGAGCGCGACGCCGCTCCCGGCGAATTCGGCAAGGAACGCGTCGATCGCGGGCGCATCCTCGGCGCGGCCGATATGGAGCGACCCGAGATCCTGCAGGAACCCGCCTGCGCGCAGCGCCGGCCCCGACGCCGTGGTCAGCGGCTGGATCCCCGGGCCACCATAGGTTTCCGACCAGAACGCCGCCGACCGCCCCGTCGCGTGATAGCCCGCCACGTCCTCGGCCTCGAGCAGCACGACCGACACGAACGGCGCAATCGCGGCGGCAAGGCTCGCGCCCGCGATTCCCGCACCGACGATCGCGACATCGTAGTGCCTCATGCGCGCGGCCCGGGTGCCCGCGCCGCGAGAAAGCCGTCGATCGCGCCCAGCGCGCGATTGCGCACCGCATCGACCTCACGGAGAATTTCGTGCGCCGATTCCACGCCGAAGCGCGCGACCTGCGCATCTGGCAGCTTTGCCGCGACGCCGTAAGCGGCCTTGGGCGCGACGAGCTGGTCGTTCTCGGGCACGACGAACAGCAGCGGCACGGAGAGCGTTTTCAACCGCGAATCGGCTCGCAGCCGGCGAGTCGAGCGGAATGCCTCGATCACCCAGCGCCAACTCGGCGGGCCGAGCAGCAAGTCGGGCTTGCTCGCCTGCCAGAAGAGCTCGTCTTCGTAGCGATCCTGGTCGTGCGTCAGCAGCGCTTGGCGGGTTTCGGTCGTCGCAGGCTTTTCATTGCCGCGCCACGCCGGCCGCGCGGCATCGCCGATCCCGCCGAGCAGAACCGCGAGGCGCTCGCCGAGCGTCGCACCGAGCGGGCTGTGTAGCCCCAGCATCGGCGCGACCAGCACCGCCGCATCGGGCTCCGCCGCACCCTCGACCAGCGCGCGCAGCAGCAAATGCCCGCCCATCGAATGTCCGATCGCGACATGCGGCCCGCCAGTGCCAGCCGCACGCTCGGCCCGCCATTCCGCCCAGAACGCGCGGAAATCGTCGATATAGAGCTGGAAATCGTCGACGTGCCCGACATGCGGATCGGGCGAGAGCCGGCCCGAGCCACCCTGCCCGCGCCAGTCGAACGAGGTGATCGACCAGCCTTGCGCCTGCCAATGCGCGAACGCCTCGAGATATTTTTCGAAGATGTCGCCGCGCCCGCCCTGGAACAGCATCCGCCCGCGCGCGGGCCCGTTCGCTGGCCAGTCGAACCGGCGCAGCGCCCAGCCATCGGGCGCGGTCCAGCGCGTGATCCGCGCCGCGGCGGGAATCGCGCGTCGATACAGCTGGGGGGAAACCATGGATCATGGTTACGGTTTCGAAAGGCCTGTCGTCTAGGCCTTTCCCGCATGCGTGGGGATACTCTTTCGATCGTGTTGGTGGCGACATTGGCGCTGATCCTGGTTTCGGCCGGGATCCAGGACGCGCGCACGCGTGAGATCGCCAATTGGAAGAATGCCGCGATCGCACTGCTCGCGCCCTTCTATTGGTGGGCGTGCGGGCTCGCGGTGTGGCCCGACATGGCCGCGCAGTTCGGGCTCGCGTTGATCGTGTTCGCGCTGTTCATCGCCACATTCCAGTTGGGCTGGATGGGCGGCGGCGACGTCAAGATGATCGGCGCGCTCGCTTTGTGGCTGCCGCTGGTGCCGCTGGTGTGGATGCTGATCGTGATGTCGCTGGTCGGCGGCGCGCTGACCGCGGTGGTGATGATCGAGCATCGTCTCCGCCGTCGGACCACCCCGATCGAGATCCCCTATGGCGTCGCGATCGCAATCGCCGCCTTGTTCGCGCTTCGTGAACCGCTTTTTAACCACTTTGGTGTGAATGCTTAACGCGGGCTCAACCGCCCACGTTCGAAAGGTTCGAAATGGATAGTCGCAAGGTCCTATTGCTGGTGGGAGCGCTGATCGTCGCTGCGATCACCGCGTTCATGGCGCGATCGCTGATCGTCGGCAGTTCGGCGCCGCAAGCCAATGCCGTGGTCGCCGCTCCAGTGGTCGACGGGCCCGAAGTGCTCGTCGCGACCAAGGCGCTGCCGGTCGGCACGATCCTCGATGCCACCGCGCTGAAGTTCCAGCCCTGGCCAAAGGAGCTCGTCGAGAATGCCTACTTCATCAAGAAGGGGGGCTTCGACCAGCGTACGCTGCTTGGCACCGTGGTGCGCAACGCGATCACCGCCGGTCAGCCGCTGACGCAAGGCGCGCTGGTCAAGCCGGGCGACCGCGGGTTCCTCGCGGCAGCGCTCGGGCCTGGCATGCGCGCCGTCACCGTACCCGTGCAGACTCAGACGAGCGTCGCGGGCTTCGTGTTTCCAGGCGATCGGATCGATCTGATTCTGACGCAGGCCGTCGTCGGCGGCGGTGATGGTCCCCCGCTCAAGGCGGCGGAGACGATCATGCGCAACCTGCGCGTGCTCGCCACCGACCAGCGCACCGACAATGGCGTCGGCGAAGACGGCAAGTCGGTCGTCCGCACCTTCTCCAACGTGACGATCGAGGCAACGCCCAAGATCGCCGAACAGATTGCGGTCGCGCAGACGCTCGGTTCGCTGTCGCTGTCGCTGCGCTCGATCGCCGACAACAACAGCGATCTCGAACAGGCGATCGCCAGCGGCAACGTCACCATGCCCGAAGACCCCAAGGCCGAAAAGGCAATGCTCACGCGCATCGCGGCCTCGCCCTCGGCGGGTGGCGGGACGATGGCGACGGGTGCCGATGTCTCGCGCTTCCAGCGCAGCTCAGTGCCGGGAAAAGTAGCCCAGGCCGGCCCGCAGGGTGCCGCTGGCATGGTCGCTCCAGGCGGCGGTTTCCCCGGGGGGGGCTCGGTACGCGTCGGACCGATGGTCCATATCGTTCGCGGCAATGCGGTGACCGATGTCGCCGTTGAGGGGAAGAAGTAATGCGCAGCCTCGGCTTCCTGCACCGCGCCGTTTCGGCGACGGTCCTGACAGCGCTGGTCGCCAGCGCACCCGCTCCGATCCTCGCCGCAGGCGGCAAGCCGCTGCGCAAGGGGCCTCCGCCCCGCAGCGCGAGCCGTGCCGTGACGCATGTCGGCATGGCGCCCTCGGGCACCGTCCGCCCGACCACCGAGGTCACGCTTTCGACCGGCCAGGGCGAGTTGATCAACCTGCCCGCCAGCGTTAGCGACGTTTGGATCTCGAACCCGGGTGTCGCCGACGTCTATGTCAGCAACCCGCACCAGATCCATCTGTTCGGCAAGGATTTCGGCGAGTCGACGATCTTCGCGACGAGCGCGAGCGGTGCTGTGATCTACGCCGCCAACATCCGCGTCAGCCAGAACCTGACCTCGATCGACCGCATGGTGAAGCTCGCCATGCCCGACAGCGACATCCGCGTCACCACGGTCGGCCAGATCGCGGTGCTGACCGGCACGGTCGCCTCGCCCGAGGACAGCGCCCAGGCACAACGGCTGGTGAGCGGACTGCTCAACCCCGGCGTCGTGCCAGGGGCCGAGACCGGGCTCAAGATCGGCGTGATCAACCGGCTGCGCGCGGCGACTCCGCTGCAAGTCAATCTGCAAGTGCGGATCGCCGAAGTCAGCCGCAGCTTCGTCAAGAATATCGGCGTCAATCTCGCCAACCGCCAGATCGGCAGCGGCGCGATCTTCAACCTCAATCAAGGCCGCGCCGCATCCATCACGACCGTCCCTGGCGTGCCCGGCGATCCGACGCTGATCGCGAGCGGCCTGAAGCCCGGCCAGACGCAGTTCTCCTTCCCGGCCGCGACCGGCATGGGCACCGCGCTCGGGATTGCGGGGCGCGCGTTCGGTATGGATCTGCTCGCCTCGCTCGATCTGGGCGAACGCGACGGGCAAGTCTCGACGCTCGCCAATCCCAACATCACCGTGATCTCGGGCGAGACCGGCTCGTTCCTGGCCGGCGGCGAATTCCCGATCCCGATCTCGCAGGGGCTCGGCGCGGTGTCGGTCGATTACAAGCAATATGGCGTCAGCCTGTCCTACACGCCGACGGTGCTCTCCGACGGGCGCATCTCGCTCCACGTTCGCCCCGAAGTGTCGCAGCTGTCGTCGCAAGGCGCGGTTACGCTGTCGGGCGTCAGCATCCCCGCGCTGACGACGCGCCGCGCAGAAACGACGGTCGAGCTCGGATCGGGTCAGAGCATGATGATCGCCGGGCTGTTGTCGAACAACCACAACAACTCGATCGACAAGGCGCCGGCGCTCGGCGACATGCCCGTCGTCGGCGCGCTGTTCCGTTCGAACGCGTTCCAGCGCAACGAGACCGAGCTGGTTATCGTGATCACGCCGTATCTGGTCAAGCCGGTCAACGCCGCCGACATCGTCCTGCCGACCGATGGCTATAAGGCGCCGACCGATCTCGGCCGCGTGTTCATGGGGCAATTGGGCGGCGGCACCACCGGCGGCGATCGTCCCAAGCCGACGATGGCCCCGCGCGACCCAATGCAGCCCGCCTTCCAGGGCGCGATGCAGGCGCCGCAGCGCGCGCCGTCGACACCGGGCGATCGCGACAGCGCACCGCTGCCCGCTCTTCCCGCACCCGCGGGCAAGCCCAAAAGGGGCGCCAATGTCGCGCCCGGTTTCAGCAACTAAGGCCGGAGGAACATGATCATGTTCAAGCGCACTCTCTTGATCGCGACCGCCCTCGCCCCCGCGTTGCTTGTCGGCGCATGCGCCGGCACGCAGAATCGCGGGCTCGAATCGGTCCATCAGCCGGTCGTCAGCCGCAGCGACTATGCGCTCGACGTCGCGACCAGCGGCGGTGACCTCGCACCCGGCGAAGAACAGCGCCTCGCCGGCTGGATGGCCTCGCTCCACGTCGGCTATGGCGACCGAGTCGCGATCGACGATCCCAACCCGTATGGCGTGGGCGTGCGTGAGGCGGTGGCGCGCCAGGTGGCGCACTACGGCTTGCTCGTCTCGGACGACGCGCCCGTCACCAACGCGCCGATCACCGCGGGCACCGTCCGCGTCGTGGTGACGCGGATGAAGGCGAGCGTGCCCGGTTGCCCCGATTTCAGCCGTGATAGCTCGACCGATTTCGAGGCGAACACGTCCTCGAATCATGGCTGTGCGAGCAACGCGACGCTCGCTGCGATGATCGCCAACCCGGCCGATCTCGTGCTCGGCCAGACGGGCAACGGCGTCGCCGATCAGTCCGCTTCGGCAAAGGCGATCGACAGCTTCCGCAAGGCCCCGCCGAGCGGCGCCGGCGGCACCACCATCAAGGCCGAAAGCGCCGGAGGCAAATAATGAACGCACCGTTCAATCCCGGCCGGATGGGTCTTCGCGATCCCTTCTCCGCTTATGTCTGCGACGAGACCACCGCCGAGACGCTACGGCCGATCGTCACCGAAATGGGCTGGGCGCCCGAAAAGGTGAACAAGGGCGGCCTGCGCAACGCGGTGCAATCGCTCTCGGTCTCGGCCTCGCCGCAGATCCTGTTCGTCGATCTGTCCGAAAGCGGCGACCCGCTCAACGACATCAATGCGCTTGCCGAAGTGTGCGAGCCCGGCACCGTCGTGATCGCGGCGGGCCAGGTCAACGACGTCCGGCTCTATCGCGATCTCGTCGTCAGCGGAATCCAGGATTATCTGCTCAAGCCGCTCAACCCCGACATGCTGCGCGAGGCCTTCACAAACGCGCAGGCGATCCTCAACGCGCCGAAAGCGGTCGAGGCGGGGACCGAGCGTCCGCACATCTCGACCGCGTTTATCGGCGCGCGCGGTGGCGTCGGCGCGTCGAGCCTGGCGACCTCAGTCGCCTGGGTGCTGAGCGAAAAGGGCGCGCGGACGACTGCGTTGCTCGATCTCGACGTGCATTTCGGCACTGGCGCGCTGTCGCTCGATCTCGAGCCCGGCCGCGGCCTGACCGACGCGATCGAGAATCCCAGCCGAATCGACGGGCTGTTCATCGAACGCGCGATGGTCAAATCAAGCGAGCGCCTGTCGGTGCTGTCGGCCGAGGCGCCGATCAATTCGCCGCTGATGACCGACGGATCGGCCTTCTACCAGTTGCAGGAGGAAATGCGCGCCGCGTTCGAATGCACCGTGGTCGATCTGCCGCGCACCATGCTGGTCCAGCATCCGCACTTGATCTCGGACATTCAAGTAGCGGTGATCGTCACCGAACTAACGCTGGCGGCCGCCCGCGACACGATCCGGCTGCTGTCGTGGATGAAGTCCAACGCGCCGCAGACGCAAGTCGTGGTCGTCGCCAACCGCGTCCAGCCGGTCGCGCAGCTCGAGATCAGCCGCAAGGACTTCGAGGGCTCGATCGAGCGCAAGATCGATTTCAGCATCGTGTTCGATCAAAAGCTCGCGGCGCAGTCCGCCAAGCTCGGCAAGCCGTTCGCCGAGGCGGGCAAGGGTTCGAAGACGATCCTGCCGATCATCGACCTCGCGACGAAATTGATGGCGGTCGGCGATTCGGCCGAGTCGATCGATACCGGCAGCAAGAAGAAACCTGCCGCAAAGGGCACTTCGCTCGTCGGCAAATTCGACTTCAAGGCGCTGGTGTCGCGCAAGAAGAAGGCGTGAAGCCACGCCGATGTCGGTTTTTGGGTCAGTTTTTGGGGGCGCCGTAAACGCCGTCGTAACGAAGCGGAGCGCTTGATAGGCTCATGGACTTGATGCCCATTCTTTCGCTGGGTGGCGGCGCGCTGATCATGCTGATGCTGGTCGCGTTCGCCTTTGCCGGCCCCTCGCCCGAACGCGCTCGAACGCGGCGTGTCGCGGCGATGCGCGCGCGCCACGGCGATTCGGCCAATACGCTGGTCGACGCCCAGATGCGCCGCATCTCGTCGCTGCAAGGCACCAAGATGGATGCTGCCGCGGCGCGCTTCCTGCCCCGCCCTGCCCTGCTCAAGAAGCGGCTGGCGATGACGGGCAAGACCTGGACCGTCGGCCAATACGGCATGGCGACGATCGGCATCGTGATGGGCGTGACGATCCTGCTGTCGATCATCGGGTTGCCGGTGCTGCTCGGGCTGCTGCTCGGCGTCGTGATCGGGGGTGGCGTGCCGCACATGGTCGTCGGCTTCTTCATCAAGCGCCGCATCGCGCAATTCACCAGCAAGTTTCCCGATGCGATCGAGTTGCTCGTGCGCGGCCTGCGCTCGGGCCTGCCGATCACCGAGACGATCGCCGTCGTCGGCGCCGAAGTCGACGGTCCGGTCGGCGTCGAATTCAAGAGCATCACCGACAAGATGAAGATCGGCCGGACGATGGACGCGGCGCTCCAGGAAACCGCCGACCGGCTCGGCACGCCCGAATTCCAGTTCTTCGTCATCACCATCGCAATCCAGCGCGAAACGGGCGGCAATCTGGCCGAAACGCTCGCCAACCTCGCCAATGTGCTGCGCATGCGCAGTCAGATGAAGTTGAAGATCAAGGCGATGTCGTCGGAGTCGAAGGCGTCGGCCTATATCGTCGGATCGCTGCCGTTCATCGTGTTCGGCATGATCTGGATGATCAACGGCAGCTACATGCAGAACTTCTTCATCGACCAGCGGCTGATGGTCGTCGGCGGCGGGGGGCTGCTCTGGATGGGGCTTGGCGCCTTCATCATGAGCCGCATGGTCAATTTCGAGATCTGATGCGATGAACCCACTCAATCATCCCGCTGGCCCCGTCATCCTTGGCGTCAACGTCTTCACCGTCGCGACCTTCCTCGCCGGCATCGCCGCGTTCATGGTGCTGCTCGCGGTCTATGCCGCGACCACCGCGCGCGACCCGATGACGAAGCGCGTCAAGGCGCTCAACGACCGGCGCGAGCAGCTGAAGGCGGGCATCACCGCCTCGACCAAGCGCCGCGCCAAGCTCGTCACCAAGAACGAGACGACCGACCGGATCAAGGCGCTGCTGTCGGGCCTCAAGGTGCTCCAGGACAGCCAGGTCAAGGCGGCGCAGGTCAAGCTGATGCAGGCCGGCATCCGCTCGAAGGAATATGCCGTCGCGGTGATCTTCGGCCGGCTGATGCTGCCGCTCACCTGGGGCGTGTTCGGCGTCTATGTCGTGTACGGCACCGAGATGTTCGCCGGCTGGACGCCGTGGAAGGCGTACGCGCTGGTCGCGGTGAACTTCGTGCTGTCGTACAAGGCGCCGGATATCTACCTCAACAATCTCGTCACCAAACGCTCCCAGGCGATCCAGAAGGGCTTGCCCGACGCGCTCGACTTGCTGGTGATCTGTGCCGAAGCGGGACTCACCGTCGACGCCGCGTTCAACCGCGTCGCGCGCGAACTCGGCCGCGCCTATCCCGAACTGGGCGACGAATTCACCCTCACCGCGATCGAACTCGGCTTCCTGTCGGAACGGCGCCAGGCGTTCGAGAACCTCGCCCAGCGCGTCAAGCTCGATGCGGTCAAGGGCGTCGTCACGACGATGATCCAAACCGAGAAATACGGCACGCCGCTGGCGTCTGCGCTTCGTGTGCTGTCGGGCGAGTTCCGCAACGAACGCATGATGCGCGCCGAGGAAAAGGCCGCGCGCCTCCCCGCGATCATGACGATCCCGCTGATCCTGTTCATCCTGCCGACGCTGTTCGTCGTCATTCTCGGCCCGGCGGCCTGCTCGATCTCCGACGCGTTCAACCATTGACGACAGCGGCGGCAGGGGTGCCGGCAAGCGCCCTTGCCGCACGACGCGCTTACCGGCATTTTATCCCGCGACGTTCTGTCGAGGGATCAGGCCATGCTGTTTACTACATCGGAGCAGTTCGTCGTACTGACGGTCGTGCTGTTGAGCGGGTGGCTGATCGGGTTTGCCAGCGCACCGAATGCCGCCAAATGGAAACGGCGCGCGCGGGCGCAGGCCGACAGCTATGCGGCCTATCACCGCGATGCCGAGGACAAGCTCCGCGCGGCGCAGCAGCGCGCGACCGACCTGAAGGACGAGCTTGCGTCGCTCTGCGCCGACCATGCCGACGCCGAGCAGGCGATCGCGCGGCTGCGGAGCGGCGCGAAGCACGATGTCACGCCAGAGGTCGTGCCAGCGACGGTTGCGCCGCCCCACGAGCCTGTTGTCGAAGCGGACAACGGCATCCCCCACGCCAGAGTCGATCCGCGCCCGGGGCGCGAGGATCTGACGCGGATCCGCGGGATCGACGCGCTGCTTGCGACGCGGCTGTTCAGCCTCGGCTTGGTGCGGTTCGAGGATATCGAGAAGCTCTCGACCGCCGACGAGGTCGCGCTCGAGCAGCGGCTCGCGTTGCCAGCGGGGCTGATCGCGCGCGACGAATGGCGCGCGCAGGCTGCGGCGCTTCGCGCCGGATCGGCGGATGCGCCGGGGGAAAACGTCGAAACGGGCGCACTGCAGGCGCCTGAGGTACCGCCTCCACCACCAGCCTGAAGACGGCTGGCGACCCCCCTCCCCCGCTATGCGGAGGAGGGTTTCGGGAGCATGGCGCGCAACGCGGTGCGGCGGAGCCCGCTCAGCCCTGCTTTGCCAGCGCCGCCTGCGCCGCCGCCAGCCGCGCGATCGGCACGCGGTACGGCGAGGCCGAAACGTAGTCGAGCCCGGTCGCCTCGCAGAACGCGATGCTCGCCGGGTCACCGCCATGCTCGCCGCAAATGCCGAGCTTGATCCCAGGACGCGCCGCGCGCCCACGCTCCGCCGCCATCTCGATCAGCTGCCCGACGCCCTCGACGTCGAGCGAGACGAACGGATCGCGCGCGTAGATGCCGCGCTCGACATAGGTGGTGAGGAAGCGCGCGGCGTCGTCGCGGCTGACGCCGAGCGTGGTCTGCGTCAGATCGTTGGTGCCGAACGAGAAGAACTCGGCCGACTCGGCGATCTCGCCCGCCATCAGGCAGGCGCGCGGCAGCTCGATCATCGTGCCGACGAGGTATTCGATGCGGTGCCCCTTGTCGGCGAACACGGCTTCCGCCGCCTTGTCGACCACGGCCTTCATCAGCTCGAGCTCGCGCGCGGTGCCGACCAGCGGGATCATCACCTCGGGGATCGGTGCCGCGCCCGATTTGACCGCGACCTCGATCGCCGCCTCGAAGATCGCGCGCGCCTGCATCTCGTAGATTTCGGGGTAGGTCACGCCGAGGCGGCAGCCGCGATGGCCGAGCATCGGGTTGAACTCGTGGAGCTCGGCAGCGCGACGCTTGAGCACGTCGATATCGATCCCCGCCGAACGCGCGACCTCGGCGAATTCGGCTTCCTGGTGCGGCAGGAATTCGTGGAGCGGCGGATCGAGCAAGCGAATCGTGACGGGCAGACCCGCCATCACCTCGAACAGCTGGACGAAATCGCTGCGCTGTGCGGGCAGCAGCTTGTCGAGCGCGGTGCGGCGGCCGGCTTCGTCCTCGGCGAGGATCATCTGGCGGACGTCGGTGATGCGTTGCGCATCGAAGAACATGTGCTCGGTGCGGCACAGACCAATGCCCTCGGCGCCGAACTCGCGCGCGACCTTGGCGTCGAGCGGGGTCTCGGCATTGGCGCGGACTTTCAGGCGGCGCACGCCGTCGGCCCAGACCATCAGCGCGGCGAAATCACCCGACAGTTCGGGCTGCACGGTCGGCACTTCGCCCGCCATCACTTCGCCGGTGGTGCCGTCGATCGTGACGAGATCGCCCTCGCGGATCGTCCGGTCGCCGACCTTCATCACGCCGGCCTTGGCGTCGATCGAGATCGAGCCGGCGCCCGAAACGCACGGCCGCCCCATGCCGCGCGCGACGACGGCGGCGTGGCTGGTCATCCCGCCGCGTGCCGTCAGGATGCCGCGCGCCGCGTGCATGCCGTGAATGTCCTCAGGCGAGGTCTCGGTGCGGATCAGGATCACCGAGTCGCCAGCGTTCGCGCGCTTCTCGGCGGTGTCGCTGTCGAACACCGCTTGCCCCGAGGCAGCGCCGGGCGATGCGGGCAAGCCCTTGGTCAACACGTCGCGTGGCGCCTTGGGGTCGAGCGTCGGGTGGAGCAACTGGTCGAGCGCGGCAGGATCGATCCGCTGGACGGCTTCCTCGCGCGTGATCAGCCCTTCCTCGGCCATGTCGACCGCGATCTTGAGCGCGGCCTTGGCGGTGCGCTTGCCCGAGCGCGTCTGGAGCATCCACAGCTTGCCCTGCTGCACGGTGAATTCGATGTCCTGCATGTCGCGGTAATGCGTCTCGAGCAGGTCGAACACCTTGGCGAGCTCGGCGAACACCACCGGCATCGCTTCTTCCATCGACAGCGGCTTGGCACCCGCCGCCTCACGCGCCGCGGTGGTGAGGTATTGCGGGGTGCGGATGCCGGCGACGACGTCCTCGCCCTGCGCGTTGATCAGAAACTCGCCGTAATAGGCGCGGTCGCCCTTGGCGGGGTCGCGCGTGAACGCGACGCCCGTCGCCGAGGTGTCGCCCATGTTGCCGAACACCATCGCCTGGATGTTGACCGCGGTGCCCCACGATGCGGGGATGTCGTTGAGGCGGCGATAGACCTTGGCGCGCTCGGACTGCCACGAGCCGAACACCGCGCCGACCGCGCCCCACAGCTGATCGTGGACGTCCTGCGGGAAGGGCTTGCCCCACTGCTTTTCAACGAGCGCCTTATATTCGGCGACGAGCGCGCGCAGATCATCGGCGGTGAGATCGGTGTCGAGGAAGTAGCCGCGGTCCTCCTTGGCGATTTCGAGCGCTTCCTCGAACGCGTCATGGTCGAGCTCGAGCACGACGTCCGAATACATCTGGATGAAGCGGCGATAGCTGTCCCACGCGAAGCGCGCGTCGCCGCTCGTGGTGGCGAGGCCCTCGACGGTCTGGTCGTTGAGGCCGAGGTTGAGCACGGTGTCCATCATGCCCGGCATCGAGGCGCGCGCGCCCGAGCGGACCGAGACGAGCAGCGGATCGGCAGCATTGCCGAAGCGCTTGCCCGTCACGCCCTCGATATGCGCGATCCCGGTGGCGACTTCGTCGCGCAGGCCTTGCGGAAACTGCCCGCCCTCGTCGTAATAGACCTCGCAGAAATCGGTCGAGATGGTGAAGCCCGGCGGCACCGGCAGGCCGATCGACGCCATCTCGGCCAAGTTCGCGCCCTTGCCCCCCAGCAGGTTGCGATCGCCCTTGCCGCCGTCCGAAACGCCGCCGCCGAACCGATATACGTACGTCATGGATATTCCCTACTCAGTGCCTGGGTTTTCGCTGGGGAGGCGTCGGCAAAAGTCGCGGTATGATCACATCATCGCGGGGGCTAGCCCTCGATCTTCGAGAAGTCGGCCACGTTGTGCACCGCAGCACGAACGCGATCAAGCAGACCGAGCCGTGCCGTGCGCTTGGCGGGTTCAGGGTCGTTGACGATGACGCTTTCGAAGAACGCGTCGATCGGGGCGCGCAGGGTTGCGAGCGCGGCCATCGCGGCTTCGAAATCCTCGCGCTCGATTGCGGCCGAGGCTGCCGGTTCGGCCGCGTCGAGCGCGGTGGCGAGTGCGGTTTCGGCAGGTTCTGGCGTGTAGGACAGCGAAATGTCCGTCGACCCGGCGAAGGCCGGGGCCGCTGCGTTCGTGTCCGCCGGTGTGTCCGATTTCAGGCCGGCCCCGGCCTGCGCCGGGGCGACGAAGCCCTCCTTCTTCAGGATATTCGCCGCCCGCTTGTAGCCGGCGAGCAAATTCGCCCCATCCTCGGTCCCGACAAACCCCTGCAACGCCCGCACGCGCGCGAGCAGGCGGACGAGATCGTCCTCCCCCCCGAGCGCGAACACCGCGTCGATCAGGTCGTGCCGGACGCCAGCTTCGCGTTGCTGGACTTTTAGGCGGTCGGCGAAGAAATCGACCACTCGCTGACGAGCCGGTTCGACAACGCCGTCCAACACGCGCACCTTGGTTTCTTCCGAAAGCGCACGATCTTTAGCGACCTGCTCTAGCTCACGAACAATGTCCGCGTTGAAATCATAACCCAAGCGTCCGAGCGCTGCTGCAGCCTCACTTGCGTCTGATATCGCAGCAGCAGCTACCTCACGGCAAACTATGACGGTCATCGGTATAGTCAGGGGCCAGTTGAGGCCAATCCGAAGGTGGTTTCGTTGAATCAGGTCGATTGAACCCAGGGCAGCACGCCTGAGAGCGAACGGATCGCGTGAACCGGTTGGTGCCATGTCCTTTAGAAAAAAGGTACCAATCGTATCCAGCTTGTCCGCCAAGCTCACCGCCACCGTCACCGGGTCCGTCGGCACGTCATCGCCCTGCCCGACCGGCTTGTAGTGATCGCGGATCGCCGCGGCGACGGCGGGGTGCTCGCCTTGCGCGGCGGCGTAATAGCCGCCCATCAGGCCCTGCAGTTCGGGGAATTCGCCGACCATGCCGGTGACGAGATCGGCCTTGCACAGGCGCGCCGCGCGCTCGGCGAGGTCGGCCAGATCCGTCGCCCCGGCGGAGGCCGGGGCCGCTGCGTTCGTGGCACCCGGTTCGCCCGACACCTCAGCGGCCCCGGCCTTCGCCGGGGCGACGATGTTTTGCTCCACCAGCCACCGCGCGAGCTTGGCGACGCGGTCGACCTTGTCGGCGACCGTGCCGAGCTTTTCGTGGAACACGATCCGGTCGAGCTTGGCCGCCTGCTCTTCGAGCGGCACCTTGAGATCGGTCTCGTAGAAGAATTTCGCGTCGGACAGCCGCGCCGCGAGCACCTTGCGGTTGCCCTCGACGATCTTCGCGCCGCCATCGGCCGCGTCGATATTGGCGGTGCAGATGAACGCGTTCGCCAAAGCGCCGTCGGCCGAGCGGCACACGAAATACTTCTGGTTCACGCGCGCCGTCAGCTGGATCACCTCGGGCGGCACCTCGAGGAACGCTTCGTCGAAGCGGCCGAGTAGCGGCACCGGCCATTCGGTGAGGCCAGCATTCTCGCTCAGCAGCCCTTCGTCCTGCACCAGCTCGAGCCCGGCCTTGCGCGCGGCCATCGTCGCGCCGAGCGCGATGATCTGGCGGCGTTCGGCCTGGTCGACGATCACATGGCAGGCGCGCAATTTCTCGACATAGTCGTTCGCGTTGCCGATCGTGATGACGTGCGGATGGTGGAAGCGATGCCCGACGGTCGCGGCGCCGCTGGTGATGCCGGCGATCTCGCAATCGATCACGTCGTCACCGAACAGAGCGACGATGCCCTGCAGCGGGCGAACCCAGCGCAGCGATTCCATCGTGGTCGAGCTGGCACCCCAGCGCATCGCCTTGGGCCAGGGGAAGGCGCGGACGATCGCGGGGATCGCTGCTGCCAGCACGTCGGCGGTGGCGCGGCCGGGCTTGTCGATCACCGCGAACAGGATGCCGTCGCGCTCGACGAGCTGCTCGCGCGTCAGGCCGGTCTTGCGCAGGAATCCTTCGAGCGCCTGCGGCGGGGCACTGGTCTTGGGGCCCTTGGTCTCTTCCGACACGGCGGCGGTCTGCGCGGGGAGATCGCGCGCGATCAGCACCAGGCGGCGCGGCGTGGCGTAGGTCTGCAGCGCGCCGGGCTGGAGGCCAGCCTTGGCGAGCTCGGCGGTGAAGAGCTTGGCGAGATCCTCACGCGCGCGATCCTGCATCCGCGCGGGGATTTCCTCGGAGCGCAGCTCCAGCAGAAAGTCCGTCATGCGCACACCCCGTCAGCGATCGAAACGCAACGGCTTCGCGTCTTCGCGTCTTCGCGTAAAAAAGAAATTTGGTTCACGCGAAGGCGCGAAGACGCGAAGAAACTCTTCTTCTCCGCGTCTCCGCGTCTCCGCGTGAACAAGAAATTTGGTTCTCGCGGAGACGCGGAGACGCGGAGAGCCGAAGGAAGAGGCAGAGTGCCTGCGGCGCTGGCCATCACGCGGCGTTCCAGGCGGGATACTCGGCCTTCCAGCCCTCGGCATTCTTGTCCATCCACGCCTGGCAGCTGCCCTTCGCGAGATCGCGCACGCGGCCCATATAGGCCTGGCGCTCGGCGACCGAGATCACGCCGCGCGCCTGCAGCAGGTTGAACACGTGGCTCGCCTTGATCGCCTGCTCGTACGCCGGGATCGGCAGCTTGGCGGCAAGGCTGTTCTCGCACTCGGCGACATGCTTGCGGAAGGCGTCGAACAGGCTGTCGGTGTCGGCGACCTCGAAGTTCCAGGTCGACATCTCGACCTCATTCTCGTGGAACACCTCACCATACGTCACGCCGGCATCGTTGAACGCCAGGTCGTACACATTGTCGACATTCTGCACGTACATCGCGAGCCGCTCCAACCCGTAGGTGAGCTCGCCCGCGACGGGCTTCATGTCGAAGCCGCCCATCTGCTGGAAATAGGTGAACTGGGTGACTTCCATCCCGTCGCACCACATTTCCCAGCCGAGCCCCCACGCGCCGAGCGTCGGGCTTTCCCAATCGTCCTCGACGAAGCGGATGTCGTGGACGAGCGGATCGATCCCGATCGCCGCGAGGCTGCCGAGATACAGCTCCTGCAGGTTCGACGGGCTCGGCTTCAGGATCACCTGATACTGGTAATAATGCTGCAGCCGGTTGGGGTTCTCGCCATAGCGGCCGTCGGTCGGGCGGCGGCACGGCTGGACAAAGGCGGCGTTCCACGGCTTGGGGCCGAGCGCGCGCAGCGTCGTGGCGGTGTGGAACGTCCCCGCCCCCATCTCCATGTCATAGGCCTGGAGAATGAGGCAGCCATGCTGGCTCCAGTATTCGTGGAGCTTGAGGATCATGCCCTGGAAGCTGAGGGGTCTGTCGGTCACGATGTCGGTCACGGGGGGGCTTTGGCGCAGGGCGACGGGAATTTCAACCAGGGGTTGGGCTTTGCCGCCCCCGGTCAGCCTGCACTGACCTTTTGTAAGGGCTTCTTGACATGGACACGACTCACTGTCATTTAGTCATGGACAGCTGACAGAGTGTCAGTGTCGCATGATGGAGGGACCGATGTACGATCATCCAGCAAGCCCGACTTCGCCGCTCGCTTGACGATGCGGCTCCGATGGAAACCAATATGAAGAACCGCTTGAAGGTGCTGCGCGCCGAACGCGACTGGAGCCAGGCCGAGCTTGGCGGCCGGCTCGGCGTATCGCGGCAGGCGGTCAACGCGATTGAAACCGGCAAATACGATCCGTCGCTGCCGCTCGCGTTCAAGCTGGCGCGCCTGTTCGAAATGCCGATCGAGGAGATTTTCGATGACCAGACCGAAGATAGCCATGCCGCAGAATGACATCGGCCCCGGCGAAGCCGCCGATCGCGCGCGCTCGCGCCGCACGTTCATCACCTTCGCCGTGCTCAGCGTGCTCGGCGGTGCGGTCGGTTTCACTGCCGCGCTGATCGAGCCGCACGAGGCGACGCTCACCACCGGCGGCTCGCTGCCGGCGTGGTTCGCGATCATTGCCGCGCTGCTGCTGATCGGCGCGGTGACGGCAGGCAGCCTCGTCTATTACCGCACGATCGACGAGCTCCAGCGGCTCGACAATTACTGGGCCGCGACGATGGGCGCCAACGTGCTGCTGATGGCCTATCCCGTCTGGCTGATCCTCTGGAAGGGCGGCCTCGTCCCCGCCCCAGATGCGATGACGCTGTATCTCGCGGTGCTGGTCTCGACCGGCCTCGCTTATGCCTGGCGCAAGCTGCGCTGACCTCGCCACACCTTTAAGAAGGATCGAACCATGAAGACGCTCGATTTCGGGCAGACGGTGATCACGCTCGCCGCACTGCTGCTCGCCGCCAACACCGCGCCGCAAGCTCCTGCCCCTGCCTCGGCGGCGCCCGCGCCCGTCGCCACCGTTCCCGCCGACCCCGCGCTCTGGGTGGTCAAGGACAAGGACACGACGATCTATTTGTTCGGCACGGTCCATGCGCTCAAGCCGAACCTCAGCTGGTTCGATTCGGCGGTGCGCAAGGCGTTCGACGCGAGCGGGCAGCTCGTGCTCGAAATCCCGTTGCCCACGCCCGAGCAGGCGCAGAAGGTGATCGGACCGCTCGCGATGGACCCGACCGGCCCCACGCTGACGCAGAAGCTCCCCGAAAAGAGCCGCGCGGCCTACGCCGCCGCGCTCGCCAAGCTCGGCGTTCCCGCCGCCGCGCTCGATCGCTTCGAGCCATGGTTCGCTGCGGTGACGATGTCGCAGATCTCGCTGCAAAAGGCGGGCTACAGCGCCGCCGACGGCGCCGAGATGGCGCTCGATGCTGCCGCCAAGGCCGCGGGCAAGCCGGTCACCGGGCTCGAGACGCTCGAACAGCAGCTCGGCTATTTCCACGATCTGCCACAGGCCGACCAGATCGCCTTCCTGCTCGAAAGCGTGAAGGACCTCGACAAGTTCGACACCACGATCAACGCGATGGTCGACAAATGGAAAGCCGGCGACGCCGAGGGCTTGAGCAAGCTGATGAACGAGGATCTGACCGGGCAGAAGAATCTCTACAAGGTGCTGCTGGTCGATCGCAACGCGCGCTGGGCGACCTGGATCGATTCGCGGATGAAGACGCCGGGTACGGTGTTCATCGCGGTCGGCGCTGGGCACCTCGCGGGCAAGGACAGCGTCCAGGCGCAGCTCGCCAAGCATCGCATCGTCGCGACGCGGATCCGCTATTGATCCGCGCAGGTCTCGCGATCGGACTTGCCCTGGCGCTCGCCGCGTGCGCGAAGGTGCCCGACACGCCCGCGCATCCAGCACTATGGCGCGTGGCGGACGGCGATACGACGATCTGGCTGTTCGGATCGATCCACGCGCTGCCGCCCCGCGTCGCCTGGCAGACGCCCACGGTGGCGGGCGCGATCGCGGCGGCGGACACGCTGATCCTCGAAGTGCCGCCCGGCGACGACGCCGCAGCGCGCGCGCAGTTCCTGGCGCTGGCCGAGCAACCGGGTTTGCCGCCGGTGCTAGACCGGGTGGCGGCGGCCGATCGCGCGACGCTCGCGCGTGGCATGGCGGTCGCGGGGCAATCGCCGGAAACGCTTGATCGGTTGAAGACCTGGGCGGCGGCGCTGACGATCAGCGCCGGGGCCGGACATCTCTCCGACTCCGGCGCCGCCAACGGCGTCGAGGCGGTGCTGACGCGGGCATTCGCCGGCAAGGCGATCGGTGCGCTGGAGAGCCGCGAGGGGCAATTGCGCATGTTCGATCGCCTCCCCGCCGAGTCGCAGCGGGTGTTGCTGATCGCTGCAGCGCGCGACGCCCTCTCGGCGGCGAAGGGCGATGCCGCCCTGCGCACCGCGTGGATGGCCGGCGATGCGGCGGGGCTAGCCGCCGATGTCGCGCCGTTACAGCGCGATCCGGCGATGGAGGCGGCGCTGGTGACCGATCGCAACGCCCGCTGGGCGAGCGCGATCGTGCGTCGGCTGGCGCGGCCGGGGCGGGTGTTCGTCGCGGTTGGCGCGGGGCATCTGGTAGGGCCGGGGTCGGTCGTTGCGATGCTGCAGGCGCGGGGACTGAAGGTCGAGCGGGTCGAATAGGATAACGGGCGGGCGATATCGTGCGAAGGCTCACCCTCCACCCGTCACCCCAGCGCAAGCTGGGGTCTCGTGGTTCTTCGGGTGCGCGCCTTCCGGGAGACCCCAGCTTTCGCTGGGGTGACGTGTGGGGCGGAAGCGCCGAACCGTCGTCTTGCACTTAAGCCCCGCCTCCCCTATAGCGCCGCGCTTCGGCCAGGGTCATCCCTGGAGGCTTGGCCGGAAACACCACAACCGTATTTCGGAGTAATGCAATGAGCGACCAATTGGAGCTCGCAGCCGAGACGCGCGAACAGGTTGGCAAGGGAGCCTCCCGTTTGCTTCGTCGCGAAGGCCGCGTCCCCGCCGTGATCTACGGCAACAAGCAAGAACCCCTCTCGATCCACGTCGAGGAAAAGGCGCTGATGCGTCTCCTCATGACGGGTCACTTCATGAATTCGGTCGTCATGGTCGACGCCGGTGGCCAGCAGATCCGCACCCTGCCGAAGGACGTCTCGTTCGACGCCGTCACCGATCGTCCGACGCATGTCGACTTCCTGCGCATCGGCGCGCACACCACCGTGCACGTCAACGTGCCGATCGTGTTCGCTGACGAGGACGATGCCCCCGGTATCGCCAAGGCTGGCGGCGTGCTCAACATCACGCGCCACGAGCTCGAGCTGGTCTGCGACGCGGCCGACATCCCCACCGAGATCACGATCTCGCTGGCAGGTCTCGACGTCGGTGCCTCGATCCACATCTCGGACGTCAAGCTGCCCAAGGGCGTGACGCCGGCGATCGCCGACCGCGACTTCGCGATCGCGACGATCGTTCCGCCGACGGTCCCGACCGTCGAGGACGAAGAGCTCGAGGCTGCCGTTGCCGAAGCTCAGTCGGCTGAAGCAGAAGCTGAAGCCGCCGAAGCAGAAGCCGAAGCCGAAGGCGACAAGGCCGAGTAAGCAGCGGTCCCCTTGCGGGATGCGCACAATCGGGGCAGCGGAAGCAGACGCTTTCGCTGCCCCGTTCGTTTGAAAAGGTAGGCATTCGCCGTGCAAATCTGGGTTGGTCTCGGCAATCCCGGCGCGCAATATGCGCTCAACCGGCACAATGTCGGCTTCATGGTGCTCGACACGATCGCCGAGATGCACGGCTTCGGCGCGGTCAAGAAGGCGTTCCAGGGCTGGACCCAGGAAGGCCGCATCGGCACCGAGAAGATCCTGCTCCTGAAACCCGCCACCTTCATGAACGAGAGCGGCCGCAGCGTCGGCGAGGCGATGCGCTTCTATAAGCTTGGCGAGGGCGACGTCACCGTCTTCCACGACGAGCTCGATCTCGACCCGTTCCGTGTCAAGGTGAAGACCGGCGGCGGCACCGCTGGCCACAACGGCCTGCGCTCGACCGAAGCGCATATCGGCAACGCCTTCCGCCGCGTTCGCCTCGGCATCGGCCACCCCGGCCATAAAGACAAAGTCAGCCCGTACGTGCTCGGTAATTACGCCAAAGCCGAAATGGATCCGCTCGCCGACATGCTCGGCGCGGTCGCGGCCGAAGCGCCGTGGCTCGCCAGCGGCGACGACGGGCGATTCATGAGTGACGTCGCGGTGCGCCTCGCGGGCTGAACGCCCGCCGCGCTGTCACATCTCGGGCGTGTAGCGTTCGAACAGCCGTTCGCGCACCAGCAGGGCGATCAGCGCCTGATGCTCGGCCACCGGCACGTGCGCGAACCGCGCGCGCAATTCCTGTGCCGACAAGGCCGGCCGCGACAGCGCATATTCGGCCACCGCGCCGAACGTCCCGAGCGGATGCGCACCGCTCTGCGTGAGCAGGACCATCCCGCTATCGCGCCAATCGATCCGTGCAGGCCGTTGCGTCCGCGCATAGGACTCGAGCGCGGGCCGCTGCGGCAGCGTGAAGGCATGGGTGGGCCGAATCCGCGCACGCTGCGCGTCGATCACCGCATCGCGGACCAGCGGACTGGCGGCGAGTTCGCCGAGCCGCGTCGCGAGCGCGTGCAGCTGCGCCGCGAGCGGCTGGCCCGCATCGACCCGCGCATCCTCGAGATACGCGCGAAACTGCGGATCGCGCCGCGCCTCGGTCTCGAGCACGCGCAGTAGCGTAATCCCCGTCAGCGGCGCGACCGCGAAGGTGACGTGCAGCGACGCGCCGTCCTGCGCCAAGGCATCATGGTAACAGCCGCGCGGCAGATACAGCACGTCGCCCGGCCGCATCCGCACCTCGGCGAGCAAGGGCCCGCGCGCCGCGTCGATCTGGCGCTGCACCTCTTCGCCACCGTGCGGTGCGACGAGCGGCGCGTCGGCACGGTTCTGATAGACGCGCCATACCTTCTCGCCCTCGCACTGCACCGCGAACACGTCGTGCACGTCGAAATGCGTGGCGAACGCCTGGACGCCCTTGAACGAGCAATAGACGTTCGCGTTGGTCAGCGCGGCGAACTGCTCGCCCAGCATTTGCGTCCAGTCTCGGATTTCGGGCGCGATGCGTTCGATATCGTTGGCGACCAGGCTGGCGCCCATGCCGAGGAACACGTCGACTCGTGCCGGATCGACCCGCCGCGCCTCGATCGGCATGGTCGCATCGCCGTCGAGGTAGAAATCGGGGACGATCGGTCGGCTGTTGAGGATCAGCTTGAGGTTCGACGCGGTCCAGTGCGCGCCGACCCCGAGCAGTTCGGCAAAGCGCGCCCAATCGAGCAGAGCGTCCCGCCCGCCCGGCGGCGCGGGAATATGCACGGGCTGCACGCCCCAATAGCGCGACTGGAAGACGGCGCTGTCGAGCGGCGCGACGAGATCTGCAAAGGTCACGCGCGAAATCTAGACGTGCATCCGACACCTTGGCAACGGCGTCGCACTGGAGGATAGGGCGCAGCATGAAGAATGCCTCGACCCGCAGCCTGTTCGCTACCCCGCTCTACGAGGCGAAGCTCAAGAACGCGGCGCTGGTCGCCGATCTCGAACGCTCGTGCCACGCGCTTGCCGAGGATGATCGCGCCGGACGCGGCTGGTCGAAGGCGCATGGCTATCGCGGCTACACCTCCTACGCCTCGCTCAACGACCTGCCGATGCGCGACCCGGCGTTCGCCGACCTGGTAAAACTGCTCAACAAGCATGTCGCCGCCTTCGCAGAGGACTGTGGCTTCGAGCTCGACGGCGGCAAGCTCAAGCTCGACAGCCTGTGGGTCAATGTGATGAAGCCGGGCGGCACGCATTCGGGGCATATCCACCCGCACAGCGTGATCTCGGGAACGGTCTATATCGCCGTCCCGCCGGGTGCGGGCGCGATCAAGTTCGAGGATCCGCGGCTGCCGATGATGATGGCCGCTCCGCGCCGCCGCGACGATGTCGCCGAGGCGCTCAAGACCTTCGTCTATGTCGAGCCGCAGGCGGGCAGCGTATTGCTGTGGGAAAGCTGGCTGCGGCACGAGGTCGCGCCCGGGACCGCCAAGACCGAGCGCGTGAGCATCAGCTTCAACTATCGCTGGTAGCGTCGGCTAAGCACCCAATCGTCACCCCGGCCTTGTGCCGGGGCCCACCGTGCCGCGCGCATTGCGGCTGCGGCATTCGTATCGCGGTGGACCCCGGGACCAGCCCGGGGTGACGAGTCACGCTGTGGCGTTCAAAACGCGTAGGTCATCACCAGATCCGCCACGGGATTGCGCGCGCTATGGCTCTCCTCGCGCAGGCCCGGGACCGTCTCGTCGGCATACATCGCGGTCGAGCGGCCGACCATCATGCCACCCTCGATCCCGACCTTCATCCGCCCGCTGACCGCGGCGTCATAGCCAAGCATCGCGACCGGCGCGTAATTTTCATAGCCGTCGCGCAAATTTACCGCGCCGACCGGGAGCCGCATCAGCGCGGCCGTGCCAGCCGCGGCGCCCGGCCCGACGTCCGAAGCGCGGTAGCGCATGTGATAGCTCGATCCGACCGACACCCGCAGCCCGCGATCGCCATGCGCATAGGCGTCCTTCATCCCAGTGCCGCGCGCGCGCAAATTCTGCTTGAGCGTCGTCACCGCGTTCGTCTGATAGCCCCGCGCCAGCCGCAGATCGTAGGAGACCGCAGGCTGGTCAGCCGTTTCGGTATGCGGGGACATCGATACGAGCGCATGAGCGGTCGTGCCGCGCACAGCGGCGGGCTCTTGCGTGCTCGCCGGGTCTTCGAGCGAAACGATGTGCGATTCGAAGTCGGCCGCACTGGCAACGCCCGGCGCCGCCCCCGAAAGCAGGATCGTGACACAACAGCTCTTCAGAGACTTTCGGCGCATCGCATTGACCCCAGCAAGAAACTCCGACGTACGACTCGGCAAGCGAGCGACTTGATCCAGAATCAACAGCCTATGCCTTTGCGGGTTCCCGGCAAGGGCCTTCATCAAGGGCCTTCATGGTGCGACAGGCTGGTCTTTCGCGGCGCAACGCCGTATCGGGCGGGCTTTCACGCACATCATCGCACACCAAGGAATATCATGGGTTTTCGCTGTGGCATCGTCGGGCTGCCCAATGTCGGCAAGTCCACCCTCTTCAACGCGCTGACGCAGACCGCAGCGGCGCAGGCGGCGAACTATCCGTTCTGCACGATCGAGCCCAACGTCGGCAACGTCGCGGTGCCCGATCCGCGGCTCGACAAGCTCGCCGCGGTCGCTGGCTCGGCCAAGATCATCGAGACGCAACTCGGCTTCGTCGACATCGCCGGGCTCGTCCGCGGCGCGTCGAAGGGCGAGGGGCTCGGCAACCAGTTCCTCGGCAACATCCGCGAGGTGGATGCGATCGTCCACGTGCTGCGCTGCTTCGAGGATGATGACGTCACGCATGTCGAGGGCAAGGTCGATCCGATCGCCGATGCCGAGACGGTCGAGACCGAGCTGATGCTGTCGGATCTCGAGAGCCTCGAAAAGCGCGTCCCCAATTTGCTCAAAAAGGCGACGCAGGGCGACAAGGAGGCCAAGGTCGCCGCTTCGGTGCTGGGGCAAGCACTCGAGCTGCTGCGCGAGGGCAAGCCCGCGCGGTTGACCGTGCCCAAGGACGAGGACGAGACGCGCGCCTTCAGCCAGGCGCAGCTGCTCACCGCCAAGCCCGTCCTCTACGTCTGCAACGTCGAGGAGGCGAGCGCCGCCAACGGCAACAGCCAGTCGGCGCGCGTGTTCGAGAAGGCCAAGGCCGACGGCGCCGAAGCCGTCGTCGTCTCCGCCGCGATCGAAGCCGAGATCGCGACGATGGCCGCCGAAGAGCGCGGCGAGTTCCTGGCCGAGCTCGGGCTGACCGAGACCGGCCTGACGCGCGTGATCGTCGCTGGCTATCGGCTGCTCAAGCTGTTCACATTCTTCACCGTCGGCCCGAAGGAAGCGCGCGCCTGGACCGTCCATGCCGGCGCCAAGGCCCCGCAGGCAGCGGGCGAGATCCACACCGATTTCGAGCGCGGCTTCATCCGTGCCGAGACGATCGCCTATGACGACTATGTCGCGCTTGGCGGCGAAACCGGCGCGCGCGATGCCGGCAAGCTGCGTCAGGAAGGCAAGGAGTATGTCGTCCATGACGGCGACGTGCTCAACTTCCGCTTCAACGTCTGACCTTGTCGTGCGGGCGGACACGGCGTAGCGCTGTTCCCGTGTTCGCCCGCCTGATCCTTGCGCTGCTCTTGGCAGCCTTTGCCTTCCCGGCATTCGCGAGCGCGCCGTGCCATGACGCGCCCGCGCCGAAGGCCACGGCGATGCATCATGCCGGCCACGCCGCGCCGGTCCGCGACGACCATGCGACCATCCCGCACATGTGCATCGGCTGCATCCCGCCCGCGAGCCTTGCCGCGCGCGGCGTAACCGCGCCGCTGGCACCCGCCGCACCGCCACGGCGCATCGTTGCCGCGGCGTTCGACCCGGCGTCTGGCACGCCGCCCGCTTTGCCCCCTCCGCGCTCGAAAGCCTGAACCGGCGGGCCATGTGCCCGCTTTGCTTTCTTGTTCGTGAGGACCGACAATGACTCGATCGATGATGATCGCGGGCTGTGCCGTGGCGGCGTTGCTGCCGACGGGCGCGCTCGCGCAGATGATGCCCGGCATGAAGATGGACATGCCGATGCCCGCCAAGCCGAAGCCGAAACCGAAACGCGCGGTTCCGGCGCCGGTGCATCAGCATGACGCTTCACCCTTGCATACGCCCGCCGCAGCTCCCGCCACTCCCCCCCTCCCCCCTTCCGCTTCGCCGGCGAAGGCCGGGGCCCAGTCGCGAGCGGCTGAAAATCACGCGCAGCACGCGCCGACACCCACCTCCACGCCTTCGCCCCGGCCGTCGCCGGCGAAGCAAGCCGGGGATGCCGCCACGGATCCGACATCCGAGGCGATGCCTGGCATGGCGATGCCGCCGGCAGCCCCCGCCGCCACAGGGCAGGTCGACCACGCGGACCACGTCGGCCACACCGAGCACACCGGCCAAGACATGGCTGCCATGCCCGGCATGACGATGGGCCCGCCCGACGGTGCCTATGCCGAAGGCTCGGGCACCGCGCGCAACCCCGGCAACGATGGGGCGATGCGGGGGTCGCACTTCATGGCGGGCGACTGGATGCTGATGCTCCACGGCTATGCCTGGGGCGTCTATACCGACCAGGGCGGGCCGCGCGGCGAGAACGAAGCGTTCGTTACCTCGATGGCGATGCTCTCCGCCGCGCGGGATTATGGCGGAGCGCGGTTGCAGCTGCGCTCGATGATGAGCCTAGAACCGGCGATGGGCGCGAAGGGCTACCCCAACCTCTTCGCCACCGGCGAAACCGCCGACGGCAGGATCCAGCTGACCGATCGCCAGCATCCGCACGACCTCTTCATGGAGCTGTCGGCGCGGCTCGATGTCGATGCCGGGCCCGGCAGCGTGTTCGTCTATGGCGGTCCCGTCGCCGAGCCGGCGATCGGACCGTCGGCGTTCATGCACCGCACCTCGGCGACCTACCAGCCGCTCTCGCCGATCACGCACCATTGGTTCGACAGCACGCATATCAGCTACGGCGTCGTCACCGTTGGCTATGCGGCATCGCGCTGGCAGCTCGAGGCCTCGGCGTTTCGCGGGCGCGAGCCCGACCAGTTTCGCTGGAACATCGAGCGCCCCAGCCTCGATTCGTGGAGCGTGCGCGCGACCTGGACCCCCTCGCCCGCCTGGGCAGTGCAGGTCAGCCACGGCCGGCTCAAGAGCCCCGAACAGCTCGAGCCCGACCGCGACGAGGCGCGCACGACGGCGAGCGTGCAATATGCGCGGCACGGCGTCTCGGCGCTGCTCGCTTTCTCGAACAAACATCTGCTGCCCGGGCGCACGCTGACGGCATGGCTCGCCGAGGCGAATTGGGACATCGACCGGCACCACACGGTCTTCGCGCGCGCGGAGAATGTCGCAAATGACGAGCTGTTCCCCGACCGGACCGACCCGCTGCACGACCGCAAGTTCCGCGTCGGCAAGCTCGAGGGGGGCTATGCCTATCGCCTGCCCTTCGTCGGACCGTTCGATCTCGCGCTCGGCGGTTCGGTCGGCGTGTTCGCCAAGCCGGCGGCGCTCGACGCGGCGTATGGCAAGATGCCGGTGAGCTTCAGCCTGTTCGCCAAGGTGTCGCTGGGGGGATAGGCGCACCATCGCGCCTGCCCTTCTCGTCTACCCTTTCCCCTTTCCCCTTTTCTTCTTCTCTTCCCCGGCGAAGGCCGGGGCCCAGGAGCGAGCTGATCGCAAGCGAGCGCCGCGCTTTCTCGCCATCGTTCCGCGACTGGGCCCCGGCCTTCGCCGGGGAAGAAGGAGGATCAAAAGGGAGAACAGCAGGCGGCGCCCGCTAGGCGCGCCCAGCGCACCCTGTCATAGCGCCGACGCAATCGTGTCGCAGGGAATCGCACATGCGTTTTACCACCAAGATCATTGCCGCAGCTTTGTGCGCTGCCCTCCAGGCCTGCGTCACCGCGCCCGCCCCCGGACCGCGCCCCAGCGCGCTGCGCGCGGAAGCGCGGACGCCCGTCACGATCCTCGTCTCGATCGACGGCTTCCGCCCCGATTACCGCACGCGCGGGGTGACGCCGAACCTCGATGCGCTCGCCGCCAGCGGGATCAGCGCGGCGATGCGGCCGTCTTTCCCCTCCAAGACCTTCCCGAACCACTGGACGCTCGTCACCGGCCTCCGGCCCGATCGCAACGGCATCGTCTCGAACGCGATGGAGGACGTCGCGCGGCCGGGCGAGAAGTTCACGATGGAGGATTCGAAGGACCCCTTCTGGTGGAACGCCGCCGAGCCGCTCTGGGTCACTGCCGAGCGCGGGGGAGTGCGCAGCGCGACGATGTTCTGGCCGGGTTCGAACGTCGCGTGGGGCGGCACGCTCAAGGGTCACGGCGCGACCAATGGCGGGGTGCGGCCCGAGGATTGGTGGCCATTCGACCAGGCGGTGCCGGGCGAACAGCGCGTCGCGGGCGTGATCGACTGGCTGCGCCGTCCGGCGGCGCAGCGCCCGCGCTTCATCACGCTCTATTTCGATACCGTCGACAGCGCGGGCCACAGCTTTGGCCCCGACGCGCCCGAGACGACCGAAGCGGTCAAGCAGGTCGACGCCCAGATCGGAGCGCTCGTCTCGGGCCTGCGCACACTCGGCCAGCCCGCCAATCTGGTGATCGTCGCCGATCACGGCATGGCGGCGACCAGCCCGGCACGCGCCATCGCGCTCGACAGCATTGCCAACCCGGCGGACTATCGCCTGTTCGAATCGGGGCCGTTCGCCAGCCTCTATGCGGTGCCGGGACGTGAGGCGGCGCTCGAAAGGGCGCTGCTCGGCCATCACGCGCATTACGATTGCTGGCGCAAGCGCGAGATCCCGGCGCGGCTGCACTACGGCGCCAACCCACGCGTGCCGCCCTATTTCTGCCTGGCCGAGACGGGCTGGTCGCTCACCGCCAGCACGCCGAAGCCCGATGCCAAGCCCGGCGGCAACCATGGCTTCGACAATGCCGCGCCCGAGATGGCGGCACTGTTCATCGCCAGCGGCCCCGCGATCAAGCCACTCGGGACGCTGCCCGACTTCGATAACGTCGATGTCGCGCCGTTGCTGCGCGATCTGCTGAGGTTGCCTGCGGGGTCTGGGCTCGACGGCGACGACGCGCCGTTCCGCGCAGCGTTCGCCAAGTAGCGCTTGCCTTCGACGCGGGCGCGCGAGACACTCGCGCGATGCAATATTTCGAAGATATCGTGGTCGGTACCAAAGCGTCGTTCGGCCAGTATGCAGTGCTGCACGACGAGGTCGTCGCATTCGCCAAGGCCTATGACCCGCAGCCGTTCCACCTCTCCGATGCGGCCGCCGCCGAGACGCATTTCGGCCGGCTGTCGGCGAGCGGGTGGCACACCTGCGCGATGACGATGGCGATGGTTGTCGAGAACCTCAAGGCACACGATCAAGCCGGTCTCGGCTCGCCCGGGATCGACGAACTGCGCTGGCTCAAGCCCGTCTATCCGGGCGACACGCTGCGCTGCGAAACCGAGATCCTCGACAAGCGCGCATCGCAGAGCCGGCCCGAGATGGGGAGCTATCGCAGCCGGATGACCGTACTCAACCAGGACGATGTCACGGTGATGACCTTCGTCTCGATTGGCCTCATTCGCACCCGACCCGCCGCGTAATGGTTCGACGCGGCGGATTCAGTAAGGACGACTGACGGCGGTCAGCGGTGATGCCCACCGCCGCGATTGCCGCCGCCGTGATAGCCGCCACCGCCCTGTGGCCCGCGCCCTGGCGACCCGCGGAACCCGCCGCCCGGGCGCCCCTGGATGCCGTAATCGCGCCACATCGGGCGAATCTCGCGCCGCGCACCACGCCACTGCTGCGAGCGCCCCTGCCAATAGCCACGCTGCTGGTCGTTCCAGCGGTGGCGGTAATTGTTGCGATCGTACACGTAATAGCCCGAGCCGGGATAATAATAGTCGCCCTGCCAGCCCCAATACGGATCCGCGCTGTAGCCGCCATAATAGGGATCCCACGCGCTTGCGCCGTAGCCGACCTGGACGCCGCCATAACCGTAATCGTCGACACAGCCCGAAAGGCCGCCGACGGTGACAAGGGCGGCTGCGGCGAGGGTTAGCTTGATAAAGGACATGGCGCGTTCCTGCTGGACGACGCGCCGGACATCATGCGGGGCGCGGGGGTAGATCCTCAACCCGGCGGCCCGTGCTTGGTTCCTGTCCGGTGCTCAGTGCCCGGGAAAGGCGATCAGCGAATCGACCGTAACGCCGTCGGTGCGCAACGCATCGGCGCCGCCGAGATCGGGCAGATCGACGAGGAACTGCGCTTGTTCGACCACCGCTCCTGCCTTGCGCAGCAGCCGCAGCGCGGCGCGCGCGGTGCCACCGGTGGCGATGAGGTCGTCGACCAGCAACACGCGCTTGCCAGGTGCCAGCGCATCGGCATGCATCACGATGCGGTCGGTCCCATATTCGAGCGCGTAATCCTCGGCGATCGTTGCGCCGGGCAGCTTGCCGTCCTTGCGGATCAGCAGCACGCCGGCGTTGAGCGGGCGGGCGAGTGCGGCGGCGAAGATGAAGCCGCGCGCCTCGATCCCGGCGACGAGATCGATCGGCCCGAGCGTCGTCGCCGCCATCCGCATGATCGCCTGCGCAAAGCCGTGCGGGTCGAGCAGCAAGGTCGTGATGTCGCGAAACTGGATGCCGGGCTTGGGGAAGTCCGGGATCGTCCGGATCAGCGCCTTGAGGTCGTCATTGTCGGACACGAAAATTCCTCGTCGCCCCGGCGGAGGCCGGGGCCGTTATGTCGGTTCGCGAACCAGGCGTTCCGCGAGTCAACGCAGCGGCCCCGGCTTTCGCCGGGGCGACGTATGGATCAGTGCTTAATGTCGCGCCAGATGTTCTGATAGGCGCCGTAGGAAAGCACGCAGAACAGCAGCAGGAAGCCGAGGACTGCGAGGCCATAGCCATGCCGTGCCGGCAGGTTTGGCTCGGCCGCCCAGGTCAGGAATGCCGCGACGTCCTTGGCATTCTGGTCGACGGTCGATTTGGTGCCGTCGAGATAGGTGACTTGCCCATCCTGCGTCAGCGGTGGCGGCATCGCGAGGTTGAGGTTCGCGAAATACGGATTGTAATAGAGGCCGTCGGGCACCTTCGCGTCGGGGAAGTGCTTGAGCAACGCAGCCGGCTGATCCTGATACCCCGTCAGCAACGAATAGACATAGGCCGGACCTTCGTGCCGCGCCTTGGTGATCAGCGAGAGATCTGGCGGGTTGCCGGTGCCGGGATAATAGACCGCCGGGAAGTAATCGGCCGGCGTGTTGGGACGCTCGGTCGTGTCGCCCGACTTGGGGTCGAACTGCTTGGCCTTGACCGCCCAGTCCGCCGCGAACTTCTTCACCTGGCCGGCCGAATAGCCGAGCTGGGTCAGGTCGCGGAACGCGACGTGCTTGAGCGAGTGGCAGTTCGAGCAGACTTCCTTGTAGACCTGCAGGCCGCGCTGGAGCTGACGCTCGTTATACGTGCCGAGCAAGCCGTTCGAGGCGAGCTCGACGTCCTTGGGATGGCGATGGAATTCCTCGACCGCGGTGGGGGGCGCCGGGTCGGTGATGGCGCCCGAGACGGTGCCAAACAGCGCCCAGGCGAGGCAGGCGACGATACCGGCGCCGATGAGGATTGCGATTGCGCGAACCATTGGTCTGAATGCCCCTTATTCGGCCGGAACCGGGCTACCGCTGAGCGCGGTATGAGCCGGACTGGTGCCACCCTTTTTCGCCAGCACCGCCTCGGTGATCGAGTTCGGCAATGGCTGCGGCCGCTCGGCGCGCGAGACGATCGGCAGGATGATCAGGAAGTGTGCGAAATAATAGGCCGCGGTGATCTGCCCGAGCGCGACCTTGAACGGCGAGATCTCCGATCCACCGACCCAGCCGAGCACCAGCACGTCGACCACCAGGATGCAGAAGAAGATGCGGTACAGCGGGCGATAGTTGGACGACCGCACCGGCGAGCTGTCGAGCCACGGCAGGAAGAACAGGATGAGGATCGAGCCGAACATCGCGAGCACGCCGAGCAGCTTGGCCGGAATGAACAGGAAGTCCGCGGTGAACGAGCGCAGGATCGCGTAGAACGGCCAGAAATACCATTCGGGGACGATGTGCGCCGGCGTCTGCAGCGCGTTGGCCGGGATATAGTTATCCGGGTGGCCAAGGCTGTTGGGCGCGAAGAACAAGAGCGCTGCGAAGATGAACAGGAACACGCCGAGCCCGAAGCCGTCCTTGGCAGTGTAATAGGGATGGAACGGGACGGTGTCCTGCTCGCCCTTCACGTCGACGCCGGTCGGGTTGTTCGAGCCGGGAATGTGCAGCGCCCAGATGTGCAGGATGATGACGCCCGCGATCACGAACGGCAGCAGATAGTGGAGCGAGAAGAAGCGGTTGAGCGCCGCGTCATCGGGGGCGTATCCACCGAGCAGCCAGATCCGGATCGTCTCGCCGACCACCGGGATCGCCGAGAAGAAGCCGGTGATGACCTGCGCGCCCCAGAAGCTCATCTGCCCCCAGGGGAGGACGTAGCCCATGAACGCGGTCGCCATCATCAGCAGGAAGATCGTGACGCCGAGCAGCCAGATCATCTCGCGCGGTGCCTTGTACGATCCGTAGAAGAGGCCGCGGAAGATGTGGATATAGACCACGACGAAGAACATCGAGGCGCCGTTGGCGTGCGCATAGCGCAGGAACCAGCCGCCGTTGACGTCGCGCATGATGTGCTCGACCGAATCGAACGCCACGCCGCCATTGGCCGCATAGTGCATCGCGAGAACGATGCCGGTGACGATCTGGATTGCGAGCGCGGCTCCTGCGAGCACGCCGAAGTTCCAGAAATAGTTGAGGTTGCGCGGCACGGGATAGCCCGCACCGACCGCGCCATAGACGAGCCGCGGGAGCGGCAGGCGCTGGTCGATCCATTTGGTGAACCCGCTCTTGGGTTCGTAATGCTTGGCCCAGGGAAAACTCATATCGCTATCCTCAACCCACCACGACCGTCGTCGGCGACGTGAATTTGTAATCCGGCACGAGCAGATTCTTCGGTGCCGGGCCTTTGCGGATGCGTGCCGCGGTGTCGTATTGCGACCCGTGGCACGGGCAGAAATAGCCGCCGAACTGGCCGCGATCCTCGCCGCTGGTGATGCCCTGCGGGATGCAGCCGAGATGCGTGCAGACGCCGAGCGTAATCAGCCAGTTCTTTTGACCGCGCGTGCGCTGCTCGAGCGTTTCGGGGTCGCGCAGCGACTTGATGTCGACCTTGTCGGCGGCGGAGATTTCCGCGGGCGTCAGGTTGCGGACGAAGAGTGGCTGCTTGCGGAACGACACGACGACGCCCTGCCCGGCCTCGACCTTGCTGAGATCGACTTCGGTCGTCGCCAGCGCGAGCACGTCGGCCGACGGGTTCATCTGGTTGATCAAGGGGACGACGATGGCGAGCGCGCCCACGCCGGCGACAGAAACCGCCGCGATGTTGAGGAAATCGCGACGTCGCGGCTCCCCGTCATGGTGCGGTTCCTCATGTAGGGGAACGTCCAGGGTGTTTCCGCTTGCCATCCACTCGCCCTTGTTCTTCGCCCCCCGCCACTGCGCGCGGTCGAGCGATCAATTTTTGACACGACGCCCTGCACGACGGATCCACAGGCACGCCTGAACGCTTCCCTCGATCGGGGAAGCTTGAGGGCTCTGTTAGCCGGGCCGCCTAGCTTTTGCCAACTGCATTTTAAGGGTGCTAGCGGGGCGGCATGCGTATTGCTCTTTATCAACCCGACATGGCCGGCAATGTCGGCGCCATCTTCCGGCTCGGCGCCTGTCTTGGCGTCGGCGTCGACGTGATCGAGCCGACGGGCTTCACTTGGAGCGAGAAGGCGCTCGCCCGCTCGGGGATGGATTATGCCGAACTGGTCGAGGTGCGGCGGCATGTCGACTGGGATGCGTTCGTCGCGACTGTGCCGCAGCGAATCGTGCTGCTGTCGACGCGCGGCGGCGTGCGGCTCGACGCCGCAGCGTTCTGCGCCGACGACGTGCTGCTGATGGGATCGGAGGGCAGCGGCGTTCCCGAGGCGGTGCACGATCAGGCCGATCTTGCGGTGCGGATCCCGCTGGTACCGGGGATGCGCTCGCTCAATATCGCGGTGGCGGCGGGAATCGCGCTGAGCGAGGCGCTGCGCCAGACCGGCGGTTGGCCCGCCTAAATCTGCCCCGGAACTCGGGGGAGGATGTGGAAAGCCATCTCGACTTGGGCGCGATCCCTCGTCACAACAGCGGCATGCAACTCGACCCCGAACAAACCACCGCCCGCATTTGGTTCGAGCAATTGCGCGACCAGATCTGCGCCGAATTCGTCGCGATCGAACGCGAGGCCGGCTCGGACGCCGATTTCGACTACACCGCGTGGGACCGCACCGACCCGAGCGGTGGTGACGGCGGCGGCGGGGTGCGCGGGGTGATGAAGGGCCGGGTCTTCGAAAAGGTCGGCGTCAACGTCTCGACCGTCGGTGGCGCGTTCGAGGGCGAATTCGCCAAGTCGATCCACGGCGCGGCCGAAGACCCGAGCTTCTTTGCCACCGGCATCAGCCTCGTTGCGCACATGGCCAACCCGCATGTCCCCGCGGTGCACATGAACTGCCGCTTCCTCGTCACCACCAAGCGCTGGTTCGGCGGCGGCGCCGATCTCAACCCGCCCTTGCCCTATCCCGAGGACACCGCCGAATTCCACGCCGCGATGAAGGCCGCATGCGACCCGCACGGCGCGGACTATTACGAGCGCTATTCGAAATGGGCCGAGGACTATTTCTACATCCCCCACCGCAAGGTGCACCGCGGCGTCGGCGGGATTTTCTGCGACCATCTCGAGGGCGATTTCGCCGCCAATTTCGCTTTCATCCAGGATCTCGGCCGCGCGTTTCTCGACGTTTACCCGAAGATCGTGCGGCGGCGGATGAACTTGCCGTTCACGCCCGCCGACACCGCGCAGATGCTCGAATGGCGCGGGCGCTATGCCGAATTCAACCTGGTCTATGATCGCGGCACGCTGTTCGGGCTCAAGACCGGCGGCAATATCGATGCGATCCTGATGAGCTTGCCGCCGCTCGCGACCTGGTCGTGAGCCAATGGGGCTGACACCGGTCCGCGACGCAGAGGTCGCGGCGATCGTCACCACGCTCGAGATGCGGCAAAAGCCGCCGCTGCGCCCCCTCCCCGCCTCGCGGCTACGGCTCGCACGCTGGGAGGCGCCGACGCCCGATCGCTACCGCGTTTTGTTCCGCCGCGTCGGCGCGCCGTGGCTGTGGTTCTCGCGCCTCGTGATCGACGAAGCCGCCCTGCGCGCGATTATTCATGATCCGGCCGTTGCGGTCTATGCCGTGGTCGATCCCGCGGGGATCGAAGTGGGGATGGTCGAGCTCGACTTTCGCCAGCCCGCAACATGCGAAATCTCGTATTTCGCGCTCATCCCCGAACTTGCGGGTCAGGGCTTTGGCCGCTGGCTGATGGCGGAAACGCTCGCGCGCGCCTGGGCGAAGGGGATCGCGCGCGTTTGGCTCCACACCTGCACACTCGACCATCCGAGCGCGCTCAATTTCTACCGCGCGCAAGGCTTCACCGCGATCCAGCGGACGATCGAAACCTTCTCCGATCCGCGCATCACCGGGCATCTCCCGCCCGAGACGGCGCCTCAGATTCCGCTTCTGAGCCGCCGGTAGAGCGCGACCTCGAGCAGGATCGCGGCGATCGTCGCGACGCTGCGCGCGCCGCCATTGCACACGTCGAGCACTGCAGCGACGACTGGGTTGGCCATCGGCGCGCCGTTCATCGCCGAGCCGAGCAATTCGAACGGCAGCGCCAGCACGTCGCCCGCAATCAACGGCACGCACGCAAACGCCATCAGCGTGAGGCCATGCCCGCGCGTGAGCGCAAAGCTGCGCCGCCACGCCGCGATCACGCCGAGCGGCCGCTCGCCGACGAAGGCCGGGCCGATGGGCATCAGCCGCCCTTTCAGATACAGGCCCGGAATCAGCAGCAGCGAGGCGATGTTGACGGGAAAGGTCACCACCAGCGCCAGCAGGATGTAGCGCGGCAGCAGCGGCAAAGCCTTGCGCAACGCGCCGGCGACATCGGGGCGGTCGCGATCGGTATAGAGCAGCAGCAGCGTCAGCGTTCCGAACAACGACGCCAGCGTCAGCGCGAGCACGAGCAGGTCGTTATGCCTCGACCACAGAGCGACCGCATCGAGCCACGCCTGCAGCGCGACCGGATCCGAGCTCGACGCAGGCAGCGGCGGGGTCGGGTCGACGAACATCACTTGCGCCACCCGCGGCACCAGCAGGAAGACGCCCCCGACCGCGATCAACAGGTCGGAATCGCGCTTCGCCATCGCCCAGGCGTCGCGCAGCACGGCGGCAGCATCGAGCTTCATGAGCGCGCGACGATCGCCTCGCGGGCGGCGAGATACAGCTTGGCGAGGAACACCACCGCGAGCAGCGAGAACAGAGTCGAGACGCCAGCGACGACGACCTGCGTCAGGATGCTGGCGAGCGTGACGGTCCCCTCGCCGCCGAGGACGAGCGCGAACACCGTCCCGAATACGCTCTTGGCCGCCGCCGAGGCGACCCACGAAACCACGCCGTACAGCATCACCACGCCGATCACCTTCCACGCGATATGCCGCGTCAATTCAAAACTCCGGCGATAGACGCCCAATCCGCGCCGCTCCTCGAGCACGATCGGGGTCACCAGCACCACGCAGCGCGCATAGGCCCAGAACAGCAGCACGGCCAGCACAACACTGTAGAGCGAGACGAACGCCAGCGCGCCGCCATTGACGTCGCCCGGCTGCAGCGTGCCGGCAGAAAGCGCGGCCATGTTCATCCCGCTCAGGCCAAGCACGATCCCGATCGGCATCGCCAGCACCACGACCACCGCGAGCGTCACCAGCCCGATCCCGAGCACGGGCAGGAAGCGCCGATTGGCGGCCTGCACCGCGGCAGCGCGCGAGATCGCCGGATCGAGCGCGAGCGCGGTGAGCGCGAGCCCCGCCCAACTCGTCAGCAGCGACAGCAGCAAGACGATGATCCCGAGCAGCAGGTCGCCGCCATGCCCGCTCGATCCCATCAGCGGCATCAGCGTACCGATCAGGGCCAGCGGCACGAACAGCCCGAGCAGCACGATCGGCAGCATCGCGGCGCGGCGCTCGCTCAGGCAGTCCGTGGTGCGATCCCACACGGTGCTCATCGTCACGCTCACGTCGTTCCTCCCCGCTTCGCCGCGCGGCCCCGACCGCGCGCCCGCTCTTAGACCGACGCCGCCGCGCTTGCCAATCACTTGCGTCCGGCCTGCAGCCGGGCCACATCGCGCAGGTGACCGATCTTCGCGACGACATCGAATGGCGCATTTCCCCCGCGCCGATCCCCTATGCCGAGGCGCTCGCCGAGATGGAGGCGCGTGCCGCGGCGGTGGTCGAAGGCCGAGCGCGCGAGCTGATCTGGCTGCTCGAACATCCTGCGGTCTACACCGGCGGGACGAGCGCCGACCCGAGCGAACTGCGCGACCCGCAATTCCCGGTGGTGCAGACCGGGCGCGGCGGGCGCTACACCTATCACGGCCCCGGGCAGCGGATCGGCTATGTCGTGCTCGATCTCAACAAGCGCGGGCGTGACGTGCGCCAGTTCGTCCACGGTCTCGAAGGCTGGGTGATCGACACGCTCGGCGATCTCGGCATCACCGCCTTTCGTGCTCCGGGCCGCGTCGGCATCTGGACGCACATCGCTGGCCCGCTCGGCGGCGACCCGGTCGAGGCCAAGATCGGGGCGATCGGCGTGCGCGTTCGGCGCTGGGTGACGCTCCACGGCTTTTCGATCAACCTCTCGCCCAACCTCGCCCACTTCGGCGGGATCGTGCCTTGCGGCCTCCCCGACTTCGCGGTGACCAGCGCCGAGATGCTCGGCCGGCCGACCGATTATGCAACTTTTGACGCAGCCTTGGCGTTGCGCCTTGCAGCGTTCCTGCAAACTCATTCTATCAGGCAACAAAACTGGGCTTGAGGGTCAGGCGTTTCCGGACTAATGTCCACCACGGTTTGGGTATTAAAGGTCTCGAGGCCAACCAACCATTTATCTAGGGAGCTTTCCAATGCGTGCATTCATTTCCAAGGTCGCTGCTGGTTCGATGATCGCTGTTGCCGCGATCGCGATTTCGGCATGCACCCCGAAGACCGAGACGACGACGACCGACAACACGATGGTCACCGACATGAACTCGACCGACACGATGGGCGCGACGACCAACGACACGATGACGTCGACCGACGCCGCTGGCAACGAAGGCATGATGGCAAACGACACCATGATGACCTCGAACACCACGACCACGACCACCACCAACGCAATGTAATCTTCCCGTCAGGGAACGATTATCGCGAGGGCCGTCCGGGCAACCGGGCGGCCCTTTCGATTCCAGCGCAGAACGCCCGGGCATCGGCATGCGATGAAACGAAAAGAGTTGGGTTGCGCGTCAAAAAGCCGTAATCGCAGCATCGTTAACGAGAGGCTTTCAATGACCGTGTTGCGTAAACTGGCTGCGATCACCGCAATCGCGGGCGCCGCCCTCGCCGTCACTCCTGCGTCGGCACAGTTCTTTTTCAAACCGCATGATTTCAGTGGCCCGCCGATCCGCGGCGACGAGCCAGGCCTGCCGACGCTGCCGGGCGCAACCGACGAGGAAGTTCGTGCGAACCTGGTGTGGAACATGCGCTCGGCGCTCAACGTCGCGGCGCTGCAGTGCCAGTTCGAACCGAGCCTGTTGACGGTCGAGAATTACAACATCTCGCTGATCAACCATAAGGACGAGTTCAAGAAGTCGCTCGACATCCTGACCAAATATTTCACGCGCGTAAACAAGGGCCTCAAGCCCGGCCAGGCGGCGATGGACCGCTATGGCACGAAGACCTATTCGGCGTTCACCACGGTCAACGCCCAGCTCGGCTTCTGCCAGACCGCGGCAGCCGTCGCGACCGATGCGGCTTACGCACCGCGCGGCGAGCTGTACAAGGTCGCGGTGCGCGACATGAGTTCGCTGCGCAATGCGCTGATCCCGTTTGGCGAGGAACGCTTCGCGCGCCGCGTCCGCGTCGACACGCGGCTGTCGCTGCCGCGGCTCGACGACGCGTGCTGGGACAAGCGCGGCACCTGGCTCCAGCGCAAGTGCGGGGAATTCTCGACGACGTTCCGCTGACGCGGTGCGTCGGGGCCTGCCTCAGCGCAGGCCCAGCGCCTTGTGCGCCTGCAGCGTCAGCCGCCACTGCGGGCGCGCCATGACGAGGTCGATCGCGGCGGCGTGATTGGCCTCGGCAGCGATGCTGTCGAGCGGCTGGATCAGATGATGCACGAAATCCCAGCTTTCGAACTCGGCGACATCGCTGCCCGGCTGCGGCCAGACGAGCTTCAATTCGTCGCCGCTGCGCTGGACAACTTCGCTCCCGGCCTTGGGGCTGATGCACACCCAGTCGATCCCGGGATGTACCGCGAGCGTCCCGTTGCTTTCGATTGCGATCTCGAAACCCGCGGCGTGGAGCGTGTCGACCAAGGCATCGTCGACTTGCAGCATCGGCTCGCCGCCGGTGAGCACGACGAAGCGATGCGCCGGGTCAGCGCCCCAGAAGTCCGCGACCGCCGCGACCAGGTCGACCGCATCGGCGAATTTCGCGCCGCCCGCGCCGTCGGTCCCGACGAAATCGGTATCGCAGAAGCGGCAAATCGCGCTCGCGCGGTCCTGCTCGCGCCCCGACCACAGATTGCACCCGGCAAAGCGGACGAACACCGCGCGCCGCCCGGCCTGCACGCCTTCGCCCTGCAGCGTGAGGAACATTTCCTTGACCGCGTACGACATCGGATCAGACCGCGTAGGCGGTGGGATCGGGAAACCCGGCTTCCGCGAAGCCCTTCTTGCGCAACCGGCAGCTGTCGCACACGCCGCAATGCAACCCACCCGGCGCGGGGTCGTAGCACGACCAGCTGAGCGCCGGATCGATCTTCAACCGCGCCGCTTCGCGGACAATGTCGGCCTTGGTCATGTCCTGTAACGGCGCATGGATGCGGAACGGGCTGCCCTCGACGCCTGCCTTGGTGGCAAGTTCGGCGAGCCCCTCGAACGCGGCGATGAATTCGGGACGGCAATCGGGATAGCCCGAATAATCGAGCGCATTGACGCCGATGAACAGATCGCGCGCGCCCGCAGCTTCGGCCCAGCCGAGCGCAAGGCTGAGGAAGATCGTGTTGCGCGCCGGTACGTAGGTCACCGGGATCCCCGGCTGGACGCCGTCCTTGGGCACGTCGATATCGGCGGTCAGCGCCGATCCGCCGAACGCCGCGAGATCGAGCGGCAACATGACGTGTCGCTCGGCGCCAAGCACATGCGCGATCCGCCGCGCCGAAGCGAGCTCGAGCCGATGCCGCTGGTTATAATCGACCGACAGCGCGAGCAGCCGATAGCCCGCCTCGCGCGCAAAGGCCGCAGCGACCATCGAATCAAGACCACCTGAGACCAAGACGACAGCAAGCGGTGCGGCGCCTGCAGGCGCTGCCGAAATGTTTTCGTTTGTCATAATCTCCCGCGGGTACCCCTCGCCCTCGCATTACGCAAGTATAGCCCCGTCAGAAAAACGGGCCGCCCTTAGGCGGCCCAGGGGATGCCCATCTCTGGGCGATTGGGAGAAAAGCGTGCGCTCACAAGAATTGCACGAACCCGTCCTAGTGCCGAAAGATTGAAAAGACCTTTACCGCGATCACTTAAGGCGCGCGACACCTGCTGCGCAGTCACCAACGCGACGCGCCTCATATTGCTCGTCGAACGGCGCACCGCGCAAAATGCCCTGCGTCTCGAGATTGAAATTGCGCTGCGTCGCGACCTTGACGCTGGTCTGCCCATGGCCGGTCCCGGGGCAGACATAGGTCACCCGCGCGACATTGGCATCGTCGACCAGGACTTTGTGCTGGCACTGCGCATTGCCATGCCCGAACTGAATCAGCGGGCGTGCATCGGCGATGCAGATCGACCGCGGCGGCGCATCGCTATCGAGCGCCTTGAACTGCCATTCACCCGGTTCGATCCGCGCCAGCGCGGCCAGTGTCGGCGCACCCGCTGGCGCTGCGGCGGCCAAGCCGCCCGTCGCTGCCAAGCCCGCAATCATCGCGCGCACCACGTTTCGCACTTGCATTGTATCGATCCCTGTCCGGCAGCGCGCCTCTGCGCGGCCGGCTCGCTTCCAGACGCGTATCTGGGGATACACCCGCCCTGTTACAATGCGTTTACGTAACGATCTCGCTCGCGGCGGGAACGGGGAATTTGGTCGCGCAAAACGCGCAATCGACGAAGATCACGCCGTTCTCATCGGCCATCGCCTGCTGCTCGGATGGCGGGAATTTGCCGAGCACTTGCGCGATGTAATCGGGCGAGCAGCGGCAGCCGCGCGCGAACGCGGTCTCGCCGTGGAGGCGGACTTCCTCCTCCTCGTTGAACAGGCGCCAGACGAGCGTCTCGAGCGGCAGCGCCGGGTCGGCAAGCTCATCGGCCGCCATCGTCCCACCCAGGATCGCGACATGTTCCCACTCGGGATGGTCGAGCCGGGTGTGGAGCCGCTCGCGGCCATCCTCGCCCTCGGGGAGATGCTGGAGCAGCAACCCGCCCGCGACGCGCTTGCCATCGGCCGCGCGGCCGACGCCGACGCGCACCAGCGTCGGGATCTGCTCGGACTGGAGGAAATAATGCTCGGCCGCTTCGCTCAGCGAGCTGCCGTCGAGCGGGACGATGCCCTGATAGCGCTCGCCGGTGGTTACCTGGTCGAAGGTGATCGCGAGATAGCCTGCACCGAACAGCGCGAACAGGCTCGGCTCTTCCGGCCCTGCGGCGAGCCGCTCGGCATCGTATTGGACATAGCCGCGCAGTTCGCCGCCGCGATAATCGCACACCAGCAGCGTGACGATGCCGTTCTGCGTCTGCGCCTGCATCGTCAGCTGACCGCCGGCATCCTTGAGCGTCGAGCCGATCAGCGCGGCGAGCGTCAGCGCCTCGGCGAGCAATGCCTCGATCGCGGGCGGATAGGCGTGCGCCGCGAGGATGGTGTCGAGCACCGGCCCCAGCCGCACGATGCGACCGCGCGCGTGGCGCTGCGGGATGGTGAAGCCGAGCGCGCGGTCGGTGTCGGTATTGTTGGTGTTTTCCATGTCATCCCCGCAAAAGCGGGGATCCCGCTTCTTCTACTGGCGCTGCAAGAGCAGCGGGATCCCCGCAATCGCGGGGATGACGGGAGATAAGAGTGCGCGCGTCAGAATCAACTCAACCGATCTGCCCGAAGCACCAGCGCAGCACCGATTTCTGCGCATGAAGCCGGTTCTCCGCCTCGGGCCAGATCAGCGATTGCGGCCCGTCGATCACCTCGGGCGTCACCTCCTCGCCGCGATGCGCGGGAAGGCAGTGGAGGAACACCGCTGCTGGATTGGCCTGCGCCATCAGCGCGGCGTCGACTTGATACGGCAGCATCGCCTTGAGCTTGGTATCGGCATGCGCCTGCCCCATCGAGATCCAGGTATCGGTGATGACGACATCGGCGCCCGCCACCGCCTCCGCGGGGTCCGAGACGACGCGCGCGCGCCCCGCGCCGCGGCCGATCACGGCATCGTCGGGCTGGAACCCTTGCGGGCACGCCGCGACGACGTCGAACTGCATCAGCCCGGCGGCCTCGACGATCGAGGCGAGGACGTTGTTGCCATCGCCGAGCCAGGCGACCTTGAGCCCCGGGAGCGGTTTGCCCGCCTCGAGGATCGTCAGCAGGTCGGCCATGATCTGGCACGGATGCGAATCGTCGGTCAGGCCGTTAATGACGGGGATCGTCGCATACTGCGCCATTTCCTCGAGCTTGGCGTGATCGTCGGTACGCAGCATGATCGCGTCGCAATAGCCCGACAGCACGCGCGCGGTGTCGGCAACGGTCTCGCCACGGCCGAGCTGGGTGGTGCCGGAGTCGAGGATCACCGAGCTGCCGCCCAGCTGGCGGATCGCCATGTCGAACGACACACGCGTACGAGTCGAGCTCTTTTCAAACACCATCGCGAGCGTGTGGCCGGCGAGCGGTGCGTCGGCGTCGGGCTTGCCCTTGGGCCAGCCGGCACGCGCCGCCTTGCGATCGAGCGCATCGGCCAGCATCGCGGCCACGCCATCGGGACCGGCATCGGAAAGCGAGAGGAAGTTACGCATCCTAAATCCTTAATTCCCTCTCCCTCTGGGAGAGGGAGGGAGCGGCGAAGCCGCGGAAGGGTGAGGACAGGGTGTTGGCGTGCGCTGCCCTCACCCTTCCCACCCGGCTGCGCCGAGCGGGCCCCTTCCCTCTCCCAAAGGGAGAGGGAGTTTTAGCTCACGCCGCCACCGCCACGGGCGTGAAATCGCGCGCGCCGTCGCTCAGCTTCTGGACGAATTCGGCGATATGCGCGTCCTCGATCACCAGCGGCGGCAGGACGCGGACGACGTTCTCGCCCGCCGCGACCGTCAGCAGCCCGTGATGATCGCGCAGATGCGCCACGAAATCGCGCGCGACGACGGCATCCTTGAGCTTGATCCCGAACATCAGCCCCTTGCCGCGCAGGCTGTCGAAGATCTGGTCGTAATTCGGCATCATCTGTTCGACCGAGGCGCGCAACCGCTCGCCCATCGCGGTCACATGCTCGAGGAAGCCCGGCTCGAGCATCACGTCGAGGATCGCCTCGCCCGCCGCCATCGCCAGCGGGTTGCCGCCATAGGTCGAACCATGCGTGCCGAATACCATCCCCTTGGCGGCTTCCTCGGTCGCGAGGCACGCGCCGAGCGGGAAACCGCCGGCGATGCCCTTGGCCGAGGACAGGATGTCGGGGGTGATGCCGTAATGTTCATACGCCCACATCTTGCCGGTCCGACCATAACCGCACTGGACCTCGTCGAGCACCAGCAGCAGGCCGTGCTCGTCGCACGCCTTGCGCAGCCCTTGCAGGAACTCGGTGGTGGATGCCGAGACGCCGCCCTCGCCCTGGATCGTCTCGACCATGAAGCCGGCGGTCGTGTCGTCGATCAGCGCCAGCGCCGCTTCGAGATCGTTGAACGGCGCATAGGCGAAGCCCGGCAGCAGCGGCTCGAAGCCGTCGCGCATCTTCGGCTGGTTGGTCGCCGAGATCGCCCCCATCGTGCGCCCGTGAAAGGCGTTGTTGAAGGTGATCAGCGTCGTGCGCTGCGGATTGCCGTTGGCATAGTGATAGCGCCGCGCGGTCTTGATCGCGCATTCGACCGCTTCGGTGCCCGAATTGGTGAAGAACACCGTGTCGGCGAACGAATTCTCGACGATGCGCTGCGCGAGATGCTCGCCCTGCGGCGAACCGTAGAGATTGGAGACGTGCATCAGCGTGGCTGCTTGCTTGGCAATCGCCTCAACCAATTTGGGGTGGCCGTGGCCAAGCGCGTTGACCGCGATGCCGGCGGCGAAATCGAGATATTGCTCGCCTTGCTCGCCGTACAGATAGCAGCCTTCGCCTCGCACCGGGCGTACGCCGCACCGCGGGTACACAGGCATCAAAGCGGGGGTCGACACGGGCCGTCTCCTGAAAAAGCAAAAGGGCGACCCAACCGGTCGCCCGAATCCCGTTTTACGAAGATGCCGCCGCAAGCGCAACACCGCGCGGCATCGGCCGGGAAGACGCTATTGCGACGGGCCGACCGGCGCGATCTTCATACCGTCGCCGAGTTGATCGACGCGCGTCAGCGCGACCCACTCGCCCTTTTGCAGCCCGGCGCTTACGCCGATGCCGTCGGGCGTCTGTTCGCCGAGCGTCACCGCGCGCCGCTGCACGCGCGCGCTCGACAGATCGACGACATAGACCGCCGCCGCGCCTGTATGCGGGCCGAGGATCGCGCTCGGCGGGACCGCGAGCATCGTCGTGCCCGCGCCCGTCGCGACAATTCGCGCGGTTGCCGACTGGCCAGCGGCGAAACGCGAATCACGCGGCAAGGTGATTTCGACCTTCGATGCGCCCGCCTTGGGCGGCGCGATCCGGATCACGCGCCCGACGACGACATCGCCGTGGAATGCCGGAAAGCGGATTTGCGCGCTTGCGCCGAGCGTGATGCGCGCCGCGTCCGCCGCGGGCAGCGTGGCGAGCAGGGCATAGCCGGCGTTGGCGGCCTTCGCCCCCGGTGCAGCGGTCCCCGGCATCGCCTCGACCGCACGCGCGGCGACCGTGCCGGGTCCGCTGACGGTTGCGGCAAACACCGTCCCGCCGACTTGTGCGATGCGGACTTGCGGTGCCTGCGGGGCTTGCGCCGTCGCCCCCGCCGTCGGGACGGCGTTTGGCGCAGCCTTGCCGCACGCCGCGACGAGCAGCCCCATTCCCAGCGCGCACCAGATCCGCATCATCGACTCCTTCTGCCCGCGCGCTACGCCAAGCGCGCACAACACGGAACGCCTCAGTTCTTGATCTTCCAGCCCGAGCGCAGCAGCGCGTAGCACAGGGTCCCGAGCGCGACGTCGATCGCGAGGATCACCGCGCCGCCGACCAGCACGGGCGAGTCGGCGGTGCCGAGGAAGCCGTAGCGGAAGCCCGAGATGATGTAGAAAAACGGGTTCACATGGCTGAACGCGCGGAACGCGGGCGCGAGCGTATCGACCGAATAGAAGGTGCCCGACAGCAGCGTCAGCGGCGCGATCACGAAATTCTGGACGGCGGCGGCATGATCGAACTTCTCCGCCCAGATCGAGGTCAGCACCCCGACCAGCGCCAGGAACGCCGAGCCGAGCAGCCCGAACCACAGGATCGCGAGCGGATGGACGGGCACGATATGGACGCCCGGCCACAAGGCCATCGCGACCGACACGGCAAGCCCCACGCAAATCGCGCGCGTCACCGCACCACCGACCATCGCGACGAGCAACTCGGCGGTCGACAGCGGCGGCATCAGGTAATCGACGATCGTGCCCTGGATCTTGCCAACCAGCAGCGAGAAGCTCGCATTTGCGAACGCGTTCTGCAGCATGCCCATCACGATCAGCCCGGGGGCGATGAAATCAGCGAAGGGAACCGCGACCCCGCCGACCATCACCGGGCGCTTTCCGCCCGTCGCGACGGTGAAAATGATCAGGAACAGCAGCGTCGTGATCGCCGGCGCCCAGATCGTCTGCAGCTGCACCTTGAAGAAACGGCGCACCTCCTTGATATAGAGCGTTCGAAGACCGCCCCAATTGACATTCCGGATGACCGGAACGCCGGGAGCGTTCATTTGGGTACGAATTTCGCCGATTGGGGGCTGGCTGCTCATGGGGGTGTCGCTAAAGACTGCCGCCGCCGCCCGCAACCCCGGCATGACGATTGGGAAAATTGAATGAGCTGGACCGACGAACGCATCGATACGCTGCGCAAGCGCTGGGAAGCAGGCCAGACCGCGAGCCAGATCGCCGAGGAACTCGGTGGCGTCAGCCGCAATGCCGTCATCGGCAAGGCGCACCGCCTTGGCCTGCAGTCGCGTCCCTCGCCGGTCAAGCCGAACGAGCCAGCGGCCGCCACCGCCGCCGCGCCCGCACCGACGCCGGCACCCGCGCCCGCACCAGTAGCACCACCCAAGGCCGCGGCCCCGGTCGCACCCGCACCCAAGCCAGCGCCGCCTGCCCCGCGCCCGGCGGTCGTCGCAGCGCCCCCGGTCGCTGAGATCGAAGACGAGGCTGAAGAAGAGGAGGTCGCGGTCGAGGCCGATAGCGACGACGACACCGATGAGGCCGATGCAGCCCCTGTCGTCGTGCGTCCCGCGCCCCCGATCCTGCGCTCGGTCGGTCCCGGCGGCTTCCTGCGCCAGGCGCCCGGCGAGCAGCAAGCGCCGATCACGCCAGCGCCGCCGCGCCGCCTCGTGCCCGCCAAGCCCTCGGCCGAAATGGCGGGCAAGACGACCTTGCTCGATCTCAACGACAAGATCTGCAAATGGCCGATCGGCCACCCGGGCGAACCCGACTTCCACTTCTGCGGCGAGAACGTGAACCCCGGTTTCCCCTATTGCGTCGGGCATTGCGGCCACGCGTATCAGGCGCAGCTGCCGCGCCGCGATCGCCGCCCCGCCCCGCCGCTCCCGTTCGGCGGCCCGCGCGCGCGCTGAACGCACGCGAAGCGTTACGAAAAAGGGGCGCCCGGCAGATGCCGGGCGCCCCTTTTTGTTTGCTTGCGTTCGTCACCCCGGGAAACGCCCGGAGTGACGCGTCGCGGTTCCTAGAAGCGGAAGTTCGCGGTCGCGCGCACGCTGTGCCAGCGGAACTTGTCGTCGCTGCGCTTGAAGTCGGTACCGCCAGTGTTCGGTGCGAGCACGAACGGATTGGTCGCCGGCGCAGTGCCCTGCGTCACACGAACGCGATACTCATCGTCCTTATACTGGTTGTACAGATACTCGAGACCGATCGAGAAGTGACGACCGAGCTTCTGCTCGATGCCGCCGCCCGCGACGAAGCCCCATGCGTCATGCCGGCTGCCATTGTCGGCGAAGGCATTGGCGGTGTTGCTCGTGGCAAAGCTCGACTTGGTCTTGGCATAGGCGCCGCCACCGGTCGCATAGAACAGCGTCTTGTCGAACGCATAGCCGGCGCGCAGGCGGGCATTGGCGTCGAAGTCGACCTTGCGCGTCATGACGTAGCTGGCAGGCGTCGTGCTGAAGCCCGAGACGCTGTCACGCACCTGGCTCTTGCCGAACTCGCCGACGACGCCGATCACGAAATGGCCATACTGCTTGTCGAAGCCGACGCGGCCCGAATAGCTGATATTGTCCTTGTCGTTGGTGCAGCCGGTCAGCGCGCCGGTGCTGGTCGCGCGACCGTTGCAGAAACCGGCGCCGGGCTGCGCGGCGGTCGGGGCGAAGGCATTCGCGCCAGCTGCGGTCGTTACCAGCTCGTTGAAATTGCCGTCACGGTTGCGGTCGAACAGGATGCTCGAGCCGACATCGTTGGGCTGCGCGTCGAAACCGACGGTGCCGCCGACATACAGGCCGTCGAACGGCTTGGGATCGGCCTCCTGCGCCAGGGCGGGGGCGGCGAAAGCGAGGCCGGCAACGAGCATGGTGGCGCCGGAAAGAAGAGACTTGGTACGCATGGAAACTCCTGGGTTGCTGCTTCAGCGCAGGAGAGACGTGCGAGCGCGGCGCTTGGCCGCATCGACATGAACATTCTGTCATGTTGATGCGAAAATATCACACCCGGCCGCTGCTACTGCGCCGTCACGCAGTGGTTGGCAGCGGTGCCACCGCGGTCCTATAGCAAGGACATGTCCGAAGACCTGTTCGCCGCCACCCCCAAACACCAGCCGACCGATTACGACGCATCCTCGATCGAGGTGCTCGAGGGGTTGGAGCCCGTCCGCCGCCGACCGGGCATGTATATCGGCGGCACCGACGAGCGCGCCTATCACCATCTCGCCGCCGAAGTGCTCGACAATGCGATGGACGAAGCCGTCGCGGGGCACGCCACGCGGATCGAGATCGAGCTGCATCCGGGCAACCGGCTGATCATCGTCGACAATGGCCGCGGCATCCCGGTCGACCCGCATCCGAAATTTCCCGGCAAGTCGGCGCTCGAAGTGATTCTGTCCACGCTGCACTCGGGCGGCAAGTTCGACGGCAAGGCCTATGCGACGTCGGGCGGTCTGCACGGCGTCGGCGTCAGCGTCGTCAATGCGCTGTCGTCGGACACGATCGTCGAGGTCGCGCGCAACCGCGAGCTCTACCGCCAGCGTTTCTCGCGCGGCGAGACGCTCGGGCCGATCGAGCATGTCGGCGCGGCACCCAACCGGCGCGGCACGATGGTCAGCTTCATCCCCGACGAGCAGATCTTCGGCCCCGAGATGAGCTTCAAGCCCGCGCGACTGCACAAGCTCGCGCGCTCGAAGGCGTATCTGTTCGCGGGCGTCGAGATTCGCTGGAAGTGCGCGCCCGAGCTGATCGGCGATGACACCCCCGCCGAAGCGGTGTTCCAGTTCCCCGGTGGCCTTGCCGATCACTTGCGCGAACAAGTCGGCGCGCGCGAGTGCGCGACGAGCGACTTCTTCGTCACGCGCCAGGATTTCCCCGGCGCGGCGGGTCGCGTCGAATGTGCGGTCGCGTGGCCGCTGTGGAGCGACGGCTCGTACAGCTGGTATTGTAACACCATCCCGACCCCCGATGGCGGCACGCACGAAGCGGGCCTGCGCAACGCGCTCGTCAAGGGCATCCGCGCGTTCGGCGAGCTGGTCGGGCAGAAGAAGGCCAAGGAAATCTCGGCCGAGGACATCATGACCGGCAGCGAGCTGATGCTCTCGGTCTTCATCCGCGATCCGCAATTCCAGAGCCAGACCAAGGACCGGCTTTCGAGCCCCGAGGCGACGCCGCTCGTCGAAAAAGCGGTGCGCGACCATTTCGACCATTTCCTCAGCAACAATATGGAGCGCGGCAAGGCGCTGTTGACCTATGTCATCGAGCGGATGGACGAGCGGCTCGCGCGCAAAGCCGAGCGCGAGGTCAAGCGCAAGACCGCGACGTCGGCGCGCAAGCTCCGCCTGCCGGGCAAGCTCACCGACTGCGCCTCGGCCGGACCCGAGGGCACCGAGATCTTCATCGTCGAGGGCGATTCGGCAGGCGGTTCGGCCAAGCAGGCGCGCGACCGCAAGACGCAGGCGATCCTGCCGATCCGCGGCAAGATCCTCAACGTTGCGTCGGCGACGATGGCCAAGATCGCCGGCAATTCGGAAATCGCCGATCTGATCCAGGCGCTCGGCTGCGGGACGCGCAAGACATGCGTGGCTGAAAACCTGCGCTACGAACGCGTCGTCATCATGACCGACGCAGACGTCGACGGCGCGCATATCGCCACGCTGTTGATGACCTTCTTCTTCCAGGAAATGCCCGAAATCGTCCGCGCGGGGCATGTCTATCTCGCGCAGCCGCCGCTCTATCGCCTCACCTCGGGCACCAAGAGCCTCTACGCGATGGACGACGCGCATCGCGAGCTGCTCGAAAAGACCGAATTCAAGGGCAAGAAGGTCGAGATCGGGCGCTTCAAGGGTCTCGGCGAGATGAACCCGATGCAACTGCGCGAGACGACGATGGACCCCAAGTCGCGCGCGATGCTGCGGATCACGTTGCCGCAGGAATATGAGGAGCGTGCGGGCGTCAAGGATCTGGTCGACCGGCTGATGGGCACCAACCCCGCGCACCGTTTCGCCTTCATCCAGGAAAATGCCGCACGGCTCGACGAGGCGGCGATCGACGCCTGAGCGAGGCTTCCCGACCCCGCACCACTGCGATACGCTGCGATCCAGGCTATGTGACGGGGGACACACGATGATTCGCAAGGTCGTTTTGCTAATCGCGATCTTAGGCCTCGGTGCGCCCGCCGTTGCGCAGACCCCGCCGGCGGCAGCGACCGTGGCGAGCGACCCGCTCCGCCCGCGCGCGCAGGCGCTGCTCGGGATCCTCGGCGGCGGCGACACCGCGGCGGAGTTCGACCCGACTTTCCTGGCGCAAATCCCCGACGCGAAGATCCGCACGATCGCCAAGCAATTGTCGGACGCCTTCGGTGCGCCGCTGGCGATCGAGTCGCTGATTGCTGCGACTCCGCAGAAAGCCAGTCTCACCGTCCGCTATGCGCGTGGAAACGTGGCGATGACGATGACGGTCGAGCCGAGCGCGGCGCATCGCATCACCGGCCTGCTCGTCACCGGCACGACCTCGCGCGAGGCATCGCTCGACCAGATCGTCGCGACGATCGGCACGCTGCCGGGCGTCGGCGGGTTCGCGCTCGCACGACTCGGCGACGGCACGCCGAGCGTGATGCAAGCGACCAAGCCGGACACCGACTTCGCGATCGGCTCGGCGTTCAAGCTCGCCATCCTGTCGGAGGCGATCCGCGCAACCAATGCGGGCGAACGGCGGTGGGACGATCTCGTCACGCTCGACGGCGCCCCGCTCCCCGGCGGGTTTTATACGCAGCAGCCTGCGGGCACCAAGGTCACGCTGCGCGAACTCGCGCAGAAGATGATCTCGGTCAGCGACAACAGCGCGACCGACATCCTGCTCGCAGCGCTCGGCCGCGCGAAGGTCGAGGCGATGTTACCGGTGATCGGCTGGCGCCATGCTGCGCGCAATCGCCCGCTGCTCGGCACACTCGACGTCTTCAAGCTCAAGGGGATTCCGGGCGGAGCACTCGGCAAGCGGTGGCTGGCGCTCGACGAAGCGGGACGCCGTGCGCTGCTCGCCAAGGACATCGCCGCAACGCCGCTGAGCGCGATCGACCCGCGGATGTTCCAGCGTGGCGTACCGGTGATGCTCGACATCGAATGGTTCGCCAGCCCCGCCGACCTCGTTCGCACGATGGACTGGATCCGCCGCACCACCGAAACCGGCCCCGGCGCGGAGGCTCGCGCGATCCTCGGCGTCAACCCCGGGGTCGGCCCGGCGCAAGCGGCGCGCTGGGGCTATGTCGGCTACAAGGGCGGCTCGGAGCCGGGCGTGATCGAGATGACGCTGTTGCTGCAGTCCAAGGCGGGCGCCTGGTATGCGCTGGCGGCAAGCTGGAACAATCCCGCGGCGGCGGTCAATGATGCACGCTTCGTGGCATTGGTCAGCAGGGCGGTGGATCTCGCTGCAGCAAACCCGTGATCTTGATGGCGATTACTGCGTATTACTTTGGAATCGACATATATCCTTTCGAAGCATAGCTTTCCCGCCAGCTATAGCAGCCAGGAGTGTTGCCATGTTTCGAACGACGTCGTTTGCCCTGGTCGCATTGCTCACCACTGGCGCAGCGTCCGCGCAGCAGCCGCTTCCGGCACCATCGACCAGCGGCCTCGACATCGTCGTCACGGGAACACCGCTCAAGGATCTGCGAAACGCGCTCGCGCGGTGTCTCGAGCAGCATTGCCCGCCCGACAAGGACATCGACGCCACGCTGGCGGTGGCGGAGGCGCAGTTCGTCGCCGGCCAATACCGTGATGCGCGCGCGACGATGCTCAAATCGATCGATCGCAACCGGCGCTTCGCCAAGGCCTATCCTGAGCCCGTTTCCGACCTCTACCGCGCGCACTCGCGTGTCGCGGCGCATCTCGGCGAGGATGGCGCCTATTTCGGGAGCGCGCTCGACGTGGTCAGCACGCTGAAGGCCGGTTTCGCAGACGACGACTGGCGCGTGCTCGGCGCCAAGCTCGAGCTGGGAGATGCCTACTTCAAGACCGGGCGGTTCGAGGACGCGGTAGGCCTGTACCGCACCGTCGCGCGCCGCGCGCACGAGCTGCACCTCGGCCGGGCGGAAGGCATGGCGCTGCTCAGCATCGCCAACGCCTATGTCGCCGCCTCGCGTGTCCGCAACGACGGCTATTACGCAGCGGCGCTGAAAGCGTGCGACGCCGTCCGCGCCGCGACCGACCCCGCGATCGCGCCATTCGGCGCCGCCGCGACCGTGCTCAAGGCGAAGCTCGCGGTACGAACCGGGGAACCCGGCGCGGTCGATCGGCTGGTCGCGACCTATCGCACGCTGGCGAAGGGCGCGACCAAGCCGGTCCTGCTCTACGCCCCCACGATCGATCGTCCGATGCTGGCCTATCTCGAATTCCCCGACAGCGAGGCGCCGATCAAGGGGGCGGTGCAGGACTTCGCGGATCAATGGGTCGATATCGGCTTCAACATCGCGCCCGACGGCACCGTCGACGAGGCCGAGGTGCTCCGCCAGAGCCCGCACTATTCGGGCAAATGGGCGCAACCCGTGATGACTGCGATCCGGGGCCGGCGGTATGCGCCAAACGCGACCGGGCCAGGCACGTCGCGAGTCGAGCGCTACACCTATACTGCGACGTGGGAGTTCGAGACCGGCTCGCGGATTCGAACGCGCCGGCCGGTCCCCAAGATCGAAGTCCTCGACTTGACGAGCGATGCCGCCCTTCCCTCATCCTGACGCGCGTTACCGCTGCATCCGCGCCTGATGGTATTTCGCGCGCACGACGATCCCCGCGAGCAGATGCAGCGCCGCCACGCCGAGCACGAACAGCGGCAGGATCATCGGCAGTTGCGGCCAATAGCGTGCGCGCAACGCCGCGAGCAGTGCACCCGCGACCGCGAGCGCGACGCCCATCCAGCGGATCGGCCGCGCGACCATCCGCAGCTCAGCCTGGTAGGCGGCGCGCTGTACGGGGTCGTTGAGGTCGGGCGGCGGCGCGGCGGCCGGGTCTTGCGTCATCGATTCGTCCATTCGCTGGCGAGGAGTCCCCACAGGATCGTGTCGCGGACCCCGATATGCGTTTCCCACTCGGCGCGCAGCCGTCCCTCGCGTTGAAAGCCGAGCGATTCGAGCAGCGCGTTGGAGGGGGTATTGTCGGGGTCGGTATCGGCAAACACACGGCGCTGCTGCTCGACGCCGAACAGCTGATCGAGCACCGCGCGCACCGCTTCGCGTGCGATCCCGCTGCCCCACTGGTCGCGCGCCAGCATGTAGCCGATCTCGACCACGCCGGGCCGCTTCTCGCCCGCCGCGACGAAGCCGATCGCGCGATCGTCGCCGTGCAGCGTGATCGCCCAGCCGCGCCACCCATTGTCCGACTCAGCGAACTTCGCGCGGGTCTGGTCGACCGAGACGTGCGGGCCGTGCGACCAATAGGTCATCAGCGCGGGATCGCCGAAGCTCGCGAACAGCGCGTCGGCGTCTGCGACCGTGCGCTCGCGCAAGCGCAGCCGGGCGGTTTCGAGGACCGGGATCGGCGTCATGCCGTCAGCGCGGCGACGAGCGTCTTGACCTTCTTCTGCCGCCACTGCGGCGTCGGCGCGACGAGCCAATAGCCGAGCCGGTACGCCTTCGCCTCGCCCAAGGCGACGACGCGCCCGCTCGCCAGATCGGCAGCGGCGAGCAGTTCGGGCACGGTCGCGCGCCCCAGCCCTTGCGCTGCGGCATCGAGCGCAAGGCCTGCGTCGCCGACCCGCACGAGCGAAGTCGCTTCGTCGTCGACGCAGCCCGGCCAGGCAATCCGCGTATCGACGCCACCGCCGGCACGCTCGACCGTCACCATTCCGGCCGAGGCGATCGCCTCGCCCTCATGCCCGCCCGGGCCATCGCCCCAGCGAATCGCGAGATCGAGATTGGCTTCGGTGAAGTCGATCATGTCGTCGGCGGAGATCAGCACGAAACGCAGTTCGCCGTCGCCGCGCGCGATTTCGGCGAGCCGCGGCATCAGCCACTTCTCGGTCAGATCGCGCGGCGCGGCGATCGTCAGCGACTTGCTCGTCTGCCCCGCCTGCATCGCGCGGACGGCCTCCTCGAACTGGAGGAAGCCGTGACGGAGCGGCGCGAGCCCGGCCTCGCCTTCCGGCGTCAGCTCGAGCCCCTTGGTGGTGCGGCGGAACAGCACGACGCCGAGCGTATCCTCGAGTGCGCGGATCTGCTGCCCGACGGCTGCCGGCGTCACCGCGAGTTCATCGGCGGCGCGCGTGAAGCTCAGGTGCCGCGCCGCGGCGTCGAGCACGCGCAAGCCGTTGAGCGGGAGGTGCGTGCGCTTCATGCGATGCCGCGCCCCGCATCCGTCATGCCAGCGAAAGCTGGCATCTCACGGGAGCGCGCGCGCACCTCGACCCAGAGACCCCAGCTTTCGCTGGGGTGACGATGCTTGGCGAGCTTCACGCCCCCACCGCCGGCGCAAGCAGCGCGAATTTCGGAATATCGACATCGAACGCCGAGCCATCCTCGGCGATCATCCGATAGCTGCCGAGCATCGACCCGGTCGGCGTCGAGAGCGGACAGCCCGAGACATAATCGTAGCTCTCGCCCGGCGCGATCATCGGCTGTTCGCCGATCACGCCTTCGCCCTCGACCGAGTGTCGTGCGCCGCGCCCATCGGTGATCGCCCAGTGGCGCGTCAGCAGCTGGACGCCCATCGCGCCGGCATTCTCGATACGGATATGATACGCCCAGAACCACCGCCCGCGCGCGGGCTCGGACTGCTCCGGCAGGAAGCTCACCGCAACGCGGACGATGACCCCGCGCGTCTCTGCGACGTACGGGAACAGCGCCTTCACAAGCCGGCCGCCGTCAAGGCGCCGTCGAGATCCTCGATCACGTCCTGCGGATCCTCGAGCCCGACGTTGAAGCGCAGCAGCCCCTCGGTCACGCCCATTTCAAGGCGCTTGTCCTCGGACACGCCGTAATGAGTCGTCGACGCGGGATGCGTCATCAGCGAGCGCGAATCGCCGATATTGTTCGAGATGTCGACGAGGCGCAGGCCGTCGAGCAGCGCATGCGCTTGTTTACGATCGGCCACCTCGAACGCGAAGATCGGCCCGCACGCGTCCATCTGCGCCATCGCGAGCGCATGTTGCGGGTGGCTCGCCAGCCCCGGATGCAGCATGCGGGGCACGCGCGTCTCGAGGAAGGCACCGACCTTGAGGCTGTTCTCGCTCTGCCGGCGAATGCGCAGGTCGAGCGTCTCGAGTCCTTTCAGCACCACCCAGGCATTGAACGCGCTGAGCGTCGGCCCGGTGTTGCGCGTGAACGGCAGCAGCGTGTTGGTGATGAAATCCTCGGTCCCGCAAACGGCCCCTGCAAGCACGCGCCCCTGCCCGTCCATCATCTTGGTCGCACTATACGCGGTGACGTCGGCGCCGAATTCCATCGGCCGCTGCAGCGCGGGCGTGGCGAACGCATTGTCGACCACCGAGGTGATGCCGCGTTCGCGCGCGATGTCGCACACGGCTTTCAGATCGACGATGTCCATCGTCGGGTTGGCAGGCGTTTCGAAGAAGAACACCTTGGTGTTCGCCTTCGCAGCATCCGCAAACGCTTGCGGGTCGCGCGCATCGACGACGGTCGTCTCGATCCCGAACTTGGGGAGCAGCGTATCGACCAGCCAGCGGCACGACCCGAACGCGGCGCGGCCCGCGACGACATGGTCGCCGGTCTGCAGCTGGCACAGCAGCACCGCGGTCATCGCCGCCATCCCCGTCGCCATCGTGCGGCATGCTTCCGCCCCCTCGAGCAAGGCGATGCGGCCTTCGAGCATCTCGACCGTCGGGTTCTGCAACCGCGAATAGGTCATGCCGTCCTGCTCGCCGGCAAAGCGCGCGGCAGCGTCGGCGGCACAATCATAGGCATAGCCCGAGGTGAGGAAGATCGCCTCGGACGTCTCCCCGAACTCGCTGCGCGCGGTGCCGCCGCGCACGGCTTGGGTGGCGGGGCGCCATTGGCGCGTGATGCTCTGGTCCTGGCCGGTACGACGTTTCATGGGCGTTGCTTTGCCGGTGGCGGGGGGCGCGCGTCAATGGGGTGCCGGCCTATGCGCTTGAAAGCCGCGCTGTTCGGCGGGATAGATGCGCAGGTGAGCGCCGTTTCCTCCATAGCCCCCTCCCTCTCGGCACGCCCCCGCCCGTATCGCGCCGCCGCGCTGATCGCGCTGCTCGCGCAGCTGCTGTTCAGCTATCGCCTCACCATCCCGACCAAGCTGATGTTCGACGAGGTCCATTACGTCCCCGCCGCGCGCACGCTGATCACGCTGGCGGGGCCGCGCAACATCGAGCATCCGCTGCTCGCCAAGGAGATCATCGCGGGCGGCATCCTGCTGCTCGGCGACAACAGCCTGGGGTGGCGCTTCTTCTCGACGCTCGCCGGGACCGCGACGGTGCTCGGCGTGTTCGCGATCGTCTGGCTGATGCTCGGGCGCGTGCGGCCGGCGGTGTTCGCCGCGCTGTTCGCGCTGTTCAACTTCACCGTCTTCGTCGAGGCGCGGATCGCGATGCTCGACGGCTTCATGGCGGCGTTCACGCTGCTCGGCATCGCCAGCCTGTTATGGGCGATGCGCGCCGAGACTGCGCGCGGCGCATGGGGGCGCTGGATCCTGGGAAGCGCGCTGCTCGGCCTCGCGGTCGCCGCGAAATGGATCGCGGCGCCGTTCGTCGCCTATGCAGCACTCGGCTTCGTCATCGTGCGGCTGGTCGATGCACGGCGCAGCGGGCGCTCGGTCTTCGCTGCGCTCAACGCCCGCCCCACCGGCGGCACGCACCGCCACTGGCGCGGCATGGCGGCAATCCCGGCGATCCTGGTGCTCGGCGTCGTCAGCATCGGCGTCTATTTCGCGACCTTCGCGCCGGCCTTCTTCTACACGATCGATCCGCTGACGTGGCGTACGCTGCTGCCGTTCCAGGCGACGATGTACGCCCAGCAGACGCAAGTGCTCCCATCGCACACCTATCAGTCGCGCTGGTGGAGCTGGCCGCTGATGCTCCGCCCGATCTGGTATCTCTACGAACGCACCGACGGCGCGCAGCGCGGCGTGTTGCTGATCGGCAATCTGGTCGTGCTGTGGGGCGGGCTCGTCGCGGTCGCGGCATGCCTGTATCGCGGCGCGCGCGCGCGCGACCTGCGCTTGCTTGCGGCGGCGGGGCTGTGGATCGGTAGCTATGTCGTGTGGATCATCATCCCCAAGTCGATCGGCTTCTTCTATTATTACTATCTGCCGAGCATCTTCCTGTGCATCGCGCTTTCCGTCGCGCTCGACCATTTCGGGCGCAGGCGACAGTGGGACATGGCGGTGCTCGGCGGATGCGTCGCGCTGTTCGCGGTGTTCTACCCGATCCTCTCCGCGCTGCCGCTGTGGGGCCCGAACTCGTTCCGGGTATGGACGTGGTTTCCGAGCTGGGTCTAGCGGGGGTCGGCAGCGCGCAAGTTGGTTGACTCGATTGACCCCAAGACGTGATGTTTACGATCGCGATCGTTTCCGTTTCTGCGCTAATGCAGCGATCCGGGTTCGACGATTTCAAAGAGCAGCTTGGTACATACCATGAACAGCAGATGTAGGACAGCGCCTTGTCCGCTTTCGACCAATTGCGGACATTCCAGCAGTAGGTATGATCGCGCTGTGAAACGTCGCTCCCTTATTCTCGCGACTTGCGCCGGTGCCCTTTGCATCGCTGACGGCTTTTGGGTTTATGAGCGCCTCTTTCGCCTGAATGCCGCTATCACTTATATCGGCTTAGACTCCGTAATGATGAACGTTCCTGCGTCGGCCCAAGCCTCCCAATTGCGCAATGGAAAGTGGAACATCGATCTGTTAAAAACCTTGCAATCGAAGTTTTATGATCCGCCACCCGGCCAGAAGCGGTGGCAGGTGGCCTTTGTGAGCCTCGGCTCCCAATCCCAATACGGGCAGGCCATAGCTATAATCCGGGACCTGAAAGCAAGACAGGTTTGCCATGTAGTTGTGCGAGAGGGCGCAACTGTCACACCTGTGAAGATTGATTTTGGAAATGGCCGCGAGACCAGCTTGGATGTCTCGCCCATCATTCTTTGCGGCGATGCTTATGGCGATGGTTCTGGGTTTTTTGGTCCGTTACCGGCAGATCACGCTATTCATGTCGGTGCTGGCAGCGAGGCTTCAAACGGCAGCTAACCACCACTTTCGGACACTCACGCACCCAGTGGACGCGGTCCGTAGCCAGCCCCCTAATACCGCCCCCACACGAACCGCGACGACAGCGCGTAATTCCACACCGCCGCGACGAGCAGCCCCGCGACCGCCGAATAGGCCCATGTCCCATGCTCCATCCGGAACAGGAAGAACGCCACCCCCACATTCGCCGCCGCGCCGACCGAGCAGACCAGGCAGAACGAGATCCACCCGTCGAGCAACGCGCGCGCGCCCTTGAGGCGGCGTTCGCGGTAGGTCAGCGCGTTGTTGAGGAAGAAGTTGAAGGTCATCGCCAGCACCACCGCGACGACCGTCGCCGACACGAACGCGACCCCTGCCCGGCGGTAGAGCATGTAGAGCACGGCAAGATGCACCAGCGCGCCGAGTGCGCCGATGCCGGTGAACATCACGAAGCGGACCGGCACGATCCGCCCGAACAGCCGGTCATAGAGCGCGATCAGGAATTCCATCGCGACGACATAGTCGAGCTTGCTCTCGCCCTCGGTGCGCAGCCGGAAGGTGTAGGGTAGTTCGAGGAATTTGAGCGGGCGCGGGCTCGCGGTCATGATGTCGAGCAGGATCTTGAAGCCGATCGCCGAGAGATGCGGGATCAGGTCGCGCGCGATCTGCGTGCGCAGCATGAAGAAGCCGCTCATCGGATCGCTCAGATCGGCTTTCAGCACGCGCCGCGACAGCCGCGTCGCCAGCGCCGATTTCTTGACGCGGTCCTGGTCCCAATCGCCCGTCCCGCCGCCCGCGACGAAGCGCGAGCCGATCACCACGTCGAGCGCCGGATCGGCCTGCAGCGCATCGAGCATCGCGGGCAGGATCGTCTCGTCATGCTGCAGGTCGCCGTCGATCACCGCGACGACGGGCGCGGCGGTCGCGCACATCCCCTCGATGCACGCCGAGGACAGTCCGCGCCGCCCGAAGCGCTGGATCACGCGGACGCGCGGGTCGGTCAGGCCGAGCTCGCGCGCCGCCTGTGCGGTGCCGTCGGGGCTGTCGTCATCGATGAAGATCGCCTCCCACGCACGCCCGCTGAGCGCCGCGTCGAGCTTGGCGATCAGCAGCGGAACGTTGCGCAGCTCGTTGAACGTCGGGATGACGACCGCGAGCTCGAGGCGTGGGATCATTGCAGCGCGGCCAGCACCGCATCGCCCATCGCGCTCGTCGAATGGGTGCCGCCGAGATCGGGCGTGCGCGCGCCGGCGCCGATCGCCGCGATCACCGCCGCCTCGATCCGCTGCGCCGACGCCTCGTCCGACAGCGAATGCCGCAGCAGCATCGCCGCCGACAGGATCGCCGCGCACGGATTGGCCTTGCCCTGCCCGGCAATGTCGGGCGCCGAACCGTGGATCGGCTCGTACAGCCCGCACGTCCCGGTCCATTCGTTGAGCGAGGCGGAAGGAAGCATCCCGATCGAGCCGACGCACATGCTCGCCTGGTCGGAGAGGATGTCGCCGAACAGATTGCCCGTCACCACCACGTCGAACGCGCCGGGGTTGCGCACCAGCTGCATCGCGGCGTTGTCGACATACATGTGGGTGAGCTTGACCTCGGGATAATCGAGCGCGACCTCGTTGACGATCTCGCGCCACAGCTGCGACGTCTCGAGCACATTGGCCTTGTCGACCGAAGTCAGGATTTTCTTGCGGCGCTTGGCCATCTCGAACCCGACGCGCGCGATCCGGGCGACTTCGGCCTCGTCGTAGCGCATCATGTCATGGCCTTCGCGCAGGCCCATCTTGGTGTGGCCGCGGCCCTTGTCGCCGAAATAGACGTCGCCGGTCAGCTCGCGGACGATCACCATGTCGATCGAGCGCGCGACTTCGGGGCGCAGGGCCGAGGCGTCCTCCAGCCCCGGGAACATCGTTGCGGGGCGCAAGTTTGCGAACAGGCCGAGTGCCTTGCGCAAGCCCAGGATCGCCTGTTCGGGACGCAGCGTGCGCTCGAGCCCGTCCATCTCGGGATCGCCGACCGCACCGAACAGGATCGCATCGGCGCGGTGCGCGAGCTCGAGCGTCTGTGGCGGGAGCGGATGGCCGAGCGCGCGATACGCCGCGCCGCCGACGAGACCGGGTTCGAACTGATGGTCGAGGCCGAGCGCTTCGAGCACGCGGCGGGCTTCGTGGGTGACTTCGGGGCCGATGCCGTCGCCGGCGAGGATCGCGATCAGTGCCAAGGTGCAATTCCCTTCAATTGCCCCGCCAATGCCGAGCCGCGGCGCGTCACGCAACTGCCCTTTTCAGCCGATCCACAAGGCGGGCGCGCGCATCGAGCGTCACCGCGCGCCGATCGACCAGGATCGAGCGCGCCAACGCATCGCCCGTCAGCGCGAGCGCTTCGAAAATTTCGTCCCACTCCGGCGCGACACCCGTGGTCAGCGCGGGCGGCAGCGTCTCGCGCTCCAACCCATAACCAAGCTCGGCGAGCACCAGCAGTTCGTAGCGCGCGAGCGCCAGCGCCCAGCCGCGCGCGGCGGGCGCCGCCGCGATCACGCCGATCGTCCCGTCGAGCGCGGCATAGAGCCGCGGATACGGCTGCGCCTCGGGCAGCGCGGCGGCGGTGAGCGTGGTCACCCATTCGAGCGCGAGCGCTGGCAGCGGCTCGGCATAGAGCGGCGCGCGGCTGGTGACGAGCTCGACCGCGAGGCTCGCGAGCTGATCGTCGGTGCGCGCCCGCCATTCGCCGATCACGCGGTTGGCCGGCTGCAGGATCGGCCGGATCCGCGTCGAGCGCCCGCCACGGACATAGCCCGCCTGCAGGCCATGCTCGGCGGTCAGCGCCCGCACGATCGCGCCGTGTTCGCCGTGATGGCGGATCGCGAGGATCAGGGCTTCGACGCGCAAGTGCATGGCGGCGGTTTAACGTGGGTGGGGGGATACGCTAGGGGGCGGATGGCGCGCAGGGGACGTCTGAGCCTCCGCCACCCTGTTGGCGCGTGCGCGGCCACCGCCCCCCCTTTACAGCGACCAGCCACCATCCACGCAGATCGCCGCGCCGGTCACGAACGCGCCGAGATCCGCGCTCATCCACAGCACCGCATCGGCGATTTCCTCGGGCTTCCCGAGGCGCCCGACCGGCTCGAGATCGATCGCCTTCTGGATGTCGCCGTTGGTAAAGCGGTCCATCATCGGCGTCTCGATATTGCCCGGCAGGATCGCGTTCACGCGGATATTCAGCTTGGCATAATCGAGCGCGGCGGCCTTGGTCAGCCCGATGATCGCGTGCTTCGAGGCGGTGTAGGACGCGCCACCCGCCACTCCGCGGACGCCAGCGCCCGACGACGTGTTGATGATAACCCCGCTGCCCTGCCGCACCATTTGCGCCAGTTCGTGCTTCATGCAGACGAAGGTGCCGCGCAAGTTGATGTCGAGGATGCGGTCCCACTCGCTCAGCGAAATCTCGTGCACCGGCGCGGGTTTGTTCTCGACGCCGGCATTGTTGAAGGCGATGTCGAGCCGGCCGAATGTCTCGACCACCCGGCCGACGGCCGCCTCGACCTGGTCGGGCTGCGAAACGTCGCACGCGATGACCAAGGCCTCGGCGCCTGCATTTCTGACAGCATCGGCGGTTTCGGAAAGACCGTCTTCGGTGCGGTCGAGGATGGCGACGCGTGCGCCCTCCGCCGCAAACGCGATGGCCGTGGCACGGCCGATGCCGCTGGCGGCACCGGTAATGAAGACGACCTTGCCGGGGAAACGCTGCGTGTCTGGCATGGGAAAACCTTTCTAGGGGCGGTGCTGAGGGCAGTCAGTCGGGGGCGCGCGACGATGATGACTCGCGGCGCGATCTCACTCCGTGCCAAGCGGCGCGCGATAGTCCGCCTCGGTCACGGGCTCCATCCACGTCACCGGGGTGCCGTCGACCGCTTCCTGGATGGCGATATGCGTCATTGCCTGATGCGCGGTGGCGCCGTGCCAGTGCTTGTGGTCGGCAGGACACCACAGGATGTCGCCCGCGTGGAATTCGAGCTTTGGGCCATCCGCGATCTGCGTCCAGCCGACGCCCTCGGTCACGATCAGCGTCTGGCCGGCGGGGTGGCTGTGCCACGCGGTCCGCGCACCGGGCTCGAAATGGACGATCGCCCCAGACACGCGCGATGGCGCCTCGCGCTGGAACTGGCCGGTGATGGTGACCGTGCCGGTGAAATACGCGGCCGGTCCGTCGACGGTCTTCAGCTCCGCCTTGCGTGCGATGGTCATGTCGGTCGCTCCTTGTTGCGCCTGCGCGGCCACCGGCAGCAGCGCCGCGAAGCGGCAAAGGCCGATCTCCATGGGGGTTGCCGCCTTCGCGATCCGCCGATGGTCACACCGACGACCGTCACGACTGGCAAGATAGGGTGGGTGAAGCGACCGTATTAGCGGCCTTGCCAGCAACGAGACGATGAACAGTGTTCAACAATGGTGTAGAAGGCCGGGATGCAGCTGAGCCGAGCGGACCTGGCGGACTTCGCCTATTTTCTGGCGATCGCCAAACATGGGAGCTTCCGACGCGCTGCCCTCGCGATGGGCGTCACCACGTCCGCCCTCAGCCACGCGATCACCGCGCTGGAGGGCCGCCGCGGCGTGCGACTGTTGAACAGAACGACTCGCAGCGTCGCGCTGACCGCAGCCGGCGAAGAGCTCCGCGCGGCGATCGAAGCGCCGATGCAGAGCATTGCCGCCGCCGGCGAAACCCTCGACCGGTATCGCGACGCACCGGCCGGCCGCGTCAGGATCAACGTCCTCGAAGATGCGGTCGACCTGCTGCTCAAGCCGGTCATGCCGATTTTCGTCGATCGCTATCCCGACGTCGCGATCGACATCAGCATCAGCAATCGCCTGATCGATGTCGTCGGCAGCGGTTTCGATGCCGGCATCCGCTATGGCGGCACGGTGCCCGAGGACATGATCGCGCAGCGCCTGTCGCCCGATCTTCGCTGGGTCGCCGCCGCATCCCCGGACTATCTTGCGCGCTTCGGTGCGCCGGCCGACCCGGAAGACCTGCGAAACCACCGCTGTGTCGGCATCCGCCTGGGGAACGATCAGGTCTATGACTGGGAGTTCGAGCGCGACGGTCATGACTGCGCGATCGCGACACCCGGCTCGCTGACGGTCGATTCAAGCCACGCTGCGATCGCGTTCGGGCTGTGCGGCGCGGGGATCGTTTATGCGAGCGAGGCGGTTCTCCGCGCGCATCTGGATAGCGGGACCTTGCAGCCGGTGCTGACGGAGTGGACGACCGTCGGGAGCGGCTTTCACGTCTATTATTCGGGGCGTCGACACTTGCCGACCGGGCTGCGGCTGTTGATCGATCTCATCAAAGAGCTGCGACCGCTCAAGGAGTAGGCGGGCGGCGTTTCTCTTTGCGGGGCGTGCCAACCGCACCGCCGCGGTCTTGCACACTCGATTTGTGCCGCACCGATCCCTCGCTTTGAAAGTGTCGGAACTCACCCACCCGGCGGCGTCAATCGAGCCAGGCAAGCACGGCTCGTCGCACGCGGTCGACGTGCGTTAGCGCCGCACCCTCCGCGCCACCCGCTCGAGCCCCAGCCGTGTCACCGCGTGCTTGGCCCACAGCGCGCCCCGGTCGAACGCCTCGAGCGCGGCGATCGTCGCGCGGTTGGCGAGCGTCGGGCGAAGCAGCAGCACATCGACGCACGCCACGCCGGCGGTGGCGAAGCTGCGCTTGTGCTGGCCGTCGCCCTCGGTGAAATCGAAGCGGATGAGGCCGGGCTCGGCATAGAGGTCGCGCATCGCCTCGAGCATCAGCACGCCGCCGGGCGACAGATCGTTGAACGCCGGGTCGTGCCCGACATGGTCGTAACGGACCGTCCCGCCTTCGATCGGGCAGTAGAGATACGCCGCCGGCTCGCCTGCGACATAGAGCAGCCAGGCGCGCACCTGGCCCGCCGCCGCGAGCGCGGTCATCGTGTGCACGAACGCCGGATCGTCGGGCAAGCCGCCGCCGAGCAAGCGCTCCTGATAGGTCCGCTGCGAGATCCCGCGCGCGACCGCGTGAAAGGCGCCGAGCTCGTCGGCGGTGCGGAAGCGGCGGACGTCGAGCGCGCCGCCCGACAGCGCGATCACACGCTTCGTCTTGCGCTTGAGTCCCGAGCGCGTGTTGCCCGACAGCGCGGCTTGATAAGCCGCAAAACCGATCGTCAGATCGGCATAATGCCGCGGATAGCGTTGCCGGACATAGCCGATCATCCCACCCGCCGCGCGGCGCAGCGACGCGAGACCGTGTTCGGGAAGCGAGGTCACGGCATAGCCATCGGCACCGCGCGCGAGCGGCGGGAGGATCGGGAGCGGGCCGTCGAGCACCGTGTCGAGCGACAAAGGAAGCCGCACCAGCCGGCGCGCAATCGAGCCCAGCGTCCGCGCGCCGATCTGGAAGCGCAGCGCGACGGTGTCCGCGTCTCGCGGCGTCACGCCGCGCGCTCGGCCACCATGTTCGACCATAATTGCTCGGCCTGGCGCCAGCGCGTGCGCAGCGGATCGGGGCCGAGCGGCACGTCGTTCTGCTCGAGCCGGAGCGCGGGGCGATCGGCGAAATGCACCGTCGGCATCGTCTCGGCGCGCTCGGCGAGCAAGCCGCACAGCGCTTCGAAGCGCCGGACATGCACCGTGTTGGGCCGCGTCCCCGCGCGATTGGCGAGCTCGAAGCCGTGGCTGACGATGTTCACCGCGGCATGGCGATGGAGCTCGGCATGGTCGAGCGCGGCGCGCATCTCGCCGACCGACAGCGCGCAGATCTGGAAGTTGCGCAACGCGCCGGGCCGTTCCTCGATCACCGTTACGGGGATTTCGATCACGCCGTCGATCCGCACCGGCGCGATGTGGCGCGCGGGCAAGTCGATCGCGCTCGGCCACGGATGTTCGCCGCCATTGTGGCTGGCATCATAGCTGAAACCGAGCTCGGCGAGCGCGCGCAGCGTGTCGGCGTTGGCGCTGTACGACCCGGCGCGGAATGCAATCGGATTGGGCGCGCCGATCGCGGTGAGCAAGTCGGTCGCGCCCGAGATCAACGCGCGCTGTTCGGCGAAACTGTATTCGGCGAGCTCGAAGCGCGACGCGCTCGCCCCGCCGTCGCCCGACACCGCGCTCGTCCAATTGGGGTGGAGGTGGAGCTGCACCTCCTGCCCAGCGGCGAGGATCTTCTCGACGATGCCGCGCAGCGGCGCGAGCCCGAAGGTGAGCGCCGGCATCGGATCGACGAAGAAGCACGCCTTCAGCCCGTGCTGCGCGAGCATCTCGAGCTTGTAGCTGACGCCGACACCGGCCGGCTCGAGCGAGCGCTCGAAGATCTCGGCACTCGCGAGGCCATCGCTGTGGTGCCGCCACATCACTTCGGTGTCGATCGTCAGGAATACGGGCGTTGTCATCCCGTCCAGCCATAGCCGGACGGGCGTAAAGATTTCGCAAAGTCCGTATGTTGCATTTTGTTTCTGACCCGGATCAATCTCCGGTGAGGATGCGATCGACCAACTGCTTGACGGTCGGGACGAAGCCGTTCGAGTAGAACGGATCGCGCTTGAACTGATACGCGCCGTGTCCGGCAAACATCAGATTCTGCTCGACATCGCCGCCATGCGCGATGTCCTGCAGCGTCTTCTGGATGCAGAAGCTGCGCGGATCGGCGAGCCGGCCGGTCGAGTTGGTCTCGGTGTCCGACCAGGACGAGAAAGCGCACTGGCTGAGGCAGCCCATGCAATCGGCCTGGTCCTTGCGGATCACGCCCTTGTCGGCGGTGGTGACGAAGACGAGCGTGTTGTCGGGCGTCTTGAGCGCATCGGTGAAGCCCTCGCCGAACCACTGCCGCGCGCGCAGCAGGTCGTTGCGCGTGACCCAGAAGTTCTTGCCCTTGACGCCCACGTCGAGCTGATAGGTGTGATCGCCCGCACTCTGCGTCGAAAAGGCGATCTGGCGCTCCGAACGCTCCTGCAGATGGCGCAGGAACGGGTTGAGCACCGCGCTCGAATAGAAACCGGTCGGCGAGAAGCGATGCAGCAGCACTTCGCCTTCCTGGATGTTGGTCAGCCGCGCCTTCCACTCCTGCGGGATCGGGCTTTCCTGCGTCAGCAAGGGCCGCGTGCCGAACTGGAAGGCGATCGTGCCGAGCTCGGGATTGTCGATCCAGTTCGCCCAGTCGCGCAGATACCAGACGCCGCCTGCCATCACGATCGGCACGCTGTCGGGAATCCCGCCCTCGCGCATCGTGTCGCGCAGCGCCTTCACGCGCGGATACGGGTCCTGCGGCATGAGCGGGTCTTCGGCGTTCGACAGGCCGTTATGCCCACCCGCGAGCCACGGATCCTCATAGACCACCGCCGACAGCCAGTCGGCTGCCTTCGAATAGGCGCGCTTCCACAATGCGCGGAAGGCGCGGCCCGAGCTGACGATCGGGAGATAGCTGACTTCGTACGACGCCGCGATCTCCGACAGCTTGTACGGCATGCCTGCGCCGCAGGTCACGCCCGCGACGAGCCCACGCGTGCGCTCGAGCACGCCGTGCAGGATCCGCTGCGCGCCGCCCATTTCCCACAGCACGTTGATGTTGATCGCGCCCTTGCCGCCGGCAATGTCGAACGCCTTGCGGACCTGCTGGACCGCGCCCTCGATCGCATATTCGATCAGCTCTTCGTGGCGCTCGCGCCGCGTCAGCGCCTTGTAGACCTGCGGGATGATCTTGCCGTCGGGGTCATAGCTGTCGGCGTTGACCGCCGATACCGTGCCGATGCCGCCCGCCGCCGCCCAGGCGCCCGCGCTCGCATGATTGGTCGCAGCGACGCCCTTGCCGCCCTCGACGAGCGGCCAGACCTCGCGGCCGCCATAGACGATGGGCTTCAAACCAGTGAACAACGTGACCGCCTCCGACTTAACTTACGTTCTGTTATACGCTTTGGACGCCCGATCGGGCAAATCTCTAATCCCCGAACGCCCCGGGACGTCCGATAACGCTGCCATAGAGCTGTGCATAGCGCGCGATCATCGTCGCCTCGTCATACTCGGCGACCGCCTTGCGCCGGTTGAGCTCGCCGAGCCCCTTTCGACCCTCGGGCGTCGCCTGCGCGAGCGACTCGAGTGCGTCGCGGATCAGCACTTCCTGGTCGCGGCGTTCGATGAAGCTGCTATTCTCGGGCGCGACCATCTTGAGTACGTCACCGACCGGGGTCGAGACGATCGGCAGCCCCGCCGCCATGCCTTCGAGCACGCAGATCGGGAATTGCTCGGACTTGGACGACAGCGCCATGATGTCGAACAGCCCGATATAGTCGTGCGGGTTGGGCAGGAAGCCGGGCATGACGAGCTGCTCGGCCACGCCCATCCGCTCGGCGGCATCGAGGATCGCCTGGCGTTCGGGCCCCTCCCCCACGATGATAAGGCGCGCGCGGCTCGACATGCCGCCGAACGCGCGGACGAGCAGCGGCAGGTTCTTGACCTCGCGCAGCCCCGCGAGCGTGCCGATCACCAGTTCGCCGGGCTTGCGCTTGAAGCCGGGGATCGCATTGGGCTTGGGCGGGATCGCATAGCGCGCGGTGGCGATGCCGTTGGCGATGCGGTGGACGCGCTCGCGCGGCTGCTTCCACGTCTTCAGCGCGATGGTTTCGAGCGTCTCGGACGGTACGACCAAGGCGGCGGCCTTGGTCAGTGCGAAGCGGCGGTAGATGTTGCGTTCGGCCTTGAGGCCTTTCGCCTCGTCGGCGTTGAAGCCGTCTTCGTGATGCACCAGCGGCGGGACGCCGTTCGACGAAACGCGCCGCGCCATCGCCCCGTCGATCGCGCCCCAATTGTAGGTCAGCACGAGGTCGAAGCGGCGTATGTACGCCGCAATCGCCTCGTAGCGCTTGACCGAGGGCGAGCCGGTCAGCGGCGGCGGGTTCTGCGCGATCTCGTAATCGATGCCCTTGGCGATCGCGTCTCGCGCGCCGTACTGGCCATCCATGCTCGACACGATCGTGTGGCGTGCACGGTCGCCGAACGCGTTCATCAGGCGCACCGCACGTGCTTCCTTGCCGCCGAGCGAGAAGGTCGAGTGCAAGTGCAGGATGTTGACGGGCCGGCTCATTTCCGCGCGGCGTTAGCGTGAAATGACGGCGGCGTCATCTGTTGGTGTAGGGGAGCAAGACCGCCCTCCTGCTTCTTGCTCCCCTCCCGCCTGCGGGAGGGGCTGGGGGAGGGACGTGCCGCGGGCGCAGCGCAGGAGGTTCCAGGTCGGTCCCTCCCCTAGCCCCTCCCGCAAGCGGGAGGGGGAATGAGGCAAATCAGGCGAACGTGCTCTTCGCAATATGCGTGATCCGGCAGCCGAGGTCCGCCTCGCCACTCGCCACCACATAGTGATCTCCTGCATCGGCGATCCCGGTTGTGAATACGACATTGTCGAGATACATCAGATCCTTGATCGGCTCGGTCAACGCCGGGTTGGCCTCGATCAGCGGATCGTGGCAGGTCCGCAGCACAACGCTCGGGTCGTCGCGATCGAGCACCGACCAATAGGTGCGGTACACGCCGACCACGCCCATCGGCTCGACGCCGTGCCACAGCGTCAGCCAGCCCTCATCGGTCAGGATCGGCGGTGCGCCGCCGCCCATCCGCGCGGTCGCCATCGTCTTGGCGTGCGGGCGGATGCCGGGCTTGTCGTACGGCTTCCAATGAAGCGCATCGGGCGAACTCGCGAGGTTGATCGACGGGCCCGAACGCCACTCGCTCCCCGGCGGATAGGCGAAGTACAGATCGCCGAGCGGGCGCGTCTGCGCATAATATTTGCCGCCGATCAGCCCTTCGAAGATCAGCATGTCCTTGTTCTGGTGATCGAGCACGATCCCCTCGAGCTTCCAGTCGAGCGCGTCGGCCGAGCTGTACAGCGTCGTCGAATGCCGCTCGGGGCTGACCGAGCAGGTCGTCATCAGATAGCGATCACCGACCTTGCTGATCCGCGCATCCTCGACGCCGTAGCATTGATACGGCGCCTGCGGTGCGATCGCCTTGTCGTAATGGACTTGCTCGACCTTGGTCCCGTCGGCGTTGAGCTCGACCGGGAGCAGCCACGACAGCGAGGTCAGCGCCATCACCTTCCACCCGCCGCCGCGCATCATGAATTTGCGCGGGTCGGCGGTGTCGACATATTCGAGCGGCCAGGCGTCGAGCGCGTAGCTGTGCTCGGTCCAGCGGATCGCATGGATGTGCTGGTCGTGGATCGGCGTCTTGAGCGCCTCGGCGACGCGCACCATCAGCAACAGATTGCCACCCGGCAGCCGCGTCATCCCCGGGTTGAACGCGCCGAGCACATAGGTCTCGGCATCGACCTTCCCCGCCAGCGGCGAGCGGGAAAGATCGACGTCGCCGGGCGAGAAGATCAGCGCATCATGCGAAAAGGTCATTCACCCTCCTGCGCCCGCGGGGAAATCACGAGCTGTTGGATCACGGTCCGCCGTGGCTGGGTCAGCATATAGTGCACGCCGACCGCAATGTCCTCGGCGCGGAGCGAGGTTTCCTCGTGGATCATCTTGCGCTGCTCCTCGGGGGTGATGTCGGGGAGCTGCATGTTCGAGCCGGTCTTGCCGGGCTCGATCAAGCCGACCTTGATCCCCTTGGGGCCGAGTTCGCGGCGGAGCGCCTCGGAGAATGCCGCGATGCCCGCTTTGATCCCGGCATAGACGGTCGAGCTCGGCCCGAGCACGTGCGCGCTCATCGAGCCGATCAGGATGATGTCGCCGTGCCCTGCGAGCTTGTCGACCGCAGCGTGCGCGCTGAGCAGATAGGCGGTGAAATCGACCGCGATCGCATAGCGCAGCTCTGGCTCGCTCATTTGCGTGAGGCCACCGGCAGCGACCGCGGCGTTGATGACCGCGCAGTCCATCCCGCCGAGATAGTCGCTGGCCTGCTTGAAGAAGCTCAGCACGTTCTCGGGATCGGACAGCTCGGTGGTGACGCCGTCGGCCTCGCCGCCGACTTCGCGGATGCGCTCGAGCGCATCGTCGAGATATTCGGGATTGCGCCCGCAAATGAACACCTTGGCACCCTCGGCCGCGAGGAGAACCGCGATCGCGCGACCGATTCCGGTGGTGCCCCCGGTGATGGCGACGCGCTTGCCTTTCAGGCTGGTCACGGCGGTATGCGCGTCGGTAACGGTCTTCATGCAGGGCTCCTGTTATGTCGTATGCAGACGCGCCGATGTGCGCGCGGTTCCGCTTCTTCTACGCCCCCCTGGAAGGCAGAGGTCGGGGGTGGGTCGGCCCGCGGCGGCGGCGGACCTCTCTTCAGGCCGACCCACCCCAGCGCCTCCCTTCAAGGGAGGGGAGGAAACTAGACCGCGATCCGAGACAATAGACGATCGATTCCCGCCACTGCGGCGGGTTCGCTCAAGCTCGGCGCATGGCCGACTTGGTCGATCGTGACAAGCTCGCCATGGTCGAGCGCCGCGACCATTTTCTCCGCGGTGGCCGCGGAGAGCACGTCCGACGCGGCGCCGCGCACGATCAAGGTGGGCACGTCCTTCAGCACCGCGAGCGCGCGCCACATGTCGGGGCCGGCTTCGTTGCCAGGCACGCGGAACGGCTCGGCGATCTTCATGTCGTAATCGAGCACGATCCGCCCCGCGCTGTTGAGCCGGTACAACCGCTTGGCCATTTCCAGCCAATCCTCGAGCGTGAAGCCGGTATAGACGTCGCCATTCGCCTCGGCGACCGCGCGCGCGGCGTGGAGCCAGGTCGGCCAGGTGTTCGACTTGCCGACATAGCCGCGGATCCGCGACAAGCCCTCGGCCATGATGTCGGGCCCGACATCGTTGAGCAGCACGCCCGCGACACTCTCATGCCCGGTACCGGCGAGCAGCATCGACACGATCCCGCCGAGCGACGTGCCGAACGCGACGTAGCGATCGACACCGAGCTCGCCGAGCAGCGCCTCGACATCCTGGACGTAGCTGAGCGGGACATAGCTCATCGGATCCTTGGCGTAGCCGCTCTCACCGCGCCCGCGCAGATCGATCGCGATCACGCGCCACGCGGGCGAGAGCCGACGCGCGAGCGCGTCATAATCGCGCGCGTTGCGCGTCAGGCCGGGGAGGCAGAGGATCGGCGGGCGGTCGGCTGGCCCCGGATAATCGCGGCAATGCAGCCGGACGCCGTCCTTCGACCACCAATATCGATTTTCGTAAGGCGACATGGTCTGGTCCTGCGGCTGGGGCCAATTTCACGGGGTTGCGTCGGGCGGTCGGCACCCTCCATATCCACGCATGAGCATCCCCCCGCAAGACTCTCGGCCCGAAACCACCATCCACCAACTGGGCGACGGTTTCTACGATCCGGTCGCCGCCGCCGCCTTTCCGCAGACGCTGCTGCGTTTCCGCAACGATCGCGCCGCCGCCGAGGTCGGGCTCGATACCGTGAGCGACGCCGACTGGCTGCGGCATTTCGGGCGGTTCGATCCGCTTCCCGGCAGCCTCGATCAGCCGCTGGCGTTGCGCTATCACGGCCACCAGTTCCGCAACTACAATCCCGAGATCGGCGATGGCCGCGGCTTTCTCTTCGCGCAGTTGCGCGATGATCGCGGCCGGTTGATGGACCTCGGCACCAAGGGCTCGGGCACGACGCCGTGGAGCCGCTTCGGCGACGGACGCCTCACGCTCAAGGGCGGAATGCGCGAAGTCCTCGCGACCGAGATGCTGCAGGCTCTGGGCGTCAATACCTCGCGCACCTTCTCGCTGATCGAAACGGGCGAAGCGCTCGAGCGCGGTGATGAGCCCTCCCCGACCCGCTCGGCGGTGATGGTGCGGCTCAGCCACGGGCATATCCGCATCGGCACGTTCCAGCGGCTCGCCTATCTGCGCGATGCCGAAGCGATGGAGCGGCTCGTCGGCTATGTGCTGCGCAACTTGTATGGCGAGGAGCCGGGCGAAGATGCGCCAGTCCGCTTGCTCGATCTGGTCGTCGATCGCACCGCGACGCTTGCCGCCAGCTACATGGCGGCAGGCTTCGTCCACGGCGTGCTCAACACCGACAACATCAACGTCACCGGCGAGAGTTTCGATTACGGGCCTTGGCGGTTCGCGCCAACGTGGGACCCGGCCTTCACTGCCGCCTATTTCGACCATGCCGGGCTCTACGCCTTCGGCCGCCAGCCCGAGGCGATCCATTGGAACGCGACGCAACTCGCGATCTCGCTGCGCGCGCTGGTCGAGGCCGAGCCGCTGATCGCGGTGCTCGATACCTTTGCCGAGCGCTATCAGAGCGCCGTCTCGGCGGCGATCCTGTGGCGGCTCGGCGTCGTGCCGCGCGATCCGACGAGCGACCGCGCGCTCGTCCAGACGATCGAGCGCGGGTTGCGCACGAGCGGCCTGGGGATCGACCGCTTCTATTTCGACGCGTTCGGCGGCCTCGCGCCCGACGGCGCGGCGTTCGACGAACTGCGCGCTGCGCTCGAGCCGTATGCGCCGCGAAAAGGCCGCGACCATCGCTATTGGCACGGCGAACCGTGCGCGATGCTGATCGACGAGGTCGAGGCGATCTGGGCGGCGATCGACCAGCGCGACGATTGGGCGCCGTTCGACGCCAAGGTCACGCAGATCCGCACTATGGGCGAAGCGCTGGCCTAACCCCTCTCCCCCTGTGGGAGAGGGGGGGAGCGCCGCAGGCGCGGAAGGGTGAGGGGGTGTGGCGGCGGCCGCGCCATCGACGTCCCCCTCACCCTTCCCACTCGCTAAGCGAGCGGGCCCCTTCCCTCTCCCACACGGGGAGCGGGAGAAGAGTAGATTCCCATCCCAATCTCAGGCAAAGACCCAATAAATGTCGTCAGAACTCCTTTCCTACGAACCCGCCACCGGCGCCGAGCTCTGGCGCGGCGCGATCGGCGATGTCGATGCCGAAGTCGCCGCCGCGCGCGCCAGTTGGGCCGGCTGGGCGGCGCAACCGCTCGCCTATCGTGTCGAGGCGCTGCGCCGCGTCGCCAATGTCGTGCGCGCCCGCGCGGACGCCTTTGCCGACATCATCGCGCGCGAAACCGGCAAGCCGCTGTGGGAAGCGCATACCGAAGTCGATTCGGTCATCGCCAAGGTCGATATCTCAGTGACGGCTTATGCCGAACGCACCCCGCAGCGCCGGCTCGAGGCGCAGATGGGCAGCCGCATGGCGCTGCGCCACAAGCCGCACGGCGTGCTCGCGGTGCTCGGGCCTTACAATTTCCCGGCGCATCTGCCCAACGGGCACATCATCCCCGCGCTGCTCGCGGGCAATGCGGTGGTGTTCAAGCCGTCGGAAAAGACCCCCGCGACCGGCGAGTTCCTCGTCGGCTGCTTCCATGCCGGCGGGATTCCCGAAGGGTGTCTCCGCCTGCTGATCGGCGGCGCGGCGGAGGGCAAGGCGCTCGCCGCGCATGACGGGATCGACGGGTTGCTCTTCACTGGCTCGGCGCACACCGGCATTGCGCTCAACCGCGCGTTTGCGACACGCCCCGAGAAGATCCTCGCGCTCGAAATGGGCGGCAACAACCCGATCATCGTGTGGGATTCGCCCGATCTCCACGCCGCTGCCGTCGTCGTCGTGCAATCGGCGTTCACTTCGGCGGGCCAGCGCTGCACCGCCGCGCGCCGGCTGATCGTCGACCAGAAGCTCTACGATCCGCTGATGGCCGAAGTGACCAAACTGATGAAGCGGATCATCGTCGACGAGCCGCACGCCAATCCCGCGCCGTTCATGGGCCCGGTGATCGACAATGACAGCGCCGACCTGCTGTCCGAGAGTTTCCTCGAACTGATGATGCGCGGCGGTCGCCCGATCCAGCATCTCGAACGACCGATCGCCAACCGTCCCTTCCTGCGCCCCGCGCTGATCGACACGACCGAGATGAACGACCGGCCCGATATCGAGCTGTTCGGGCCGATCCTCCAGGTGATCCGCAAGACCAGTTTCGAAGATGCGATCACCGAGGCGAACAACACGCGCTATGGCCTGTCGGCGTCGCTGCTCAGCCAGGATCCGGCGCTGTACGACCAGTTCTGGGCGAATGCGCGCGCCGGGATCGTCAACTGGAACAAGCCGACCAACGGCGCCTCGTCCAAGGCGCCGTTCGGCGGCATCGGCTGGTCGGGCAACCACCGTCCGAGTGCCTATTATGCGGCGGACTATTGCGCCTACCCTGTGGTTTCGAGCGAAGCCGATCAGGCGCGCGCGAGCATCGGGGTGGGGTTACGCGATGGGTGAAGACGCATTCCGCGTCGAACGGTTGCGGGCGGATCCCGCGGTCGCTGCGATGCTGGAGCGGATTTGCGACATCACCACGATGGGCTTCGCCGCCGTCGCGCGCGTCACCGATACCCAGTGGATCGCCTGCCAAGTCGTGGACAGGATCGAGTTCGGGCTGAAGCGGGCGAGGAACTCGCGCTAAAGACCACGATCTGCGACGAGATCCGGGGAAGCGGGCGCGCCGTGATCATCGACACGGTGTCGGGCAATCCCGACTGGCGGACGCACCCGACGCCGATGCTCTCCGGGTTCGAGAGCTATATCTCGTTCCCGATTCGCCTGCCCGACGGCACATTCTTCGGGACGCTGTGCGCGATCGATCCGCAGCCCCGATCGATCGGCACTCCGGCCATAGCGGCGCTGTTCGAACGCTTCGCCGCGGAAATGGGGGCGTTGCTGGCCTGAGCGGCACCTTTGGTCGCAAAGCCGTGGAACCGTAGGCGTTCCAATGCTTTGGGCCTGGCGTGAAACACGACAAAGTGGCCGATGGCCCCACTCCCCGCGCGCGCAAACTGAAACTCGAGTCGGACAACTGCCTGGCCATCGCGATCCGCGAACGCGAGCCCGAAGTCGCCGCGATGCTGATCGACGAAGCCGCCAAACTCGCGCGGCGCGTCAAGGAGTTGCACGACAAAGCGTGATCGCCCAGCGGAGAGGTCGGCAAAAGTTTGGCTACCCCGCCCCCAAGCAAGCTTGAATTGAAGCGCGCGCTGGTCCAGCCCATCTGACAACGATGGCCATATTGCTCGATCCTACCGCGCGCGGGCGCGTTATCCTGGTTGGCGCCGGTCCTGGCGACCCCGGACTGCTGACCGTCCGCGCGGTTGTCGCACTCGGCCAGGCCGATGTCGTGGTGCATGACGGGCTGATCGATCCGCGCGTGCTCGACCTCGCGCCTGCCAGCGCGCAGCGAATCTCGGTCGCCAAGCGGCGCGCGCGCCACACGCTGCCGCAAGAGGCGATCAACGTGCTGATCGTCGCGCAGGCGAAGGCCGGCGCGGTCGTCGTACGGCTCAAGGGCGGCGACTCGTTCATCTTCGGGCGCGGCGGCGAGGAAGTCGAGGCGGTGCGCGCCGCCGGCCTGCCGGTCGAGGTGATCCCCGGCGTCTCGGCCGCACTTGGCTGCGCGGCAGAGGCGATGCTGCCGCTCACCCACCGCAACCATGCAAGCGCGGTCAGCTTCGTCGCGGGCCAGTGCAAGGGGCTGTCCGACCAGGACTGGTCGGGGTTGGCAGGCAAGGGCCGCACGCTCGTCATCTATATGGGCGTCGCCACTGCCGACGACATCGCCGACAAATTGATGTGCGATGGCGTTGCCCCCGAAATGCCCGTCGCGGTGCTCGAGCGCGGGACGCTCAGCGGCGCGCGCGCGATCCGGACGTTGCTCGCCGATCTCGGCCCTATGGTCGCGCGCGAGACAGTGGCGAGCCCGGCGATCATCGTCGTCGGCGAAGTCGTCGAATTGTCCGACGCCGAGGATAAGCTCGGCGCCTGGGCCAAGATTGCGGAGTCCGTTGCGTGAAAGTGTTGACCGGGAATGATTTGCCGACAGGCGACGTGGTGTGGTGGACCGGCTCCAGCTGGTCGCGCCATATCGAGGATGCGTGCGACGTCGCCGACCAGGGCGAGAGCATCGCGCATGCCGAGCAGGGCGCGCGCCGCGTAAACGTCCCCTATGTGATCGACGCGACGCTCACCGCCGACGGCCCCCGCCCCGCGCACATCAAGGACCGCATCCGCGCGCTCGGTCCTACGGTGCGCGCCGATCTGACGTTGAAGCCGGCCGATCCGATGGCTGGAAGCTGGGTAATCTGAGATGTATAAATACGACCAATACGACCAGCAGATGGTCGACACCCGCGTCGAGGAATTCCGCGACCAGGTGAAGCGCCGGCTTGCGGGCCAGATCACCGAGGACCAGTTCAAGCCGCTCCGGCTGATGAACGGACTCTACCTGCAGCTCCACGCCTATATGCTGCGCGTCGCGATCCCGTACGGCACGCTCGACAGCCGCCAGATGCACATGCTGGCCCATGTCGCGCGCAAATACGATCGCGGCTACGGCCATTTCACGACGCGGCAGAACCTCCAGTTCAACTGGATCAAGCTCGAGGACGCGCCCGACATCCTCGCCGAGCTCGTCACGGTCGAGATGCACGCGATCCAAACGAGCGGCAATTGCATCCGCAACATCTCGTCGGACCAGTACGCCGGCGCCGCCGCGGACGAAGTGACCGATCCGCGCGTGTGGGCGGAGCTGCTGCGCCAGTGGAGCACCTTCCACCCCGAATTCACCTATTTGCCGCGCAAGTTCAAGATCGCGGTGATCGGCGCCGACGAGGATCGCGCCGCGATGCGGCTGCACGACATCGGCATCCAGATGGTCCGCCGTGACGGCGAGCTCGGCGGCAAGATCTTCGTCGGTGGCGGCATGGGCCGCACGCCGATGATCAGCCATGAGATCCGCGATTTTGTCGGCAGCGACGATCTGCTAAGTTATCTCGAGTCGTGCCTGCGCGTCTACAATCGCTACGGCCGGCGCGACAATATCTACAAGGCGCGGATCAAGATCCTGCTCCACGAGATCGGCCCCGACGAATATCGCCGCCAGGTCGAGGAGGAGTTCGTCGCGGTCAAGGCGCTCGGGCTCGATCCGCCCAAGGCCGAGTTCGACCGGATCACTGCCTTCTTCGCCCCCCCCGCGTACGAAGCGGATGCAGCGGACGCGATCGACCGCAGCGACCCCGATTTCGCGGTCTGGGTCGACCAGAACACCGCCGCGCACAAGCAGCCGGGCTATGCGATCGTCACGATCAGCCTCAAGCCGACCGGCGGCATCCCCGGCGACGCGACCGCCGAGCAGATCGACCTCATGGCCGACCTCGCCGAGCGCTACAGCTTCGACGAACTGCGCGTGACGCATGCGCAGAACATCGTCCTGCCGCACGTCCGCAAGGCCGATCTCCACACGATCTGGCAGCAGCTCGACGCGGCCGGCCTCGCGCCCGCCAATCTCGACCTGATCAGCGACATCATCGCCTGCCCCGGCCTCGATTATTGCAGCCTCGCCAATGCGCGCTCGATCCCGCTCGCGCAGAAGATCACCGAGCGCTTTGCCGATCCCGCACGCCAGCGCGACATCGGCGAGTTGAAGGTCAAGATCAGCGGCTGCATCAATGCCTGCGGGCATCACCACGCCGGGCACATCGGCATTCTCGGCGTCGACAAGAAGGGCGTCGAAAATTACCAGCTCTCGCTCGGCGGATCGGGCGCTGAGGATGTGAGCCTCGCCAAGATCACCGGCCCGGGGTTCGACGAGGACGGCGTGGTTGACGCGGTCGAAAAGGTCACCACCGTCTATCTGGCGCAGCGCGAGGGCGGCGAACGCTTCCTCGATACCTATCGCCGCATCGGCATGGAGCCGTTCAAGGAAGCGCTTTATGGATAAGCCCGTCACCGTCGCCCCGGCGCAGGCCGGGGCCGCTGCGTTGGACGCGCAGGCCAAGCCTCAGGGTGGCCCCGGCCTGCGCCGGGGCGAAGCGAGTTTCGACGAGCCTGCCGTCACGCTCGACGCATTTCTCGATGCGCAGACCAACGCGACCGCGGTACGGCTCGAGGCGGGCGACGATGCGCGCGCGCTGCTGCCGTATCTCGACCGGATCGCGCTGATCGAGGTGAGCTTCCCAAGCTTCCGCGATGGGCGGGGCTATTCGTCGGCGCGGATTTTGCGCGAGGCGGGATATACCGGCGAACTGCGCGCGCAGGGCGATGTGCTGGTCGACCAGATGCCGCTGATGCAACGCTGCGGCTTCGACAGCTTCGCGCCCGAATCGGAAATCGACCCGGCAACGCTCGAGGCTTCGCTCAAGCGCTACGAGAACGTCTATCAGAAGGCCGCCGACGGCCGCGTGCCGATCTGGGCGCGGCGGCATGGGTAACGCGCTGCGCAAGCTCGACCTGATCGACGTCGCGCCCTTCTCGCCCGCCGATGCCGCGGCGATGGAAGCGCGCTTCGCCGGCGTCGACACGCGCGACATGCTCGGCGAGTTGCTGACGGGTGAGCTCAAGGGGCGCGTCGCGGCGGTCTCGTCGTTCGGCGCGGAGAGCGCGGTCCTGCTCCACTTGATCTCGCAGGTCGACAAGGACATTCCGGTGATCTTCCTCAACACGCAGAAGATCTTCGGCGCGACGCTCGCGTATCGTGACGAACTGTCCGAGACGCTCGGTTTCACCGATCTGCGCGTGTTTCGTACCGATCCGCGGCTGCTCGCGGCGAAGGATGCGACGGGCTTGCGCTGGAATTACGACCCCGACGGCTGCTGCGACCTGCGCAAGGTCGAGCCATTGCGCCGGGCTTTGGCGCCGTTCGATGCGTGGATCTCGGGCCGCAAGGGCTTCCAGGCGGGCACGCGCCAGGCGATGCCGCGCTTCGAGGAGGATGAGGGTCGGTTGAAGCTCAATCCGCTCGCGGCGTGGGACAAGGCCAAGCTCGACGCCTATTTCGAAGAGCACAGGCTGCCGCGGCATCCATTGGAAGCCGAAGGCTATCCCTCGATCGGCTGTGCGCCGTGCACGAGCAAGGTGTTGCCGGGCGAAGACCCGCGCTCGGGCCGCTGGCGCGGGTGGGAGAAGGTCGAGTGCGGGATTCACGTGCCCGAGAAGCCGGGCGAGGAGCCGGTTTTTTAGGCGTATGACCCCGCTGCAGTGAACGCAGACAGTCCTAGCCAGCCCGCCGTTCTGACTCCCCTCCCTGGAAGGGAGGGGTTGGGGGTGGGTTGCTCTCAATAGGAAGGTCACCCGTGCCACGGGCCGACCCACCCCCGGCCCCTCCCTTCCAGGAAGGGGAGGAACACCGCGGTGCACCGCGATTAAAGCCTCCGTGCGCCGGTCCTTTGCTTCGTCGCCTCTTTGCGTGCTTTCGCCTTACGATACCCGCTCGAAGTTCAAAGTCCGCGCCGTCGTGTCCGCCGCCACCAGCCGCACCGAGATCGTCTCACCCGGCTTGCCCGCGGTCTTGACGCTCGTCAGTACCGCAAGATCGCACAACTGAACCCGCGCGCCGTGCGCATCCGCATCGACGATCACCGCGGAGAAGATCTCGCCCTCGCGCCCCTGCAGCACCGCCGTCTCGGCCAGGTCGATCACCGCGCGGTCGATCCGCCCGCCGATCGCATCGGCGCGCGCCATCACCGGCGGGAGCGTCTCGAACGCCTGCGTCACCACCTCGGGCACCGGCTGTCCGTTGGCGATGGCGAGCGCGGCGCGCACGACATAGCGATCTGCCAGCCGGCGCAGCGGCGCCGTCGCATGCGCATAGGTCGCCGCCATCGCCGCATGCCACGGGATCACGCCATCGCGGTACGGCGTATAGGTCGCCCCGCCCCCGCTGCGCCGCTCGGCGATCATGAAGGCGGCCTGCGCCGGGTCGGCGGCAGACAGCGTCGCGACGAACTGCGAAAGCGTCAGCGCGGCAGGCCACTCCAACCCAAGCCCTAGCGCAACATTGCGCAGCCGTTGCACTGCGCGATTGTCCGGCCCGGCCATCACGCGGAACAGCCCAGTATGGTGCGCGTGCAACAGCGCAGCGACCGCAAGGTTGGTCGCGAGCGACAGCGCGGCGTTGCGGTCCTCGGACAGCAACCGCGGCTCGAACGCCAGCCGATAGCCACCCTTCCCGTCGGCGATCACGTCCTGCTGTGGCGGATCGACGCGACTCGCGCCGCGCGCATCCTCGGCGGTGGCGATGCGGTTGGCGAGTTCGGCGAAATCGGGCGGGAGATCGGCCTCGGTCACGCTGTCATAGGCAAGCTTCGCCCGACTGCGGATGATCGCCCGCTTGGCCCCGTCGAGTGTCGGAGTCCCATCGGGCGCAACGCGCACGGTGAACACCACCGCCGGCCGCGGTCCGCTCGGCAAGAGGCTCGCCGCGCCCTCGGCGAGCACCGGCGGATAGAGCCCGGCCTTGCCGTCGGGCAGATAGAGCGTCGTGCCCCGCTTCCACGCCTCGGCGTCGATCACCCCGCCATCGTCGACGAACCACGCGACGTCGGCGATCGCATAGTGGAGCAACAGGTCCGCCCCGCTGCGCTCGATCGCAAACGCCTGGTCGAGATCGGTCGAACTCGCCGGGTCGAGCGTGACGAACGGCGTGGCGGTGCGATCGACATGCGCAGTCGGCACGCGCTTGGCGGCCTCTTCCGCCGCGGCGAGCACCTGCGGCGGAAACGACTCGGGCACGCCGAACTGCGTCCGGATCAGCGGCAGCCCCGCGGCCAGCACCGCGTTCGAATCGACGAGCGTCTTCAACCGCGCAGCCTCAATAGCCGCCGCCACCGCCGCCTACGACCACGTCGCTGAAGCGCGTGATGTGCGGCTCGAACTTGAGCATCACCTTGCCGGTTGAGCCGTGACGCTGCTTGGCGATGATCAGCTCGGCGAGACCATCGACGCGCGAGAGATGCTCGGACCATTGCGCATGCTTGTCCTGCACGCCTGCCGGACTGTTCGCGCTCGGGATCTCGGGCTGCGCCATGTTGAGATAATAATCCTCGCGATAGACGAACATCACCATGTCGGCGTCCTGCTCGATCGACCCCGATTCGCGCAGATCCGACAGCAGCGGGCGCTTGTCCTCGCGCTGCTCGACCGCGCGGCTGAGCTGCGACAGCGCCATCACCGGCACGTTGAGATCCTTCGCGACGCCCTTGAGCCCGCGGCTGATCTCCGAGATTTCCTGCACGCGCCCGTCGCCCGAACTCTTCGCCGAGCCGGACAGCAACTGAAGGTAATCGACGATGATCAGCCCGAGCTGGTTGTTGTGCCGCCGCTGCAATCGCCGCGCGCGCGTGTGGAGCGAGGCGATCGACAGGTTGGCGGTATCGTCGATGAACAGCGGCAGATTCTCGAGTTCGGCCGCGGTCGTCGCGAGCGCCTGGAATTCGTGCCGGCTGATCTTGCCCGAACGCAGCACGTCCGAATTGATTCGCGCCTGCTCGGACAAGACGCGCCCCGCCAACTGATCGGCCGACATTTCCAGGCTGAAGAACGCAACCTTCGCGCCCAGCGAGCGCTCGGGGTCGATCCCGTCGGCCATGTCACGCATCCAGCGCTGCGCCGCGTTGAACGCGATGTTGGTGGCAAGCGAGGTCTTGCCCATGCCCGGACGCCCGGCGAGGATCATCAAGTCGGAGCGGTGCATGCCGCCGATCTTGGTGTTGATGCTCTCGATCCCCGTCGTGATGCCCGAGATATGCCCGCCCGAATTGAGCGCCACTTCGGCCATCTTGAGCGTCGTCTTGGCGGCCTGCAGGAAGCTCTTGGTCTGGCTCTCGGTCGCGCCGTCCGACGCGACCTTGTAGAGTTCCTCCTCGGCCGCTTCGATCTGCGCGCGCGGGTTGACCTCTTCCGACGTATCCATCGCGCGATCGACGAGGCCACGGCCGACCGTCACCAGCGTGCGCAGCATCGCGAGATCGTAGATCTGCTTGGCGAACTGCCGCGCGCCGATCAGCCCTGCGCCCGAGCCGGTGAGCTGCGCGAGATAGGCGGGGCCGCCCAGCTCGCGCATCCCGGCGTCCTGTTCGAACATCGGGCGCAGCGTGACGGGGCTCGCGAGCATGTCGTTGCCGCGCAGCGTCTTGATCGCGCTGAAGATGCGGCCGTGGAGCGGCTCGAAAAAGTGTTCCGCGTCGAGCCGATCGATCAGATCGTCGGCGAGGCGGTTGTCGATCATCATCGCGCCGAGCATCGCGGCCTCGGCTTCGACGTTCTGTGGTAGCGATACGGTTTCGGGAACGGGCGGTGTGGGGAGGAATGCTGTGGCCATGGCGCTCTCATCCCACTCGCCGCCTGCCCACTCAAGCGGATTGCGCTCACCCGGGTGTGAATCCCGTGGGCGGATGTTGTCCCCTGGCCCCGCCCCCGCTACGGCGTAATCATGGCCGATCCGCGCATCATTGCCGTGACTCTCGACGAACGCACGATCCTGTGGCGGTCGGCCGATATCGAGCAAGAGCGCCGCATCGCGATCTTCGATCTGATCGAAGGCAACCATTTCGCGCCGCAAAGGGCGTATCCCGATGGCTATGCCGGCCCCTACCGGATCGCGCTCAGCGTCGAGGAAGGCCGGCTCGGCATCGCGATCCACCGCGCGGACGACCGCCATCTCGAGACCTATGTGCTCGGCATGGGGCGCGTCCGTCGCCCGATCAAAGACTATTTCGCGATCTGCGACAGCTATTACCAGGCGATCCGAAACGCGACACCGGCGCAGATCGAGACGGTGGACATGGCGCGGCGCGGCATCCACAACGAAGCGGCGGAGCTGCTCAAGGAACGGCTGGAGGGCAAGATCGAGATCGACTTCGACACCGCCCGCCGGCTGTTCACGCTGATCTGCGTACTTCATATCAAGGGCTGACCGCCCGAACGGGACTATCGTGGTAAAATATCGCCTGTGGGGCATCCGGGTCGGGCTGTACGCCACGATCGCCGGCGTACTTGCCCTTGCTGCCATCATTCTCTGGGTGCTCGCGCTGAGCTGGCGGCCGACCGACCGCTTCGCGTTCCAGGGGCTCGACGTGTCCGCCGCCAATGGCGAGATCGACTGGTTTGCCGTCAAGCGCGGCGGCGCCGATTTCGCCTATGTCCGCGCAACCGCCGCCGATCAGCGCGACCCGCGCTTCGAGGCGAACTGGTCCGCGGTCGCCGAGACGGGAATGCGCCGCGGCGCGAGCCATGCCTATTCGCTGTGCCGCCTCGCCGCCGACCAGGCCAACGCCTTCAACACGATCGTCGCGCGCGACGATGGCGCGCTCCCCACCGCGCTCGAGCTCGATTTCAGCGACGACTGCACGGCGCGGCCGACCGCGCCGATCGTGCTCGACGAGCTTCGGCGCTTCATCACGATGGTCGAATCGCATACCGGCAAGCCGCTGCTGATCAAGGTCAGCAAGCGCTTCGATGCGGCATACGGCGTGACGCTGGCGATTCCCCGCCCGGTCTGGGCGATGCAGGATTTCTTCCCGCCCGATTATCCGGCAAGGCGCTGGCGGATGTGGCAGGCAAGCGACATGCGGCGCATCGACGGGGTCGATGGGCCGGTCCATTGGGATGTAGTGGCACCATGACGATGCAAGAAACCTTGATCACCGCAGCGCGCGCCGCCGCGTTGAACGCACACGCCCCCTATTCGCGCTTCGCGGTCGGCGCGGCGGTGCTGCTCGCCGACGGGCGGATCGTCACCGGCGCGAATTTCGAGAATGCGAGCTATGGCCTGTCGCTCTGCGCCGAAACGGTCGCGCTGGCCACGGTCAACAGCGCAGGCGATTTCCGCGACGTGGTCGAGATCGGCGTGATCGGCGGCGCGATGGACGCCGACGGGCGCCCGACGGGAACCGCGCCGGTCGGCCCGTGCGGCCGCTGCCGCCAGGTGATCAACGAAGCCGCGCAGATCGGCGGGCGCGATATCGTCGTGTGGTGCGGCGCGGCCGAGGGCGACGCGGTCGAGCGCTATCTGCTGAGCGAATTGCTGCCGCATGCCTTCGGGCCGGCGGATCTGGGGTTGGGGCCGAAAGCGTAATCGCGAGGTTGCCGCTCCCCGGCGAAGGCCGGGGCCCAGTCGCGAGCGTTCGGTAGTCGAACGCGACGCCACCCCTGCAACGCCCGCATCTGGGCCCCGGCCTTCGCCGGGGAGCGTCGCGTCAGTCCACCTTCGATGCCCCAGCGAACAGCGCATCGACCGACCCGCCATTCGCGCGCAACGCTGCCTCGACGCGCTTGCGCCCGTCATAATAGCGCAGCGCCGGAACGCTGCGATGCTCCGCCTTGAGCAACGCCGCATCTCGGTCCGACAGGCTCCCCCCGCCCGCCACCAGATCGCAATATCCCTCGCGCAGCCACGCTGGATAGACGACATCGGCGGCGACGCCGTAGCGCGCGCGGATCAGCCCGTGGGTGCGCTCGTGCGCGATCACGCCCGACAGGCTGCGCTGTCCCGCGATCGCCCCGCCGTTGAAAACCACGTCGCGCGCGGCATCGCTGCGGTTGACGACGATCGTCTCGCCAAACCCGCGCGAGAGCGCGAACGCACCCGACGCCTGCAAGGCGAGCGCCCGCCAGCGCCAGCCGCCATCGGTCAGGAAGATGCGCCGACCATAGCCCGGCCCGAAGATCGCGCTCTTGCGCAGCAGCGCGTCGGATTGCGCCAGAAGCTGCGGCATCGTCGCCGGCAGCGCCCGCTCGGAATAGACGACGGTATCGCCGATAATCTGGCGATGCGGAAAGGCCAGTACCTCGGGCGCGAGCACCACGGTGCCCAGCCCGACCCCGGCCAGCACAAGCCCGCGATTGAAAAGCCTATGCCATCGTCGCATCGATCCATCTCCCCGTGCGTGTATTACTATGACAGCACACCAAGGTCCACGCAATAGCGCCTTGCCCGTCCCCGCATTTCCGGCGACAGGCTGGCGGCAACCAACAGGGAGCCTTCACATGTCGATCATGTCCGACCGCTGGATTCGCGAGCAGGCGCTAACCACCGGGATGATCGAGCCGTTCGTCGACGGCCAGAAGCGCGACGGCTGCATCAGCTACGGCCTGTCGTCCTACGGCTATGACGCGCGCGTGTCCGACGAGTTCAAGGTCTTCACCAACATCGACAGCGTGATCGTCGACCCTAAGGACTTTGCCGCCAACAGCTTCGTCGACCGCAAGACCGATTGCTGCATCATCCCGCCCAACAGCTTCGCGCTGGCGCGCACGGTCGAGTATTTCCGCGTTCCGCGTGACGTGCTGGTGATCTGCCTCGGCAAGTCGACCTATGCGCGCTGCGGGATCATCGTCAATGTCACCCCGCTCGAGCCCGGCTGGGAGGGGCATGTCACGCTCGAATTTTCGAACACCACCCCCCTGCCCGCGAAGATCTACGCCAATGAAGGCGCGTGCCAGTTCCTCTTCCTCGAAGGCAACGAGCCGTGCGAGACGAGCTATGCCGATCGCGCGGGCAAATATATGGGACAGCGCGGGGTCACGCTGCCGCGGTTGTAAGCGCGCCGCCGCGGACGCGTGCCGCACGACGCGGGCGCGCGCGTCGGCAACGGTCGATGGCGTTGCGCGATCACTGGACCAGGCGCGAAGTCTGGAGCGCAGTGGAGAACAGCTGCTGGAGTGCGGTGATGATGCTGTCGTTGGCGGTCACCGTCTGCACAAGCGCGGCCCCGTTGGTCCCGGGCGAGGCGCACTGCTGCAACGCGGTCAACACCTTGTCCGAGGTTCCCGCACTGCTGCCCGAATACGGCGCGGGAGGGGGTGGCAGGAACGGCGCGACGTTGGTTTGCGACCAAGCATCATTGGCCAGCGCCTCGGGCAGATACTGGGTGTAGAGGATTGCGATCTTGATCCCCTTTGCCTTGATCGCCGTGCAGATTGTCTGATCACTGCTCCGCAGCGGCCCGAAATAGCGGCTGGGCTGGTCCACCATGCCATCTGTCACGAGGAACAGAATTTTCTGTGGAGTGACCCCGGGCGCGCCTGAACCAGCCGTCGGGATGAGGCCGTTCATCGTCGTCAGCATATTGGATATTTCGGTGGCTTGATCGTTGGTGTTCGTCGTGCTGGTCGGTTGGCTGTTCTGCCACCATAAATCATCGTTCGGAAACAATGAGGCTGCCGAGAAATTGCTGCCATACGATGCGACATTGGTGAGCGTATTCAGCGTTTTGACGGGAGAGGTGTTCCCCGACCGCGTCCAGTCGAACGAGAACATCTGCGCTTGATAGGTGACTTTGAACTGCTGGGCCTGATTTGCAGCGAAGGGGATCAATTGGCTGGCCGCGGAGACCACGTCATCCTTGCGCAACGTGATGCTGGCGGGACTCCCATAGAGGAGCCCGTAATTGTGCGTCAGCCAATAGCCGTCCGCCCAATAGCCGGTGTCATAGGTAGACGACGAACTCGATGTGCTCCCGGTCGTGCTGGTCGTGGTTGAAGTACCGAATGGCGGCGTGATTTTGACGACCGTCGTCGGGGTGGAAGCTGTCGTCTTGGTGATCGTAACCGGCCCGCTGTTACTATCGGTGATGGAGTAGGTAACCACGGTTGCGGTCGTCACAGTGGTCGTCGTTGTCGTTGGGTTTAACCACGTCCCACCCGTCGTGCTGGGACCAGAAACCGATGACGATGACGCAGGATTTAGCGGTTTTTGCGAACTATCGAAGAGAAGCTTGGTCGTTGGATTATAGAGATAGTATACGTTCTGGTTGGATGCGCCGGCGGTATAATAGCTAGACGACAATAATACCTGCAGCCCGGCGCTGTTCGTGACATTGATTGAATCATTGTGCGGCAACGATTCATGGCAGGAAAAGGCGCAGCCGGTAACTTTCTGAATCTTGCTGATCCCGTCCGACGTCGCGGGCAGAAGCATCGATGGGGAATTGTCCATCGCCAGGTAGAAATCGACATTGGGCGGCTGCGCTGCATTGGCCGTCGCGGTGCCACGCACCGTCAGCGTTGTCGCGCCGAGGATCCCGCCAAAGATGTTGATCGATTGTGCGGTGTAGGAGACGGTTGCCGTGCGGAGCGCCGCCAGTGTCTGGCCGCTGCCCGAGGCGCTGGCCGTTATGGTGACGGTCCGTTGTATCCCCTGATAGCCGCCGATCGCCAAGGCTTGGGCGTCGAACATGGCATAGGCTGCATCGGACGGATCAGTTCCCGTCCGCAGGATCATCGCGGGCGAAACCGCCGCCAGCGCCGCGGCATCGGCCGCGGAGTTCAAATGCGTCTGGAGCCGCATGGCGCGCGCATAGTCGATGCCGAAACCCGTCGCGAAGGTCAGCGGAATGATCGCAAACCCCATGATCATGAGAACGCCACCCCTTCGGTCGGCGTTCAGCCGACGAAGGAACCTCACCACGGCAACCCAGGGCTGAAACATGCGAGCGCTCTTCATCATCCGTACACCTAGTAAAGACGAGGGGACATATAGATGGTGTCGGTCAGTCTCATCGTCGGCAAGGACAAGACGCTGACACCTGGCGTATAGCTGTAGTTGACGGTCCCGACGAACAGCCAGCCACCCGCGGTACCGACTTGGGTCTTGGTGCTGGTGCCCGGCGCGAAGTTCGTGCACACGTTCGAGCCGTCCGGCGAAACGGGAACCATCGGGGCCGTGACCATCGAACTCGGGATCGAAATCACATTCGCGGCAGACTGTGTCTGGTTCGCGGGGAGCGTCCCGGCGGTGTGGGTCGACGTCACCGCCGACACGGCGCTGCCATCGACGGTCTGCGTTTGAGCCTGGGTCCAAACGACATAGGCGTGCGTCGCGTCGCAGATTCGCAGGAGCGAGATTTGCTCGGTTGCGTTGTTGAGCGCGTACGGCGCCAGGGCAACCGCGCTCGCGCTGAGGTACGACGTCGCGCTCGCGTCTTGCGGCTTGTTGTAGATGATCGCTGGCGACATGGTTCGGCTGACCAGGTCGACCAGCGAACGCGTCGCGGTGGTGACCTTGCGGGTCGACGAGATCATATCCATCGTGGCGTACCCGCCAAGATACATGACGATGAGCACGGGCAGGCACATTGCAAACTCGACGAGGGCGACCCCGCGCGTGCTATCGACCAGGCGCCTCAGCACGAGGTCTGCCCCGAATTGCACGAATAGGCCTCGGTCGTTGATACCGACGTCGCCACGAGCATGCGATTGCCGTTGGGCTGGTTCGTGAGGTTCAAACCCAAGGGGCCGACGCCCGTCGGCCACAGATAGATGAGTTGCAGGACAACGATCTGGCTTTGCCCGTTGCCGTTCGACTGGGTGTTATAGCCGGTATTCGTCGACGTTATGACGCCTTGGCTGTTGTAGGTGAACGTCGGAGCCGTCGTGCTCGCGACATTGTACGTGTTCGCGGTGCTGACGTTGACCGTGAGCCGACTGCACGACAGCATCGGTGGCAGCAACGGCGCAATGGTGACGGCAGCGCCGCTGGAATTGGTGCCGGTGGTCCCGTTGCAGATCGCATTCTTCAAGTCGCTCGCGGACAGTCCGACGGTGCCGTTGGCCAGTCGGATCGTTTGCGCGGATCCTGTCAGCAACAAGCGCGCCGACGCCAGGGCCGCCGTCTCGAGCATCTGCTGCGCCAGGAAGATTAATGCAGTATAGAGGATCGCGAGCACAAGGCCGATAAAAGCCGGCCCGACAATCGCGAATTCGACCGCAGCAGTCCCATCGCACCGTTTCGCAATAGTCCCGACGCGCGAGAGACCGCATGATGCCCGGTTAATTGCGCGCAATAGCTTCACCGATGGTCCCCTTGCGGTATCGATAAGTCTCTTCTGCTTCAGATTTCGTTAATGCTCCTGGAAAAACAGTATTAAATGGGACGGATCAGCCAATCCTCATGAGGTTTCGCCTGATCGGATCGACCTCAAACATAAATCAAGTTTCATTTTTGCGACGTCGGCGCCCGCAACCTGCTTCGGCGCAAGCATAGCCGGGCGGCCCCGCACTTCGTTCGGAATAGCATGGTGCAAGCGGCCATTGGCCAACATCCACGAACGGGCGCTTTTGGGAGGGTGCAAAGCGCGTACGCCACGGACGGGCGGTCGAACGCGAAATTGGCGCAATCCTACATCGATCGGCTCGCGATATTTTCGGGCTGGTCTTTTCGATCCGCGATTCCGCAGGCCTCGCAGCGGCGCCAGCATCGGACGCGCACCAGCGTGTCGCGCCGCTGGTGACTCCTCTGGATCAGGCAAGATTTGGCAACGCTCGACTTTGTAAAACACGCGTCTGGGGGGGCGATCGAGCCCAGCGCCTGGAGCACGACAGGTGCGATTGGCCGGCTATTCGCGCCGCTGGGCAGCACTCCTGCGACTCGCCGCCACGGCTTGTGGCGATGGCGACTTGGGGGGCCGGTCACTGCCTAGCGCGGACCGCCCGATCGCCTGCGGATGTCCGCCCGGTCGTTGCAGCGGGAATGCGGAGCCCCGGCGGCAAGCCCCCGCCTGTCGCGGCGCCACGGCCAAAAAAAAGGCGGCCCCGAAGGACCGCCCTGATTGTGCTTCGATGGTCGCGAACGCCTTAGAAGTCGTTGCGATACTGCTCGTTGCCGATGAAGCCGAGCTTCGAGACGTTCGACCGCTTGATGATCGCGAGGATCTGGTCGACCTTCTCGTACTTTGCCGCCGGGTCGGGCTGGAAGTGCAGCTCGGGCTCGGGGTTCAGCTGCGTCGTCTGCGTCAGATACTGCTGCAGCGTTGCCGGGTCGGTCGCCGCGCCGTTCCACAGCACGACGCCGTCGGGCTGGATCACGATCTTGTTCTTTTGCGGGTCGATCAAGGGCTTGGTCTGGTTCGGGTCATTGATCGGAAGATCGACCTTCACCGCGTGCGTCTGGATCGGGATGGTGATGATGAACATGATGAGGAGCACGAGCATGACGTCGATCAACGGCGTCGTGTTCATGTCCATCATCGGCTGGTCGTCAGCACGCCCTGCGCTAATTGCCATGTCAGTTACTCCCTGCGGCGAGGCCGCAAATCAAATGCGCTGCTGCAGCAGCGATCACGAAGACGGGCCGCCCGTGGGAGGGGGTTCCGAAATGAAGCCAACCTTGGCGAAGCCTGCCGACTGCATCGTGTAGATTGCACCGCCAATGCAGCGATACGGAGTCTCGACGTCGCCGCGGATATGCGCCTCGGGAAGGTCGTCGGTCGTCAAGTTCGCGGCGCCGCCGGCCTTGTCGACGATTTCCTTGAGCTTGTCGGTCGCACGCTTGAGCAGTTCCTCATGCGTCACCGGCGTCTGGCCCCAGAACACCGCGCAGCTGCCGTCTGGCTTGCGCGTGATCGAGAGCGACACGTTCTCGGGCTTGGTCACGGTCGGATCGTAGCGCACGTCCGGGAGCTTCAGCTTGACGGTCTGCACGATCGCCGGGATCGTGATGAGGAAGATGATGAGCAACACCAGCATGACGTCGACGAGCGGCGTCGTATTGATGTCGGACATCGGGGCGTCATCGCCGCCGCCACCTGTACTAATCGCCATGAAAGGCCATCCTATTCGTATCGGTCAGGCCGCCCGACATACCGGGCGGCGAAGGAAGCGGGGCCGCCGAGCGGCGGCCCCGTTCGGTAGTCTTAGACGCGGGTCTGCACGCCGCCGGCCTGGCCAGCCGTCGTGGTCGTCACAGCGGGCTTCGCTGCAGCAACCGGAGCCTTCTTGCCCGGTGCATGCGGACGAACCGCACCGTTCGATGCAAGGTAGCCGAGCACGTCGTTCGAGAAGGCCGAGAGGTGCTCGGCGATCGCCTTGTTGCGACGCTGCAGCCAGTTGAAGGCGAGCACGGCCGGAACCGCGACGACCAGACCGAAGGCGGTCATGATCAGCGACTCACCGACCGGGCCTGCGACCTTGTCGATCGATGCCTGGCCAGCCTGGCCGATGCCGATCAGTGCGCGGTAAATACCAAGAACCGTACCGAACAGACCGACGAACGGTGCGGTTGCGCCGACCGTTGCGAGGAAGGCGAGACCGCCACCGAGCTGCGAGTTGATGATCGCTTCCGAGCGAGCGAGCGAGCCGTGCAGCCAGTCATGCGCTTCGACCGGATCGGTCAGACGCGAATGCTGCTCCTGGGCTTCGATGCCGTCGTCGACGATCTGCTTGTAGGCCGAGTTCTTCTCGAGCTTGGCAGCGCCTTCGCGCAGCGAGTTCGACGCCCAGAAGGTCGCACGGACGCGACGGCCCTGGTTGATGATCTTCTGCTGCTCGAAGATCTTGGTGAACAAGATGTAGAGCGTGAAGAACAGGAAGATCGTGAGGATGCCAGCGGTCGTCCAGGTGACGGGGCCGCCCTGCTTCATCGCGTTCATGAAGCCGAAATTGTCTGCGGCGTTGGCACCGGCAGCGAGGATGATGGTGGACATTAGGGGGACTTCCTTCTCGACAAGATGACCGTGGGGCCCCTTCCCGGGCCCGCACGGCTAGGATTGGTTTTATTCTGGCAAGCGCCACACGACGTTGCGCGACGAAGCGGAACGGATGGGGTTGCCGCTCTGGTCCATCGCCGGCGAATACCGCCCGCGACGCGTGATGTTCGAGCAGGCCGCGCGATCGAGCGACGAGTTGCCGCTGGATGCGACGACGACACAGTTCTCAACACGACCAGCGGTATTGATTTCCCACTTGATCTTGCTGGTACCCTGCGCCTCTGCACTCAGCGCGTCGGAAGGATAATCGTCGGTGGTCACCCACTGCGACGGATCGCCCTTGGGGCCCGCGGCCTTGCTGACCACGGGTGCGGGGGGTGCCGCGACCGGGACAGGAGCAGGCGCTGCGGCGCGAACCGTGATCGGCGCAGCCGGCGGCGGCGTGACGACCGTAGCGATCGGCGGCGGCGGCGACTGGACGCGCACGATCGGCGGCGGCGACACGACCGGTGGGGTCTGCAGCTGCGGCTGTTCGGGCGGCGGGGGGGGCGGCTTGTCTGGTGGAGGGGGCGGCGGTTCGACGACGTCGAAGGTGTTAAGCTTCTCGGTCACCTTTTTGATGTACTTGAAGGTCAGCCCGTTCACGAAACCCCACGCGAACAGCGCGACAATGACCGAAACGATCACGATCGACACCACTTTGCTGCCACTCGTATTGCGATCAGCGTATGCCATTCAGAAACGAAACTCCTCTATTCCGGCACGACGGTCCAAGCCGATCCGTAACGTCCGCTCGTTATCCGGCCTGTCATGGGCTAGTGTATCCTGGACAGACCACAACCTCTATCGTGCCAAAAACCACGACGCAAACGCTTTGTCTCACGCAACAAACGTACAACCTCACCGTGGCAGAATTATTTCTGTTTAAAAATGTCGTGACCAGCTAATCCAGCAGCATGCCGATACCGCTTAAATTCGCTCTCGCAGCCGCCCTGCTCGGCCTGCCCGCAACCCTCGCCGCAGGGCAGCAAACCCGTGCAAATCCGACAGATGTCGCGATTCCGGCGTTATACTATGCCGACTATGCCGACCTCGTCGTCGCGGCGCCGGTGATCGTCGATGCGACGATCCGCAGCCAGCTTCGGCTTAAGCCTGCCGATGCGCCGGACCTCCCACCGAATATCGTGCGACTGTACGTCGAGGCCGACGTCACCGCGCTGATTCGCGGCACCACCGCCGTTCCGCCGCGGCTCGGCTACACGCTCGACGTCCCGCTCGATGCCCATGGGCGAGTCCCGCGCTATCGCAAGGCGCGGGTGCTGTTGTTCGCGCGCAGTGTCGCAAGCAACGCTGGCCAGGTCCAGCTCGTCCGGCCCGACGGGCAGCGCAGCTGGACCCCGACGGGCGACGGGCTCACCCGCCGAATCGTCCGCGAAGTGCTCGCCCCCGACGCGCCGCCAACGGTGACCGGCATCGGCAATGCCGTCCATACGCGCGGCGATCTGCCCGGCTCGGGCCAGACGCAGATCTTCCTGACGACCAGCGACAGCCGTCCGATCTCGTTCGATATCGAGCGCAAACCCGATCAGCCGCCGCATTGGGTGATCGCGCTCAGCGAAGTGGTCGACCAATCTGCCCCACCACCGGCGCGCGATACGCTCTTGTGGTACCGCCTCGCCTGCACCCTGCCCGCCACGCTGCCCGACACCTCGGTCCCGCAAAGCGGCGACGATGCGACGATCGCGCGCGAAGATTATGCGCTGGTCGTCCGCGAGCTCGGCGCGTGCGAGCGCGGGGGGCGACGCTAGAAACACCCCCGGGCGCAAGGCCGAAGCGACACCTTAGCGAACCTCGAGCACCTGCCCCGTCGTCGAATGTGCGCTGACGAGATAGTCGGCCGCAGCGACCACGGCGTCGCAGTTCGCATCCGCCGCCACATCGAGCGCGGCAAGGCGCGTGTGCGGCGCAAGTTCGACCGCGAGCGGTGTAACCGCCGCCAGCAGCATGGCGCGATCGAGCGCTGCAACGCGCGCGTCGATCACCAGCAAGATCATCCCGGATTCGCGCGGCACCGTACGCACTGCAGCGACCGCGTCGCGATCATCCCCGAAAACCAGCGCCGACCGCGTGCCCACCGCCGCCGCGAGCGCCGCCCTCACCGCCGGTTCCGCACCAGGGTAATGCCGATCGACTCGCCCGCCTCGGCGATGGCGAGCTTGACGATCGACACCTCGACGCGCGTGACCCGGCTGTCCTGCAGGAACAGCGTCTCGCAAATATGGTCTGCCACCGCCTCGACCAGCTTGAAATGTACGCCCGTCGGCAGCGCGGTCGTCGCCGCGTGCTTGAGGTCGAGATAGTTCTTCGAGGCGGCCAGCGGCGTCTCGGGATCGAAGCGATCGGGCACCGCCAGATCGACCGTCAGCGAGATCCGCAGCGGCTGCGGCAAATGCGTCTCCTCCGAATAGATGCCGGTCAGCACCATCACTTCGAGGTCGTGCACGTTGAGCGTCAAACGGTCGGTCAAATCGATCCCAATCCTGGTCGTATCGCCGCGCCCCATAGCAGAAGTCGCCGTGTGAGGAACCTTTGCCCTACGATGACGCTTGCGTTGGGGCTGATCGGGGGTAAAGCGCGCGGCCCGCGTGCTGCCATGCGGCCATGAAGGATCAACGCCCGTGATCGAGGTCTTGCCGATTGCCGCTGTCGCGCCCGACGCCGTCGAGGCTTTGCTCGATCGTGCCTTCGGGACCGACCGCCATGGCCGAACGGCAGACCGAATCCGCGAAGGCATGACCGCGATCCCCGTGCTGAGCCTCGCCGCAGTCGAGGACGGCGCGTTGATCGGCACGATCCAGTGCTGGCCGATTCGCTTCGCCGGTGACGACGGCGGCGACGTCGCGATGGTGCAAGTCGGCCCCGTCGCGGTCGCGCCCGACCGCCAGCAAGGCGGCATCGGCCGCATGCTGACGGCACGCGCGCTGGCCGCAGCCGAAGCCGCGGGGCTCGACGATGCGCTGACGCTGATCGGCGACCCCGAATATTACAGCCGCTTCTTCGGCTTCGACGCAGCGCGCACAGCCGCGTGGCGCGTGCCCGGCCCGGTCGAGCGGCATCGCCTGCTCGCCCGCGGCGCGAACGTTCCGACCGGCGCCGGCCTGCTCGGACCGCGCGTGGCAGCCTTGGTCTGACGCGACGCGGCTTTACGAGGCGGCGCGCCTGTCCTACCGCGCCTTCATGCCCATGGAGCCGATCCCCGACCTTTCCGCTTTGTCGCTCGCCGACATTGCCCGCCTTGCCGAAGAGCAGAAGCTGCCCCCGGTCGAGCGCTGGAACCCGACGCATTGCGGCGACAGCGAAATGCGCATCGCGCGCGACGGGACGTGGTTCCACCAGGGATCGCCGATCGGACGCCAGGCGATGGTGCGGCTGTTCTCGACGATCCTGCGGCGCGAGGCCGATGGCGGCTATGTGCTCGTCACCCCGGTCGAGAAGCTCGACATTGACGTCGAGGACGCGCCGTTCGTCGCGGTCGAGCTGAAAGCATCGGGCGAAGGGCGTGCCGCGATGCTGACCTTCCGGCTCAACACCGGCGACCTCGTCACCGCCGATGCCGATCATCCGCTGCGCTTCGAACCGCGCGACGACGGCCCCCGCCCCTATCTGCGCGTCCGCGGCGAGCTCGACGCGGTCGTGGCGCGGACGGTCTATTACGAACTTGCGCAGCGCGCGATCGATGGCGGAGAGACCCCGCCCGGCGTGTGGAGCGGCGGCGCGTTCTTCGCGCTGGAGCCCGCGGCATGAAGCTCATCGAACGGCTTCGCCAGGCGATGGCGATCGGCCACGCCGACACCGTGCTGCTCACCGGCGACCATGTCGACGTCGAGTCGATCGCGAGCCCGCTCGCCCAGGCCGCGGTGCTGATCCCGGTGACCGATCGTGCTGAGCCCGGCGTGATCTTGACGCTTCGCACCGACACGCTGTCGCGCCATGCCGGACAAGTCGCCTTCCCTGGCGGCCGCGTCGATTCGGGCGATGCCGATGCGATCGCTGCCGCCTTGCGCGAAGCCGAGGAAGAGATTGCGCTGCCGCGTGACCGTGTGACGATCGTCGGCGAGGCCGACCGCTATCGTACCGTCACCGGCTTCGAGGTGACGCCGGTGATCGGCGTCGTTCCGCCCGATCTGGTGTTCACCCCGGCGATCGCCGAAGTGGCCGAAGTGTTCGAAGTCCCGCTCGGCTTCCTGCTCGATTCGGGCAACCACACCGAAGCCAGCGTCGAGTGGCAGGGGCGCAACCGGCATTATTACGAGATCCATTGGGATGGCCACCGCATCTGGGGCGCGACTGCGGCGATGATCGTCAATCTGTCGCGCCGGCTGCGATGGAACGGCTGATCCTTCCCGCCGCCGCGTGGCGGACGCGGGCGGGTCTGCCGGAACTGTGCGACGTGCTCGGTGCTGCGCGCGGCGAGACGCGCTATGTCGGCGGCGCGGTGCGCGACACGCTGCTCGGAATCGACGTCGCCGATGTCGATCTGGCGACGCGCCATACCCCCGAAGACGTGATCGACTTGCTCGCTCGGGCGCGGATCAAGGCGGTTCCGACGGGGCTCGCGCATGGCACGATCACCGCGGTCCTCGCCGATGGCGCGCCGATCGAAGTGACGACGCTGCGCCGCGACACCGCGACCGACGGCCGCCACGCGACGGTCGCCTTCACCGACGATTGGCGCGAGGATGCGGCGCGGCGCGATTTCACGATCAACGCGCTCTACGCCGACCCGGCGAGCGGCGAGATCTTCGACTATTTCGGCGGGCTCGACGATCTCGCGGCGCGGCGCGTGCGCTTCATCGGCGAACCGTTGCAGCGCATCGCCGAGGATCATTTGCGCATCCTGCGCTTCTTCCGCTTCCATGCGCGCTTTGGTGACGCACCCGATGCGGCGGGGCTCGACGCCTGCACGCAGCGCGCCAACGATCTGATGGCGCTGTCGCGCGAACGGATCTCGGCGGAATTCCTCAAACTGCTCGTCGCGCCCAACGCCGTCGCGACGCTTGCGTTGATGATCGCGCGCGGCATCCTGCTGCCGGTGCTGCCCGAGATCGACGATTCTGGGGTAAGCCGCCTCGCCTGTGTCGCAGCGGCCGAGATGCAGGCCGGACTCGCGCCCGATCCGCTCCGCCGCCTCGCGGCAGTGCTGCCACGCGACCCCGTCCTCGGCGAAAACGTCGGTGCACGCCTCAAACTGTCGAACGCGCAGCGCAAGCGGATCGTCTCGGCGCTGACCGATCCGACCGACTCGCCGCATCCGCTCGCCTATCGGCTGGGGCGCGACGGCGCGCTCGACCGCTGGCTGCTGACCGTCGAGGATGCGGCGGATGCGGTGCGCGGCGCACGCGAGATCGTCGCCTTTGAGATCCCGCGCTTTCCGCTGACCGGGGGGGCGCTCGTCCAGCGCGGTGTCAACAAGGGGCCCGACGTCGCGCGCTTGCTCAAGCAGATCGAGGATCGGTGGGTGACAGAAACCTTCCCCGACGCCGCGCGCGCGCACGCGATCGCCGACGAAGCCGTCGCTCAGTGGCGGTCCTCGACCAGCATCGCATAAGCCGCCTCGGCCTCGAGCGGCCGCGCGTAGAGATAGCCCTGGCCGTAAGTGCAGCCCAGCGCCGCCAGCGTCTGCGCGAGTTCGTTGGTCTCGATTCCCTCGGCCGTCGTCTTCATGCCGAGCGCTTGCGCCAGCGACAGGACCGCGCGGACGATCGCGATCTTGTCGCGATCGGCGAGCATCCCGCTGACGAAGCTTCGGTCGATCTTGAGGATGTCGATCGGCAGCTTCTGGAGATAGGCGAGGTTCGAATAGCCCGTCCCGAAATCGTCCATCGCGATCGTCGTGCCGAGTCGCTTCAACGCGTGCATGATCCCGGCGATTCGGTCGGGATCGGTGACCAGTGCACTTTCGGTCAGTTCGAGCGTGAAGCGCGAGCCCTCGAGCCCGTAGGCGCTTAGCGCAGCCTCGACGACGGGGGCGATCGTATCGCGCTGCAGCTGGATCGCCGAGAGATTGACCGCGAGTCGCACGCCGCAATGGCCGCCACAGCGCGCATCCCATTGCGCGAGCGTCGCGGCGGCTTCCTGGATCGCCCAGCGCCCGAGCGGCACGATCAGCCCCGATTCCTCGGCGACCGGGATGAAATCGTTGGGCGAATATTCCACGCCGTTCTCGTCGCGCCAACGCGCGAGCGATTCGAACGCGACGAGCTGCCCAGTCGAAAGGTCGCGAATCGGCTGATAGGTCAGCCGCATCTGCCCGCGCTCGATCGCGCGGCGCAGCGCGGTTTCCATCCCGAACTGTTCGCGCGCAATGTCGAACGCCTGCGTCTGATAGGCTTCGGTCTTGCCCGTCGCCTTCGAGCGCTTGACCGCGAATTGCGCGTGGCGGATCAATTCCTCGCCATCTTCGATCGCGGCCGCGCCGAACGAAATGCCGATGGAGCAGGCGACGCGAATCTCGAAGTCGGAGAGGCGGAACGGCGTCGACAGCGCGCCCTGGATTCGCCGCGCGACGCGCTCGGCATCGCCGACCCCGTCCTCGAGCGTCAGCAGGATGCCGAATTCGTCGCCGCCGGTGCGTGCGAGCACGTCCTGTGCGCGCAAGGCGCCCTTGAGCCGACGCGCGACGGTGATGAGCAGTTCGTCCCCCGCCATCGATCCGAGACAGGCATTGACTCGACTGAAGCGATCGAGATCGATCACCAACACGGCGTAATTCGCACGCTCGGTCGGTTCTTCGAGCAACATTTCGAGCCGATCGCTGAACCCGGCACGGTTGGGCAGCCCGGTCAGACTGTCGGTGAGCATCTCGCGCCGCAGATTGTGTTCGGTGCGCAATTCGGCGGTCTGGTCGACCAAAGCGAGCATGCAGCGCTGCAGTGGGTTGCGTTCGAGCCGTGCGAGCGTTGCCTGGTAATAATGGCAATCGACCTTGTCGCCGAACTCGACCGAGAATTCGGTGCGCAGCGTATCGCCCTCGATGAACGCGACGATCTGCGGCTCGATCTGCGCGATCAGCGAACGCCGCCGGTCGTTCATGCCGAGGCCGGCAATTTCATACGCGCGGTTGGCGATCTGAACCGTCACCCCCGAGTCGCCGAGCGCGACCATCGCCGCGGGGATCGGCAAAAGGTCGATCATCCGAGCCGCCATCGCCACCGATGTCGGGTAAGCCTCCAGCGCCGCCGAGGGCATCGGAGGGGTCGCATGCGTCAGCACGGGATTGGACTTCGGCGCCATAGTCCTGGCGATAGGGTCGATTCGTTAACATCCCTCTTAGTCGAAACGAATTTCCCCGATTTCCGCCAGAAATCCGATGCTTTGCAGACAGATGGGCGCGGTTGTTCGCGCTAGAATCGATTGTCGCGCGGGAACCCGTTGGGCGGCATCCGCCCCGCCGCGCCCCGCGCTGCGCGCCACGGCGCGAGGTCGGTTTCGGTGCGCGTCCGGCCGGTATCGCCCCCCATCGGCCAGCTCAGTCCCTCGGCAAAGACGAAGGTGATCGCATCCGACAAGCCGCCATCGCGGAAGCGCATCAGCTGCACCCCCTGCCCGCGCGACAGCTCGGCAAGCTCGCTCAGCGGGAAGACGAGCAAGCGGCGATTGTCACCGATCGCCGCGACATAATCGTGCGCCGGATCGACGGGGCGGACGAGCTTGAGCTTGGCGCCGAGTCGCGGCGTGACGACAGTCTTGCCCTTGCGCGTCTCGGCGATGATGTCGGCGGTGCGCACGAGGAAGCTGCGCCCGTCGGTCGCCGCGACGAGCAGCTTTTCGGCAAGGCTCGCGCGGAAGATCTCGACGATATCGACATCGCCATCGAGGTCGATCATCAACCGTACCGGCTCGCCGAAACCGCGCCCACCCGGCAGGCGATCGGCCGCGAGCGTGTAGAAGCGGCCATTCTCGGCGGCGATCATGATCTTGTCGGTGGTCTGCGCGGTGAAATCGAACGCCGCGGCGTCGCCGTCCTTGAACTTCACCGCCGCCACGCCCGCGGCATCGAGATGCCCCTTCATCGCGCGGATCCAGCCGCGCTGCGACAGGATCACGGTGATCGGCTCGCGCTCGATCATCGCTTCCAACGGGATGTCGCGTGCAGGGGCGGCCTCGGCGACGGTGGTGCGGCGGCGGCCGAGCTTGGTCTCCGGGCCGTAGCGCTCGCGCAGCTTGCCGAAATCCTTCTTGAGCCGCGTGCGCTGGCGCGCTTCGCTGCCGAGCAGTGCCTCGAGCCCCGAGCGCTCATTCTCGAGCCCGTCGCGCTCCTTGCGCAGCTCCATTTCCTCGAGCCGGCGCAGCGATCGCAACCGCATGTTGAGGATCGCCTCGACCTGCCGGTCGTTGAGTTCGAACTCGGCCATCATCACTGGCTTGGGTTCGTCCTCGGTGCGGATGATCTCGATCACGCGGTCGAGGTTGAGATAGGCGATGATATAGCCGTCGAGCAGCTCGATCCGGTCGCGGATCTTGTCGAGCCGGTGCGCGGTGCGGCGCTGGAGCACGATGAACTGGTGCGTGATCCACGCGAGCAGCGCCTGGCGCAAGCTCATCACGCGCGGCGTGCGGTCGGCGTCGAGCAGATTGAGGTTCATGCTGAAGCGGACCTCGAGGTCCGTCATCTTGAACAGGCTCTCCATCAGCATGTCGGGCTCGACCGAGCGGCTGCGCGGCTCGATCACGACGCGGATTTCCGAATCCGATTCGTCGCGGACGTCGGCGAGGATCGGCAGCTTCTTGTCGTTGATCAGCGCGGCGATCTGCTCGATCAATTTGCCCTTCTGCACGCCGTACGGGATCTCGGTGATGATCGCGTTCCAGCCGCCCCCTTTTTCCTTCTCGATGCTCCAGCGCGCGCGGAGGCGAAAGCCGCCGCGGCCGGTGGCATAGGCCTCGGCGATCGCCGCGGGCGAATCGACGACGAGTCCGCCTGTCGGGAAATCGGGGCCCTGGATATGCTGCAGCATCGCCGCGTCGTCGGCCTCGGGCTGGTCGATCAGCATGATCGCCGCGTCGTACAGCTCGGCGACATTGTGCGGCGGGATGTTGGTCGCCATGCCGACCGCGATCCCCGCCGCGCCATTGGCGAGCAGGTTGGGGAAGGCACCGGGGAAGAGCTCGGGCTCCTGCTCTTCGTTATTGTAGGTCGGCTTGTAGTTGACCGCGTCCTCGTCGAGGCCCGCCATCAGATCCATCGCGACCTGCGTCAGCCGCGCCTCGGTGTAGCGGAAGGCGGCGGCGCCATCGCCGTCGATATTGCCGAAATTGCCCTGACCCTCGACCAAAGGGTAGCGCACCGAGAAATCCTGCGCGAGGCGGACCATCGCGTCGTACACCGACGAATCGCCGTGCGGATGGTATTTGCCGATCACCTCGCCGACGACGCGCGCCGATTTCTTGTACGGCGTGCTCGGGTCCATCCGCAGCTGGCGCATCGCCCATAGCAGGCGGCGGTGCACCGGCTTCATCCCGTCGCGCACATCGGGCAGCGAGCGCGCGGTGATCGTCGAAAGCGCATAGACGAGATAGCGATCGCTCAGCGCGCTATCGAACGGCGCGTCGACGATGGCGTTGAAGGGATCGGTCACATCGGTTGGCATCCTCCGGCGATAGCAGCGCTATTCGCTGGTGGCGAGATGCCAGCGCGGCGTTTACAGGCGAGGCATGCTGCGTCTTCTCCCGCTCGCCCTGATCGCTGTATCGACAGCCTCCATGTCCCAGACCCCGCCCCCCGCTCCCGCCGCACCTGCGCCCGCCGCGCTGCTGACCTGGCCCGATCTGACCAAGCGGCCCCAGCCCGCCCCCGATGCGACGATCGATTATGGCCCCGACGCCTTGCAGAAGGTCGACGTCTGGCTGCCCACCGGCGCTGGCAAGCATCCCGTCGTGGTGATGGTGCATGGCGGCTGCTGGACGACGAGCATCGCCGATCGCCGGCTGATGAACTGGATCGCCGACGATCTGCGGCGCGACGGCATCGCGGTGTGGAACGTCGAATATCGCGGCGTCGATAAGAGCGGCGGCGGCTATCCGGGGACCTTCCTCGATGCGGGCGCGGCGGCTGATGCGCTGCGGACGCATGCGGCGGAGTATCACCTCAATACCAAGCGAATCGTCGTCGTCGGGCATTCGGCGGGCGGGCATCTTGCCTTGTGGCTCGCCGGTCGGTCGCGGATCGCGCCGACGAGTCCGCTCTATACGGCGCACCCGCTGAAGATCGCGCGTGTCGTCAGCCTCGGTGGATTGCCCGATCTCGAGGCGACTGCGGCGAGCCCCGACAATGGCTGCGGCGTCGAGGTGGTCGCGCAGCTCGTCGGCAAGCCCGGTGCGCGGGCGGATGTCTACGCCGACACCTCGGTCCCTCGGCTGCTGCCGCTCGGCGTGCCGCAGGATCTGGTCAACGGGCGCGAGGACAAGATCATCCCGGTGCGACTCGGAACGGACTATGTCGCGGCGGCACAGGCCAAGGGCGACAGGGCGACGCTGCATCTGGTCGAGCGGACGGGGCATGTCGAACTGATCGCGCCAGAGAGCGCGGCTTGGGCGCAAGCGAAGACGCTTATCAAGGCGGGGCTGAAGAAGTGAGCGTGCTGTCCTTTACAATTTCGAGCAACGGCCGCCGCACCGCGCCTCCCTTCCCTGGAAAGGAGGGGAGTCGGTTGCGCTCCGCCTCGCGCAACCCAGTCAAACAAAACTTCTCCACCAAGGCATCCGCATGACCCGCGACGAAGCCCGCGCGCTCGACGCCGCCGATCCCCTCCGCGCCTATCGCGACCGCTTCGCGCTTCCCGCAGGTGTGATCTACCTCGACGGCAACTCGCTCGGCCCGCTCCCCCGCGCCACCGCGCCCGCACTCGCCGACATGGCGGAGCGACAATGGGGCGAGCGGCTGATCCGCAGCTGGAACGAAGGCTGGATCGACGCGCCGCAGCGCATCGGCGGCAAGATCGCCGCGCTGATCGGCGCCGAGCCCGACGAAGTGATCGTCGCCGATTCGACCTCGGTCAACCTGTTCAAGCTGCTCGTCGCCGCACTCCGCCACGCGGCGCCCCGCACGACGATCGTCAGCGAGACGGGCAATTTCCCGACCGACCTCCACATCGCCGAGGGCGCGGCTGGCTGCGTCCCCGGCGCGCGGCTCAACGCGGTCGCCCGCGCAGATATCCGGGCAGCGATCGACGGGGACACCGCGCTGCTGATGCTCACCCACGTCCACTACAAGACCGCCGAGCGCTTCGACATGGCGGCCTGGACCGCCCGCGCGCACGACGCCGGCGCGCTCGCTCTGTGGGACCTCAGCCACAGCGTCGGCGCGATCCCGCTCGACCTGGGCGGCGCGGGCGCCGATCTCGCGATCGGCTGCGGCTACAAATATCTCAATGGCGGCCCCGGCGCGCCGGCCTTCCTGTTCGTCTCGCGCCGGCTGCAGGAGCAGCTCGCCAGCCCGCTGTCGGGCTGGATGGGCCACGCCGCGCCGTTCGCGTTTGGCGATGCCTATGCCCCCGCTCCCGGCATCAAGCGCTGGCTCGCCGGCACCCCCTCGATGCTGGCGATGGCCGGGCTCGAGGCCGGGATCGACCTGTGGCGCGACGTCGACCAGCAGCAGGTCGCCACCAAGAGCGCCGCCTTGTTCGACGCGCTCGCCGCGATCGGGGCAAACCTCGGCCTCGAATGCGTGTCACCCGCCGACCCGAGCGCGCGCGGCAGCCATATCAGCTTCCGCCACCCGCAAGCCTATGCGCTGTGCCAAGCGTTGATCGCGCGCGGCGTGATCGGCGATTTCCGCGATCCCGACATCCTGCGCTTCGGCGTGACGCCGCTGTATCTCGGCTTCGAAGACGTGGTCCGCGCGGGCGCGATACTCGGCGAAATCCTCGGCGACGGCAGCTACGCCGATCCGGCGTTCGCCACGCGCAACGCGGTCACTTGACGCCCGCGCCAAGCTGATTGCACCCCCGGCATGCATCCGGTATAGCCGCTGCTCTTCCCGCCCCGGCCCGCGATCGCGTTGCCGGGGCCGCTTCATTTAAGGGTTTCCGCGCACATGGCACGCCGCCGCCAGATCTACGAAGGCAAGGCCAAGATCCTTTACGAGGGTCCCGAGCCGGGTACGCTGATCCAATATTTCAAGGATGACGCCACCGCTTTCAACGCCCAGAAAAAGGGCACGATCAGCGGCAAGGGCGTGCTCAACAACCGGATTTCCGAGCACATCTTCACGTTGCTCGGGCTGATCGGCGTGCCGACGCACTTCATCCGTCGGCTCAACATGCGCGAGCAGTTGATCCGCCAGGTCGAGATCATCCCGATCGAAGTCGTCGTGCGCAACGTCGCGGCGGGCTCGATCTCGACTCGCCTCGGGATCGAGGAAGGCACGCAGCTGCCGCGCACGATCATCGAATATTATTACAAGGACGATGCGCTCGGCGATCCGATGATCACCGACGAGCATATCGCCGCGTTCGGCTGGGCGGGCCAGGAGGAGATGCACGACATCGCCGACCTCGCGATCCGCATCAACGATTTCCTGTGCGGGCTGTTCGCCGGGATCGGCATCCGTCTCGTCGACTTCAAGCTCGAATTCGGACGCGTGTGGGACAACGACTATCCGCGCATCCTGCTCGCCGACGAGATCAGCCCCGATGGCTGCCGCCTGTGGGACATGACGACCAAAGAAAAGCTCGACAAGGATCGCTTCCGTCGCGATCTCGGCGGTGAAGTCGAGGCCTATCAGGAAGTCGCGCGCCGGCTGGGCCTGCTGACCGAGGAGACCGACGGTGCGGTGCTCGATCTCGAGCAGCATCGTCTGAACAAGGGCAAGTAAGCCCCAATGCAAGCGCTGGCGCGGGCGGCGTGGCCGTTCGCGGCGCTCGCGCTGGCGTATCTGCTGACGGTGTGGCGCGTGGTCGGGCTTCCCGGCTTGCGCGACCCGGCTTTGCTCTATTGGCACGACTGGCAGGACCAGGCGCTGTACGTGCGCTCGGCGAGCGCGCTGGCGGCAGGGAATTTCGATCCCGCCGTCCATTACTACCCGCTGCTCTACCCGCTGCTGGGCATGCCGTTCCTGCAGGCGTGGCCGAGCCAGCCCTTCTTCTTCGTCGATCTCGCCTGCTATCTGCTCGCCTTCGCCGGGTTCAGGAGCGTTGCGCGCGCATTCGGCGTGCCCAGCGCGGGGGCGGCACTGCTGTTCGCCGCGACGACGCTCGCCCAATTCGGCATCGCCAAGCTGTGGATCGAGCCCTGGACGACGACACCCTCGGCGGCCTTGCTGTGGCTCGCGCTCGGCGCGATGGCACAATTGTGGGCGAATCCGCCCACGTCCGCACCCCGGCGAAAGCCCGGGCCCAGTCGCGACGCAGCGGCTAACGAAGCGCTGCCCGAGCCTACGGCCCGCGCGCTCCTGGGCCGCGGCCTTCGCCGGGGTGCAGGAGAAGGGGACAGCCCCACCACCACATCCCGCTGGCCCGCGAGCATCATCGGCATCACGCTCGGGCTGATCCCGTTCGCTCGGCCCGGCGATGCGATCATCGGCGCGATCATCGCGCTCTCGGCGGCGGCAGCGCTCTACCGTGCGCGCGACGGGCGCGCCGCTGGTATCGCGATCGGCAGCTTCGCGATCGCCTTTGCGCTCCTCGCCACGCTCTACATCGCAATCTATGGCGCCGCCCCCAGCCCCTACATGCTCTACTCGGCGCAATACGGCTTCACCTTCGCCTGGCTCGGCTGGAAGGCGTATGTCGTGCTCGTCGACCCGCGCGGCTGGTTCGGCGAGGGGATGGGGTTGCTCGAATATGCGCCGTGGCTGCTGCTCGGCGGCGCGGGGCTGATCGCGGCGTGCCTCGCGACGCCGCCTGCGCGACGGCCCGTGACGCTCACCGTCGCCGCTGCGGGGGTGATCTACGGCGTGCTGATGCTGGCGTATGTCGATCTGCTGCCGACCGGCCTGTGGCGCTTCAACAATCTCCACTATTTCAAATGGGTGTTGCCGCTGTTCGGTATGTTCGCGCTGCGCTTCCTGCTCGACGCGCGCCGCCGCCCGATCCTGCTGGTCGCGCTAGCCCCCGTACTGCTCGCGCTGACGATCCGGCTCGAACCCATTCGCGTCGGACCGAGCGAGCCCGCGCGGATGGTGATCTTCCCCGCCCCCACCGCGGCGGAATGGATCCCGACCTATTTCGCTACCGCCTGGATGGCCGACACGACCGGCGAGCTGCGCAATTCGTTCGACTATCACCAGATCCTGGTGTCCCGCCGAGTCCATGCCGTCGCGCTGCGCCGCGCCTTCACCGGCGACGAACGCTGGCTCGGCGACGCGCATGTCCGCGCCTTGCTCGCAGGGAAAGATGATGGCGGCTTCGCGCCGCTCTATCTGACCGGCCCCTGGCCCAAGCCAGCACTCGCCCGCTACGGCATCGCGACGACGATCGGCCTGCCACACTGGTTCGGCGGCGCGCCTGCCGTACCCAAGGCCGAGTGAGCCGCGCGCGTAAAGCTTGCGACACGGGCCGCGGGTCGCCATAGGCTTGCGCGCTCAACCGTCGTAGCCAGGACAAGCCCCATGAAGCTCCGCATTTTCGTCACGCTGAAGCCCGGCGTGCTCGATCCGCAGGGCCGCGCGATCCACAAGGCGCTCGGCACCCTCGGTTTCGCCGGCGTCAACGATGTCCGCGCGGGCAAGCTGATCGAACTCGACGTCGCCGACGACACCACCGACGAGCGCGTCGACGCGATGTGCCGCGAGCTGCTCGCCAACACCGTCATCGAAAACTATCGGATCGAGCGCGTATGAAGACCGCAGTCCTCGTCTTCCCCGGCTCGAACTGCGACCGCGACATCGCGACCGCGCTCGAGCAGGTCGGCGGCACCGCGCCGACGATGGTGTGGCACGCCGAAACCGAGCTGCCCGACGGCGTCGGCCTGATCGCGATTCCCGGTGGCTTTTCCTATGGCGACTATCTGCGCTCGGGCGCGATCGGCGCGCGGTCGCCAATCATGCGCGCGGTGAGCGACGCGGCGGGGCGCGGCGTGCCCGTGCTCGGCATTTGCAACGGCTTCCAGATCCTGACCGAGGCCGGCCTGCTGCCGGGCGCGCTGATGCGCAATGCCGGGCTCGATTTCGTCTGCCGCGACGTCGCGTTGACGGTCGGCACCAGCCAGAGCGTCTTCACCAGCCGGTACGCCGCGGGCGAGCAGATCGTCTATCCGGTCGCGCATCACGACGGCAATTACTCGGCCGACGAAGAAACGCTCGACCGGCTCGAGGGCGAAGGCCGCGTTGCGTTCCGCTATGCGGGGCCGGTCAACGGCTCGGCGCGGGGCATCGCCGGCGTGCTCAGCCCGGCGGGCAACGTGCTCGGCCTGATGCCGCACCCCGAGCGGCGGATCGAAACCGCGGCGCATGGCGGCGACGACGGCCGGCGGATGTTCGAGGGCCTGTTCGAGGCGGTCGGGGCGTAACAAACCGTCGTCACCCCGGGCTTGTCCCGGGGTCCACCGGGACGCGCGTGCTGCGCACGTTGCGAACGCGGCACGGTGGGCCCCGGCACGAGGCCGGGGTGACGAGTTGAGGCAAAACCGAAGCAGCCGCTACACCCGCGCGCGGAACGGCGAGAAGTCGGTCCCGCGGTCGTATACGTCGACCCCCTCGCCACGCTTGAGGAAGTTCACCACGAGATAGGTGAACGGCGTCAGCAGCACCTCCCACGACACTTTCAACAAGAACTGGCTGACCATCACCGCGAGCATCGCCTCGACCGGCCAATCGGGCGCGCCGTAGAAGGCGAGCGGGTAGAAGATCAGGCTGTCGAACCCCTGCGCCACGACGGTCGAACCGATCGTCCGCGTCCACAGCATCCGGCCCTCGGTCAGGATCTTGAGCTTGGCGAGCACGAAACTGTTGGCGAATTCGCCGACCCAGAAGGCCGTCACCGAGGCGAGGATGATGCGCAAGCCGGTCGCCGCGGCAGGATCGACGAAGATCGAGCGGCCGAAGACATATTCATAGGCCGCCTGCCCGTTCCATGCCGCCGCCGGCGGCAACGCGACGACGATCTGCTCCATCAGCGCGAGGAAGATCAGCGCGCCGAACCCCGCCCACACGCAGCGCCGCGCGCGGGCATAGCCGTACACCTCGGTCAGGATGTCGCCGATCACATAGCTGACCGGGAAGAACAGGATTCCTGCGCCGAACGGCCAGGGCCCGATCCACGGCAAGTCGATCACCGAGCGTTTCCCCGCGCCGACGACGTTCGACAGCAACAGGACGACGACGAAGGCGACCATGACGAAATCGAAATAGCGGAATTCGCGACCGCGCGTCTGCTCCGCGGTGATCGTTTTCAAACCATCCATGTCGTTTCGCTCCCTGATCGACCCAAGCTATGAAGCCGGTTTCGCGCGCACGCAATCCGCGCTAATGGCACAGCCAGTGCGCGCCCGTAGCTCAGTTGGATAGAGCAAGGAGCTTCTACCTCCTCGGTCGGGGGTTCGACTCCCTCCGGGCGCGCCAACGCCTCAGGCGGCCGCGCCGCTCGCCCCTCGATCCATGTCGTACACCCCGCCCGGTTCCGCCGCGACGAAGCGCGATGCCGCGATCCCCGCCGCCGACAGCTCTGCGCCCAGCGCCTCCCGCGGCGCATCGCGCGCTTCGTCGGTCAGCTGGAACGTCCCCCAATGGATGCCGAGCGCCTGCCGCGCTTCGACATCCTCGAAAATTCGCACGGCTTCCGCCGGATCGACATGCTGCTCGGCCATGAACCAGCGTGGTTCGTACGCACCGATCGGGATCAGCGCGACGTCGGGCGCACCGAGCCGCTCCCGGACGCTGCCGAAGATCGCGCCGTCGCCATAGCCTGTGTCGCCGACGAACCACACCGTCCCGACCGGCGTCGTGAGGTAATGCCCCGCCCACAACGCCATCCGCACGTCGGTCGGCCAGCGATTCGCCCAGTGCCGCGCGGGGGTCAGTGTCGTTGCGAAGCCATCGCCGAGCGCGAGGCCGTCCCACCAGTCACCCGCCACGCAGTGCGCGCCCGGAACGCCTGCGCGGACGATCGCGTCGTTGCCGAGCGGCATCGCCATCAGCGGCGCGTGCGCGGCGTGGAGCCGGCGCAGCGTGGCGAGATCGAGATGGTCGTAATGGCAGTGGCTGAGCAGCACGATGTGGATCGGCGGCAGATCTTCGAACGCGATCCCCGGCGCGGTGACTCGCTTGGGGCCGAGGAAGGAGAAGGGGCTCGCGCGCTCCGACCACACCGGGTCGGTCAGGATATTGACCCCGGCCGCCTGGATCAGCAGCGACGCGTGGCCGACCATCGTGACGCGCAAGCCCGCGTGCCGCGCGACTGGTTTGGCCGGCGCGACGGACACCGACACCGGCCAGCGCGCCGCGCCGTTCGCCAGCTTCCAGCGCAGCACCGCACCAAGCCCGGCATCGCTCGATGGCTGGCCGGGGTTGAAGAAGCGCACGCCGTCGAAATGGTCGCTCGGCGGGCCGGAATAATAGCGGTTACGGGGCATGCTATGCGCCTGGATAGGGGTTCAACAGACACGCCTCCCCACCGTCACCCCGGCCTTGTGCCGGGGCCCACCGTTCCGCGCGCGCTTCCGCGGCAGCACGCGTATCCCGGTGGACCCCGGAACAAGTCCGGGGTGACGAAGGATGGGGGATCACGCGAACTTGTCCGCCCGCCGTCGCCCGACGAGCAGCCCGCGCTCCAGCCGCCCGCACAGCGCCGCGTAATAATCGGTCAGGAAGCCGCGATCGTCGTGGTCGTCGGGCAGCCCCGCCTTGCGCCGGATCGTCGCGGCGACGGTGACGATCGCCTCTTCGCTCCCGCCGCGCAGCACTTCCTCGAGCATCTGCAGCTCGTACACGCCGTACAGCCCGAGCGCCGCCTCGCTGAACACGCGCCGCTCGCGCTCGACCGGCACCACCAGATCCGACCCGAGCTTCCCGCGCACCGTGTGCACGACCCACGTCCCCGCGAGCAGATCGCCGACGCGCAGCCGGTCGCGGTTGAACAGCGGGAAGAACAGGAAGATGCCGCTCCAGCCCAATGCGAACAGCGTCAGCGCGCTGTCGGCCCAGCCATGCACCGCCTGGCTGCCGAGGAAGCTCAGCGGCAGAAACAGCTCGATCTCGCGCATCGCGTTGCGCGCGATCACCGCGCCGCCGGTCAGCCGCGCTCCGTCGCGCGCGACGACGCGCAGGCCGACCAGCCGCTTGCCCGGCGTCGCCCCGCTCCCGCTCAGCTCGAACAGCGCGAACCAGCCGTTGCGCAGCACGAAGAAGCCGAGCAGCCACAGCACCGCAAACGCGCCCTGGTGGCTCGCCCAGGCGAGATACGCGATCGCGATCGTCGCGACGATCAGCACGACGAGGATCGCCAGCAGGTCGATCACGAACGCGCCTGCGCGCTCGCCCGCGCTGCCGAGCTCGATCCGCAGATCGACGCCCTCGGGCGTGACGAAGCTGCGCCGCAGCGACAGCGGCGTCTTGCGCGCCTTACGCCGCAGCCACGCCATCGCGGCGACTCCTCGGCAGATAGAAATAGAGCAGCCAGCCGACGAGCATCACCGAGCCGATCGCATAGCGCGCGAGATCGTTGGTCACCGTCTGCCGCCCGATCCCTTCGAGCAGCCCGGCGACGAGCAGCATCACGACCGCCCCCCCCATCACGGTCGCGCCCGTCTTGCCCGCCTGCACCGCCGCGTCGCCGCGCGTCGCGCGCCCGGGAAAGGCGATCGCGGTGCCGATGCGGAACCCCGCCGCACCCGACAGGATGATCGCGAACAGTTCGGTCGTGCCGTGGATCGCGATCCAGCCGGCAAAGCCGAAGCCCAGTCCCTTGGGCACGAACACCGCTAAAAACGCACCGAGCATCAGCCCGTTATACGCGATCAGCAACGCCGTCGGCACTGCGAAGGCAAAGCCCAGCGCGAACGAGAAGATCGCGATCTGCGCGTTGTGCGTGAAGAGATAGGCGGCGAAGATCGTCAGCATGTCGTCATGCTTGCCGTACAGCGTGCCCCGCAGCGTCTCGACCGAGGCCGACGGATCGCGCCCGCCCGCCATCCCCTGCCCGACCAGCCCGAAGAACCAGCCGGGATCGGAGCGCACCAACAGATAGCCGACGACCGCGCCCGCCACCGTCAGCAGCAGCGAGACGAGCGTCTCGCGCCACAGCGCGCGGACCGCGGCGGGCCATGTTTGCGTGAAGAAAACGCGCAATTGCCGCACCGCCGAGGTCGGCACGCCGTACAGCTGGAAATAGGCGCGCGTGCACAGCTGTTCGAGATAGGTGACCAACGCGCGGTCGAGCGACGTCTCGCGCGCGATCGACAAGGAGGACAGGGCTGTGCGGTACAGCACGGGCAAAGCGAGCAGATCGTCGTCGCTCAGCGCCCTGATCGAGCGTTTCTCGATCCGCGTCACCAGCGCTTCGAGCCGCTGCCAGTCGGCGTCGTGCGCCGCACGGAAGCGGCTGGCGTTGACCATGGCAGGTTGCGCAGCGAGGAGAGCGGTGGCCATCAGAGCAGGTTCCTGCGTTTCAGCGCGACATAGCCCGCGACGAGCTCCTCGCCGACGCGGTCGTGTGCGCTTTCGATCACATGCACGCCGAGATGCTGGAGCCGCATGAGCACCAGCTTTCGATCGCGCAGCAGTGCAGCGGCGGTGACGGCGCGCGTCACTTCGTCGGCGTTGGTCGGCGCCGCGTCGACAAGGCGCTCGACCTCTTCGTCGCGCAGCACGACGACGAGCAGCAAATGCCCCTTGAGCAGCCGGGCCGCCGCACGGACCAGAAAGTCGGTCGAGGTCAGGTCGGTAAATTCGGTGAACAGCACGATCATCGAGCGCCGCGTCAGCTTTGCGGCGAGCGTGGTCAGCGCGAAACTGTAGTTGGTTTCCTCGCCGCTATAATCGATCGCCGCGGCGAGCCGCTGGAGATTGGCGAAGGCCGGCATTCCCGACACCAGCCCGCTCGCGATCCGTGGCCGCGAATCGAACGCGTGGAGCGCGACGCGGTCGCCGAGTTTCAACGCGATCCAGGCGGTGAGCAGCATCGCCGACACCGCGCGATCGACGCGCGGCAGGCCCGCGACCGGCTCAGACATCTGCCGCCCGGAATCGATCGCGAAGACGATCTGGTTGTTGCGTTCGCTGCGATATTCCTTGGCGTGGAGCTTGGTCTGGCGCGCCGACTGTTTCCAGTCGATCGACCGGCGGTCCATCCCCGAGCGGAACTCGACCAGCGCATCGAAATCGGTGCCGTCGCCGCGGTCGATCTGCGCGAGCAGGCCGGACAGCGCGTGACGCTGGAAGATCTGCGCGCCGCGGTCGTGGAGCGCGCGGATGTCGGGGAGGATCGGCAGCGTGACGTCGGCGGGGAGGATCCGCTGTTGCCACGCGAGGCCGAAGGCCCCGCGCCACCGCAGCCACAGTCGGTCGACTCGCGCGGTGCCACGCCGCAGCGTGGTGAGCGGGAGCAGCGCTTCGCCGCGCCCGTCGTGCAGCGTGAGCCACAGCCGCCCATCATTCTCGAGCGCGAGCAACGGTCCGCCATCGAGCGCTACCTCTGCACTGCGCGGCGGCCGCCCCCCGGCAATCGCAACGCGGATCGTCGCATCGACCATCGCGCCGACCGGCGCGGTCGTCGGGACCGAAAGGCTGGCGGTCGCGGTGCGGTGCGCGCTGAAAGCATCGAACGCGGTGAGCAGCAGCACCGCGATCGGCCAGGCGAGCCCGACATACCAGCGACCGGGGAGCGCCACCGCGATCAGCAAGGCCACCGGCGCGCCAGCTGCTGCGGCCAGGACGGCGGTGCGCGTGGGGTAGATCACTGCGCGATTGGCCGCTGCACGCGCACCACGCCCGCCCCCGTCATCCCCGCGAACGCGGGGATCCCGCTTCTTCCCACCGTCGGAGAAGAAGCGAGACCCCCGCCTTCGCGGGGGTGACGGCGGATGGGGGGAGCGCGCAGAATCACCGCGGCGCTTCGATCGTATCGATGATGTGGCTCACGACATCCTCGATCGCGCGCCCGTCGATCTCGGCCGCCGGCGACAGGATCAGCCGGTGCCGCAGCAACGCCGGCGCAAGCGCCTTCACATCGTCGGGGATCACGAAATCGCGACCGTCGAGCGCTGCCCGCGCCCGCGCCGCGCCCGCCAGCATCGCGCCCGCACGCGGCGACGCACCGCTCTCGAGATCGGCAACATCGCGCGTCCCCCGGATCAGCGCGGTAATGTAGTCGATCACCTCATCGGCGAGCCGCACTTGCCCGACCACCGCGACCGCCGCGCCGATCACGCCCGCGTCGGACACCTGCGCGACGCCCCATTCCGCGGGCTCCATCGCGTGCGCGGCGCTGCCGTGCGCGGCGATGATCCGGCGTTCCTCGGCAGCGCTCGGATAATCGACCGTCTGCTTGAACAGGAAGCGATCGAGCTGCGCCTCGGGCAGCGGATACACCCCCTGCTGCTCGATCGGGTTCTGCGTCGCGACGACCATGAAGCGTTCGCCGAGCGACAGGCTCTGCCCGTCGATCGTCACGGTGCGTTCCTGCATCGCCTCGAGCAAGGCCGCCTGCGTCTTGGGCGGGGTGCGGTTGATCTCGTCGGCCAGCAGCAGGTCGGTGAAGATCGGCCCGCGCGTCAGCGTGAAGCTGCTCGTCTGGAAGTTGAACAGGTTCGCGCCGATGATGTCGCCCGGCATCAGATCGGGCGTGAACTGAATCCGCCCGTAATCGAGCCCGACCACCCTTGCGAAGCTCCGCGCAAGCAGCGTCTTGGCAGTCCCCGGCGGGCCTTCGAGCAGCACGTGTCCGCCCGCGAACAGCGCGACGAGCAGGATCTCGACGGTCTGCTCCTGCCCGACCACCGCCTTGCCGATTTCGTCGCGGATCGCCACGCCGAGCGCCGCCACGTCTTCGACCGTTTCGAATGTCACCGCGTCTTCTCCCATAACCAATGATGCAGCGCTTGCGCCGCCGCGAGCATCGCGCGCGGATCGCGCGCCGCCTGTGCCTCTGCCGCCAGCGCGCTGAAACGCGCCCGCCCCCTCAGGCCGTCGAGATAGCCGTCGACCGCCTCACCCTGCAGCCGCGCCGGCACGCCGAACACCCCGCCGGCGCGCTCGCGCACCAGATCGACATAGCGCGGGCCCAGTCGCCCCTGCCGCCCGGCCTTGCGGACGAGTGCTGCGGCATTGTCGATCAGCGCAGTCTTGCCGAACGCGATCGCGCGCGCGCGCCGCCGCGCCGGGCCGAAACGCGCGGTCGCCTGGACGCCTGCGAGCAGCACCGCCGCCGCCAGCGTCAGCGTCATCGCGAGGAACGGCGGATCGAACAGCAGCTTGAGCGGACTCGGCGATGCGCCGAAGCCGTTGAGCGTGACGTCGAAGGTGATCGTCTTCGCGCCGGTAGAATTGAGCCAGTCGAGCAACTCGAGCGCAGCACGCGCCTGCGCTGGGTCGCGCATGCCGATGTTCGACAACAGATCGGGATCGGCGAGCACATAGAGCGGCCCACCACCGATCTGGCCCAGCACGACATGCCCGTCGGCGTCGGTCAGGATCGGACGCACGTCGAGGCCGGTGATCGTCTGCACCGGGCGCGGCGCGGCAAACGCGATGCTGCGCGGCATCCACGACAGCGCGCGCAGCGGACGCCCGCCGCTCGCGTAGCGCGTGACCTTGAGCTTGTATTGCGGCGCGAGGACGCGCTCGACATCATCCACATCCCGGAAATCGACGAAGCGCGCCCATCCGGTATGCGTCGGATCGACCGAGGTGCGCCATTTCGGCAAGATGACAAGCGTCGGCTTGGCCCCGCGCGCGGCAAGCGCCTTGGTCATGTCGGTCGCGCCCGATTCGGGCGTCAACACGACGAGATCCTCGCCCGCCAGCTGCCGCGGATTGCGGACGATCTGCGGGTTGCGCCCCGTCGCCTCGGCAAGCCGCACGATCCCGCTATAGCCGACCGCCGCGTTCGACAGCGCGTGCGCGCGCCCGTCGCGGCCCGAGCGCAGATCGGGCGCATAGGCACCGAGCACGAGCATCGCGATGAACGCGAAGATGCCGACCGCGAGCAGGATCGCGACGGTCCGCACGCTGAACGCATTCGCTCCACTTGCCCCGCTGACCGTGACGTCGCTCATTCGCGCCATGATCCCGGTAGCGCAAAGTCGCGATAGGCGGCGCGCGCTTGCGTCCAGTCCGACGCATCGACCGGGCGCCCGCCGAACAGGCTGCGCTCGACCAGCCGCGCGATCCCGGCGAACAGGTCGCGGGCGGAAAACGGGATCGCGCTCGATGCGCTCAATTCGCGGCTGGTCAGCGCCGGACGGACGAGCTGCGGACGGCGGCGCGCGATATCGTCGATCGAGCGGCGCAACAGATGATGCACTGCCTCGGCGTAGCGCCCTTCCGCCGCAAGCAGATCGGCCTCGCGCAGCCACTCGTGGACCGGCGCTGCGTCGGGTGCCCAGGCTTCATCGATCGGCTGCGACACGGTCGGACGCCGCCGCACGAAGCGCGGCCAGCGCCATTCGCCATGCCGCACACGGGTATACACCGCCCAGAGAATCGCGATCGCGACCAGCGCCAGCACGCCCCACAACAGGATCCGCGCATAAGGCCAATGCGGCATGCGGGAACCGATCCACAGCAACGCGCGCCCGACGGGCTCGAACAGCTTGCCGAGCCATTTGCCGAGCTGGACCAACCATTCGGGCGGATGTGGCGGCGGCGGCGCGCGCTGGAGCGTGAACTGCACCGCAGGATCGGCCTTGAGCGCGGCGTGGGCGGCGGCAAAGCGGTCGGTGGCGGTTGCCACCTGCGATGTCCCTTCGCTCACGTATATTCCTCTGCGACGCGCTGCTGCGGTGCGCACAAGAGTAGAGCAACCCGACCGCCGCGCAATCGCCAATCGCGGTCGTATCGGTCGCCGTGTTGCAGTGCGGAACGGCTTAAGCCGGGGTTCAGCGCACCACCCGCAAACGCTCCCGACCAGCCGGTTTCATTCCGGTCCCAATCTGGTCTAAAGGGCCGCCATGCAACCTTTCTCTTCGCTTCCGCGCGCAGCAAAGCTGCTGATCGTTTCGCTGCCGGTATTCGCGCTGACCGCCGGCCAGGGGTCGAGCGGACAGCTCCACATCGCGGTCGACAACGTCCGCGATCGCACCGGTCGCGTCCATGTCGATCTCTGCACGCAAGCGCAGTATCTCAAGGACTGTCCGATCTCGGGCGAAGCGCCCGCGCGGCTTGGCCAGACCATCGTAACGGTGAGTGGCCTGAAGCCGGGTCGCTATGCCGCAGAGGTGTATTACGACCAGAATGGCAACAACAAGCTCGACCGCGCGGTGTTCGGCGTGCCGAAGGAAGGCGTCGGCTTCTCGAACGATGCCAAGATCAAGCTCGCCGCGCCGAAATGGGAGGAAGCCGTGTTCGACTATGACGGGCAGGAAAAGACGATCCGGCTGAAGCTGCGCTATTTCATCGGCCCGAACGCGCCCGCCAAGTGATCGCCCGCTTGCTCCAGCAGCTCGTCGCGCTCGGCGTGCGGCGTCCGTTCGCAGTGCTCGGCCTGTGCCTCGCGCTCGTCGCGGGGGCGGCGGTCTTTGCCGCGGGTCATTTCGCGATGACCACCGATACCGCGGCGCTGATCTCGCCCAAGATCGCCTGGCGACAGAATGAGAAAGCGGTCGAGACCGCGTTCCCGCAGCTGTCCGACGTGCTGCTGGTAATCGTCGACGGCAAGACCCCCGAACTCGCGGAAGCCGCGACCGCCAAGCTCTCCGCCGCGCTCGCTGCGGACACGACGCATTTCCGCCGCGTCCAGCGCCCCGATGGCGGCGCCTATTTCGACCGTGAAGGGTTGTTGTTCGGCTCGACCGCCGAGGTGCAGGCGTCGACCAAGGCGCTGATCGGCGCGCAGCCGCTGCTCGGGCCGCTCGCTAGCGATCCGTCGCTGCGCGGGATCGCGGCTGCGTTCTCGACGATGCTGACCGGAGTCGAGCGCGGGGACGTACCCCTCTCGCGGATCGCGCGGCCGATGCGGACGATAGCCGCTGCGCTCGACGCATCGGCGGCGGGCAAACCCGCCTATTTTTCGTGGCAGGAACTGTTCGCCGAGCCGGGTTCGGGCGCCACGCCGCCGCGTAGGCGCCTGATCCTCGCCCAGCCCAAACTCGATTACGGCGCGCTGCAGCCCGGCGAGGACGCCGTCGCTGCGATCGTCGCGCAGGCCAGCAAGCTCGGGCTCGATCCGGCGCACGGCGTGAGCGTGCGCACCACCGGCGAAGTCCCGCTCGCCGACGAGGAGTTCGCGACGCTCGAGGAGAATATCGGCTTTGTCGGGCTGGTGATGGCCGCCGCGATGCTGCTGACCTTGTGGTTCGCGACGCGCTCGGTGAAGATCGTCGCGGGGATCGTCGTGACGATCGTTGCCGGGCTCGTGGTCACGACCGCGCTTGGGCTGCTCGCGGTCGGCGCGCTCAATCTGATCTCGGTCGCGTTCATTCCGCTGTTCGTCGGTCTCGGCGTCGATTTCGGCATCCAGATCTCGGTCCGCTTCAACGCCGAGCGGCTCGACGGCGCCGATACCGGGGCAGCCCTCCAGCGTGCCGCGACCGCGCTCGGCGCGCCGCTCGCGCTTGCCGCGGGGGCGGTGTTCCTCGGCTTCGGCGCGTTCCTGCCGACCGATTACATCGGCATCGCCGAGCTCGGCATCATCGCCGGGCTCGGGATGGTCGTCGCGCTGGTGGCGAGCGTCACGCTGCTGCCCGCGATGCTGATGCTGCTCAAGCCCGGCGCGCCGCGGCGCGAAGTCGGCTTCAGCGCGGCCGCCCCGCTCGACCGCTGGCTGCACACGCATCGCAAGACCGTGTTGTGGGCATTTGCCGCGTCGATGGCGGGGAGCATCGCGTTGCTCCCCTTCGTTCAGTTCGACTTCAACCCGCTGCATTTGCGCGCCAAGGACGGGCCGGCAATGGTCGCGCTGACCGACCTGATGCGCGATCCACTGCGCACGCCCAACACGATCAACGTGCTCGCGCCCAATGCCGATGCGGCAAGAGCGCTCGCGGCGAAGCTGCGGAGCTTGCCCGAGGTTGCCGAGGCGGTGTCGGTCGACGGGTTCGTGCCCGAGGATCAGCCCGCCAAGCTGGCGATCGTACAGGATGCCGCGCTGCTGCTCGACGCCGCGGTCAATCCGTTCGACGTGACGCCGCCACCGAGCGATTCCGAATCGGTGACGGCTTTGATGAAAGTCGCGGGTGAATTGCGCGCGAGCGCGACTGCGCATCCCGGTGCCGCCGCGGCCGAGGCGCGCCGGCTTGCGACGGCGTTCGATCGCTTGGCGCGCGCCGCGCCCGCTGAACGGACACAGGCGAGCGCGCTGCTCGTCACGCCGCTCGGCACGATGCTCGACCAGATCCGCGCGACGCTCCAGGCCGAGCCGGTGACGCGTGCGACGCTCCCACCCGAAATCGCGGGGGACTGGGTATCAAAGGACGGCCGCGCGCTCGTCCAGGTCTTCCCCAAGGGCAATAGCAACGACAATGCCGTGCTGCGCCGCTTCACCAAAGCGGTCCGCGCGGTCGCGCCGACCGCCAGCGGCCTGCCGGTCGCGACGCAGGAAGCCGCGGGGACGGTCGCGTGGGCGTTCGTCGAGGCGGGCATCCTCGCGCTCGTGCTCGTCAGCGGCCTGCTGTTCGTCGTGTTGCGCGATGCGAAGGAAGTCGCCTTCACGCTCGCGCCGGTCGTGCTGTCGGGCTTCCTGACGCTCGGGAGTTGCGTGCTGATCGGGCAGCCGATCAACTTCGCCAACATCATCGCCTTCCCGTTGCTGTTCGGCGTGGGGGTCGCGTTCCACATCTATTTCGTGATGGCGTGGCGCGATGGCGCGACCGATCTACTGCAATCGAGCCTAGCGCGCGCGGTGCTGTTCAGCGCGCTCGCGACGGGTAGCGCGTTCGGCAGCCTGTGGCTGTCGCACCATCCGGGGACGGCGAGCATGGGCAAGATCCTGATGATCTCGCTAGCGTGGACGCTGGTGTGCGCGCTGATCTTCGAGCCAGCGTTGCTCGGCCCGCCGCGGGCGAAGAAGGCGTAGCCCGCTTGCTCCCCTCCCGCCTGCGGGAGGGGGATGGTTTGAGGCTGGCGGCGCGCTCGACGCCCGACGACGCTATCGCTGGACGGCGGTCGTCGCCGGAGCAGGGGGAACCGACGGCGTCGGGTTGACCGGCGCTGCGGGATCAGCCGGAAAATCATCGACCGGCGTTTTCTCCGCAGACGGCGGCGTTGGCGCCGCCGCCGGATCCGCCGGGAAATCGTCGGGCTTGGCCGCCGGAGTCGCGCTCGCCGGCGCAGCCCCTGCTGCCGGATCCACCAGCGGATCCGCCGCGGGATCGGTCAACGGATCGTCGAGCGCGCTCGCTGCGGCAGCCTTTGCGCCATGGCTCTCGGCAATGCTCACCGCGCGGTCCTGCAGATAGGCCGAGCGCAGTGTCGCATACGGATCGATCGCGCCGCCGAGCAGCGCCTTCAGCGCGCCATCCGATTCGACGCGCAGATCGAGCCCAGTCAGCACCGCCTCCGACACGCGATATTCGGCGCGGTCGAAGGGCGTGCCGATCGTGAAGGCATAGGTCTGCCCCTGCGCGATGCCCGCCCCGAAATCGCGGAAATCGCTCGGGCCGACCAGCGGCAGGAAGATGTAGGGCCCCGGCCCCAGGCCGTAATGCCCGAGCGTCGTGCCGAAGCTGTTGTCGTGATGCGGCAGGTTGAACTCGCGCGTCTTGGCAACGTCGAGCACGCCGCCGATCCCGATCGTCGAATTGACGAGGAAGCGCCCGACGGTCTTGATCGCGCGCTTGGGCTTCAGCTGCAGCATGTCGTTGGCGAACACCAACGGCTCGCCGACATTCGAGAAGACGTGCCGGATCCCGGTGCGCAGCGGCTTGGGGACCACCGTCTTGTACAGCATCGCCAGCGGCCGGAACGCGATCCGGTCGAGGAACTGGTGGATCGAGAACATCGTCCGGTTGAAGCCCTCGAGCGGATCGCCCTTGGTCCGGTGATGCCGCGGCCGCGCCTCGCTCGCCACGGCAGGCGCCGCTGCCGGCGCTGCCGCACGCGACGTGACCGCTACCGGCGCCGCGACGTCCTGCGCCATCGCCACGGGTGCGACGAACAGCGCGAGCGCCATCGCTATCGCACTGCTCGTCCCCCGCAGCCGCAAGATCAGCGTCCGCCCTTGGCCGAAAGATCGTTGAGGTGGCTGATCAGCGCCTTTGCCCCGCCCTTGGCGAAGATCGTCGCGAAGTCCGCGCGGCGCGTCGCGAGCTGGCTGATCGCGTTCTTGTAATAGACATCGACGATCCGCCAAGACCCGCCGCTCTGGCGCAGCCGATAGCTGATCGCGACCGGGTCGCCCTTCGGCGCGGCGAGCGTCGTGCGCACCACCTTGTCGGTTCCGCGCGTCTCGACGGCGGGATCGATCTTAAAGCTCTCGCCGCCATAGCTGTCGAAGTTCGCCGCATATTGCGCGACCGTCAGCCGCCGCATCGCCGCGACGAGCGCGGTCTGATCGGCCGGCGCGACCTTGAGCCAGTCGGGACCGACCGACAGCCGCGTGATCAGCGCGACGTCGAAGGTCTGGTCGACCACCGGCCCGATCCGCGCCGCGCGGCCCGCGGTCCCGAGCGCCTTGCCGCCCTTCATGATCGCGAGCAGGCCGTCGTCGAGCGTCTGGACCGGCGCGCGCGCAGGGTCATTGGCCTGGGCGGCGAGTGGCGCAGCGAGGACAAGCGCCACGGCAGGCACGATCACTCTGAGAGAAAACGTCATCGAAAGCTCCTATTGGGATATTCCGGGGGGCCGCCTGGGCAGCGCCGGTACCACTGTCCTGCCGCTAGCACAAACGGCTGTAGCGGCGATGAACGCGCTCGTGCCGGGCGGGTTGCACGACGTTCGTCGCGGCGCCGCCCCCAGCCGACGGCTTTTTTGCGTTCCCCTCATGTTGCAACGCGGCTAAGATAGCTATCTGGGAGGCATAGATGACGGATTAGCGCGAATGCTGTAGGGCGTTCGTGCCCGGTTCGGCATTCGAGCGGACGGAAGGAACGGTGTTTGCAGGTCATTCTCGCCAACCCACGCGGTTTTTGCGCTGGGGTCGTACGGGCTATCGAAATCGTCGAGCGGGCGATCGATCGCTACGGTGCGCCCGTCTATGTCCGCCACGAAATCGTCCATAATCGCCACGTCGTCGATACGCTGCGTGCCAAGGGCGCGGTGTTCGTCGAGGAATTGTCCGACGTGCCCGAGGGCGCGATGACGGTGTTCTCGGCGCACGGCGTCGCGCGCTCGGTCGAGGACGAGGCCAAGGCGCGCAAGCTCCCGGTGTTCGACGCGACGTGCCCGCTCGTCACCAAGGTGCATCTGCAGGGCCGCCGCTACGCCAAGAACGGCCGCACGCTGGTGATGATCGGCCATGAAGGCCATGCCGAAGTCGTCGGCACGCGCGGCCAGGTCGATGCGCCGGTCCATCTCGTCTCGACCGAGGCCGATGTCGCCGCGCTCGACCTGCCGACCGATACGCCGATGGCCTATATCACGCAGACCACGCTCAGCGTCGACGACACCAAGAACGTCATCGCCTCGCTCGGCGAACGTTTCACCAACCTGATCGGGCCCGACGTGTCGGAGATCTGCTACGCGACGCAGAACCGCCAGAGTGCGGTGCGCGATCTCTGCAAGGTCGCCGACCTGATCCTCGTCGTCGGTTCGGAAAACAGCTCGAACTCGTCGCGGCTGCGCGATCTCGGCGCAGACGAAGGCTTGCCGAGCTATCTCGTCGCCGATGGCAGCGCGATCGACCCGGCATGGTTCGAGGGCATCGAGCGCGTCGGCCTGACGGCAGGCGCGTCTGCCCCCGACGAACTCGTCGAAAGCGTGATCGCCGCCTTGCGCAAGCTCGGCCCGGTCGAAGTGACGCAACTCTCGGGCGTCGTCGAATCGCTCGAATTCGGCCTGCCGCGCGAACTGCGCGACCCTGCCCCTACCAAACGCGCCGCCGTCGGCGCATAGGAACAGCCATGACGCTTCCCCTCGCTCCGCTCATGCGCATCGGCGCCTACACGCTCAAGAATCAGATCATGGGCGGCAAATACCCGCTCGTGCTGATGCTGGAGCCGCTGCTGCGCTGCAATCTCGCTTGCCCTGGCTGCGGCAAGATCGATTACCCCGACGCGATCCTCAACCAGCGCCTGAGCTACGAACAGTGCATGGAAGCGATCGACGATTGCGGCGCGCCCGCCGTGTCGATCGCGGGTGGCGAGCCTTTGCTCCACCGCGATATGCCGCGCATCGTCGAGGGCTATATCGCGAAGAAGAAGTTCGTAATCTTCTGCACCAACGCGCTGCTGCTCAAGAAGAAGATCGACGACTACAAGCCGTCGCCCTACTTCACCTGGTCGATCCATCTCGATGGCGACAAGGGCATGCACGATCACGCCGTCGACCAGGACGGGACGTACGAGATCGCGATCGACGCGATCAAGCTCGCCAAGTCGAAGGGCTTCCGCGTCCAGGTCAATTGCACCGTGTTCGAAGGTGCATCGGCCGAGCGGCTCGCCGGGTTCTTCGACATCATGGAAGAGCTCGGCGTCGAGATCACCATCTCGCCGGGCTATTCGTATGAGCGCGCCGCCGATCAGGAGCATTTCCTCACGCGCGAGCGCACCAAGAACTTCTTCCGCGACGTCTTCTCGCGCGGCGATGGCGCGCGCGCGTGGAGCTTCACCAACTCGCCCTTGTTCCTCGATTTCCTCGCGGGCAACCAGACCTACGAGTGCACGCCGTGGTCGATGCCGCTGCGCACCGTCTTCGGCTGGCAGAAGCCATGCTACCTCGTCGGCGAGGGCTATGTGCCCACATTTGCCGAGCTGATGGAAGGCACCGACTGGGATCAGTACGGCGTCGGCAAATATGAAAAGTGCTCGAACTGCATGGTGCATTGCGGCTTCGAGGGCACCGCTGCAGCAGACGCCGTGCGCAATCCGCTGAAGATGTTCACCGTCGGCCGCAAGGGCATCCGCACCGAGGGGCCGATGGCGCCCGACATCGATCTCAGCCATGCGCGCAAGGCCGAGGACGTCCACTCAACGCATGTCGAGGCCGAACTCGCGAAGATCAAGGCGGCCGATCCCGACGGCTTCAAGCGCACCCAGCGCGCGGCCTAAGCTACGGAACGCCGCACCGGCATCGCGGCCGGTGCGGATGAGCGCGGGGAGCTGCGCGGGGTTTGTCGCCAGCGACTTGAGGATCGCGCCGAGCGCGACGCTGCCGTCGGGGTTCATGCCGACGAGCGCTGCCGGCGGGAGCGCGTGGTCGGCGCTGTCGGAGATCGTGCGCAGGATCGCGAAAGGCAGGCCGTGCCGCGCGGCGACTCGCGCTGCAATGTGTGACTCCATGTCGACGGCGATTGCGCCGGTTTGCGCATAGAGCGCCGCTTTTTCCGCGGCGGAAGCGATGATGCTGTCCGCACCGATGATTGTGCCAGCGTGCGCCTCGGGAAGATGATGCGCGAGCCATCCGATGAATTCGCGCCCAGTTCCCGTCTCCGTCACCCCGGGCTCGTCCCGGGGTCCACCGTGCCGCGCGTGCTCGGGCGATAAATCCTGCGGCACGGTGGACCCCGGAACGGGTCCGGGGTGACGGCTGTGGTGGAGGGTGCCCACCACGACATCCCCCGCGCGCAAGGCGGGGTCGAGCGCACCCGCCACACCGCACGACAGGATCGCAGTCGCCCCAGCCACCGCCGCCTCGAGTTCGCGCTCCAGCCGCGCCGAATCCCCGCCGCCAGCGATTACCACGACACCCGGCCGCGCGATGATCGCCGCCTCGCGGTGAAGCCCGCAGGCGACGAGCAGGCTCACATCCCGAACGCCGGCCGGCCCGCATTCGAGCGCTTCAGATTGCGATACCGCGCCACCGCCCAAAGCGGGAAATAGGCCGGGTAGCCGTGATACCGGAGGTAAAACACACGCGGAAAACCGCCGCCGGTATATTTCTCCTGCCCCCACAGCCCGTCGGCCGCCTGCGTCGCGATCAGATGCTTCACCCCGCGCTCGACCGCGGGATGATCGACCTTCCCCGCCGCCATCAGCGCGAGCAGCGCCCATCCCGTCTGCGACGCGGTCGAGGGCGCCGGCGTGTAGCCCTTGTAATCGAGCGCATAGCTCTCGCAATCCTCGCCCCAGCCGCCGTCGAGGTTCTGGATGTGGAGCAGCCAGTCGGCGCCCTTGCGCACCATCGGATGCTTCGCATCGAGCCCCGCGGCATTGAGCGCGCACAGCACCGACCACGTGCCGTAGATGTAATTCACCCCCCAGCGCCCGAACCAGCTGCCGTCGGCCATCTGCTCCTTTTCGAGGAACGTCAGCGCCGCCTTCATCCGCGGCGAATCGGTCTCGCCCAGCTGCGCGAGCATCGACACGACACGCGCGGTGACGTCGCTCGTCGGCGGATCGAGCAGCGCGCCGTGATCGGCGAACGGGATGTTGTTGAGGTAATGATAGCTATTGTCGGCATCGAACGCGCCCCAGCCGCCGTCCTTGCTCTGCAGGCCAACGGTCCATTCCACACCGCGCGCGATCGGCTCGTCATACGGCAAGCCACCGCGATCCTTTGCGCGGTCCATCGCCATCACCACGACCGCAGTGTCGTCGAGATCGGGATAATGCGCGTTGTTGTACTGGAACGCCCAGCCGCCCGGGCGCACGTCGGGTTTTTCATCGGCCCAGTCGCCCTTCACGTCGAGCACCTGCAGCGGCTTGAGCCAAGCCAGCCCCGCCATCGCGCGCGCCTCGGCGTCGTCGCCGCCCGCCTCGAGCATCGCATGCGCGGCAAGCGCGGTATCCCACACCGGCGAGACGCACGGCTGGCAATAGGCCTCGTCGTCCTTGATCACGAGCAGCCGCTCGACCGATTCGCGTGCGATCGCCCGCATCGGATCATCCGCCGGGCAGCCCAGACAATCGAGCATCATCACGCTGTTGGCCATCGCCGGATAGATCGCGCCCAATCCGTCCTCGCCGTTCAACCGTTCGGTGACGAAGTCGAGGCACGCCCGGATCGCGCGGCGGCGGGTGCGCTTGGGCCAGAGCGGCTCGGCCGCCTTGAGCACGACATCGACCCCGCCGAAGAACGCGGTCCAGGCACGCTTGGTACCCGCCGCCCGGCTCTCGAGCGGCGCGCGCTTGTGGGTATAGAGTTCGTCGACGCGCACGCCCGAAACGTTGCGCGCAACGGGCTTCTTCGCGGCAAGCACAAGCAACGGCACGATCACCGTCCGCGCCCAATACGACATCTTCGAGAGATGGACCGGGAACCAGCGCGGCAGCAGGATCAGCTCGACCGGCAGCGTCGGCACCGTCCGCCAATCGGCGCAGTCGAACAAAGCGAGCTGGATCCGCGTGAACACATTGACCGCGGCAGCGCCTCCCGCCTTGTGGATGGCGGCACGCGCCTGCACCATGTGCGAGGCATCGACCGGATCGCCGATCATCTTGAGCGCGAAATACGCCTTCACGCTCGCGCTCACGTCGAACGCGCCGCCGTGGAACAGCCCCCAGCCGTGATGGCTCGCCGACTGGATGCGGCGCAGATAGGTGCCGATCTTGCGCTCGATCTCGACGTCGCGCGGCTCGCCCAGATAGTGCCGGAGCAGCACATATTCGGCCGGGATCGTCGCATCGGCCTCGAGCTCGAACACCCAATGCCCGTCGTCGCGTTGCAGCGCACCCAAAGCCGCCGCGGCACGGGTCGCGGTGGCGTCCGCCTCGTTCACCAGGCTCGCGCGGTCGATCGTCTCGATAGTCATGCCCCGCCCTTAGCCGACCGCGACGCCACGCGCCAAGCGGGCAGCGGTCTCACCCGAGCGCAAGGCGCCCTCGATCGTCGCGGGGAGCCCGGTCTGCGTCCAGTCGCCCGCCAGGAAAAGGTTGCGCCAGCGCGTGCGCGCGGGCGGGCGCTTGGCGTCCTGCTCGGGCGTCGCTGCGAAAGTGGCGCGCTTTTCCTTGACGATCTGCCACGGCGGCAGCGTCGCAGGCAGTTTGTGGATCGCCGCGATATCTGCCCAGATTCGCGCCGCGAGCTCGGCGCGGTCGAGCTCGACCAGCGCGTCGGCCGCGCTGATCGTTACCGACAGCCGATCGGGAAAGGCGAAGATCCATTCCGCCGTCCCGCCGAGCACGCCGAGCATCGGCGCGACGCCGGGCGGCGGGACATAAGCGAAATGCGCGTTGACGATCGCGCGGAAGTCGGTCGGGACGACCAGACCCGGCACGAGCGCTTGCGCGACCCATGGCGGCACCGCGAGGATCACCGAATCGCCGGGCGCCAGCGGCTCCTCGCCCGCGCCGAAATCGAGCGCGACGACGCGGTCGTCGGCAAACTTAAGCGCGCGCAGCCGCCGCCCGAGCGTCAGGTGCGTCCCCTGCCCCTCGAGCCACGTCAGCGCAGGGTCGACGAATGCCGCCGCCAGTGTCGGCTCGGCGATCCGCGGTCGGCTCGCGCGTCCGCCCATCGCCAGCGACTCGCGCATGACCGCCGCGGTCAGCCGCGCCGATCCGTCTGCCGCCGCCGTGTTGAGCACCGCGAGCAGGATCGGCTCGATCAATTTGTCCCACACCGCGCCGCGCGGCGCGACGCGATCGGCGACGGTCTGCCCCGCGCCACCGCCGAGCAACCCGCCGAACCGCAGATAGTCGCTCGCGCGCGTGCCCGGCACGCGGCGGCCATCTCGGAAAATCCACCACGGCAGCCGCCCGTCATTGATGCGCACCGACCAGCGCGCGCCCGTCGCGCGATCGACGAACGCGAAGTCGGCGTGCAATGGCCCGCTCAACCGGTCGAGCGCGCCGATCGCGCCGAGATAGGCGTTGACCGCGCGATTTCCCGACAAGACGAGGTGGTTGCCATTGTCGATCGTGCGGCCGAGCTGCGGATCGTGATAGCTACGGCACCGCCCACCGGCTTGCGCGGCGCCGTCGATCAGCTCGGCGGCGGTGCCGGCACGCGCAAGATCGACCGCGGCGCCGAGCCCCGCCATTCCCGCGCCGATGATCCGGACCCGCGCGCTCAACGGAACAGCATCAGCCGCAGCACGGTGAAGATCAGCGCGGGCTTGTTGACCTTGATCCGGGTGCGCGGCGGCGCCCAGCCGATCGCCTCCATCCGCACCAGAATCGGCGCGTACACCGCCGCCATCAGCCGTGGTGCGATGAGATGCCCGCGCGGACGCGCGTCGAGGATCGCTTGCGCGGCGGCGAAATGCGTGCGCGCCTTGGCCGCGAGCACCCGCGCTGCGGCATCGACACGCGGATCGCCGACCACGGTGATCGGATCGAGCAGTTCGACCCCGGCCGCCAGCAGCGCCTCGCGCGGCAGATAGACGCGCCCGATCGCGGCATCTTCGTCGACGTCGCGCAGGATGTTGGTGAATTGCAGCGCGAGCCCGAGATGGTGCGCAAGCGCGACGCCGACCGCGTCCTCCATCCCGAAGATCTTGACCGACAGCCGCCCGACCGCCGAGGCGACGCGGTCGCAATAGAGTTCGAGCTCGGCCATCGAGGGCCAGCGGATATCGCGATCGACATCCATCGCCATGCCGTCGATCACCGCAAGAAAATCGGCCTTGTCGAGCGCGAAGCGGCGCACCGCCTCCGCGACGAGCGCCGCGCGCCCGGGATTGCCGCCCGCGTAGAGCGACTCGATATCGGCGCGCCACGCGTCGAGCGCCGCCATCCGCGCGGGCCGGTCGCCGATCTCGTCATCGGCAATGTCGTCGACTTCGCGGCAAAAGGCGTAGACCGCGTACATCGCCTCGCGCTGCACCTTGGGGAGCACGCGCATGCCGGCATAAAAGGAGCTGCCGGAGACTTGCGCCTGGAGCTGCGCGGGAGTCGCCTTGGGGTTCATCCCCGCCCCTTAACCGTTTGCGACACCGCCGCCAACGCTGCGAGCCCGAGTGCCTCGTACGGGCGGTGGTGGACGCGCTGCGAGAGCGGATCGCGCGCCTTCAGCCGCTGCGTCAGGCTTACCGCGAGCCGGTGGATGATCGCGACTTCGACCGCGAGGCGGCGATCGTGGATCTGCCCGGCGAACCCGGCCGATTCGTCGAGCAAGTGCTGACTGCGCGCGGCGAGATCGCGGATCGTCGCCAGCAGGCCCGGCGTGGCGACGGGCTTTTCGAGGTCGTCGAGCCGCGCGCCGTGCTGCGCCATCAGGTCGAGCGGGAGATAGACTCGCCCGATCGCGCGATAATCCTTCGCGCAGTCCTGCGTGTGGTTGATCACCTGCAACGCCGCGCACAGCGCATCGGACGCGGGCCAGGTCGCCTGGTCCTCGCCGTGCACGTCGAGGACGTAGCGCCCGACCGGCATCGCCGAGTAGCGGCAATAGTCTATCAATGCCGCCCAGTCGGCGCAGCGGTTCACCGTGCAATCGCGCTCGAATGCGGTGAGCAGGTCGAGCGCGTGCTGCGGGCTGATCCGGTGCGCCTCCATCGTCGCGCGGAGCGCAACCGAGGCGGCGTCGGCGTCGCGCGTCCCCAGGATCGTCGCGCGCATCGCGCCGAGCAGTGCGAGCTTTTCGTCGGCCGAGACCGCCGGATTGTCGGCCACGTCGTCCGCGCCGCGCGCGAAGCGGTAGAAGGCCATTACCGGCGCGCGATGCTCGGGCTTGAGCAGCACCGAGGCGACGGGGAAATTCTCGTCCTTATGCCCCTTGCCCGAGGCGAGCGCATCGGCGGTGGTCGCGCCGCTCATGCCGCGAGATCCGCCTGGACGCGGCCCTTCCACAGCCCGCCGCGCCCGCGGACATGCTGCCACGCCGAGAGCAGCGTACATCCGGCATAGAAGGTCGCGATGGCAGGCAGGAGCAGTCCCCAAAGTGGCGAGCGGCGGTAGAAGCGCAACATCGGCTGGAACGCCAGCGCCATCAACGCCCACGCGGCGATCGCAGCATATTGCGCCGGCCCGCGTGCGGCAATCGCGAGTACGGGTGGCGCGAGATAGGTGAGCGCAAGGCCGAGCGTCGTGCCGGCAAGCAGCAACGGCGAATAGTGAAGCTGCGCATAAGCCGAGCGCGAGATCATCGCCGCGACCGAGCCCCATGTGTCGTAGCGCCGGATGCTCTTCGCGCGATCGGTCAGCCCGAGCCAGACCGGCCCTTGGGTCTTGAGCAGCGCGCCGAACGCGCAATCGTCGATCAGCGCCGCGCGCACCGCGGCGATCCCGCCTGCCGCTTCGAGCGCCTTCCGTTCGACCAGCATAACACCGCCCGCAGCAGCACCCAGCCCGCGGCCACGGCGGTTCACCGTGGCGAACGGGTAGAGCATCTGGAAGAACCAGACGAATGCCGGGATCAGCGCGCGCTCGGCGAGGCTCTCGCAGCGCAGCCGTGCCATCAGCGAGACGAGCACGCGGTCGTCCTCGACTGCGCGCGTCACGAGGCTGCGCAGCGTGTCGGGGGCGTGGGCGATGTCGGCGTCGGTCAGCAGGAGGTAGTCGGGCGCGTCGCCGGCGGCAGCGATGCCTTGCGAGACGGCCCAGAGCTTGCCGGTCCAGCCGGGCGCGAGTGGGGCGCCGGTAACGACGCTCAGTCGCTCCGATGCCAGCGCGCGGGCAATGTCAGCGGTGCCGTCGCTGCTCGAATCATCGACCAGCACGATACGGAAATCGCCTGGATAGTCCTGCGCGGCCAGACTCCCGATCGAGCGCGCGATCACCTCCGCCTCGTCACGCGCAGGCACGATCGCAGTGACCGACGGCCACCCTTTACCGTCATGCCGGGCTTGACCCGGCATCCATGCGAGACCTTCGCCCCCACGGCGGTCGTTCGGTTCGGCAGCCGGCTCGCATGGACCCCGGATCAAGTCCGGGGTGACGGGACCGTCCCGCTCTCGCGTCAGCCAGAACCCATCGCGCGCAAACACCAGCACCAGCCAGATCGCCAGCGACACCCCCGCCACCCCCAGCACGATCACGCCAGCATCCCCGCCTGCGCAAACCACGCGATCGCCTCGGCCAACGCCTCGCGGTACGGCCGCGCGCGATAGTTGAGCTCGGCCTCGGCCTTGGCGCTCGAATAATACATGTCGTGCGCCGCCATCCGCAGCGAATCGAGCGTCAGGAACGGGTCTTTCCCCGTCACGCGCGCCACCTGCTCATTCGCCCACGCCAGCGGAAAAAGCGGCGCGCGAGGAATCCGCACCGTCGGCGGCTTGCGCCCGACGATCCCCGCCACCGCCGCCAGCATCTCGCGCAACGCGACATCCTGCCCGCCCAGCACATAGCGCTCGCCGATCCGCCCCTTCGCCATCGCCGCGATATGCCCGTCCGCGACGTCATCGACATGGACGAGGTTCAACCCGCTCTCCACAAATGCCGGCATCCGCCCGCTTGCCGCCTCGACGATGATCCGCCCCGTCGGCGTCGGGCGCGCGTCGCGCGGGCCGATCGGGGTCGAGGGATTGACGATTACCGCGGGCAGCCCCTGCTCGCGCACCATCCACTCGACCAACCGCTCGGCCACCACCTTGCTGCGCTTGTACGCGCCAACCGCCTGCTCGGGCGTTGCGGGGCGAGTCTCGTCAGAAGGTCGGCCATGATGGGGCAGCAAGGTCGCGACGCTGCTCGTATAGACGATCCGCTCGACGCCGGCGGCAAGTGCCGCCTCCATCACCGCCGCGGTGCTTGCACGGTTGTTGCGGACGATCTCCTCGGGGTCGCGCGCCCAGATGCGATAGTCGGCGGCGACGTGATACAGATGCCGCACACCGGCCATCGCGCGCGCCATCGCGACGGGATCGCGCGCATCGCCCTCGACGAGCTCGCCCGGAAATTCGGCGAGGTTGGTCCGCGCGCTGCTCGCCCGCACCAGCCCGCGCACGTGCGCGCCCGATGCCGCCAGCTTGAGCGCGACCGCCGAACCGACGAAGCCCGAAACCCCGGTTACGAGTATGATGTCTGCGTCCGCCACCGTATCTCCTTGCCGCCGCGCTGTAGAACGCCGCGGCGTCCAGTCAAACCTCCGCGATGCGTCCACCGGCAATCCTCCCCCATCAGGGGGAGGAAGAAGTGCCCCCCGCCGTCACCCCGGCCGGGTGCCGGGGCCTACCGCGCCGCGCGCGCATCGCAGGCCTTCAGGGCGCAGCGGCGTTGCCCGGTGGGCCCCGGCACAAGGCCGGGGTGACAACAGGAACCGCAAAGACATGAAGGGCTTTTCACATTTCCACCGCCTAGCCCACCCCGCTCCGGCAGCGTAAGGGCCACCATCGTGCAGCATCTCCCAATCCTTATCGGTACGGCGCTCGGCTGGCTGGCGATTGCGATCGCCGCGTGCGGGATCGGCTTCCTGCTCGTCTCCGCGCACACGTTCCGCCGCTTCTTCGCCGCAGTCGTTCGCGCGCCGGCACGCAACGAAGCCGTCACCTTGCTCAAGCCACTCTACGGCCCGGAGCCGCGGCTGTTCGACAACCTCGCGACCTTCCTCGCGCAGACGCACGACGGGCCATTGCAAATCGTCCTCGGCGTGCAGCGTGCGGACGATGCCGCGATTGGCGTGGTCGCCGCGCTCAAGGCAGCACACCCGCAAGCGGATATCGAGCTCGTCATCGACGCCACCGTCCACGGCGCGAGCGGCAAGCTGTCGAACCTCATCAACATGGACCGCGTCGCACGCCACCCGATCCTGATCCTCAGCGACAGCGACATCGCGGTCGCACCGGACTATGTCGCGCAGTTGCTCGCCGCGCTCGATGCCCCAGGCGTCGGAGCCGTCACCTGCCTCTATCGCGGGCGCGGCGATGCCGAATTCTGGTCGCTGATGGCCGCCGCCGGCGTCAGTTATCAGTTCCTGCTCGGCGCGACCTTCGGCGTTGCCAAGCGGCTCGCGACGCCGTGCATGGGATCGACGATCGCGCTGCGCCGCGAGACGCTCGACGCGATCGGCGGTTTCGCCCGCTTCGCCGACGTGCTCGCCGACGATTATGCCATCGGCGAAAGTGTTCGCGCGCTCGGGCTACAGGTCGCTGTGCCGCCGTTCCTCGTCACCCATGCCTGCGACGAGCCAAGCTTCGGCGCCCTATGGCGCCACGAGCTGCGCTGGGCGGCCACGGTGCGCGATCTGACCTTCTGGCCCTATGTCGGCAGCATCGTCGGCCTGCCGCTCCCCGTCGCGGTGCTGGCCGCGCTGTATTGGCCCGCCGCCGGCGGCATCCTCGCACTTGCAGCAATTTTCGCGCGCTGGGTGGTTGTGCGAAGCGTCGATGCGGCGGTAGGGAGACCGGTCGCGTCGTTCGGAATCGCGTTGCTGCATGATTTCGCCGCTTTTGCGGTCTATATCGCCAGCTTCTTCGTCCGGTCGGTTGATTGGCGCGGGGCGACCCTTACAATGAAGCAGGACGGCCGCATCGCAGCGGCCACGGAGCACTAAGACATGTTGCGGACCCTTTTTCTCCAGGCTCCCTCGTTCGACGGTTACGACGGCGGTGCCGGTGCGCGCTACCAGATGAAGCGCGAAGTGAAGTCGTTCTGGTATCCGACCTGGCTCGCCCAGCCCGCCGCGATGGTCGAGGGATCGAAGCTGATCGACGCCCCCGCGCACGACCAGTCATGGGACGACATCAAGCATGAGATGGACGAGCGCGACCTCGTCATCCTCCACACTTCGACCCCGTCGTTCCGTCAGGACGTCCACACCGCCGAGCTGATCAAGCAGCGCAACCCGCGCATCAAGATCGGCTTCATCGGCGCCAAGGCCGCGGTCGAATCGACCAAGGTGCTCGAAACCTCGACCGCGATCGATTTCGTCGCGCGCAACGAGTTCGATTTCACGATCGTCGATGTCGCCAACGGCATGCCGCTGCGCGAGGTCGAGGGGATCAGCTGGCGCGACGACGACGGCGCGATCATCCACAACAAGGACCGCAAGGTCATCGAGGACATGGACAGCCTCCCCTTCGTCTCGCCGATCTACAAGCGCGATCTGCAGATGGAGAAGTATTTCGGCGGCTACCTGCTCCACCCCTATGTCTCGTTCTACACAGGCCGCGGCTGCAAGAGCCGCTGCACCTTCTGCCTGTGGCCGCAGACCGTCGGCGGGCACAACTACCGCACGCGCTCGATCGGCCATGTGATCGAGGAAGTGAAGTACGTGATGGAGGCTTTCCCGCAGAACAAGGAAATCTTCTTCGACGACGACACGCTGACCGACAACCTTCCGCGCGTCGAGGAGCTCGCGATCGAGCTCGGCAAGCTGGGCGTGACCTGGTCGTGCAACGCCAAGGCCAATGTGCCGTACAAGACGCTCAAGATCCTCAAGGACAACGGCCTGCGGCTGCTGCTCGTCGGCTATGAGAGCGGCAACCAGCAGATCCTGCACAACATCAAGAAGGGCCTGCGCGTCGACGTCGCGCGGCAGTTCACCAAGGATTGCCACGCACTCGGCATCGTCATCCACGGCACCTTCATCCTGGGGCTCCCGGGCGAGACCGAAGAGACGATCGAGGAGACGATCAACTACGCCAAGGAGATCGATCCGCACACGATCCAGGTGTCGCTGGCGGCGCCCTATCCGGGGACGTTCCTGTACAAGCAGGCGGTCGAGAACAATTGGTTCGACGGTGGCGATCACCTGCTGACCGACGGCGGTACGCAGATCGCACAGCTGTCCTACCCGCATCTCCCCTCGGCGCTGATCTTCGACAAGGTCGAGGAGTTCTACAAGCGCTTCTACTTCCGCCCGTCGAAGATCTGGGACATCGTCCGCGAGATGCTGACCGACTGGCAGATGATGAAGCGCCGCCTGCGCGAGGGCGTCGAATTCTTCGACTTCCTGCGTCGCCGCAAAGAGCCTGCCTGAGCCGAACTGATGACGACGACGCTTGCCGGAATGACGGTCAATGAGCGGCTCGCCGCGACGGGCCGGGTCGAGCTGTGGGAAGACGCGGTGCGCGCGCGCGATCGTACCGCGATGATCGCGCTGCTGCGCCGGATCGCCGTGCCCAACCCGCAGAACGTCGCCGATGCCGTGCTCGCCGACCCGGTGTTCTACGGCTTCGCGCCGGCGTGAAGACCGCCATCATCACCGCCGACGATTTCGGTGTCTCGATCGAGGTCAACGCCGCCGTCGAGCAGGCGCATCGCGAGGGCGTGCTGACCGTCACCAGCCTGATGGTGACGGGCGCAGGCGCGGCGGATGCGGTCGAGCGCGCGCGGCGGACACCGACGCTCGGGGTCGGGCTGCACGTCGCGCTTGCCGAGACGCCGCCCGCGCTGCCGCCGGCGCAGATCCCCGATCTGGTCGATGCGCACGGCAAGTTCCGCATCGAGTCGCTCCCCGTCGCGTTGAAACTGGTCGGCTTGAAATCGGTCCGACGTCAGCTCGAAGCCGAGATCGAAGCGCAATTCGCGTTGTTCGAAGCGACCGGCCTGCCGCTCGATCACGTCAACACGCATAAACACATGCACATGCACCCGGTGATCGCCGGCGTGCTGCTCGACGTCGGCTTGCGCCACGGCATGACGGCGATGCGCGCGCCGATCGAGGATCGCACGACACTGGCCAAGTTCGAGCCCGTCAGCGGCATCGACATCGCCCGGCCCTTCGCCAAGCTCGTCCAGGTCGCGGCGCGCAAGCGTGGGGTCAAGGTGCCCGACCGCGTCTTCGGCCTCGCCTGGTCGGGCGCGATGCATGCCGAGCGGCTGCGCGGCGTGCTCGCGCATCTGCCCGAGGGCGTCAGCGAAATCTATCTCCACCCCGCCACCGGCCCCTATCCGCTATCGGCGCCGGGCTATCAGTACGAAGCCGAATTCGCCGCCTTGCTCGATTCCAACGCGCGCGCGATCGTCGCCGAGCGTGGTATAACCCTGGCGCGTTTCGCCGATCTGTAACCGGGAGAGACCCGATGAACTTCATCCCCAAATCCATGGCCCCCGCCGGCCCCGCCCCCGGCACGCGCGTTCCGCTCGGCAGCGATGCGCACAAGACCTTGTTCTGCCGCACGATGCTGGACACGCACGACCCGTATCGCCCCGCGCTGATCGACTGGCCGGTGATCGACGAGGAAACGCGCCAACGCATCGTCTCGCTGCCGATCTGGGATATCGCGGTCGCGACCGAGGGTCGCGCGGGCATGAACGTCAAGACCTACGGCGAGCAGATCGCCGATCCGTTGCTGCGCGACGCGATCGACATGAATGCGTATGAGGAGAGCCGCCACAAGATCGTGCTCGCCGACATGGTCACCTTCTACGGCATCGAGCTCCAGCCCGAGGAAGAGTATAAGCGCCCGCGCGATCCCGAATTCGCCTTCATGCGGACGGGCTTTTCCGAATGCATCGATAGCTTTTTCGGCTTCGGGCTGTTCAAGATCGCCAAGGACACCGGCTTCTTCCCCGAGGAACTGGTCGAGACGTTCGAGCCGGTGATGCGCGAGGAAGGGCGGCACATCCTGTTCTTCGTCAACTGGGTTGCCTGGCACCGCCGCACCATGCCGCTGTGGCGCCGACCGTGGTTCGAACTCAAGGTGTGGGCGGTGTGGATCGCGCTCATCTGGGAACGGATCGACATGGCCAAGGGCATGGGCGACGACAATACCAAGGCGCAGGAGAACAATTTCACGCTCAACGGTTCGAAGGAGCTTGGCGTCGAGATCGAATTCCCCGAGCTCGCGGCGATCTGCCTTGCCGAGAACGACCGGCGGCTGTCGGTCTATGACGAGCGGCTGATCCGTCCGAAGTTTGTCCCTGGCGCGATCCGGCTGGTGTTGCGCTTTATGGGAAAGAAGAAAGCTGCCACAGCGGCTTAACTCTTTCGGAGATGGCGATACGTGGCTGGGGTTGAAGGGTTCGCGCAGCGGCGCAGAGGCGCAGAGATAGTGCGGAAGCCGCGCGCGAAGCGTTTCCATTCCGCTCGGAAGAAGCAAGCGCGCTGCGCCACGAGCGCACCCCCTCCGCGTCTCCGCGTCTCCGCGCGAATCCTTCCCCGGCCAGACTATGCGGGCCCCATAGGGGCCCGCGATCCCGCCGCCCCAAACCCGTCACCCCGGCCCCGTGCCGGGGTCCACCGTGCCGCGCTCGCTCGGCCCGCAGGCCGCGCATCCCAGTGGACCCCGGGACAAGCCCGGGGTGACGAAGGTAGCCCAGCTCCAGTATCGGGCACACGATGAACCGCTCCGCCCGTATCGGGCTCCTCCTCGCAACGATCGTCGGCCTCGCCGTTGCTGCGGGGACCGTCGGCACCGTCGGGATCGGGCAAGTGCTCGCCGCGATGGCGTCGATTGGCTGGATCGGCATGGCGACGTTCGTGCTCTGGTCGGCGGGCGTGCTCGGCCTGCTCGGCATGGCGTGGCTCGCGGTCGCGACCGACCAGCCGAGCGAGCGGCTGTGGCTGTTCGTCTGGGCGCGCACCACGCGCGAGGCGGCGACCGACATCCTCCCCTTCTCGCAGCTCGGCGGCCTCGTCGTTGGCGCGCGCACGCTCGCCGCGTTCGGCGTGCCGCAGCCGGTGATCTACGCCTCGATGATCGCCGACATGACGACCGAGATGGCGGCACAACTGATCTTTACGCTCGGCGGCGTCGCGGTGTTGCTGATGGTGCTGTCGCATGCCCCGATGCAGCAGGGGCTCGTGCCGCTCGCGCTCGGCGGGGTTGCGGCGATGATCGCGCTGATGCTGCTGTTCGTGTTCGCGCAGAAACCGGTGCTGAAACTCGCCGGCTCGCTCGGTGCACGGATGCTGCCCGGATCGGTCGCGGCGATGGCGGCGGTGCGCGACCAGCTCGACGCGATCTATCGCGAGCCCAAGCGCGTCCTTCTCGCCTTCGCCTTCAACCTCGCGGCGTGGCTGGCGAGCGCCACCGGGGCGTGGATCGCGCTGCAGTTCATGGGCTCGCACGTCCCGCTGTGGGCGGTGCTGATGATCGAGGCGCTGATCTTCACGCTGCGCAGCGTCGCCTTCGCGATCCCCGGCGCGATCGGGGTGCAGGAGGCAGCGTATGTGCTGATCGGCCCGCTCGTCGGCCTGCCGCCCGCGACCGCGCTCGCGCTGTCGCTGCTCAAGCGCGCGCGCGACGTGATCATCGCGGTGCCGGCGTTGCTCGCCTGGCAGGTCGGCGAGGCGCGGCGCGTCGTCTCGTGAATTGCCCGCCTTGGCGCGCCGCCGTATAGCCGGGGCGATCCTCCGGCCAAGGCGACCCTCGATGCGTTCCCTGTTCCTGCTGCTCGCCCCCATCCTCGCCCCGGTCCTCCTCGCCGCGCAGGCGGCGCCGATGGAGCACGCGCCCGAGACCTGCCCGACCCCCGCCGCGCCGCTCCCCGCCGAACTGGCGGCGTGGAAGACCGGCCCGAGCCTTGCCGCCGCGACTGATCGCGCTACGCTCGCCCGCACGCGGCTGACGGTCGGCCGCCGCACCGAGCTGATGCTCGCCCCGAAGGATTCGGTCCGCTACCCGTCCACGCCGTCCAAGCCCGGCGAGCCGGCCAGCCTCGGCGGCATGGCGAGTTTTTCGGTCTCGCGCGCGGGGACGTATCGCGTGCTGCTCGGCACTCCGGCGTGGATCGACGTGGTCAAGAGCCGCAAGGCGCAGACCTCGACCGCCCACGCACACGGCGTGGCGTGCAGCGGCATCGCCAAGATGGTCGACTTCAAACTCGCGCCCGGTCGCTACGTGCTCCAGATCGCCGGCAGCAAGGCCGCCGCCGCGCCGGTGCTGATCACGAATCGTCCCTGACCGGCGGTAGCGGCACCGCGCGCAGCAAAGCGTCGAGCTCGGCCATCGCGCCGCTGCCTGCCGATTCGGCCAGCGCCGCCTCCAACGTGCGGTAAGCGGCGAGCACCGCTACGCCCGTCGGCGTGAGCGAAGCCCCCCGCCCCGCCCCGCCACCGGCGACGGTCTCGACCAGCCGCTCGACGAAACACCGGTTCATGCTGTCGACGAGCAGCCAGCTGCGCCGATAGCTCATCCCCATCGCGCGCCCCGCGCCCGAGATCGACCCCTCGCGCGCGATCGCGTCGAGCAGATCGGCCTTGCCCGGCCCCATCGCGAGCTCGTCGCCGCAATAGAGCTGCGCCTTGATCTTGAGGCGGCCGATCCGGCTCATCGCGCCAGCCCGAGGCGCGCGCGTACGCGGATCTGCATTGTCGAACCTCCTGGTGATGGCCAACCGACCGTGCAGGGTGTCGCTTTCAAAAGCAAAGCCCGTTAAGCGCTTGTGGATGGCGAAGGCGCACCCGTTCCATTCGATCCACAGCCACGGGCTGATCCGCGTCGGCGCGGCGACCCCGCGCGCGACCGTCGGCGATTGCGCCGCCAATGCGGCGGCGACGATCGCGCTCGCCGAGCAGGGCCATGCGCAAAGCGCCGACCTGCTCGTCTTCCCCGAGCTCAACCTCACCTCCTACGCGATCGACGATCTCCATCTGCAGACCGCGCAGCAACGCGCGACCGAGGCGGCCATCGCCGCGGTGGCGGAGGCGACCACTAAGCTGCGCCCGGTTCTCGTGCTCGGCGCAGCGCTGGTCCGCAACGGCCGGCTCTACAACTGCGCAGTGGTAATGGCGCGCGGGCGGATCCTCGGCGTGGTGCCCAAGACCTTCCTGCCCAATTACCGCGAATATTATGAGAAGCGCTGGTTCGCGAGCGGCTCCGGCCTGCCGGTCAGCGACATCACGCTCGCCGGGCAGACCGTCCCATTCGGCACCGACCTGCTCTTCGCCGCCGACGATCTCGCCGACTTCTTGCTCCATGCCGAAATCTGCGAGGATTATTGGGCGCCGACCCCACCCTCGACGATGGGGGCGCTCGCCGGCGCGCTGATCTGCTGCAACCTGTCCGCATCGAACATCGTCGTCGGAAAGGCGCGCGAACGCGCGATGCTGTGCGCCTCGCAATCCGCGCGCGCGGTATGTGCTTATGTCTTCTCCGCCGCCGGCTCGGGCGAGAGCACGACCGACCTCGCCTGGGACGGCCAGGGCATGGTCCACGAACTCGGCGAGCTGCTCGCCGAATCGACGCGCTTCGGGCGCGACTCCGAGCTGGTGCTCGCCGATGTCGATGTCGGGCGAATCGCGCAGGAGCGGATGCGCGTCGGCACCTTCAACGATTCGGCACGGCTCGCGGGCGACCCCGAGACGCGCTTCAGGCGCATCGGCTTCACCCACCAGCCCGATTTCGCCGACATCGGCCTGCTGCGCGACCAGCGCCGCTTTCCGTTCGTGCCCAATACGCCCGAGAAGCTCGACGAGGATTGCTACGAGGCCTTCAACATCCAGGTCGAGGGCATCCTCAAGCGCTTCGAGGCAGCGCATGCCGAGCGGCTCGTCATCGGCGTATCGGGCGGGCTCGACTCGACCCACGCGCTGATCGTCGCCGCGAAAGCGATGGAGCGGCTCGGCCGCCCGCGCGACCATATCCTCGGCTTCACCATGCCGGGTTTCGCAACGAGCGACAGGACAAAGGACAACGCATGGGCGCTGATGCGCGCGCTCGGCGTGAACGGCGCCGAGATAGACATCCGCCCCGCCGCGCGCCAGATGCTCGGCGACATGGGCCACCCGTTCGCCGATGGCGAGCCGACTTACGACGTGACCTTCGAGAACGTTCAGGCGGGCCTGCGCACCGATTACCTGTTCCGCCTCGCCAATCAGCGCGGCGGGCTGGTGGTCGGCACGGGCGACCTGTCCGAACTCGCGCTCGGCTGGTGCACCTACGGCGTCGGCGACCAGATGAGCCATTATGCGGTCAATGCCGGCGTGCCCAAGACGCTGATCCAGTTCCTGATCCGCTGGTGCATCCGTACGAATCAGTATGACGGCGCGACCGACGCGATCCTTGAGGCGATCCTCGCCACCGAGATTTCGCCCGAGCTGGTACCGGCGGGGGCAGACGGCGCGATCCAGAGCACCGAGGCGCGAATCGGGCCGTATGCGCTCAACGATTTCTTCCTGCACCACGTCGTGCGCCACGGGATGGCGCCGTCGAAGATCGCCTTCCTCGCGCTCCACGCCTGGCGCGATGCGAGCGCGGGACGCTGGCCGCGCGATTTCCCGGCGGCGGGCCGAGTCGCCTATGACCTCCCGACGATCGCCGGCTGGCTCGAGAAATTCCTCCACCGCTTCTTCTCGACGAGCCAGTTCAAGCGCTCGGCGATTCCCAACGGCCCCAAAGTCTCGTCGGGCGGCGCGCTCAGCCCGCGTGGCGACTGGCGCGCACCGTCGGACGGCACAGCGCGGGTGTGGCTCGAGGAACTGGCGCGCGGGCTGCCGTAACGGCGTCGGCGCTCAGCCCCAGCGTGTCTTGAGATGCGGCGAGGCGACGAGGCTCGCCGGGCGCGGGATCGACGGTGGTGGATCGAACGCCCCGTCCGCCAGATACTTGATCGCGTTGACGACACCGGCATGCGAAAACGGCTTGGCGATGACACCGTGCGCGCCCGAGAAATCCGCCGGGATCTTCGAGACGTTCGCGGTCACGAAGATGATCAGCGTGTCGGGCCAATGCTGGCGGATATAGCTGCACACCTCGAATCCGGTCGAATTGTGCGCCAGATGGAGATCGACGAATGCGAGCTGCGGATTGAGATCGTCGGGCAGCGCCTGAACGTCCTGCAGACTGGCGGCCTCAGCAAGGACGCGATGCCCGCTATCCTCGATCATCGCCTCGATATCCATCGCCAGGAGCATTTCGTCCTCGACGACCAGCACGTCCATGGTCCGCGTCATGATCGCATCTCGGTCTTGGGGAAGGTGATCGTCACGCACGTGCCGGGCTTGGCGTCGCGCCACGTCGCCTCGGCATTGGCCTGCCGCGCGAGACGCGTGATCAGCGACGTGCCGATGCTCCGGCTGCGCTGGCTCGAGGGCATGCCGGGACCGTCGTCACAGATCTTGATGATCCCGTGATCCTCCTCGCCCTCGACCAGCAGGCTCAAACTGCCCGACCGGCCGTCGGCGAACGCGTGCTTGACGGCGTTGGTGAGGATCTCGTTGAGGATCAGGCCGAGCGCCGAGGCGTTCGCCGCATCGACGAACAGCGGTTGCGCCTTGATATCCAGATCGATGTCGCCCCGGCCGCTCGACCCGACCACGTCGGAAATCAGGTTTTCCGCAAAGCTGCCGATATCGAACCGCGCGATATCGGACGATTGGTAGAGCTGGCGATGCACCACCGCCAAAGCGTCGACGCGCTCGAGCATCGAATCGAGCTTGGCTGCGATCGACGGATCGTCGATCGTGCGGACTTGCAGACGCAGCAGCGAGCCGATCATCGTCAGATTGTTTTTGACGCGATGATCGACCTCGTGAAGCAACAACGTCTTTGCCTCGAGCGCGGCGCGCAGATCGGCGGTGCGGCGCTCGACTTCGCGCTCGACCAGCAGTTTCTGGTCGTTGATGATATTCTGCGCCTCGACGCGCTCGGTCACGTCGAACTGCGAGGCGAAGAAGAAGCGCACGACGCCATCGGCGTCGCGGACGGGCGACAGATACAGCGCGTTCCAGAAGGTCGTGCCGTCCTTGCGATAGTTCAGCAAGTCGACGTCGACGGCGTGCCCATCGCGGACCGCGTCGCGGATTTCCGCGATCTTGGCAGGATCGGTGTCGGGCCCCTGGAGGAACCGGCAATTGCGACCGATGATTTCTTCGCGATCATAGCCCGTCAGGCGCTGAAACGCGACGTTGCAGAAAACGATCGGATTGTCGGGCTGTGCGGGGTCGGTGATGACCATCGGCATGCGCGTCGCGCGAACCGCAGCGGCAAACGGATCGCCGCGGCCGTGTTCATACTCGAGCACGTCGGTAAGATGCCAGTCGTCGCGTTGTCTCAAGATCACCTCCGGCGTCTAGCCGGATGGCTGCGCGCGGAATGTAACGTCAGTTAATAAAAAGCGTTCCTCACCAGCGCACTGGCGCACACGCTATCCCGACATGCGGATCGCGTCGAACGGGGAGACGACCCCCCATTCGCGCCGGACGCTTACTTGCGGCTTTTCCGCGCGGCGTAACGCGCGTCGCGCGCCGCCTTCTTGTCGATCTCGGCCTGGATCGCGGCCTGCTCGGCATCCTTGATCGCCTGCTCGGCGGCGGCGGCCTTGGCGAGCTTGTCGAGCCGGGCCTGTTCGAGCGCGGCCTTTTTCTCTTCGCGCTTCTTGGCTTCGGCCTCTTCCTTCGCTTCGCGCGCGGCGGCGCGGGCAGCGACGACGGCGGGATCGACCGGCGGCTTGGCCTTCAACTTCTCGAGGGCGCGCTGCTTGGCGTCGGCCGAGAGGGCGGCGCGGTCTTTGAAGGAAGGTTCTTTGTAGGATGCCATGTGGCGGGCTTTAGCCTTGTCTTGCAGATAAGGAAATGGCGGAGAGGGTGGGATTCGAACCCACGGTACCCGTGAGGGCACGCCGCATTTCGAGTGCGGTACATTCGACCACTCTGCCACCTCTCCGCGAGGTCATATGATGCCGTCTGTGAGGGAGACCCACGAAGCGGCACCGGTCGGTGAGCGGGGGCCACTAACGCAGTAGATCGGGGAGCGCAAGGCTTTGCCGCAGCATTCTCTTGTGCAGCGCGGAACAGGGCCTAAGTTAGACCCATGCACCGCACCCCGATTACCTCCCCGCCCTTCTCCGCCGAAATTCCGCTGGCGCCGATCAGCCACGCACGCTTCGCGATCGGCGACGTCGTGCGCCACCGCATGTTCGATTTCCGCGGCGTGGTGTTCGACGTCGACCCGGTCTTCGCCAACAGCGACGAATGGTATGACGCGATCCCGGAGAACATCCGCCCGCGCAAGGACCAGCCGTTCTACCATTTGCTCGCCGAGAACATGGAGTCGAGCTACGTCGCCTATGTCAGCCAGCAGAATCTGGTGCCCGACGATCTCGACGAGCCAGTCGATCATCCGGCGATCTCGGGGCTGTTCGGCGAGTATGAGGACGGCAAATATCCGCTGCGGCGCGAACACCGCCACTGATTCGCGCCTGCGTGTGACGAGGAGAAAGGGGCGGTGGATCGTGCGATCCGCCGCCCCTTTTCGTTGGTCGTGTCGCAACCCAGGCCCGGGAGCATCGCTGCCCCCGGATCATGCTACCCTCGGTATTTGACGCGCAGACGGGCGTAGTAGAACCCGCCGTTCATGCCGAACGGTCCGCCCGAGCGTGGATAGACCTGGCCGTCGTTCAGCCCGCCCGAAAGCGCATAGATCGGGTTGACCGGCGATGCCTTGATCTTGTCGGGGAAGGTGTTGAACAGGTTGTTCGCGCCCAACGTCAACGTGAAGTGCTCGGCAAAGGTGTAGCTGACGTCGAGGTCGAACAACGCCTTCCCCCCGAAGATCTGCGACGCCGGTGCCGTTGTTGCGCCGGCGGCCGGTGCGACGAGGTTGTACTCGAGCGCGTTCGACCATTCGCCGAAATAGTTGGCGCGCGCGTTGATCGAGAAGTCGTCGACCTGCCACCCGGCCGAGGCGGTAATGCGGTGGCGCGGCGCGAGGTTGGCGATGTTATATTGCTGCTGCAAGCTGACCAGCGGCTGTCCGGTGGTCGTCAGCTTGATGTTCTTCGCCTTCAAATTGTTGTAGCTATACGCCAGCGTGAAGTTGATCGGCCCGCCCAGCAGCTTGGTGCGATAGTTCGCCACCGCCTCGATCCCCTTTGACGAGACGTCGAAGCCATTGGTGAAATAGTTCACCACGCCGCCGAGACCGACCGACGCCAGCGCCGGCAGCGCCGTGATGTTCGCCGGGGTCACCGTGAAGTTCTGCGAGATGCCGATGCGGTTTTTGATCTGGATGATGTAGCCATCGACCGTCAGCGAGAGCGCGCTGGTCGGCTTCAGGACGATACCCGCCCCATAATTGGTCGACCGCTCTGGTTTGAGCAGCCCCGCGCCGTAGAATTGCGCGATCGCGCTCGACGTTGGATAGGTCCCGGTCTGCACCTGATTGCCGCCGAGGAAGTTCGTCGTCACGACCTGCGTGTTGTTCTGGCCCGGCGAAGGCGCGTGGAAGCCGTTGCCGACCGTTGCGCGCAGCGACACCGCGTCGGTTACGCGGAACAGCGCGTTCGCCTTACCCACCAAGACGCCGCCGAAGGTGTTGTAGTTTTCGTACCGGCCCGCAAAGCCGACCGTCAGCGCCTTGGTGATGTCGGTTTCGGCACCGACGTAGAACGCATAGCTTTTCTGGGTCGACACGCCCGCAAAGTTCGGGCTGGTGCCGCCATAGCCGCTGGCGGCCGGCGACTGGGTCGCGGTGACAGGCTGGACGGCGCCGTTGAGCAGGACCGGCACGCCGGCTGCATCGCGCACGATGGTGCGCTGGTACACGCCTGGCGCGACCAGGTCATAGAGTGGCTGCGATGCAAAGGGCCCTGCACCATAGGATTGCAGGTCACCGGTCGTCTTTTCATACCGCTCGCGGCGATACTCCGAACCAGCCGAAAGCACGATCGGGCTGTCGAAGCCGACTTCGAGCGGATAGGTGAAATCGGCGTTCAGCGTGATTTCGCTTTGGATCAGCTTGCCGAACTGAAAGCTCGTCTGGCTCTGCGGGCCGTAGGATGCCGACAGCGAGTTGTTCATCGACAGGTCGAGCGAGTTGCGGCTCAACGTCCCCGACAGGTCGTAGGTGAAGCCGCTGCCGGTCTTGCCCTTGAAGCCCAGCGTCCCATAGATTTGATCGACCTTACCGATGAAGCGCGGCGTAAAGCCACCCGGATAGAGGCTCGCGAAACTGTAGGTCGCGCCGTTGTTCAGCGGGAATTGCGTCGACGCCGAATTGACAAAGCCACCCGTCGGGCAGGTCGCATTCCCTGCAGGGCAGGCCGTCGTGAAGATCGGGTTGAACGATCCGTTGCGGCTCAATGTCACCGTTGAGTTGGCCGTGCCATCGTTGCGAACGAACCCGCCATTCGTCTGCGACGGGCGATAGTTGAAGCTCTGGTTGGTCTCGCTATGCGCCAGGTTTCCGGTGAAATAGATTTGGCTCTGCGCGCCCACGTCGAGCGCCGCATTGGCGAACAGCTTGTAGCCATGGCCCGGCGAGGTTCCCCAGATCTGCGCCGGGTTCGGCACGGTGAGCGCGGGGTTGTTCGCCTGGATGGTGATCGCGCTGGCGCGCGTCACGCCGCGGCTGGTCTGGCCCTGGTCGTAATATTCGCCCGCAAGGCTGACGAAGCCACGTTCGCCGAGCTTCAGCCCACCGTATCCCGAAAAGATCTTGCTTTCGCCGTCGCCGCGATAGGTCTGTCCGTAAAGCGCCTGCGCCTCGAAGCCGACGTCCTTGCGAATCGAATAGTTGAGCACCCCCGCCAACGCGTCGGCGCCGTATTGCGCGGTCGCGCCGTCGCGCAGCACTTGCAAATTGCCGATCGCGATCGCGGGAATGTTGCCGATGTCGGAGCCTTGCGACCCGAACGACAGCGCCGTGTCGGCACCGGTATAGACGTTGACGAGCGCCGAGCGATTGTACCGCTTGCCGTTGATCATGACCAGGATCTGGTCCGCCCCCAGGCCGCGCAGCGACGGCGCACGCACGAAGGTCGATGCGTCAGAGATGGTGTTCTGCGGGACGAAGAAGGACGGAACGAGGTTCCGGACGGCGTCGAGCATGTTCACTGCCGGCTGCTGAGCCAGCTCGGCTGAGCTGATCACATCGATCGGCGATGCCGAATCGGTGACCGATCGATCGGTCCGGCGCGTGCCGATGACGACGATATCGCTCGGCGCTTCCTGCGCAACGGCGGCTCCCGCTGCGGTGGTCAGCGCCTGTGCCGGCGCCTCGGGCGCCGTGGCGGGTGCCGCGAACGCAGGTGATGCGCTCAGACCGGCAGCAAGTGCCAGCAACGAAATGGACTGTCTGAACATCACGGCTATTCCCCCTGTTTTGATAGATTTCACCTGAATGTACACCGTATCGTGCGCCTCCCGGATCGGACGCGCACAGTCCCCCCTGCCGTGCAACCCGGCATTTACAGAAATTCTATTCGACTTCAGACATGCGCTTCTTCAGCGAACACAGAGACTTCTGCGCCGCAGCCTGCACTTTGGAAACCATGCGCTGCTAGAGACTCTCCGGCACTGGTGCTGCGCCGGATTCGTCTTCGCCTCGTCTGTTCCGAATCGGATTGCGCCACAGGTCGTTTAGCGATGCAACATAAACTTCACGATCGGGCATCCACTCATCCAAAATAGGGCGATTTCGGCCCTACTATTGCGTTTGAGCAACGCTTTTGCAGCGCATCGCCCGCACCTCGGCGGTTGACAGCGAGCTCGCTCTCGCATAGCTGGCGCTTCTTTCCCGCGCTCGGCTTGCCGTTGCGTGGAGCACAGGTATTTTTGAAGGTGATGAGGGCCATGTTCGCAATCGTGCGCACAGGCGGCAAGCAGTATCGCGTTGCCGCCGGAGACAAGATCGTCGTCGAGAAGCTCGACGGCGAAGCTGGGGCGTCGATTACGCTCGGTGACATTCTGCTCGCGGGCGAAGGCTCGGAGATGGCATCGCTCGAGGGCCTGACGGTCACCGCAGAGATCATCGCGCAGGCGAAGGCCGACAAGGTCATCGTTTTCAAGAAGCGTCGTCGCCACAACTATCGTCGCAAGAACGGCCATCGTCAGCGTCACACGATCCTGCGCATCACCGCGATCGGCGACCATAAGGCAGCCGACAAGAAGTCCACCGAAGCAGCGGCGCCCGAAGCGTCGGCCGCTCAGGCGTAAGGAGTAATCCCAGATGGCACATAAGAAAGCAGGCGGCTCTTCGCGCAACGGTCGCGATTCGGCAGGCCGTCGCCTTGGCGTCAAGAAGTTCGGTGGCGAAGCCGTCATTCCGGGCAACATTCTCGTGCGTCAGCGCGGCACCAAGTTCTACCCGGGCGTCAATGTCGGCATCGGCAAGGACCACACCCTGTTCGCGCTGACCGAAGGTCGCGTGACCTTCCACCAGGGCAAGCTCGGTCGCAAATTCTGCTCGGTAGAGATGCCGGCAGCGATTGCCGCTGAATAACATCGGGTAACCGGACGGGTTGCCCACCAGGGCGACCCGGGACCGCGCAAGCGGACCGAACAAGGGAGACGGGTCGCCCCGGCTCCCTTTTTTCATGCTCCCTCCCCACCCATTGTCCTTCGTTCGTCATGCAAGACGGGCAAAGGGCGGCGACGAGGAGAGTATCGATGTTTGCTCGGACCCCGAGACTGACGCTGCGGCCCGGCTGGCTGGAGGACGCGGCTGCGCTGACGCAGGCGATCGCGCATTACGACGTGGCCTGCATGCTGTCGCGACTGCCCTGGCCCTACACCAAGGCCGATGCCGAGGCGTGGCTCACGCGCGCGCCGGGTGCGGACGAGGTCAATTGCCTGATCTTCAGCCACGAGCACGCGTATCCCGAACTGGTCGGTGCGATATCGATCCTCCAGCGCGACCCCGGCGGCGCACACGAGCTCGGCTATTGGCTGACGCCGAGCGCGCGCGGGCGTGGCTATGCGACCGAGGCGGGCAAGGCGATGCTCGGGATCGCCCGGTATGCGATGGGTCTCGACCGGCTGCGCGCCAACCACTTCATCGACAATCCCGCATCGGGCAAAGTGCTGGCCAAGCTCGGCTTCCGACCGACTGGAGAGGCGATGCTGCACAGCATCGCGCGCGGCGCCGAGGCACCATGCGCGACGCTCGAGCTCGATCTGGCCGAAGAGACGCACGGCGCAGTCTTCAGCCTGGCGGCTTGAGGCTGCGTCACCCCGGCCTCGTGCCGGCGTTCATGCGAGGTGCGCGGTGTCAACGGTGAGCGCGACACCGCGGTCGCGCATGACGCCGGATCGATCCCGGCACGACGGGGCGTGGGGTCAGGCCGCGACCGCCACGCGCGGCAGAACCGCATCGGCATAATCGCTCTCTGCGAGTGCGATCAGCTTGCGGTCATCGTGGTTCCATGGGTGGAAGCCCGGCAGGAAGAAGGCGACCCACGCGCCGAGGATCTTTCGCGCCATCCCCGGCTTGCCGAGCGCGTACCACACGATCCCGCAATGCGCGCGTACACCCGTGATCCCGTCCTGCCGCAGCAGCTCAAGCATCCCCTTATAGCGTCCAGCGAAGAACTTCTGCGTCGTGCCGATCATCACCAGCGCCTTGATCTTCCAGCGCATCCAGCGACTCCAGTCGCGCGTCGCATGGAGCCAGGTGTCGTAGGCGACACCCTTATGCTCGATCTCCTCGGCGGCATGCCAGCGCCACAAGGCGGCGGCCTGCTCGTCCCCGCCCGCCAGGTGCCGCGGGTCGGCAATCAGCTCGTGCGCCAGCATCGCGGTAAAATGTTCGAGCGCCATCGTCGCGGCGAGGCTCGCGATCGGCGGACGGCCCTTGGTCAGCGCGAGCGCCTGGTCGATATGCTGTTCGAGCAGCTTGGTGTCATATCCCTGGTCGGTGACATGGCGATTGAACGCGACATGCTCGCGCGTGTGGATCACTTCCTGCTTGATGAAGGCCTGGATTTCGGCGTGAAGCCGCGGCGGCGTGCCCTCGCGGAAATTGCGGACGCTGTCGACGAAGAACCCCTCGCCCTTCGGAAACGTCACCGACAGCGCGTTGTAGAACGCGGTCGCGAACGGATCGTTGTTGAGCCACCAGCGCCGCATCTGGACGCCGCGGCCGAAGCGCAGGTCGCGCGGGGTGATCGTCAGATCGGCGGGACTGGTTGCTTTCACCACGAAAACCTCCAAACAGCAAGACAACAGGCCTCGAATTAAGCGTTACTTACAACAGTGTCAATAGTCCGCAAACGTCTCAGCCCCGAAGAATCGCGCGAGGCCGCGATCGAGGCCGCCCGCGCCTTGCTCGTCGAACAAGGTCCGCAGGCCGTCACGCTCAAGGCCGTCGCTGCGCGAATCGGGCGGACGCATGCCAATTTGCTCCATCATTTCGGTTCGGCGGCGGATCTGCAGAAGGCGTTGATCACGCATCTCGCCGATACGATCACCGCGCAGATCGGCGCGGCGGCCAAGCGCGCGCGCGCGGGCGAGCAGGATCCGCGCGTCGTCGTCGACATGACGTTCGACGCCTTTGCGCAAGGCGCGGGGGCGATGGCGAGCTGGATGATCCTGACCGGCAACGAGGATGCGCTCGACCCGATCCTCGAGGCGATCCACCGGCTGGTCGACGATCTCGCGGCCGATCCCGACATGGTCGGCGGCAAGCCGATCCATGAGGAAACGCTGCAACTCGTGCTGATGGCGCTGGGTGATTCGCTGCTCGGCGGGCCGATGGCGAAGGCGCTCGGCCTGCCGCTCGGCAAAGCGCGCGAGCTCGCGCTCGAACAGCTGATATCGGCACGCGTGGCGCTTCCCGCAGCGACTGGCTAAAAATCGTATCTTCGGCTAAGGGCCGCCGATGCATTTTCTAGACCAAGCAAAGATCTTCGTCCGGTCGGGCGCGGGTGGCCAAGGCGCCGTCAGCTTCCGCCGCGAAAAGTTCATGGAATATGGCGGCCCCGACGGCGGCAATGGCGGCAAGGGCGGCGACATCATTTTCGAGGCCGTCCCCGGTCTCAACACGCTGATCGACTTCCGCTACACGCAGCATTTCCGCGCGCCACGTGGGCATGGCGGCTCGGGGTCGAACCGCACCGGCGCCGGCGGCGACGATCTCATCATCCGCGTGCCCGTCGGCACGCAGGTGCTGTCCGAGGACAAGGAAGAGGTGCTCGCCGACTTCACCGTGCCCGGCGAGCGCGTCGTCTTCCTGCGCGGCGGCGATGGCGGGCGCGGCAACGCGACCTACAAGACCTCGACCAACCGCGCGCCGCGCCAGCACGGCACGGGCTGGCCGTATGAAGAGATGTGGATCTGGCTGCGGTTGAAGCTGCTCGCCGATGCGGGTCTCGTCGGGCTGCCCAATGCCGGCAAGTCAACCTTCATCAACGCCGTGACCAATGCGCAGGCCAAGGTCGGCGCCTATCCCTTCACCACCGTGCGCCCGCAATTGGGTGTGGTGAGCCGTCACAATCGCGAATTCGTCATCGCCGACATTCCCGGCCTGATCGAGGGCGCGGCCGATGGTGCCGGGATCGGCGACCGTTTCCTCGGGCATATCGAGCGCTGCAAGGTTCTGCTCCATCTCGTCGACGCGACCGAGGAAGACCCTGTGGGTAACTACCGGATCGTCCGTGGAGAACTCGACGCGTACGGCGGTGGGCTTGTGGATAAGCCGCAAGTCATCGGGCTCAACAAGATCGACGCCTTGGATCCCGCCGAGGTCAAGAAGCTCGTCACCAAGTTGAAGCGCGCGAGCAAGGCCGATGTCCTGCCGATGTCGGGCGCAGGCGGCACGGGGATCGAGGCGGTGGTCGAGCGGCTGATCGAGGAAATCGGTCCGCCCGAGGGCGCACCGGCGCGCGATGATGATTCGCCGGGGGAATGGTCGCCGGTTTGAGACCGGTAGCGGGTATGATATGAGCAGGGCATGGCTACGCGTCCTGTCTATCCGCTGCTGACCGCCGAGCAATTCCTTGAAATCGACTTCGGCGATCTCAAGGCGGAACTCGACAATGGCGTGATTCGGATGATGGCGGGCGGGACCCAACGCCACGCTCGTGTGCAGAGCAATCTCATCGTAGCGCTCGCCCCAAATCTTCGCGGGACGGGCTGCGCCGCATATGGACCCGACATGGCGACCAGAACGCGCGACATGTCGATCCGCTATCCCGATGTCAGTGTGTTTTGCGGGCGCGAAAGCGCTGCGCATGACGCCGACACGTCCGCGCCCGACCCACGAATCCTCTTTGAAATTCTATCTGACGGCACGGCCCGAACGGACCTGGGGATCAAGCTCGCCGAATATCGGGCGCTGCCGAGTGTGGATACGATTGTTTTTGTCGACATCGCGATCGAGCGCTTGCGCGTGATCCAACGTACCGGTCCCAATGGGTGGAACGACACCACGCATAGCCTTCCGCTCGAACTCCCCCTCCCCGCACTCAGTCTCACGATCGCGCACGACGAGATCTTCGCGCGCGACTGAACGCGGTTGGCGCACGCCGCGCCACGCGCTAACGCTCGTCGCAATGTCCGTCTTCGCCCCCGCCGCTTGCCCGCGCCTGATCGTCAAGGTCGGCTCGTCGCTGCTCGTCGCGCCCGATGGCACGGTGCGGCGCGGCTGGCTGGCGAGTCTCGTCGCCGATATCGCCGCGCGCGCGCGCGCTGGTCAGGAGATCGCAGTGGTCTCCTCGGGCGCGATTGCGCTTGGTGCGCGGCGCCTGAAGCTCCCCAAGGGCGGGCGCGCCAGCCTGGAGGACGCGCAGGCCGCCGCCGCGACCGGACAGATAGCGCTGTCGCAGGTGTGGGCGGAACTGCTCGGCGCCGAAGGGCTGACCGCTGCGCAGATGCTCGTCACGCTCGACGATCTCGAGGATCGCCGGCGCTATCTCAACGCCTCGGCGACGCTCGGACGATTGCTGTCGCTCGGCGTCGTGCCGGTGATCAACGAGAATGACAGCGTCGCCACCGCCGAGATCCGCTTCGGCGACAATGACCGGCTCGCCGCACGCGTTGCGCAAGCCGCGGGCGCGCAGGGCGTCATCCTGCTGTCGGACATCGACGGACTGTACGATGCCAACCCCAACACCAATCCGCACGCGACGCTGATCCCGCGCGTCGAGCGAATCGACGCACGATTCGAGGCGATGGCCGATGGCGGGTCGGGCTCGGGCATGGGCTCTGGCGGGATGGTCTCGAAGATCGCAGCAGCGCGAATCGCGACCGCAGCGGGCGCGCATCTCGCAATCGTGTCGGGGCATGTCGACCATCCGCTCGCCGCGTACGACACGAGCGGGCGCGGCACGGTGTTCGTCGCCGAGAAAACTGCGCCGGCGCGCAAAGCCTGGCTCGCGGGCGGGCTGACCGCCAAGGGCGACATCACGATCGATGCCGGCGCCGCGGCCGCGCTGCTGGGCGGCAAGAGCTTGCTCGCGGCCGGCGCGACAGCGGTTTCGGGCGGCTTCGCACGCGGCGATCTGGTCGCAGTGATCGGCCCCGACGGGCGCACGCTCGCCCGGGGGTTGAGCGAGTATGACATGGCCGACGCCGTCGCAATCACCGGCAAGCGCAGCACCGATCATGCCGCGATCCTCGGCTACGCGCCGCGCGCCGCGTTGATCCATCGCAACCACATGGCGTTGCTGTGACGCGCTCCGTGCTGCTGAAGGAACCCACTGCATGAGCGTCCTGGCCCTTACCGGCGGCACCGGCTTCGTCGGATCGCATGCGATCACGCTCGCGCTCGCCGCGGGACACGACGTGCGCGCCCTCACCCGCCGACCGCAGCCGCCGCGCGCAGGCGTCACCTGGATCGAAGGCGCGCTCGACACATACGATGCGCTCGATCGCCTCGTGATGGGCGCGGACGCGGTCGTCCACATCGCGGGCGTCGTCAACGCGCCCGACCGCGCCGGTTTTGCCGCGGGCAATATCGCCGGCACGCAAGCGATGATCGATGCCGCGACACGCGCTGGCGTGCAGCGCTTCGTCCACGTCTCCTCGATCGCCGGACGCGAGCCGTTGCTGTCGAATTACGGCTGGTCGAAAGCCGAATCCGAACGCGTCCTCGCCGCGTCGGAGCTCGACTGGGTCGTGGTCCGTCCCCCCGCGATCTATGGGCCCGGCGACATGGAGATGCGCGACCTGTTCCGCATGGCGTCGCGCGGCATCGCCTTGCTCCCGCCAGGCGGGCGCGCGTCGATCATCGCCGCCGATGACATCGCCGATCTGCTGATCGTCCTCGCCACACACGCGACGCCGCGGCTGATCCTCGAGCCCGACGACGGCCGCCCCAATGGGTGGACTCATGCCGAAATGGTCCGCGCGATGGGCGTCGCGGCCGGACAACACCGCGTGCTGCCGATCGCGCTCCCCAAGGCGATCCTGACGCTCGGCGCGAAACTCGATGGAGCGTTTCGCGGCAAGGGTGCCAAACTCACCGCCGACCGCGTCGGCTATCTGTCGCATCCCGACTGGGTCGCCGACCCCGCCAAACGCCCCGACCCCGCTGTCTGGCGCCCCAAGGTCGCGACGGCTGCGGGGTTTGCCGAGACCGTGGCATGGTATCGCGCCAACGGCTTGCTATAGGCTTGCTGCAAAACTGCCGCATTTGTGCGGCAACGACGAACAGAGTGATCAAGGACCGACCATGAGCGACCGCCAGGCCATTTACGATACCGTCACCGCACAGATCGAACCCTTCAACAAAAAGGGCGTCACGCTGAGCGATGCGACGACTTTTCAGGGCGATCTCGAATGGGACAGCCTGACCGTCATGGATTTCGTCGCGGCGATCGAGGACGAATTCGACATCATCATCACGATGAACATGCAGGCCGAGATCGAGACCGTCGGCCAGCTCGTCGATGCCGTTGCCAAGTTGAAGGGGTGATTCGATGACCGATGCCGGCCTTGTCGCAGAGAAGCTGCCCGTCGATCCCGTCGAGATCGCGCCGGAACGCGACCTGATGTCGAAATTCGACGCGCTGATCGCCGAACGCCAGGCGCTGATCGACACTGGCGTCACCGATCCGTTCGCGATCGTGATGGAGCAGGTGAAGTCGCCGACCGAGGCGGTGATCGCCGGCCGCGACACGATCCTGCTCGGCACCTACAATTACATGGGAATGACCTTCGATGCCGACGTGATCCAGGCAGGCAAGGACGCGCTCGACCAGTACGGATCGGGCACCAACGGCAGCCGGATGCTCAACGGCACCTTCCGCGACCATATCGAGGTCGAGGACGCGCTGCGCGATTTCTACGACGTGTCGGGGGCGATCGTCTTCTCGACCGGCTATATGGCCAATCTCGGGATGATCTCGACGCTCGTCGGCAAGGGCGAATACGTCATTCTCGACGCCGATAGCCACGCGTCGATCTATGACGGCTGCAAGCAGGGCAATGCCGAGATCGTCCGCTTCCGCCACAACGACGTCGCCGATCTCGACAAGCGCCTCGGGCGCCTACCCAAGGACGCCGGCAAGCTCGTCATCCTCGAGGGCGTCTATTCGATGCTCGGCGACATCGCACCGCTCAAGGAAATGGTCGCGATCGCCAAGAAGCACAATGCGATGGTGCTGAGCGACGAAGCGCATTCGATGGGCTTTTACGGCCCCAACGGCCGCGGCGTGTACGAAGAGCTCGGCTGCGAGGGCGATGTCGATTTCATCATCGGCACCTTCTCGAAATCGGTCGGCACCGTCGGCGGCTTTTGCGTGTCGAACCACCCCAAGTTCGAGGCGATCCGCCTTGCGTGCCGCCCCTATATCTTCACGGCGTCGCTGCCGCCCTCGGTCGTCGCGACCGCGGCCACCTCGATCCGCAAGTTGAAGCATGCGCACAAGAAGCGCGCGCAGCTGTGGGAGAATGCCCGCTCGCTGCATGGCGGTTTGAAAGCGCTCGGCTTCAAGCTCGGCACCGAAACCTCCGACAGTGCGATCATTGCGATCATCCTCGATGACCAGGAACGCGCCGTCGCGATGTGGCAGGCGCTGCTTGACGGCGGGCTTTACGTCAACATGGCGCGCCCGCCCGCGACTCCGGCAGGCACCTTCCTGCTGCGCTGCTCGCTCTGCGCCGAGCATACGCCCGCGCAGATCGCGACCGTGCTCAAGATGTTCGAAGCTGCGGGCCGAAGCCTGGGTGTGATCGGCTGAACCCCCGCCCTGACTGTCGCCCGAGCCTATCCACGAGTTTTGCCATAGGTTAGACTGATCCGATGAGCGGGACGGTGGGCGAAGCGAGCGACGAGGATACGTCGCGGTCGATCTGGCGCACCATCACGCTGGTCGTGGTGGCGGCGCTGGGCGTCTTCGTGCTCGTCGCGCTGATCCTGACGCTCGGCGAGGCAAATCGCCAGCGCGACCGCGCGCTTAAGCTGCAGACGCACAGCTACGAGGTGATGATCCTTTCGGCGAACCTGTCGGGGACGATCGCGCGCGCCGAGGCGTCGCTCGGGCGCTACGTCATCAGTGCAGACACCAATCTCGGCCAGACCTATTCGGCCGACTGGCAATTGGCCGGCCAGCAACTCGCGCGGCTCGACCGGATCACGCGCGACAATGCCGAGCAGCAAGCGCTGATCATCCCGTTGCGTCGCGCTTTCGACGCGCGCGGCGCCGAGCTGTCGACGATTGCGCTCAATACTTTCTACAAGCGCAACGGCCAGGCGATCCCGCTCTATTACAAGGCGCGCCAGTCGGCCTCGCTGAGCCAGATCGACGACCTGCTCGACAAGATCGGCGCTCAGGAGCGCGCGCTGCTCGCCGACCGCACAGGGGATGCGATGCGCTCGGTCGCGCGCTCGAGCGGCCTTGCCAGCACGCTGTCGGTGCTTGGCATCCTGCTGCTCGTCGGCGCGGTGGCGCTCGGCTGGCTGACCGTCACCGCGCTCGGCCAAAGCGCGGTCGCACGCGCCGAGGCCGATGCCGAACGCGACCGCGCGATCGAGCTCGAGGCGGCAGTCGAGCGCGCCTCGGCGGTATTGCTCGCGCAGGAAAGCAAGCTACGCCAGGTCCAGAAGATGGAAGCCGTCGGCCAGCTGACCGGCGGCATCGCGCACGACTTCAACAATATGCTGGCGGTCGTGCTCGGCGGACTGGAGCTCGCCAAACGCCAGCTCGGGGCCGAGTCGAGCGCCGCGCACCGTCATATCGACAATGCCACCGAAGGGGCCAATCGTGCCGCCGCGCTTACGCGCCAACTGCTCGCTTTCTCGCGCGAGGAAGCGCTGCGCACCGAACCGATCGAGCCCGTCGCGCTCGTGCTCGGCATGTCGGACTTGCTCGATCGCACGCTCGGTGACGGGGTCTCGGTCGCGGTCGATGCCGCGCAGGACGCCGCCTGGCTGGTACGCTCGGATCGCCACCAGCTCGAAAACGCCGTGCTCAACCTCGCGGTCAACGCGCGCGATGCGATGAACGGACGCGGCAAGCTGACGATCACCGCCGCCGGGGTCACGCTTGCCGAAGGTGCGGTCGGGACGTGCCATGCCGGCGACTATGTCGCGCTGAGCGTCGCCGACAGCGGCTGCGGCATGAGCGCCGATCTGCTCGAGCGCGTGTTCGAGCCGTTCTTCACCACCAAGCCGGCGGGCAAGGGTACGGGGCTCGGCCTCAGCCAGGTGTTCGCCTTCGTCCGCCAGGCCGATGGCCAGGTCGGGATCGAATCGGTCGTCGATCAGGGGAGCATCGTGACGATGTACCTGCCGCGCTACCGCGAAGGATCGGCGGTCGCGCCGCGGGTCGAGACCGCGCCCGATACAATGATCGAGCATCTAGCCCTCGACATTCTGGTGGTCGAGGACGATCCGCGCGTGCTCGCCGCGACGATGGGCGCGCTCGAGGAACTCGGCCATCGCCCGATCGCGTGCGACGATCCGCTCGCCGCGCCGGGGATGCTGGCACAGGCCGCGCATGTCGACTTGCTCGTGTCCGATGTCTTGATGCCGGGGCAGACCGGCCCCGAAATGGTGGCGGCGTTGCTGCCGGCAAACCCCGAGCTCGCTGTCCTGTTCGTCACGGGCTATGCCGGCGAGGCGGGCGGCGAGGCCGAATTCGGCGGGCATCACGTGCTGCGCAAGCCCTTCACGCTGGTCGCGCTCGAACGCGCGGTCGCCGCCGCGATCGCCGCGCGCGCTGCAACGATCCTGGACCGCCTTGCCGCCGCGTGATTTGGTAGCTGACGCGGCGTCTGCGGCTCGATATAGCCGCGCGATGCGGGTGTTCCCCTCCCTCCGGCCAGAAGCCCTTCGCCCCAGCTCATGAAGTCCATCGACCGCTATCTGGTGCGATTGATCGCGGTGCCGCTCTTTGCGACGCTCGTCATCTTCGCGATGCTGCTCGTGCTCGACCGCATGTTGCGGCTGTTCGATTTCGTCGCGACCGAGGGTGGCCCGGTCAGCGTAGTGTGGCGGATGCTTGCCAACCTGCTTCCCGAATATTTCGGGCTCGGCATCCCGGTCGGGCTGCTGCTCGGCACGCTGCTCGCCTTCCGCAAGCTCGCCACCTCGTCCGAGCTCGACGTGATGCGCGCGGTCGGCATGAGCTATCCGCGGATGCTGCGCGTGCCCTATATGTACGCGATCGCGCTCTGTGCGCTGAACTTCGCGATCGTCGGCTTCGTCCAGCCCGACGCGCGCTACAATTACGAGAAACTGCGCTTCGAGCTGCGCACCGGCGCGCTCGGCGCGTCGATCAAGGTCGGTGAGTTCACGCATTTCGGCAACGACATGACGCTCAGGATCGAAGAGAGCCACGACAACGGCCGCCGCCTGTCGGGCATCTTCCTGCGCAAGGACGACAATAAGGGCGGCTCGATCGCGGTGACCGCCGAGACCGGCCAGTTCTTCGCGACCGACAATCCCGACGAGATCATCTTCCGGCTGACCAACGGCACGCTGGTGCGCACCGAAGCCAAGGTCGCGACGCCGCGCGTGCTGCGCTTCAGCAGCAACGACCTGCCGATCCCGCTGCCCAAGACCGAGAATTTCCGTGTCCGCGGCGGCGAGAATCTCGAACGCACGCTGCCCGAGCTCGCGCGCATCGGCAGCGACCGCAAGGCCGACAAGGAACTGCGCGACACCAGCCGCGCCGCCTTCCACTTCCGCACCGCCGAAGTGCTGTCGATCCTGCTCCTCCCACTGCTCGCACTCGCGCTCGGCATCCCGCCGAAGCGCTCGACCTCGGCGCTCGGCGTGTTCCTCGCGATCATCATGATCGTCGCCTATCACAAGGTGAACGAATATGCGCAGGCGGTCGGCGGGCTCGGCAAGATCGATCCGGTGCTGGCGATCTGGATCCCGTTCACGGTGTTCGCGGGGCTGACGCTGTGGATGTTCTACACGATCGCCTATGTCCCCGGCGGGCAACCGATCGGTGCGCTCGAACGCGTCTTCTCGAAGCTCGCGAAATCTGTCCGCAAGCTGCTCCCCGGTCGTCGCGATAAGGGCGCCAAGGCATGATCTCGCTCGAACTGTTCCCGTCGCGCACCGTCTCGCTCTACATGGGCAAGATGTTCCTGATCCGCACCTTCGCGGTGCTGGCGATGTTCGTGCTCGTGCTCCAGGCGCTCGACCTGCTGAGCGAGAGCGGCCACATCCTGGCCTATGCCGGCAATGGCCAGGCCGAGATCACGCGCTATCTCACGCTGCGCATTCCCGAGATCATCGCGACCTTCCTGCCCTTCTCGGTGCTGCTCGGCACGATCATCACGCTGTCGACGCTCAACCAGAACAGCGAAGTCATCGCGCTGAAAGCATCGGGACTGTCGGCGCACCAGATCCTTGCGCCGTTGCTCGTCGCGAGCCTCGGCGTCGCGATCATCTCGTTCAGCTTCAACGACCGCATCGTCAGCCGCGCGACCGCGACGCTCAATCAGTGGCAGAAGGTAGATTACGGCCCGATGCCGATCGACCGCGGCGACCGCGCCAATGTCTGGGTGCGTGACGGCGACGATCTGATCCAGGTCGAACAAGTCCGCGGGCATGGCGATGCCGCCAAGCTCGGCGGGATCACGCTGTTCGACCGCGAGGGCGGCAGCCTCGTCGCGGTCGTCTCGGCGAAGACCGGCGTGCGCGTGTCGGGTGGCTGGAAGGTCGGCCCGGCAACGCGCTTCGATGTGGCAAGCGGCAAGCTGACGCGACTCCCATCGCTCGTGATCGGTCGCGACGTCCGGCCCGACCAGTTCACGCTTGCAACGATCGACGCCAACGGGCTGTCGTTCGGTGGGCTCCACGCCGCGATCGCCGATCTGAAGGCCGGCGGACGCCCGACCAAGGCGCTCGAGGGCGCGATGTGGCACAAACTGTCGGGGCCGTTGTCATCGATGCTGATGCCGCTGCTCGGTGCGGTCGCGGCGTTCGGGCTGGCGCGCTCGGGCAAGCTGTTCGTTCGCGCGGTGATCGGAATGATGCTCGGCTTCTTCTACTTCGTCGCCGATAATTTCGCGCTGGCGATGGGCAATCTCGGCGCGTACCCGCCGTTCCTCGCCGCGTGGGCGCCGTTCCTGCTGTTCCTGATGATCGGCGAAGCGGTGCTGATCCGCACCGAGGAATAGGCGCCGACCGCCATCGGGACAGGCGCGCGACGCCATTGCATCCTAGGGAATAGCAGGTCCCCGGCAGAGGTCCGGGTCCGGGCGTGGTGGGCTCGCTCGTGAGCAGTGGACCGGCCCGCTACTGGGCCCCGGCCTTCGCCGGGGAACGCGCGAGCCGGAGGGGCGATCCTAGCCGCGGCGTCCCATCGTGCTGCGCACCAGCCGTGAAACCAGTCCCGGCAGCCCCTTATAGCTCGCCTTGTGATACGGCGATTCGGGTGCGAGCGCAGCCGACAGGCGACGATGCGCCTCGGCGAGGCCGTGATACGGCACGCCCGGGATGAGATGATGCAGCGCGTGATAGCGCAGACCGACCGGCGCCCACAGCACGGGCAGCAAAGCCGGCGGCGGCACATTGACCGTGTCGAGATATTGCGCGGTGACGGTCATCGTCTCCCCCTCATTCTCCCACAGATGCGCGACGAGCGTGCGAACCTGGTTGAGAACGTAAGTAACCGACAGGATCGCCCCGAAGATCGCCGCCTGACGCAGCGGGAGCACACCCGTCGCGATCACGACGATCAGCGTGATCGCCCACAAGCTGCACGCAATCTCGAGCAGCAGCATTTGCCGCGCGACCTCGCCCTCGGGCATGCGCCGGCGGAACGACGGATTGATCGACAGCGACGAATAGCGCTCGATCAGCGTGCGGCGCAGACCCGGCACGACGAGCGACAACGGGCTCAGCACGCCGAAGCGGACCAGCAACGCGATCGGCGCGAGCAGCGCGGTCAGGATGAACACCGGCAACGTCCACGGCTTCATCAAAGCGAGCGGCAGATATTCGGGATCCTCGACCGTGCCGTAGCGCGTGCGGGCGTGATGAAGGTTGTGGACGCCCTCATACATGAAGCTCGGCACCAACAGCGGCACGCCCGCGATCAGGTTCCAGCCAAGCCGGAAGCCGGGCACCGATGCGTGCCGCATATGCGTGATTTCATGGATGAAGCTGCCCGCGCGATACAGGCCGAGAATCGCGACCAACGCCGCAACGAGCCCGAGGCCAAGCGACGGAGTCGTCATCGCGATCGCCAAGCCAGCGTAACCGACTCCCGCCGAAAGCAGGAAGTCGGTCCAATAGATAAGCGGGCGTGGCGCGTTGAGATCGCGCGTCAATTCGGCGACTGTGCGCAACATCGCGCGATCATCGGCAATGCTCGACAGCGCGACGCGCGGAGCAATCGTTGGCGCGGCCGCGCGCTGGTCCAGGGAAATCGAAGCGTTCATGGAGTGTGCCATTGCAAGAAGATAGTGGCTAGACGGTGGCAAAACAGGGGGGAGCTGCGCGATTGCTTGACAGTGAGCGGGCAGACCCGGAAGGGCGTTGACCGATCTTCTCGAGGTGAACCGCTCATGGCCCCTGCCCCGCTAACCATCCGGCCGATCGACAGCAAGGCCGATCGCAAGCGCTTCGTCGACCTGCCGTTTCGGCTCTACGCGAACGACCCCAATTGGGTTCCACCGCTGAAAGGCGAAGCGCTCGGACTGATCACGCCCGAAAAGAACGGCTGGTTCAGCCATGCGATCGCACAGCTCTTCCTCGCCGAGCGCGGCGGCACGGTCGTCGGGCGAATTTCGGCGCATATCGATACGCTCGCGCTGACGATGGATCCGTCCAAGGGCTTCGGCCCCGGGTGTGGGCAATGGGGGCTGTTCGACGCCGAGGACGCGACGATCGCGGCGGCGCTGATCGCGGCGGCCGAGGGCTGGCTGCGCGACCAGGGCATGACGCGCGCGCTCGGGCCGATCAGCATGTCGATCTGGGAAGAGCCGGGACTGCTGGTCGAGGGCTACGATCACCCCCCGACGATCATGATGGGCCATGCCAAGCCCGAATATCGCGGCTGGATCGAGGCGGCGGGGTATCACAAGGTCAAGGAGTTGCTGACCTACGACCTCGACATCACCAAGGACTTCCCGCCGCTGCTCCAGCGGATCATCGCGTCGGGCGAAAAGAACCCGCGAATCCGCATCCGCAACGTCGACAAGACCAAGTTCGAGGAAGAAGCCGCGATCATCCTCGCGATCCTCAACGATGCGTGGGCCGACAATTGGGGGTTCGTGCCCCTCACCCCGCCCGAGATCAAGGATGTCGGCGTCAAGCTGAAGCCGATCGTGTTCAACGATCTCATCCGCATCGCCGAACTCGACGGACGCCCGGTCGCGTTCATGATCGACCTTCCCGATCTCAACGAAGTGATCAAGCCGCTCAAGGGCAATCTGCTCCCCTTCGGCTGGGCCAAGATCCTGCTGTGGCTGCGCAAGCCGAAGGTGCGCACGGTCCGCGTGCCGTTGATGGGGGTGCTCAAGGAGCTCCAATCCTCGCGGCTCGCCAGCCAGCTCGCCTTCATGCTGATCCAGTACATCAAGGATGCCTCGGTAGAGCATTACGGCGCGACGCGCGGCGAAATCGGCTGGATCCTCGAGGACAATCAGGGGATGCGCTCGATCGCCGATGCGATCCAGTGCACGATCAACAAGCGCTACTGGATCTTCGAAAAGACGCTGTAGCGCAGGCGGTCGATGGTGCCGCGCGGGTCGCGGCACCATCCGATCGGTCAGTCGGCCTTGGCGAGCGGATCGACACCTTCGTCGGCAAGCCAGTCGGCGCGCGTCTTGCAGGTCCGGCGTGGAATTCGCGAACCGGTGACCTGGTTGACGACGCAATAGCGCGTCACGCGTTGCGCCGTCGGTGCGCGCGCGCCAGCCTCGATCGACTGCGAGGATGGCGTCGCCGCCGGGCGGGCCTCGCCGGCGAAGGGGGCGGTTGCGATGCTCAGGGCGCTGGTGGCGAGAAGCAAAAAGATGGTCATGGTCTGTCCTCCGCAAAGTTCGCGAGTTCCGCTGAACGGCTCGCGACTGAAGCAGTGCATTAGTCATGCCAAACACTTAATAGCCTGGTTTACCTAGCTATTTTTCGATTCTTTCATTCAGATGAATGGCCTCGCATACCAACCTCCGGCGGATAATACCGATTGTCGGTGGCAAACCTCAGCGCAGCATCACCCAAGTCGGCGCATGGTCGCTTGCCTTCTCGCGCGCGCGATACGCCTTGTCGACGCCGGCATCGAGCAGCCGATCGGCTGCCATCGGGCTGAGCAGCAGGTGATCGATACGGAAGCCGGCATCACGTTGCCATGCGCCTGCCTGATAGTCCCAGAAGGTCCACACCCCGCCACCCGGGTGACGCGTGCGCAGCGCATCGGTCCAGCCTTGCGCAACGAGCGTGCGGAAGCCGGCGCGGCTCTCGGGCTGCATCAGCGCATCGTCCTGCATCGCGCGGACCGAATAGGTGTCATCGTCATTGGGAATGACGTTGTAATCGCCCGCGAGCACGACGGGCAGCTCCTCGGCGAGCAAAACGTGCGCCCGCGCGGCGAGGCGATCGATCCAGCGCAGCTTGTAGTCGAACTTGGGTCCCGGCTGCGGGTTGCCGTTGGGGAGGTAGATCGAGGCGACCACCAGCCCGTCGATCTCGGCCTCGAGATAGCGGCTGTGCTCGTCCTCGGGCTCGCCCTCGAGGCCGCGCTGGCGCTCGACCGGATCCTGCCCCTTCGCGAGGATCGCAACGCCGTTCCAGCTCTTCTGGCCGTGCCACAACACGCCGTAGCCCGCCGCGCGGATGTCGGCCTCCGGGAAGGTCTCGTCGCTGGTCTTGAGTTCCTGCAGGCACACGACGTCGGGCTGCTGCTCGGCGAGATATTCCAGCAGGCGCGGCAGGCGCGCCTTGATGCCGTTGATGTTGAATGTAACGATCTTCACGTGGCGCTGCCCCTTGGTTGGGGCCGGACGTTACACCGAGAAGCTGGAACCGCAACCGCAACCCGACGCCGCCTGCGGGTTGGTCACCTTGAACGCGGCGCCGCCGAGTTCCTCGACATAATCGACGGCCGCGCCGCGGACGAGATCGAGGCTGATCGAATCGACCACCAGACGCACGCCGTCCTGCTCGGCGACGGCATCATCGGCATCGACCGCATCGGCAAAGCCGAATTTATACTGGAAGCCCGAGCATCCCCCGCCATCGACCGACAGCCGGAGGATCGGCGGCTTGCCTTGCTTGCCCGCGATCATCGCGACGCGAGCGGCGGCAGAGGGCGTGAGCGCGATTTCGGGAGCGAGTGTGGCCATGCCGCCAAGATAAGCCTTTGCAGCGCCAACGGCAACCAGCGCGGAAATCAGTCCGCTGCGGCAGGCCCGCCGACCGAGACCGGGATCGTCGAGATCGACTTGTCCTGCGCCGCGACGAGATAGTCGGCGGTCTGCAGGAACGGCACGGGGTTCACCGCGCGACCGTCGATCCGCACTTCATAATGGAGGTGCGGCCCGGTCGAACGCCCGGTCGAACCCATCAGCGCGATCAGCTGACCGCGATGCACGCGCGTGCCCGGCTCGACCAGGATCTTCGAGAGATGGCCGTAGCGCGTCTGGATCCCCTTGCCATGATCGAGCTCGACCATGTTGCCATAGCCACCGGCGCGCTCGGCGCGATCGACCATGCCGTCGGCGGTGGCGTAGATCGGCGTGCCGACCGGGCCGGGGATATCGACGCCGGCATGCATCGCGGCGGTGCCGCGGAAGGGATCCGAACGGATCCCGTAATTGCTGGTGTAATTGAGATGCGCGACGGGCTGCGCCGAGGGGATCGCGATCACGCCCTGCTGGAGCGTATCGAGCTTCTTCCACGTCATGAACAGCGAGCGGAACTGAGTGTCGGCGCGTAGGTCGGCTTCGGTCGCGGCGCTGTCGGCGGCTTCGTACGGGCCGCCCATTGCGGGCTGCTTGGCGACGATCCGCGCCGGGTTGAGCCCGAGGCTGCGGACATGCGCGACAGCCTTTGCAAAGCGCTGGTCGACGACACGGCGCGCCTGCACCGCGACCGCGACTTGCTGCTGTTCGATCTTCTTGAGCGGCGCGACGACATCGGCAGCAAGCGCATCGGCCTTGGGGTCGACCGTCGGGGTCGGCTTGGCGAGCGCGGCGGCATCGCCCTTGCCCGACACGACCGCGACGAGCAGCGCCTGGCGCTGGTCGATCCGCGCGGCGTGCGCCTGTGCCGCGGCTTTGATCGTCGCGACGTCGGCCTGCATCTTGCTGACGCGAATGCGCAGCTGTGCGACCTTGGCTTCGGGCGAGAGTGGCGCATCGACGATACCGCTCATCGCTGCGGCGCCGACCGCGGCCTGCGCCACGCCGTAGGCCGAGAAGCACAGCGTCACGCCAGCGACACCCGCCATCATCGCCTGCGCACGACCGCCAAGGCTGAAACGCTTGAGATCACGTCCGTCATGGAAGATGAAATCGCGGGTCTTGAAATACGCCTTCAGACGCGACGCAAGTCGCACACCAGACTCGATCGAAATTCGGTTCATTGGACCCCGGCGATCAAATTGCGTTTGCCGGATAATGCCAGCGCCCGCCCCACTTTCGATCCGGCTACAACCCCCTGCACCCGGACACGCAGTGTGTGACCGATAGCGCGCGTGTCACGCAAGGGCTGGATAGGTCCGGCGCGGCCAAGCGGCTGATCGCCACGGCGAGTCGTTTAGCGCATCGTAAAAATACTGATGGAATCGACAGATGCGGGGAACCGTCACGCGATGGCGCGAACCGCCTCGAGCACTTCGGCGACATGGCCGGGCACGCGCACCTTGCGCCAGGCGCGCACGAGCACGCCCTTCGCATCGAACAGGAACGTCGCGCGCTCGATCCCCATATAGGTCTTGCCGTACATCTGCTTCTCGACCCACACACCGAACGCCTCGAGCACGACCGCGTCCTCGTCGCTCGCCAGCGGTACGGCGAGATCGTATTTGGCGATGAACTTCTGGTGTTTCGCGGGCGTGTCCCGCGAAACACCGAGCACGTCTGCGCCGAGTGCATCGAAATTCGCCTGATGCGCACTGAAATCCTGTGCTTCGCGAGTACACCCGCTCGTATCGTCCTTGGGGTAGAAATAGAGCACGAAGATCCGGCCGACCCGGTCGCGCAAGGCGGTTTGCGCGCCGTCGGGCAGGACGAGGTCGAGATCCGGCAGCGAATCGCCCACATCGATGGTCGTCTGGGTGGTCGTCATGGTGTTGGTTCCTCGACATGCTTGAGCCAGGCGGACACCTCCTGCCGCGTCGTCTCGAGCGAGGCAACTACCGCGGGCCAATCCGTCATGCCGAGCGCCTGCGCGACGAGCGCTTGCGTCGCGGGGCCCGGCGCACGCGCATCGGGCGCGACCAGCCGCAGCGTGACGAGCAGCCGCGTCAGCAGATCGTGCGCGGGGAGCATCGCCGCGGGCGCCAGACCCGCCGCGTCCAGCGCAGCGATCGCGCGGCGCAAATTGGGATCGAGCCCCTGCCCGCTTTGCAGCTGCACCATGTGCACCGCGAATTCGAGATCGACGAGCCCGCCGGGGAGCAGTTTGGCATCGAGCGGCCCGAGCGGCGGCTTGTGCGCGGCCATATCGGCGCGCATCTTCGTCCCCTCGGCGACGACGTCGCGCCGTGGTCGATCACCGCGCAGCACCGCGCCGACGATCGCCGAAACCGCCGCCTCGGCGTCCGCACTTCCGAACACGCACCGCGCGCGCGCGAGCGCCATATGCTCCCACGTCCACGCGCTTTCGCGCTGATAGCGTGCGAACCCGTCGAGCGAGACGCTGAGCGGCCCTTGCGTCCCCGACGGGCGCAACCGCGTATCGACCTCGTAGAGCGGTCCCGATGCGGTCGGCACCGACAGCGCGGCGCTGATCCGTTGCGCCAGCCGATTGTAATACAGCACCGCGCCGAGTGGCTTGGCCCCGTCGGATTCGGCGAGATAATCGCCGGTGAAGAGATAGATCAAGTCGAGGTCCGACGCGTGCGTCAACGCCCCGCCGCCCATCCGGCCGAGCGCGAGAATGACCAGCTCGCTGCCCGGCACACGGCCGTGCGCGAGTGCGAACTCGGCAATCGTGGCGGCGGCGAGTACGCGGATCGCCGCCTCGGCGACGCGCGCATAGCCGGCCGAGACGATCAGCGGATCCGACACGCCCGCGATGATCTGGGTACCGAGCGCAAAGCGCTTTTCGCCGACGATGCGCCGGACATGGTCGAGCTGCGCCTGGTAATCCGCACCGCCGCGCATCTCGCCCGCGAGCATCGCGACATCCTCGACCGGATCTAGCGCAGTCGCGTCGATCAGCCCGTCGATCAGTTCGGGCCGCCGCGCGAGATCCTCGGCAAGCGTCTCGGCATGGCTGAGGATCAGACCGAGCAGCCGCGCGAGCGCTGGCCGTGCCTCGAGCAACCGGAAGAAATTGACCGCGCTCGACAGTCGCGCGAGCATCCGGTCGAGCCGCACGATCGCGCCTTGCGGATCGGGCGCGCCACCGAGCGCCGCGATCAGACCGGGCAACACCGCCTCGAGCGCCGCGCGCGCCGCCGGGCTGCGCAGCGCGGGGTAGCCGCCGCCACGCCATTGCTCGATTCGCTGCGCCGCAAGCTTGGTCTCGACAAAGCCCGCTTCGGCCAATTGCGTATCGAGCCGATCCCCCTCGAACGACAGCGCATCGCCCTCTTCGGGGTCGAGCGCGTCATAGCTGCGCGCCGTCGCGGTCACCGCCGGGCGAAGCAGATCGAGCAACGCGCCGGCATCGGCAACACCGTGCAGCTTCGCGACGCCATCGAGCGCCTCTCCGGTCGGGAGTTGATGCGTCTGGCGGTCCTCGATCATTTGGACGCGGTGTTCGATCGTGCGAAGCAACGTATACGAGTCGCTCAGCGCCACCGCCTCGTCCGGATCGACCCAGCCCGCCGCAGCAAGCGCCGCCAACGCACCGCGCGTATCGGCGACGCGCAGCGCGGGATCGCGGCCGCCGTGGATCAGCTGGTGGATCTGCGCGAAAAATTCGACCTCGCGGATGCCACCGCGCCCGCGCTTGAGATCGTAGCCCGGGCCGAACGCCTGCCCCTGCGCGTAATGATCGCGGATCCGCCGCGAGATACCGCGAATCTCGCCGATGGCGCCGAAATCGAGCGCGCGGCGCCACACAAACGGCTGCACCGCGGTCAGGAAGCGCTCGCCCAGCGCAATGTCCCCCGCTGCCGCACGCGCACGGATGAAGGCGGCGCGCTCCCATGGCAGCGCCAGCGATTCGTAATAGGAAATCGCTGCATCGACCGACAAGGCGATCGGCGTGATCTCGGGCGACGGGCGCAGCCGCAAGTCGACGCGCAGGACATAGCCGTCGCCATCCCGCGCCTGCAGGATCTCGACGACGCGCTTGGCGATGCGGACCGCGGCTTCCTCGGGCGCTTCGCGCGCGCGATGCGGCAGCGTCGCGGGATCGAACAACAGGATCGGATCGATGTCGGAGGAATAATTGAGTTCGTGGCTGCCCTGCTTGCCGAGCGCGATTCCGGTAAAGCCGATCGGGGCGGCGCCAGGCGTACGTTCCTCGATCGCGGTCAGGATCGCGGTATGCAGCGCGCGATCGGCAAAGTCCGACAAAGCGCGCGTGACCGCCGACAAATCCTCGCGCCCCGACAGGTCGCCGATCGCGACTCGCAGTGCCAGCCGCCGGCGCTCCAGCCGCAGCCGGCGTGCCGGCGGCATCGTCAGGTCTGCGATCTCGATCGTGCGCAGCGCGGGTAGAACGCCGCCCGCAAGGCTCTGCGCCAGTTCAGGCTCGCGTTCGAGCAAGACAGCGAGGAACGGCGACCAGCGCCTGGCGCGATCGACGGCTGCAACAACATCTTGATCGGAGACAGCGTTTTTCATGGTCGAGATCATGCCTTGAGCCAGGACAGGCCAAATAGCACGCAACTAACGGTGTGGTCGGCCGTTGTTGACATATGTCAAAGTCCTATGCCTCGACTGGACAAAACCTGCCCACCACGGCGTACCTCGTCGCGGCGCCAGCTCGCTCGGACATCATCTCGTCGGCGCTCCGCAGTGCGTATCCGCAAGCGCACGCAGCGACCGACCCGTTCAGTGACATCCTTGCGGTCCTCGACACGATCGACCTGCAAAAAGTGCGGCGCTGAGCGCGCGACACGACGGCTAGCGTCGCTCGCGGCTCAATTCATCGACTTCGCCCATGATCGTGTCGAGCGCGGACATGCCGGGCTCATTGCTGTGGGTGCGACGCGATGCGAGCGAATTGTCGTTCATCACGGCTTCCAGCGCGACGCGACCACGCGCGACCCGGCTCTTGATGGTGCCGACCGCGACGCCGCAGATCTCCGCCGCCTCTTCATAGGCAAAACCGCCCGCGCCGACGAGGATCAAGGCCTCGCGCTGGGGCTGCGGAAGGTGCAGCAAGGCGCGCTGCATGTCCCCGAGCTCGACATGCTTGTCCTGGCTCGCCGGCGCCGCGAGAATCCGATCGGCGACCAGATCGTCCCATTCGCCTTTGAAGCGCGACCGGCGCATCTGGCTCAGGTACAGGTTGCGAAGGATGATGAAGGTCCAGGCGCGCATGTTCGTACCAGCCTGGAAGCGCAGCCGCGCCGCCCAGGCCTTCATCAGCGTTTCCTGGACGAGATCGTCCGCAAGATCGCGATTGCCTGAAAGCGACCGACCAAAGGCGCGCAGGTGCGGAATGACCTGTGCCAGCTGCGCCTTGAATTCCGGGTCAGAGAGCGAAACATGCTCCACCACGGGCTCGGGCGCATCATCTTCGTCATGGTCGATCGCGTCGGTCATGTAATCCAGTCTCGGCTTTGCAGAGCTCAAATGGGGGCATCGGACATCAATGTCCAATACGACCGACTAAGCGACTTTATCGTTGGGAGAAAAACAGCAGGACCGCGAAGATCACAATGATCAGGGTCAGCGATATGCCCAGCACGTACCGCGTGACATGGGGCGTCGAACCGGCGCGGGCATCTTGCTTGCTCAGTTCGATCGGATCGTCATGGTCCATGCGCGCCCCCTGTCGTTGTGGTTCCGTATCGTATGGAACCCAACACACAGGGGCGCGAATGGGTTCCCTCAGATGACGGGAACGGTTGCCTGATCGAAGAACAGCGCCTGGGCGATTGCCGCCTTGACGGTCGAACGCTGGAACGGCTTGGTGATGAGGAAGGTCGGCTCGGGCCGCTCGCCGGTCAGCAAACGCTCGGGGAACGCGGTGATGAAGATCACGGGAACCTCGAACTCGGCGAGGATGTCCTTGACCGCGTCGATGCCCGAACTGTCATCGGCCAACTGGATATCGGCGAGCACCAGGCCAGGACGATCTTCCATCGCCAGCGCAACGGCTTCGTCGCGCGTAACCGCAACGCCTGTCACGTCATGGCCAAGATCGCGCACGATCGTCTCGATATCCATCGCGATGATCGGCTCGTCCTCGATGATCAGCACGCGAGCGCGCGTCTGCTTCTCGATCTCGGCAAGGGCTTCGGTGACGAGCAATTCGACTTCGCTCGTATCGACGTCGATCAGATAGGCCGCGTCCTCGGGCGTAAAGCCTTCCATCGCGGTCAGCAGCAAGGCCTGACGCGACAACGGGGTCATCCGCGCAAGCCGCGCCCGCGCGATCGATTCCTGACCGTCGAGATCGCCCGCGCTCATGTTCTCCGGAGTCTCGTCGTAATTCGTCGAGGTCCAGATCGCCTGGAACATGCGATACAGGCCGAGGCGCGGATCGACTTCGCGTGGGAACTCGTCGGGAGCGGCAACGATCGCTTCGAGCGTCGCGCGCACATACCGGTCGCCGTGCGTCTGGCTCCCGGTCAGCGCACGACCATAGCGACGCAGGAACGGAAGATGGGGGGCAAGCTGCTGTCCTAACGACATGACTGTCGGGGTCTCCCTGAGGTAATGATCGGGGGACCTTGTGGAAGCGGCCCCCTGGCAATGCAACGCGTTTTCGTACCCCAAAAAACCGGAATTAAAATCGCGTCGAGTGCGGAACCATCGAACGCTTATTTGGTTTCATGCTGGAACATCGGTCGTTGCGATTGTCCGACAGTCGATCTACGAGCCGTTTGTTACGGTACCATATTCACACGACCGGGTCTGCCGGTGTGACCCAGGGGGACTGCATTGCGTTCGGGCGACGAATCTTCGAAGAAGCCGGTTGCGGCGCGCGCGTCCAATCCTGGTGCGAAGGTTCAAAGCAAGGACCGCGATATGGGTGCGGCCTTGCGGACGGTGTATCAGCGCACCGTCGAAGAGACGATTCCGCCCGAGATGCTGGACTTGCTGGGCAAACTAGACTGAGCGTTGCATGACTGACATCGCTGGCGATACCGCCCCCCCTCTTCAGTCCGGGCGGATCGGTGGCGCGCTCGACCGGATTCCGACCGGCGCAAAAGTCTTTCTGATCCTCGGCATCTGTCTTTTGCCACTGGCGATCATCGCCTTCTTCGCGACAATCCGTACCGCACAGCTCGCCGACGAAGCCACCCGCGCGCAGATGCAGGTCACCGCCACCGAAAGCGCGCGTAAGCTCGCGATCGAGCTGGTCGGTGACATGACCGCGCTGCGGGTTTCGCTCAACGCCCTCGAAAGCGATCCCGGCGACGCCCCGAGCTGCGCGCGTGCGCAAGGCGTATTCGCGCCGCAAGCCGCGATGGGTACTCGATTCGTCATCTCAGACTCCACTGGACGCGTAATTTGCGGCGAGCCGCTTCGCGCGGGGGCAGCGCCCAGCGCGACCAAGCCGGGCACTGCGATTGCCGCGCATCTCATCCCCGGCCAGGGCCTGACGCTTTCGACCACAAGCACCAGTGGCCGGACCAACGCCGCCGCGTTTTTCCCGACGCGCGTGCTCGCCGCCACCGCGATGCCGAGCAACGCGCCGCTCCCCTATGAAGCGCATCTGGTGCTCGATCGCGACGCGCTTCTACTCCACGCCTTGCCGCCGCGGACCGCGCTCGAACGCCGCGCGACGATCAATACCGTCATCGGCGTGGGGTCCGTCGTCCTCACCACCGAAGTGCAGGGTGCGCCGATCACCTCGCCGGTGCTGGTCGCGCTGTTGCTGCCGATCATCATGTGGGCCGCCGCCGCCGGTATCAGCTGGTTCGTCGTCGACCGCCTGCTGATCCGCTCGCTGCGCCAATTGCGCACGCGTGTCGCGAACTTCGTGCCGGGCGAGGAAATCGATCCGGGCACGATGCAAGCCCTGCCCGCGCAGGAAATCCGCGAACTCGGCGAGACCTTCCGCGCGATCAGCCGGACGGTCGCCGAGCACGAAGCCGGCCTCGCCGAAGGACTGGTCCGCCAGACCAAGCTGACGCGCGAGGTGCACCACCGCGTCAAGAACAACCTTCAAGTCATCTCGAGCCTGATCAATTTCCACGCCCGCGCGGCCCGCAGCGTCGAGGCGACGCAGGCCTATGCTTCGATCCAGCGCCGCGTCGACGCGCTGGCGGTGGTGCATCGCAACCATTTTGCCGAGCTCGAGGAAAATCGCGGGCTCTCGTTGCGCTCGGTGCTCGGTGAATTGGCCGCGAACATCCGCGCGACCGCGCCCGAGGACGCACCGATCGCGATCCAGCTCGACATTGCCCCCTACCTCGCCAACCAGGACGTCGCGATTGCAATCGCCTTCCTGCTGACCGAAATCATCGAACTCGCGATGACGGTGAATCCGACAGCCAACATGCGCATCTCGATCGCCGCCGCCGATGTGGCCGATCGCGCCGTCCTGCGGATCAACTCGCCGGCGCTGGTCGACAACGACCGGATGCGCGCGTTGGTGGCGGAGCGCTATGGCCGCGTCATCGAGGGGTTGTCGCGCCAATTGCGCTCGAAACTCCATTACGATCCGATGGTCGGAGCATACGAGATCGCAGTCGCGGTGACCGGGCGCGATTGATCCGCCCGGGGGAACCGAAAAAATCGCCGACGCGCATCTTTTCTCGGAACCGATCATCGCGATGGCCGTTTGGATATTCGGATAGCGAATTTATGCCCCCCGCTCTCGCTATCCAAGACATGGGCCCGGACGCGCTACCCCTCCCCCCCCCGGGTCGCGCTTCCGGGCCCAATTATTTCCTGCACCATCGGCGCGAAATCGGGACGCGCCACGATCGCGTTGCGGAACGATTCGACAGATCGATCATTGGACGCATGAGGCCGCCAGCTTATGGCTGCCCCGGCATTTTTCAGGAGTATTATCATGCGTAAGGCTACCTCGTTCGCGATCCTCGCCGCCGCCCTGCTCGTCGGCGCGTGCAACACCGTCGAAGGCGTTGGCAAGGACGTGAAGTCGGCTGGCGACACCGTCGCAAAGACCGCCGACGGCGCAAAGTAAGCCGCGCTTCAGCAATACGGAAAAGGGCTGTTCCCGGGTTCGGGAGCAGCCCTTTTTCGTGTCAGTCGTATTGAGGAGCCGCTACGCGTGCGGCGCGAAGATCAGCTCTCGACGAGCTCGGTCGACGCAGCCTTCACACGCTTTCGCTCGGTGAACCAGATCGCCACGAGCGCGAGCTCGTACAGCGCGACCAGCGGGATCGCGAGCATGATCATCGAGCCCGCGTCGGGCGGCGCCAGCACCAGCGCGAGCGCGAAGCAGCCGACGATCGCATAGCGGCGGCCACTCACCAGCTGCTTGCGCGTCACGAGCCCCGCGCGCTCGACCAGCATCAGCAGGATCGGCATCAGGAAAGCGAGCCCGAACGCGAACAGGAACTGCATCACGAAATCGAGATACGACGCGACCGAGGTCATCGCCTCTTGCTGCACCCCGCCAAGATTGCCCTGGAAGCTGTAGAAGAAACGCAGCGCCGACGGGATGGCGACGAAATACGCCATCGTCGCCCCGACGATGAACAGCACCGGCGTCGCGAACAGGAAGGGCAGCAGGGCGCGCTTCTCCTTCATGTACAGGCCAGGCGACACGAACGCCCATAACTGCATCGCGATGACCGGAAACGCGATCATCAGCGCGGCGAACAACGCGACCTTCAGCTGGACGAAAAAGCCGTCGAACACCCCGACCGTGATCAGCTTGGTCTGCCCGGCGAGCAGCAGCGGATGGACCAGAACGGTGAAGATCTCGCGCGAGAAGACATAGGTGCCGATGAACACCAGCAGGATCGCGACCAGGCAGAAGAACAGCCGCTTGCGCAGTTCGACAAGGTGATCGAGCAGCGGCGCGCGGCTGGCTTCGAGATCATCGACGGGTGCGTTCACGGATGCGCCCTAGGGTTATGCTCGGCGGTTTCGGGCTCGGCCGGGTGCGGCGCGGCGTCATGCGCGCCGGGGCCTGCAGGTTCGGCGATCACCGGCGGCGCGGTCAACGCCGGTGTCTCGACCATCATCGGCGGGGCATCGCCCTCAGTACCATCATAGCCGACATCGGTCTCCGCGCCCGATTCGAGATGCGGATGCCCGGAAAGCGCGGCGCGCTGCGACGGCTCGGGCGGATGCTCGCGCATGATGCGCTCATTCTCCGCCGCCCACTTCTTTTCCATTTCCTGCAGCTCGGCCTCGCGCACCATCGTGTCGAAGCCCGAGCGGAACTGGTTCGCGACGCCGCGCACCTTGCCGACCCAATGGCCGGCAAAACGCATCGCCTTGGGCAGATCCTTGGGCGGGATCACCAGCAAGGCCACGACCCCCAGCAGGATCACTTCGGACGATGCGACATCGAACATGGCAGCGCGGTGCCGCTGATCAGATTTCGGTGTCGCGGATGCGATTGCCGTCGCGGTCGAACACGGGGTCCGCCGACGCCTTGGCTTCGATCCGGCCCGGAACACCATTGGGTTCGCGCTTGGGTTCGTCGTCCTCGGCCATGCCCTTCTTGAACGACTTGATGCCCTTGGCGACGTCACCCATCATGTTCGAGAAACGGCCGCCACCAAGGACCAGGATCGCGATCCCGCCGAAGATCAGCCAGTGTACAATACTCAAACCACCCATGATCGGTCTCCTAAGGTCATCCCTATCTAGTCCTCCTCGTCGGAAACTTCCACCTCCGCGTCGGAGTCGATCCGCTCGAAGGCGAGATCGACCGGGTCGAGCAGCCCCGCCGCGCGCAGATCGTCGATCCCCGGCAGATCGCGCCGGCTCGCCAATCCGAAATGCGCGAGGAATTCCGGGGTCGTCGCATAGAGCAGCGGCCGTCCCGGCACCTCGCGCCGCCCGGCAGGCCTGATCCAGCCCGCTTCCATCAATACGTCCAAGGTGCCCTTAGAGATGCCGACGCCGCGAATTGCCTCGATTTCGGCGCGCGTTGTCGGCTCGTGGTACGCGATGATCGCGAGCGTCTCGATCCCGGCGCGGGTGAGTTTGCGCGGTTCCTCGTGCGTGCGGCGCAGCAAGTGCGCCATGTCGGGCGCGGTCTGGAAGTGCCAGCGCTCGCCGCGCTTGACGAGTTCGATCCCGCGCCCGGCATAATCGGCCTGCAGCGTGGCGAGCGCGGCGCGCACCTCGACGCCCTGCAGATGCGTGCGGATCGCGTCCGCGGTCATCGGTTCGGTCGCGGCGAACAGGACGGCCTCGACCGCGCGGACGACCGGATCGGGTGCACTCACGCCCGCGGCTCGACGGGTGTGCGCAGGTATAACGGCGCGAAGGGCGATTGCTGGCGGAGTTCGGCCCGGCCCTGCTTGGCGAGTTCGAGCGCGGCGACGAAGCTCGAGGCGAGCGCCGATTTGCGGAACACGCCCGTCGCCGCCGGCGGGAGGAAGGTCTCGATTGTCCGCCATTCCATCGTGATCCCGAGCAGCCTCCCGACGCGTTCGAGCGCGGCCTCGAGCGTCATCACCTCGCGCTGCGCGACGAAGTGCATGACGGGGCGCGTCCGTGCGGTGATGACGCCGTATGCGGCGATCAGATCGTAGATCTCGGCCTGCCACAGCGCCTTGCGCTGCGTGCGCAGTCCCTCCGGCGCGCCGCGCGGGAAAACGTCGCGCCCGATCCGGTCGCGCGCGACCAGCCGCGCGCCCGCCTCACGCATCGCGCTGAGCCGTTCGAGGCGGAGTTGCAGGCGCAGCGCGAGCTCTTCCGGGTTGGGCTCCACCTCGGGATCGCGGGGCAAAAGCAGCCCCGATTTGAGATAGGCGAGCCACGCCGCCATCACGAGATAATCCGCCGCCAACTCGAGCTTGATCGCGCGCGCCTCCTCGACGAAGCGGAGATATTGATCGACCAAGGCGAGGATCGAGATCGCTTTCAGATCGACCTTCTGATTGCGCGCGAGCGCGAGCAGGACGTCGAGCGGGCCTTCCCAGCCGTCGAGATCGAGCGTCAGCGTTGCGGGGTCTTCGGTCATTGCGCGAACGGTAGCAAAGACGCTCGCCGAGCGGCAGCCCCTTCTAAATCCTCACTTGGTACCGCGGCGAGGGGGAAGTCAGGTGAGCGCGAGCAACGCGTCGCGTTTGGCAATGAGCGCGGCGAAATCGCCGTCGCCACGCACCCCCGCCACGCTCGCCATCGCGCGATCGAGCCGCGCGCGAGAGATCGCAGAAATCTCCCCGAGCCGCGCGGCGATATCCTCCATCTCGTCCATCCGCCCCCAGCAATCGAGCACCAGGTCGCATCCCGCAGCGATCGACCCCGCCGCCTTGTCGCCGGCCGTGCCCGACAGCGCCTTCATGTCGATATCGTCGGTCATCAACAGCCCGTCGAAGCCGATCCGCTGGCGGATGATCTGCTCGATCACGACGGGCGACAGCGTTGCAGGGCGCGCCGGGTCCCAGGCGTCGAAGACGATATGCGAGGTCATCCCCATCGGCGCATCGCTGAGCCGCGCGAACGGCTGGAGATCGATTTCGAGCTCGGCATCCGTCGCGGTGACGGTCGGCAGATGATAATGCGTATCGAGCTTGGCGCGGCCATGCCCCGGCATGTGCTTGACGACACCGACCACGCCGCCGCGCTGCAGCCCGTCGAGGGTCGCCTTGCCGAGGGCTGCGACGCGCATCGGGTCCGAGCCGAAAGCGCGCGTAGCGATCGCCTCGGTCGTATCGGGCTGCGCCACGTCGAGCAGCGGCAGGCAATCGACATTGATGCCGACCTCGGCGAGCATCAGCGCGATCGCTTCGGCATTCGCGCGCGCCGCCTCGATCGCCGAGATCGGCGCGATATCGTAGAGCCGGTCGAACGCGGGGCCTGCCGGAAACGCGGGCCATTCGGGCGGCCGCATCCGCGCGACGCTGCCGCCTTCCTGATCGATCAGGATCGGCACGTCGTCGCGCCCTGACAGCGCGCGCAGACTGTCGGTCAGCGCGCGGACTTGCGCGCGGGTCGCGATGTTGCGCTTGAACAGGATGTAACCGGCCGGCTCGGCAGCGGCGAAAAAGCTGCGCTCGGCAGGCGAAAGTTCGAGGCCGGATAGGCCGAAGATGACGGGCTTCATGCCACGGGCTTAGCAACAAGCGCGGGGCTTCGCACCATTCCGAATGCGACCCGCGCCATTCCTTCCGATACGTCACCCCGGGCTCGTCCCGGGGTCCACCGGGACGCGCGTGCTACGCTCCCAACCCTTGCGGCCCGGTGGACCCCGGCACAAGACCGGGGTGACGGGTACCGCGCGGAGCCGGCGCGATCAGCCCCGCGGCACGAAGCAGGCCTGCCCCGCCGCCGCCAGCTTCGCGCACAGGCTCGTGGCCTGGCCCGCGCTGCCGGCATTGACGCGCAGGCGATAGACGGTCTTGCCGCCGACCTGCGCCGCCTGGACCGACTTGCCCATCGGCGCGAGATCGGCGTGCTTTTTCGAGATCGCGCGCCAATTCGTATCGGCTTCGGCCTCGCTGCCGAACGACCCGAGCTGCACCAGCGCGCCGCCCGACGCCTTTTCGGCCGACGGGATCTTGGCGACGGCCTTGCTTGCGCCAGCCTCAGCCTTGGCAACCGGAGCCTTCTTGCCCGCGATCGGCTTTTCGGGAAGCGCCTTCATGTCGATCGCGGCGTTGCCGGTGGCGGCGCCGTTGCTCGTCGCGATCGCACTGTCGCCTTCGCCGTCGACCTTGATGCCACCGGGATCGTCGGGCTTGACCTTATAATCGCCCTCTTGCGCCGCGATCATCGCGCCGTTGCCGTCGACGCCCTGGTGCTGCTTGTAATATTGATAGCCGAAGATGACTGCCGCGACGACGAGCAGCGCCGCCACGATCAGGCCGATGATCTTCACGACCGACGGGCCATCGTCATAATCGTCCTCGACCGTTTCGAGCCAGGGAAGGCGATCCTCGTCGCGCATATCGTATTCGCCTGCCATCAGTTCATCTCCTGGACCGCCTGGACGCCCATGATGCCCAACCCGTTACGGATAATCTGCCCGATTGCATCGGCCAAGAAAAGCCGCGCGCACGTCATCGCCGGATTATCGGGCAGGAGGAAGCGCCGGTCGGGCCGATCGTTGCCGACGTTCCACAAAGCATGGAGCGAAGCGGCCAAGTCGTAGAGATAAAAGGCAATCCGGTGCGGTTCGCGCGCCGCGGCAGCGGTGTCGACGATCCGCGGGAACTGCGCGGCGAACTTCACCAGCGCGAGGTCCTCCGTGTCAAGTTGGGACAAGTCGACGGTATCGCAGACGATTCCCGCCTCCGCCGCACGCCGATGGAGCGACGCGACGCGCGCATGCGCGTAGTTTACATAGAAGACCGGATTGTCCTTCGACGCCTCGACCACCTTGGCGAAGTCGAAATCCATCTGCGCATCCGCCTTGCGCGTCAGCATGGTGAAGCGGACGACGTCCTTGCCGACCTCGTTGACGACATCGGCGAGCGTGACGAAATTGCCCGCGCGCTTCGACATCTTGATCGGCTCGCCAGCGCGCATGAGGCGGACCATCTGCACCAGCTTGACGTCGAAGCGCGTCTTGCCGCCGGTCAGCGCCTGCACTGCGGCGACGATCCGCTTGACGGTGCCGGCATGGTCGGCGCCCCAGATGTCGATCAGCGCGTCGGCGGATTGTGCCTTCTGGAAATGGTACGCGAGATCGGCGCCGAAATAGGTCCACTGCCCGTTCGACTTCTTGATCGGCCGATCCTGGTCGTCGCCGAACTGGGTCGAGCGGAACAGCGGGAGCACGACGGGCTCCCAATCTTCGAGCTCCTGGCCCTTGGGGGCTTCGAGCACGCCGTCATAAATCAGGTCGCGCGAGCGCAATTCGGCCTCGGCCTCCTCGGGCTTGCCCGCTGCCTGCAGCTCGGCCTCGGACGAGAACAGGTCGTGATGGATGCCGAGCAACGCGAGATCGGCCTTGATCAGCACGAGCATCGCCGCGACCGCCTTGGTGCGGAACAGCACGAGCCACTCTTCTTCGGGCTTGCCGACATAGGCGTCGCCGAATTCGGCGGCGAGCGCCTGGCCGACCGGGATCAAATAGTCGCCCGGATACAGGCCCTCAGGGATCTCGACGGTCGCGCCGAGCGCTTCGCGGTAGCGCAGGTGCACCGAGCGCGCGAGCACGTCGACCTGGCCGCCGGCATCGTTGACATAATATTCGCGGATCACCTTGTGGCCCGCGAATTCGAGCAGCGCAGCGAGCGCATCGCCGACGACCGCGCCACGGCAATGCCCCATGTGCATCGGGCCCGTCGGATTGGCCGAGACATATTCGATGTTGACCGTGGTGCCCGCGCCGCGGTTCGAGCGGCCGTAATCGTCGCCGCCGTCGCGGATCGCCGAGAGTTCGGCGCGCCAGGTATCGTCGGTCAGGCTCATGTTGATGAAGCCCGGCCCGGCGATCGACACTTTCTCGACCTCGTCGAGGCCGGCCAGCTGCGCGACGATCTTCTCGGCGAGCGAGCGCGGGTTGGTCTGCGCGGGCTTGGCGAGCACCATCGCGGCATTGGTGGCGAGATCGCCATGCGTCGTGTCGCGCGGCGGCTCGACCGTGATGTTCGCGCGGTTGAGCCCGGCGGGCAAGTCGCCGCTGGCTTCAAGGGCATCGAGCACCGCATCGATATGCGCGGCGAAACGGGTGTAGAGGGTCATGGGGCACGTCCGGTGGTGTCTGCGAGCGCGGCGCATAGCGGATACGGGGGGCGGCTTCAAACACTCCTACCCGCCACGGGGAGCGTGACCCTTTTGCCCCTTCGGCAAAAGGGTGGAGGAGCCGCAAGGTCCCCTCCCCATTCCGGGGAGGATTTGGGTGGTTGATCGCAGCATCACACTGCGCCTACCAACGGCATATCTCCCTTCCGAAAGGTCGCCCATGAAACGCCACGCCCTTCTGCTCGCCGCCACCGCCGCGGTGATCGCGCTCGCGCCGGTCCATGCCCAGCAGAAGGCGCCGGCCGCAGCCGCGGTCGGCGGCGACATCCCCGCCAAGTTCAGCCCGCCCGAGGCGCAGAACGACTACGTCAAGCGCGAGGTGATGATCCCGATGCGCGACGGGACCAAGCTCTACACCGTGATCGTCTACGCCAAGGGCCTGACCAACGCGCCGATCGTCCTCACGCGCACGCCGTACAACGCCAAGGGCCGCGCGCACCGCACCGACAGCGCGAGCGAACTCTCCACGCTGCCGCTCGCCGACGAGATGTTCGTCAAGGGCGGCTATATCCGCGTCTATCAGGACATTCGCGGCAAATACGGCTCGGAAGGCGACTATGTCGTCACGCGTCCGGTCATCGGCCCGCTCAACCAGACCAAGGTCGATCACACGACCGATGCGTACGACACGATCGACTGGCTGGTGAACAAGGCGAACCTGCCGGAATCGAACGGCCGCGTCGGGATGATCGGATCGTCGTACGAGGGCTTCACCGTGGTGATGGCGCTGCTCCATCCGCACCCCGCGCTGAGGGTCGCAGCACCGCAAAGCCCGATGATCGACGGCTGGATGGGCGACGACTGGTTCCATTACGGCGCGTTCCGCTTGCCCAATATCGGCTGGCTCGGGTCGCAGACTGGCTACAAGGGCGAGGGCAAGGCGCCCCCGTCGGGTGGCTATGACGATTACGATAATTTCCGCACGATCTCGGCGGGCGATTGGGCGAAGAAGTCGGGTTACGACCAGCTGCCGTACTGGAAGCGGATGGTCGAGCATCCCGCATACGACAGCTTCTGGTCGGGCCAAGCGCTCGACACCTTGCTCGCGGCGAGCCCGTCGAACGTTCCCACGCTGTGGGAACAGGGCCTGTGGGATCATGAGGACATGTGGGGCGGGATCCACAGCTATGAGGCACTCGTCAAGGCCGGGCATCAGTCGAACAACTATCTCGTGATGGGCCCGTGGCGCCACAGCCAAGTCAATCGCGAGGGCCGCACGCTCGGACCGCTGACGTGGAACGGCGACACCGCGCAGCAATATCGCGCAGACATGGTGCTGCCGTTCTTCAATCAGTATCTGAAGGACGGTCCGGCAGTCACTTTGCCGGCGGCAGCGATCTACAACACCGGCGCGAACCATTGGGACAGTTTCCCGAAATGGCCGCTTTCGTGCGACACCGGCTGCGACACGCCGCTCACCCCGCTGTATCTTCAGGCCGACAAGGGCCTCGGCTTCGAACGCGCGGCGAGCGGTGGCGACAGCTATGTGTCGGACCCAGCCAACCCGGTCCCCTACCTGCCGCGCCCGATCAATTTCGACGATGGCCGCTGGGGCGACTGGCTCGTCTCGGACCAGCGCTCGGTCGATGGTCGCACCGACGTGATGAGCTATTCGACCCCGGTGCTGACCAAGACCGTCAAGGTCTCAGGTGTGCCGTGGGCCGACATCTTCGCCAAGACGACGGGCAGCGACGGCGACATCGTCGTCAAGCTGATCGACGTCTATCCCGACGAAGTGGCGAGCAACCCCAAGATGGGCGGCTATCAGCTCGCGATCAGCCTCGACATCTTCCGCGGGCGGTATCGCGAGAGCTTCGCTAAGCCCAGCGCGATCCCGGCGAACAAGACGCAGCAATATCGCTTCCGTCTGCCGGCGGTGAACCATGAGTTCCTGCCGGGGCACAAGATCATGGTGCAGGTGCAGTCGTCGCTGTTCCCGGTCTACGACCGCAATCCGCAGACCTTCGTGCCGAACATCTTCCTCGCGAAGCCTGCGGACTACAAGAAGGCGACGGTGACGATCGAGCATGGCGCCGCCGGCGCGAGCGCGGTGTTGCTGCCGGTGGTGACGAAGTAAGCAACGCTTTTGCGCTGCTCCCTCCCCCGTTCGGGCTGAGCCTGTCGAAGCCCTGACCTCCCCACGCGACCGCGTCGCGCGGGGCACGGGCCCTTCGACAAGCTCAGGGCGAACAGCGATAGGGAGCACCGGCGCTCCGGGGCGCGGAAGACGCCCGTCATGCCGGGCTTGAGCCGGCATCCATGGATCAAGTCCGGGGTGACGGCTGCGTCACACCAGCCCGTCGACCGCCTTCGTCCCCTTGCTCAGCGGGAACAGCGCCGCCATCGCGCGCGCTGGCTCGACGCCGAAATGCCCCGCCACCGCGCCCGCGATGAACGCGTCGAGCTGCAGCGTGGGCTTCAGATCGCGCCCCTCGAACAAAGCCGCCGCTTGCAGCCCCGGCCAGTCCGCCAGCACCCGTCCGCCGCGCACCGCCCCGCCGAGCAGCATGGCCGAGCTGCCCGTGCCATGATCGGTCCCGCCGGTGCCATTGACCGCGACCGTCCGCCCGAACTCGGTCGCGACGAGCACCATCGTGTCGCTCCACAACGGCCCGAGCCCCGCCTGCAGCGCGCCGATCATCCCGTCGAGCCCCTTCAACTGCGCGCCGAGCCGCTGGCGCTGCTGCGTATGCGTGTCCCACCCGCCGGTCTCGATCATCGCGATCCGCGCGCCATTGGCGGGCGCGAGCAGCCGCGCGGCAAGCGCCCCCGTCGCCACCGCATTGGCGCCGCCGCCCGCCGCGAGGTCGCTGGTGAGCTCGCGCGTGCTCATCGCCTCGCTCCACAGCCCGTGGAGCTGCGCGTCGCCCTGATAGAGCATCGCCACGCGCTGCATCAGATCGTCCGACGCCTGCGGCAGGTTGGAGGGGGCATAGGACGACACGTCATGCTTGCCGCGCAGCGCGAGCGGCACCGTCGCCGACACCGCGATCGCCTTCGCTTCGGTCGGCGGCAACACGCCGAGCAGCCGGTTGAGCCAGCCATCCTTGACTTGATACGCGCTCAGCCCGCCGCTCTCGAGCACGTTCTGCCCGTCGAAATGCGATCGATCGCGGTACGGCGAGGCGACGGCATGCGCGAACAGCGCCTGTTTGCGGCCATAAAGACCCTGCAGCGCCGTCATCGTCGGATGCAACGCGAACATCCCGTCGAGCTTTTGCGCCGTCGCGAAATCGGCGGCGAGATCGCCACGCGCGCCGACGAACGCCGGATCGCCGACCGGCGCGACGATACCCATCCCGTCCGCTGCGCCGCGCTGGATGATAAAGATGAAGCGCTTGTCGGTCTCGGCCTTGGCGAATGCCATGCGCGGAGCAAGCGCGAGCGCGAGCGCCCCCGCACCGAGGAACGCGCGACGATCAAGAATAGGGGAATACATGGCCTATCTCCGCATGAATTCAGGAGCGACGAGCAGCAGCGCGAGCGCTTGCGCCGGACTCTCGCAATTGGCGAGCGCCGTGCTCGTCGCCGGGGTTACCGCACCGGGCAGGATCTTGGGGCCAAGCGCCCGCGCGTCGACGCTTGCCGCGCGCGAGGCGAAGCGTTCGGCGGCCTCGACCCGCCGCAGCACCGCATCGGGCCCGGCCCAGCTGCCGGCGATATCGTCATAGCCGATCGGCTGCCCCGGCTTCCACGTCGGCTGGCCGAGCTGGTTAAGCAAGCCCACCATCGCCTGTGGATCGGCAGTCTTCACGTTCAGCGCGCGCATCGACGAGATCGTCCATTCCCACGGCGTCTTGAACTTGAGCGGTTGCTCGACCCACGCCTCGGGCGAAGCGATCAGCGCGCGGTACACGCTCGGCAGATCGCCGCCCGATTTGACGAATGCCGCCTGCAGCCGCGCGACCATCGCCGGCGGCGGTGTGTCGCCCGCGAAATGCCGCGCGAGCTTGGTCGCGATGTGGCTCGCGGTGGCGGGCGAAACCGCCACGTCGGCGAGCACCGCGCTCGCCTGCTCGACTCCGCCTGCGGGATAGGTCTTGCCCATCACCATGCGGTCGCCTGGTTCGTGCAACGGTGCGGCAAAGACGAAATCGCCCGGCAAGCCATCGGTCCCGGCGGCGCGAGCGCCCGGCCCCTGCCCGATCCCGGCGACGGTCCAACCCGTCATCGCGCGCGCGAATTCTGTGACGTCGGCCTGGCTGTAGCCCGTCCGCACGCCGAGCGTATGCAGCTCGAGGATCTCGCGCGCGAGATTCTCGTTGAGCCCGACCTTGCGCCCACCATTCCCGGCCGCGCGTGCGGCGATCCGTTGCCCGAGCGGCGAATTCGGACCGACCGACACCGCCTGATCGAGATAGAGCAGCATCGCCGGATGCTGTTCCACCGCCATCAGCATGTCATGGAAACTGCCGAGTACATGCGGCCGGATCGCCTCGAATTCGAGCGTTCCCGCCAGCCCGACCACCTGGAGCTTATCGGCCGAGACCGCAAAATGGTTCGCCCAGAAATGCACCAGTCGCTCGACGAACGGCGTGTCGGTGATCAGCGCTTGCGTCACTCGCGCGCCGACCGCGCCGGCATAATCCCCGCGCCCGGTGCGCGCGGCGAACTGGCGCGCCTGCTTCATCGCATCGTCGGGCATCGGCTTTGCGGCCGGCGGCGACGGCGCCATCCCCGGCGGCTGGACCGACTGCGCCCCCATCTGCAGTCCCGCGGGTGCCGATCCCGGCATCGGCGAGACTGCGGCAGGAGGACCAGGCGGCACGCCCGGTTTGCCACCCTGCTGCGCGCGCAGCGCGCGCTGCTGGCGGAAATAGTCGGCGAGATCGGCCGATACCGCCGCGCTCGTCGGCGCCGAGGCGATCGCATCGGGACGCGGATCATAATGCGCGAACTGCCCGTTGAGCCATGCAACCGGGTCGGTCGGAATCGGCTGATCGCCGCGCGCGCCCAAACCGAACCGATTGAGTGCGATACTTGCCTTCGTCATCACCGCGTCCTTCTTTACGCCGTGCGGAGGTATCACCGCAATCTGTCGCAGAATTATGCCCGCTACGGTCAGACGCTTTCGTTTCGTGCAACTGGTCGCGCATTCTTTGCGCTTGGGCTCATGCTGCACCGCAATATGTTAGTCCCATCATCACAATCATCTTCTGTGGAGAGGATGCGCGATCGGCTTTCGAAATTCGGAAGGAACGATCATGATCAAGACCATTTTCGCCGCTACGGCCCTGCTTGCTGCCACGGTTTCGCCTGCGCTTGCCACGGATTCCGCCAGCCACACCTTCACGCGCGACGGCGAGACCTACACCTACAAGACGATCGACAAGGGCGACCACGTCCTGATCAGCGGCCGCCGCCAGTCGGGCAGCGCGTTCGAGCTCAACGTCCGCGGCGACCAGGTGACCGGCGTTTCGGGCGGGACCCCCGTCTCGTTCGTCGTCCCCAACGCGCAGGCCAAGCTGACCTCGTCGACCGAGCTGGCATTCCGCTAAGCCGTTCGGGCCGGGCGTGTTGCTCTGCCTGCCGATGGCAAGCGGAGCGACACGCTCAAGCCGTATCGAGTGCCGGGTTCAGAAACCTTCGGGCAAATCGATTGGACCGACCACCTCGCGGTAACGCGACACTGCGTAATGATCGGTCATCCCGGCGATGAAATCGGCGATGTGGCGGCTGCGCCACGGCTCTTCAGCCGGGATCCGCGCCGCCCAATCCGCCGGCATCCGTCGCGCATCGGCGCGATAGGCGGCAAACAACCCTGTTATGATCCCTTCCGCCGCGCGCGCCGCCTCGAGCTGGCGCGGGTGGTGGTAGAGGTTCGCGTACATGAAACGCTTGAGGATCCGTTCGTCCTCGCGCATTTCGGGCGAGAAGCCGACCAGGCAGCGCCCCGCCGCGCGCACGTCGGCGCTATCACCAATCCCGACCAGCCGCGACCGAGTCTCGGCGATCAGATCGTTGACCATCGCGCCGATCTGCGAGCGGATCAGCTCGCCGACCAGCCGCGCGGGTACGACGTCGGAAAAGCGCGCGCGTACGGCATCCCAGCCGCGCGCGATCAGCGGCACTTCGAGCAATTGGTCGAGCGTCAGCAAGCCAGCGCGCAGGCCATCGTCGATATCGTGATTGTCATAGGCGATGTCGTCGGCAATCGCCGCGACTTGCGCCTCGAGGCTCGACCAATTGCCCAGATCGAGTGGAAACGCCGCATCGCAATCCGCCAACGCCCAGCGCGGCTTCTTTACCGGGCCGTTATGCTTGGCGAGCCCCTCGAGCGTTTCCCATGTCAAGTTGAGCCCGTTCCAGCGCGGATACGGGCTGTCGATCGTCATCAGCGCGCGCAGCGTGTTGCCGTTATGGTCGAATCCGCCCTGCTCGGCCAGCGCCGCCTGAAGCGCATCCTCGCCGGCGTGGCCGAACGGCGGATGGCCGATGTCGTGCGCGAGCGACAGTGCCTCGGTCAGATCCTCGTTGAGCCCGAGCGTGCGCGCAATCGTGCGCGCGATCTGCGCGACTTCGAGGCTGTGCGTCAGCCGGACGCGGAAATGGTCGCCGTCGGGCGCCATGAACACCTGCGTCTTGTGGCGCAGCCGGCGGAAGCTGATCGAATGGATGATCCGGTCGCGGTCGCGCTGGAAGGCATCGCGCGGGCCGCGCGCGCCACCGGGGGCGCTCCCCTTTTGTTCTTCATGGAGGCGACCGCGGCTGCGCTCCGGGTGAGAGGCCCAGGGCGCAAGCAGCGTCATACCGGTCGGTAGTCCATCAATCGAAGGGTCATTTGGCGCCGAGCTTGGAGATCTTCTGGCCAGCGTCGCTGACGAAGACGAAGCCCGATACGCCGTCCTTGGCGATCTTGTTGACGAACGCCTGCGCTTCGTCGTCGGTCTTGAACGGGCCGGTCAGGATACGGTTGGTCGCGCGCAGCGGCGTCGTCCAGCCGCTGCGGCCGGCGAGCTGCTTGTTGCCGCTGCGCAGCTTCGACCATTGCTTGGGCAGATCGTTCTCGTTCGCGCCGCCCGCGACCTGAACCCAGATCCGCGACGGCTCGAGCAGCTTGGGATCGTTCTTGCGCTTTTCCTCGGCCGCCTTCTTGGCATCCGCCAGTTTCTTGTCGGCGACGGCTTTCTTCGCGTCGGCGATCTTCTTGTCGGCAGCGGCCTTCTTGATGTCGGCGAGCTTCTTGTCGGCAGCCGCCTTCTTCGCTTCGGCGAGCGCGGCCTGATCGGCGGCTTTCTTGTCGGCGAGCTTCTTCTCGGCTGTCAGCTTCTTCTGCGCCGCTACTTCATCGGCGCGGGTCGTATCCACGGGCGGGACCACAGCGCGCGCACGCTCGATTGGCGCCGAGGTCGGGCTCGGCGCGGTTTCGACCGGCGACTCGTTGGCGGGCACCTTGATGTCGGAGATGATCGCCGCGAGGATCGAATCCTCGCTGCGGACGGGTGTCGGCGCCGCTGGCGTAGGCGCGACCGGGGTTGGGGCGACGGCAACCGGTGCAGGCGTCGCTGCAACGATCGTCGCGCTTTCCGCCGCCGCTGCGAGCGTGCCGCCGGGCGGCGCCGTGGCGGTCTGAGTCGGAGCAGTCGCCGGCGACGGAACGGCCGCGCCCGCCGTGCTGATGCTCGGTGCTGCGAGGAGCCCGCCCGGCGTCGCGCCAAGGCGCGTCGTCGGCTCCGCTGTGCCACGATCGCCGACAGGCAGCGGTGTGTTCGACGCGGCGAGCACAACAGGCGCGGCCGTTGCCGAGGCAACCGCTGTCGGCGCGGGCGCTCTCACCGCCGGAGCGCTGACTTGCGGCACCGCGACGGGCAGCGGCGCAGCGACGGTCGCTGCCGGCGCCGCAATCGTGGCCTGGGCCGGCGCAGCGGCCATCTCAACCGGACGCGACGGCACGGTCACGCTCGGCGTCGTGGGAAGGGTGCGAAGCTGCGCCATCGCTGCGGTGTTGGCGGCTTGCGCGGCCGTCACCGGCGCGCGTTGGACGTAGCGCGGCGGGGGCAAAGCTTGCGCGTAGGGCGAGGCCGGCAGCGGCTGCACATACGGCGTGGCGGGCGCGCGCTGCGGTTGCGCGTAGGGCGATTGCGCCGCCGGCGTACCCGACAGGCGCTGGACAAAGGTCGCGGTCGGCGCGCCCGTCATCGGCGTATTGGCGGCAAGCGCGGTGCGCGGCGCGATCGCTCCGTACGACGGGGGTGCGGGCAGCGGCGGCGGTGGTGGTGGCGCCACGCTCGCGGCGACCTCGACGCGTCCACGATTGCGGCGCGCTTCCTTGGCGCGGCGGCGTTCCTCACGCGCGTCGACCACGACGGGTGCCTTGACCACCGCCGCGACCTGGACCGGCGCGGTCGGATCGGGGCCGAGCGCCGCGAGCGGGGGCACAAGCCGCGCGTCGTTGACGCGGTCGAGGCTCGGCCGCACTTCGCCGAAATGCACCGCAAACGCGCGGTCGGCGGGGCGCAGGCTCGACAGGATCTCGAAGAACGGCTGCAACCCTTGCGCCATCCCGCTCGGCATCATGCTCGTCGCGATCTTCTCGGCGCCGGCCTTGTCGCCCGCCATCGCCAAGATAAAGGCACGCGCGCGCCACGCGCCACGATCGCTCTTGCGCAACAGCTGGTCGATCTGCGTCAGCGCGAGCTCGCGCTTGCCCGAAATGCCGAGCGACAGCGCATAGCGCCGCTGCGTCTCTTCATCGGCGCCGGCGCGCAGCGCTACGCGGTAGTCGCGCTGCGCGCGCTCCTGCTCGCCGATCAGATCATAGGCCAGACCGCGGTCGGCGGCGAAGCTGCGCGGATCGGCGCCCAACCGCTCGGCCTCGGCGAAATGGCGCAGCGCGTCGCCGGGCCGCTCGGCTGAAACGAGCAAGCTCCCCTCGCCCGCCTTGACGCGCGCATTACGGGGATCGATCCGCTCGGCGCGCGCGAAGAAGGCGGCAGCTGCGGTATCGTCGTCGAGCCTCAGCGCGAGTTCGCCCGCCCGAATCAGCGCCTGCAAATCCTGCGGATTGGCCGCGAGCAGCCGGATCTGGCTCGCGAGCAGATCGGCATCCGAGAGCGGCTGCACGCTATAAGGCGACGGCACGCTGGCATAAGGCGAGCTGCCATAGGGCGAGGGATAGCTCGACTGCGCATTCGCCGCAGACGCAAGCGTCAGCGCAGATACGGAGGCAATAAGACGAACGGCGCGCATGGTCAGTCCTAGAGCGGTTTATCGCGCAGGCGGCAAGCGACCGCCCGGCCGCGCTGCGACCAATCGACACCCAGTGACGGCGAGCGCCCGATCGGGAGCGCTCGCCGTGATCCGCCGCGGATCGTTACTGGTTGTTCTGCCGATGCAGGAAGCGCGGGATATCAAGCGGATCCTTGTCGGCGGCTGGCTCCTCGTCGCGCGCGGCGCCGCGCGAGACGCTCGACATGCGCTCGAACAGCGTTCCACCGAGCTTGACGCGCGGCGCTGGCGCGGCAGGCGCGGGTTCAGGGGCGGCGGGAGCCGCCTCGGCGGCGGGCGCGCCCGGCGACAGCCAGCGGCGGCGCGTCGGCGCTTCGGCGGCGGTGTCGTCGGCAGCGGGTGCCGATGGCGCGGGGGCCGTGTCGTCGAAGCTCGTCACCGGTGCGGGCGCAGGGGCCGGAGCCGGCACCGGCTCGGGGGCGACCACGGTCTCACTGCCGAGCACCAGCTCGTCGTCCTGCGACGCGGGCTCGGGTGCCGCTTCGTCGGCAGGCGCGGGGTCAGCCGCGGGAGCCGCCGGCGTCTCGGTCTTCTTGGTGCCCGAGAAGCTGAACGCGCGCGACACTGGCGGCGCTGCCGGAACGGGGCGCACTTCGGCCTCTATCCCGGTGGCGACCACCGAAACGCGGATCTTGCCCTCGAGATCGGGGTTGAACGCCGAGCCCCAGATGATGTTGGCGTCTTCGTCGACCAGCTCGCGGATGTGGTTTGCGGCTTCGTCGACTTCGAGCAGGCGCATGTCGTCGCCGCCGGTGATCGACACGATGACGCCCTTGGCGCCCTTCATGCTGACACCGTCGAGCAGCGGGTTGGCGATCGCCTTCGATGCCGCTTCAATCGCGCGATTGTCGCCCTCGGCCTCGCCGGTGCCCATCATCGCCTTGCCCATTTCCTGCATCACCGAACGGACGTCGGCGAAATCGAGGTTGATGAGGCCGGGCATGACCATCAGGTCGGTGATCCCGCGCACGCCCTGCTGGAGGACTTCGTCCGCCATCTGGAACGCTTCCTTGAAGGTCGTGTTCGCATTGGCGACGAGGAACAGGTTCTGGTTGGGGATGACGATCAGCGTGTCGACATACTTCTGCAGTTCCTCGATGCCCGCCTCAGCGCTTTTCGCGCGGCGCGTGCCCTCGAAGGCGAACGGCTTGGTGACGACGCCGACCGTCAGGATGCCCATGTCACGTGCCGCCTTGGCGATGACAGGCGCCGCACCGGTGCCGGTGCCGCCACCCATGCCGGCGGCGATGAAGCACATGTGCGAGCCTTCGAGCATCTTGGTGACTTGCTCGATCGTCTCTTCGGCCGCCGCACGCCCGATCTCGGGGCGCGAGCCGGCGCCGAGGCCTTGCGTGATCTTCGCACCGAGCTGGATCTTGTGGCTCGCGGTCGACTGCTTGAGCGCTTGCGAGTCGGTGTTGGCGACGAGGAACTCGACGCCCTGCACATCGGCCCGCATCATATTGGCGATGGCGTTGCCGCCCGCGCCGCCGACGCCGATCACCGCGATGCGCGGCGTGAGCTCATCGACTTCTGGCGGCAAAAATTCGATGCTCATGTCCGGTCTCCAACGTGCGCCCACACCCCGGCGCCAAACTGATATAGGTGTAGTCTTGCACCATCGCTGGCGGTCCTTCCAGAGCGAACCGCACAATCCAGTAGCAAATCTTTAATAATTCGCGCGGGCTGCCGCCATGAGGCGTCGGAACAGCGCGAAACCCTTCGGGCGATGGACCAATTGCTGCTTGCTCGACAGCGCGCGCAGATCGACCGGATCGGCCGCCGCGTAGAATGCGAGCCCGGCGAGCGTCGCGAACGCCGGCCCGGCATGCGCCTCGGGCAACGCGGTCAATCCGCGCGGACGCCCAATCCGCACCGAGCGGCCGAGGGCCTGCTGCGCATAGTCGGCAATGCCCTTGAGCTCCGCCCCGCCGCCAGTCAGCACGACCTGGCGCCCGACCGGACCTTCGAACTTCAGCTCGGCAAGCGCCTTGCCGACTTCGCCGATCAGATGGTCGAGCCGCTGGCGGATCACGGCGATCAGCTGCGCCTTGGTGATACGCGTGCCGTCATGCGCGTCGTCCTCGGCCGAGATCGGCGCGACGTCGATCATCTCGTGATTGTCGCGCGGGGACGCATTGGCCGAGCCGTGGACGCACTTCATCCGCTCGGCCTGCGCCCGACGCGTGCCGAAGGCCGAGGCGATGTCGTCGGTAATGTCCTGCGCGCCGATCGGGATCGACATCAGCCCGACGAGCATGCCGCCGGCGAACAGCGAGACGTTGGTGATCCCTGCCCCCAGTTCCACCAGCGCGACGCCGAGCTCGCGCTCCTCGTCGCTAAGGCATGCCATTCCAGTGGCGACCGGCGAGGCGATGATCGACTTCACCTCGAGATGCGCATTCGCGACGCACAGCCCAAGGTTGCGCACCGGCGAGCCGTCGGCGGCGACGACATGGATATGAACGCCGAGCCGGTCGGCATGGAGCCCGAGCGGGCGCTTGACCCCAGTCAACCCGTCGAGCGTGTAGAGCGCAGGTTGCGCATGCAGCACCATCCGCCCCGCCGGGTCGATCGAATCGCGACCCGCCTGGAGCAGCGCGTCGATGTCGGACTGCTCGACGCGGTGGCCGCCGAGCTCGAACTCGATCGACGCGACGTCGGATACGAGGCCACCGGCCGAGAAGCTGACCCACACGTTCTCGATGTTGGTGCCCGCGATCCGCTCGGCCTGCTCGACCGCCTCGCGCACCGCGACTTCGGTCGCGGCGGCATCGGCGATATAGCCGCGCTTGACGCCGCGACTCTCGCGCTGGCCGGTGCCGAGCACGATCAACTCGCCGCCGTCACCCTTCTGCGCGATCATCGCCGACACCTTGGACGACCCGATGTCGAGCGCGGTGATGAGGCCTTCCGGTGCTGTCTTCGCCATCTGCTTGTCCCCTGTTCCGCCCGCTTACGCTATCCTTGGCCTGCTGGCCCCGATTGTTTCGCTTCGATCACGCCCGATTTCTCCGCCGGGGTCGCCTGCCCCGTCACCGGCGTCCCTGCGGGCGTCGTCGCCGTGGGATCAGTGATCGCCTTGTTGTCGACCAACCCAGGCTTGCGCGCCACCAGCCGCGTCGGATCGCGCATGTCGAAGCCGAGCCAGCCCTTGCCGAGCAGCGGCTTGACCCCGTCTAGCTGCGCGAAACGCACCAGCGCCTTGCCCGCCGCCGCGTCGCCCTCGGGCAAAGCGAGCGTCTCGCCGCTTTCGAAGGTCAGCGTCCAGCGACGGTTACCGACCCACGTCGCCGCCTTGACCTGGCCGCGCAACGCGGGCGCGACGTCGAGCAATTGCCGATACGCCGGCTCCTGCTCATTGGCGTGCGCGCCAATCACGAGCGGCAGATCGGGCATCGCCTCGGGATTGACCGGCTCGAGCCACGTTCCGTTCGCCGAGATCAGCGAGAGCTGGCCCTTGTTCTGCCAGATCGCGCTCGGCGTGCGCTCGATGACATTGACCATCAGCGTGTCGGGCAGCCGCCGCGAGACGTGCGCATCCTCGATCCAGCCGCTGTGCGCGAGCAGATCCTGGCGGATCTTTTCGAGGCTGACGAGTGGCATCGCCATCGACGGCTGGTTCGCCGCGATCTTGTAGATGACGTTGTGGTCCATCCGCTTGAGACCGGTGATCTGGATATTGGTGACGCGGAACCCCGCATCGCCGATCCCCTCGCCGATCGCGCTGCCGATCGCGGAGGGCACGCCGAGATAGGTCGCGCCGACGAGCACCGCCGCGCCGACCGCGCCCATGATCGACCAAGTCGCGATTCTGTGCAGCGTCGCTTCGCTGACCGGCAGCATCGCGATCAGCTTGTCGATCGTCGACGCCTTGGGCGGCTTGCGCCGCTTGGGCTGGACCGGGCGGCGTGCGGTGCCGCGCTTGATCGTGCCGCTGCTCATGGCGCCTTTTCTTTCAGCGCCCGATCCTTCACCGCCTCGTCGACGATCGCCTGGACGAGCTGGGGATAGGTAATCCCGCAATGCTTGGCTTGCTCAGGCACCAGGCTGAGCGGGGTCATCCCCGGCTGCGTGTTGACCTCGAGCAGGAACAGCCCCTCGACCCCGGCCTCGTCGTCCCAGCGGAAATCGGAGCGCGACGCGCCCTTGCAGCCGAGCAGGCGATGCGCGTCGAGCGCGATCTGCTTGCACGCTTGGGTGATCTCGTCGGGGATCGCGGCGGGGAAGATGTGCTCGGTCTTGCCGTCGGTATATTTCGATTCGTAATCGTACCAGCCGGTGAGCGGCTTGAGCTCGGTGACGCCGAGCGCCGTGTCGCCGAGCACCGCGGTGGTGAGCTCGCGGCCACGGATATACGGCTCGGCGAGCAATTCGTCGAACTCGCTCCACGGCCCGGGCGTGTTGCGCGCGATCGGGTTACCATAGTTGCCGTCAGCGGTGACGATCGCGACGCCGACCGACGACCCTTCGTTGACGGGCTTGAGCACATACGGGCGCGGCAACGGGTCGCCGTCGTACAGCGTTTCGCTCTTGACGATCCGCCCGCCCGGCATCGGGATCCCGGCGGGGACGAGCAGCAGCTTGGTGAGTTGCTTGTCGATCGCGATGACCGAGGTGGCAAGGCCGGAATGCGTATAGGTCAGCCCCATCAGGTCGAGCATGCCCTGCACCGCCCCATCCTCGCCGGGCGTCCCGTGGAGCGCGTTGAAGACGATATCGGGTTTCGCCTCGGCGAGCTTTGCCGCGACGTCATGCCCCATGTCGATCCGCGTCACGCGGTGCCCGAGCGATTCGAGCGCATCGGCAACGCCGGCGCCCGACATCAGCGACACTTCGCGCTCGGCCGACCAGCCGCCCATCAGGACTGCGACATGCAAACTCACCACTCTTCACCCACTCGCTGAATTTCCCACTCGAGCGTCACCCCGGACTGCGCCTTCACGCGCGCGATGACATCCTCGCCGAGCGCCTCGATATCAGCGCTCGTCGCCGCGCCGAGGTTGAGCAGGAAATTGCAATGCTTCTCGCTGACCTGCGCATCGCCGCGCCGCAGGCCCCGGCAGCCGGCGGCGTCGATCAGCGCCCAGGCCTTGTGGCCGGGCGGATTCTTGAAGGTCGAACCGCCGGTCTTCGAGCGCAACGGCTGCGACGCCTCGCGCTCGGCGGCGATGCGGTCCATCTCGGCCTGGATGACTGCCGGGTCCTCGGGATGACCGCGGAAGGTCGCGCTCACGACGACGGCACCAGCGGGCAGCGTCGAGTGGCGATAGGTGTAGCCCAGCGCCTCGACTGCGAGCGTCTGCCGCTCGCCCGAGCGCAAGACGATCTCGCACTCGACGAGCACGTCCTTGGTCTCGCGCCCGTATGCGCCGCCGTTCATCCGCACGAAGCCGCCGACCGTGCCGGGGATAGACCGCAGGAACTCGACCCCGCCGATGCCAGCATCGCGCGCGCTCGACGACACGAGGATCCCGCTCGCGCCGCCGCCGCAGCGGAGAGTCGTCGCGTCGAGCGTCTCGACCTTGGCGAAGGGCTTGCCGAGGCGGATCACCACGCCGGGAACGCCGCCGTCACGCACGATCAGGTTCGAGCCGAGACCCAGCGGGAGGACGGGGATGCTGGGGTCGAGCGCGGCGAGGAAGGCGCTGAGGTCGGCGACGTCCTTGGGTTCGAACAGGCACTGCGCCGCGCCGCCGGATTTGAACCAGACGAGCGGGGCGAGTGGCGCATTGTCGGTGACCCTGCCTTCAATCCCCCGCCCGCTTGCGAGTCCGAGGTCGGTCATGCCCCCGGCATGACCTGAACGATGCGGGGCATCGTTCACCTCGGACTGGGTTAGGGGAGGGAATGACCTGGACGCTTGGGTGACGCCTAAAGAAGGCCCTCCCCCGGCCCCTCCCGCAAGCGGGAGGGGGGAAGAAGAAGCAGGAGAAGACAAAGAAGACTCGCTCACGCTCATCGCGCGCCCTCGATACCAGCCGCCAAACCTGCAGCCCACTTGGTAATATCCCCTGCCCCCAGGCAGACCACCATGTCGCCCGGCTGCACCACCTCCGCCAACCGCGTCGCGAGCGCCTCGGGCCCGGCGATCGTCGCCGCCGAGCGATGCCCTCGCCGCTTCAACCCCTCGACCAACGCCTCGGCATCGACCCCCTCGACCGGCGCCTCGCCGGCTGCATAGACCGGCGCCACGAACACCATGTCGGCATCGTTGAACGCGCCCTGAAACTCCTCCATCAAATCGCCCAGTCGCGAGAAGCGATGCGGCTGCACCACCGCGATCACGCGGTTCTCGACACCCTCGCGCGCTGCCGACAGCACTGCACGGATCTCGACCGGGTGATGCCCGTAATCGTCGATGATCGTGACCCCACCCGTCTCGCCCACCTTGGTGAAGCGCCGCTTCACCCCGCCGAACTTGGCGAACCCCTGCTGGATCGTCGCATCGTCGATCCCCAGCTCGAGCGCGACGCCGATCGCGGCGAGCGCGTTCTGGACGTTGTGGCGCCCCGGCATCGGCATCTCGATCCCCTCGATCGAGCGGGTCGTCCCGTCACGGTGGCGGACGATCACCTCGAAGCGGTTGCCCCCGGGGATCGGGGTGACGTTCACCCCGCGCACGTCGGACTGCGCCGAAAAACCGTAGGTCACGACACGCCGGTCGCGGACGCGCGGAATGATGTTCTGCACTTCGGGATGATCGAGGCACAGCAAGGCCGCGCCATAGAAGGGCACGTTCTCGACGAACTCGACGAACGCATCCTTCACCGCGTCGAACGAGCCATAGTGATCGAGATGCTCGGGATCGATATTGGTGACGACCGCGATCGTCCCATCCAAACGCAGGAAGCTGCCGTCGCTCTCGTCGGCCTCGACCACCATCCAGTCGCTCGCGCCCAATCGCGCGTTCGAGCCGTAGGAATTGATGATCCCGCCATTGATCACGGTCGGATCGACCCCACCCGCATCGAGCAGCGCCGCGACCATCGACGTCGTCGTCGTCTTGCCGTGCGTTCCCGCGACCGCGACGGTCGATTTCAGCCGCATCAGCTCGGCGAGCATTTCCGCGCGCCGCACCACCGGGATGCGCCGTTCGAGCGCGGCCTCGACCTCGGGGTTGCCGCGCTTGATCGCGGTCGACGTGACGATCACCGCGGCATCGCCGAGATTGTCGGCATGGTGCCCGATCAGCACCTTGATGCCACGCGCGCGCAGGCCCTCGACGACATAGCCCTCGGCGACGTCCGAGCCCTGCACCGCATAGCCGAGGTTCTTCATCACCTCGGCGATGCCCGACATGCCGATGCCGCCGATGCCGACGAAGTGGATCGTCCCGATGTCGGTTGCGACGCCCCTCATGCGAATGCTGCCTTTACGGGCTGCGGCTTGCCGATCGGCATGTCGCCAAGCGGATCGCCGAGGCTTTCGACGAGGTTGGCAAGGTCGCGCACGGCGTCGGGCCGCCCGCACGCGCGCGCGCGCCCAGCGGCGTTCTGCAGCGCCTCGGGGTCGAGCCCGAGCTTCTGCATCTGCTTGGCGAGTTCGACCGGGGTGAAGTGGCGCTGATCGATCGTCCGCGCGCCACCGGCTTGCGTCATCTCGCGCGCATTGGCGGTCTGGTGATCGTCGGTCGCCGAGGGGAGCGGCACGAGGATCGCCGGACGCCCAGCACAGGTCAGTTCGGCGAGCGTCGAGGCCCCTGCGCGGGCGATCACGAGATGCGCCCAGGCGAGCTGTTCGGGCATGTCGGGCAGATAGGTGGCAAGGTCAGCGGCAATCGACAGCTCGGCATATTTGGCGCGGCAGGCCTCGATATCCTCGATCCGCGCCTGGTGGGTGACTTGCAGCCGCCGCCGAAAGGCGACGGGCAACATCGAAAGGCCGTCGGGGACGACCTGCGAGAGGACGCTCGCGCCCTGGCTCCCGCCGGTGACGAGGACGCGGAAGATGCCGTCCTCCTCAAGCAGCGGATACGGCTTGGAGCGCAAGGCGAGCACCGCGTCGCGCACCGGATTGCCGACGAGATGCGTCTTTGCCAGCAGCTTCGGCTTGAGCCGAGCAACGTCGGCGTAGGAGGTCGCGATCGCATCGACCTTGCCTGCGACGAGCCGGTTGACGCGGCCGAGCACGGCGTTCTGTTCGTGCACCGCAGTCGGGATACCCTGGTTGAACGCACCGAGCAGCGCCGGCAGCGCGGGGTAGCCGCCGAAGCCGATCACCGCATCGGGGCGGAAGCTCTTGTACAGCTCGATCGCCATCGCGCGCCCGTTGAGCATCGCGCGCGCCGCCTTCAGATAGCCGATCGGCCCGCCGCTCAGGCGTCCGGCGGGGAGGATATGCGTCTGGATCCCCTCGAACAGCCCGGGAAAGCGCACGCCGCGCTCATCGCTGACGAGCGCGACATAATGCCCACGCTGGATCAGCTCGGCGGCAAGGGCGGCGGCGGGGACCATGTGCCCGCCGGTGCCGCCTGCTGCCAATACGAAATGCTTTGCCATTATATGCCGCTCCGATGCGCGATATATTTGGATCGCGTAACGAACGGATTGCGCCGGGTAAACGCCAGCAGCAACCCCATCCCGATCGACAGCGCGACAAGCGACGATCCGCCATAGCTGATGAAGGGCAGCGTCATCCCCTTCGACGGCGCGAGCCCGGTGTTGACCGCCATCGAAATCAGCGCCTGCACGCCGAACTGCGTCGCGAGACCGGCGGCGGCGAACAGGCGGAATTCGTCCTGCTCGTCGAGCAACTTGACGAACACCCGTACGACGATTGCAAGGAACAGAAACGCGATGATCATGCACGCGATCAGCCCGAATTCCTCGCCGATCACCGAGAAGATATAGTCGGTATGCCCCTCGGGCAGCCGGAACTTCATCGCGCCGCCGCCAGGGCCAGTCCCGCGCCAGCCGCCCGCGGTGATCGTGTCGTGCGCGGCATTGGTCTGGAAATGGTCGGCCGCGCCGATGCCGTCTGCATCGGGGAACAGGAACGCGTTGATCCGCGCGCGTGCCGTCCCGTAGAACATATAGGCCGCCCCCAGCCCCAGCGGCACTGCGGCGATCAGCCCGCCGATCACCTTGGGCGACGTGCCCGAGATCATCAGCAACGCCATCCACACCGCGCAGAACACCACGGTCTGCCCGAAATCGGGCTGGAGCATCAGCAACAGCGCGACGAGCGCGGTCATCCCGCCGGTGATCATGACCACCGGCAGCGATTCGTCCTGCGCGCGCATCGACAGCACCCAGGCGGCGGTGACGATGAAGAAGGGTTTGAGGAACTCGGACGGCTGGAGCAGCGACACGCCGAGGTTGAGCCAGCGCGTCGCGCCGTTCTTCTGCACGCCGATCACCGGCACGAGCATCAGCAATATCAGACACGCGACGGTGCCGATCAGCGCCATCCGTCGCGCGACCGGCACGGGCAGCATCGAGACGACGAGCAGCACGGGGAGCGACACGCCGACCCAGGCGAGCTGCCACCACAGATAGAATAGCGGCGGGACGACATGCTTGCCGTCCGAATAGCGTGTCGCAGCGGCAGGCGACGCCGCACCGACCGCAACGAGCCCGACCGCCACCAGCAGCAGCGTCAGCAGCAGCAGCATCCGGTCGATATCCCAGAACCACATGCCGAGCGCCGAGCGGTCTCCACGACCGCCGCGATGCTTCATGCTCTTCCACAGCTTTGGTGGCGGGGTGCGCTGCTCGGTCACGCCAGCGCCTCGACCGCGGCGCGGAACTGGTCGCCGCGATCCTCGAAATCGCGGAACTGGTCGAACGAGGCGCACGCCGGCGACAGCAGGACGGTGTCGCACGGCTGCGCGTTGGCGGTGGCCTGCGCGACAGCGGTGGCAAGGTCGCCGCTCACCGTCACGGGGATCTTGCCGTCGAGGATCGCGGCGAACGTCTGTGCGGCGTCGCCGATGGTATAAGCGTGGACGACATGGCCGAACGACGGAGCGCAGGCGTCGAGATCGTCCGACTTGGCCTTGCCGCCGAGGATCCAGTGGATCCGCGTGAACGCCGCGAGCGCGGGCGCGGTCGATTCGGGGTTGGTCGCCTTGCTGTCGTTGACGAACGTGACGCCGCCCCGCACCGCGACGCGCTCCATCCGGTGCGGCAGGCCAGCGAAGCTTTCGAGCCCGCGATCGATCATCGCCTCGGGCACGCCGAGCGCCTGGCATACCGCAATCGCGGCGAGCGCGTTCTGCGCATTGTGCGGCCCCTGCAGGCTCGGCCAGCGCGACTGGTCCATGCACACGCCCGGCGCGATCTTGGTGAGATGCTCGCCACGTCCCGAAAGGCTGCGCGCGATCAGCGCCGAGGGGGTATCGCCGATGCCGATGATGGCGTCGTGCGTCGTGGCCTGCATCGCGAACAGCCCTGCCTTCGACGCGGCGTACGCGGCGAACCCGTCATAACGGTCGAGATGGTCGGGCGTCAGGTTAAGCAGCACCGCGACTTCGCAATCGAGGCTGACGGTAAGGTCGATCTGGTAGCTCGACAGTTCGAGCACATAGACGCCGCCTTCGGGCAACGGCGTCTGTTCGAGGACCGGCAGGCCGATATTGCCGCCCATCAGGCTGGATATCCCCGCGCTCTGCAGGATGTGGTGGACGAGCGCGGTGGTGGTCGACTTGCCGTTGGTCCCGGTGATGCCGACGACCTTGTGCGCGGGGAGCGCCGGCCGCGCCTGCGCGAACAGTTCGATATCGCCGATGATCGGAATGCCGGCGGCGCGCGCCTTCGCGGCGACGGGATGACGGTTGAGCGGAACGCCGGGGGAGACGATCAACGCGTCGAAATCGGCAAGATCGACCTCGAGCGGGTCGGCCAAAACCAGATCTTGCCCGACTGCGCGAGCGCGGATGTGGTCGCGTCGCTGCTCATCGGTATCCCACGCAACGACTCGCGCGCCGCCAGCGAGCAACGCGTGCACGCTCGCTGCGCCCGAGCGTGCGAGCCCCAGCACAGCGAAGCTCTTGCCGCGCCAGAGGGGCGAGACGATCACCGCAATTTCAACGTCGAAAGCCCCGCCAGCGCGAGCACCAGCGCGATGATCCAGAATCGGATCACGACGGTCGGCTCGCTCCAGCCGAGCTGCTCGAAATGATGGTGGATCGGTGCCATCTTGAAGACGCGTTTCCCGGTGCGCTTGTAGAAGAACACCTGAATGATCACCGACATCGCCTCGACGACGAACAACCCGCCGATGATGCCGAGCACGATCTCGTGATGCGCGACGACCGAAATCGCACCGAGCGCGCCGCCGAGCGCAAGGCTCCCGGTATCGCCCATGAAGACCGCGGCAGGCGGCGCGTTGAACCACAGGAAGGCGAGCCCCGCCCCGACGATCGCCCCGCAGAAGATCGCGAGGTCGCCGGCGTGCGGCACATGCGGAATGCCGAGATAATGCGCGAAATCGGCGCGCCCGACGAGATAGACGATCGCCATGAAGGCGACGCTCGCGATGATGACGGGCATCGTCGCGAGGCCATCGAGCCCGTCGGTCAAGTTCACCGCATTGCCGAACGCCACGATCGTGAACGCCGCGAACACCACGTAGAAATAGCCGAGATCGATCACCGACCCGGTGTAGAACGGCAGATAGAGATGCGTCCCGTTCTGGTGGACGATCAGCATCGCGGCGATCCCGGCGATGACGAACTCGCCGATCAGCCGCATCCGGCTCGACACGCCCGCCGTGCTCGCCTTGCGGACCTTGTCATAGTCGTCGAGGAACCCGATCGCGCCGAAGCCGAGCGTCACGAAGGTGCACGCCCAGACATACGGGCTCGAAAGATCCATCCACAGCAGGATCGAGGCGACCATCGAGGTCAGGATCATCAGCCCGCCCATCGTCGGCGTGCCGCGCTTGGCGAGATGCGATTGCGGGCCGTCGCTGCGAATCGGCTGCCCCTTGCCCTGGCGCAGCCGCAGCCAGCCGATGAAGCGCGGGCCGATCAGCAAGCCGAGGAACAGCGACGTCGCGACCGCGGCGCCGGTGCGAAAGCTCTGGTACCGGATGAGATTGAGTAGCCCGGGGAAACCCAAATAATCGGCGATGAAATAGAGCATTAAAGTGTCCCGCTCCGCAGGGTTTCCGGTATCCTGCTTCGCAGGTCGGCGACAATTGCCGAGAGCCCTACGCCGTTCGATCCCTTGATGAGTACCGCATCGCCCGGTGCCAGCAACTTCAAAAGACTGGCGCGCGCCGCGGCGGCGTCGGCGACATGGACGAAATCACCCTTCCCCTCAAGCACGTTTGCCAGCGGCGCCATCGCTTCACCGACAAGAATGCCCGCTTCGACCCCGGCCGCAAGAATCGGCTCGAGCAATGCGGCATGATAGCCGTCCGAACGCTCGCCGAGTTCGCGCATTTCGCCGAGCACGACGATCTTGCGCGTCGCGCGCTCGGCGCCGAGGACGGCGAGCGTCGCGCGCATCGACGACGGATTGGCGTTGTAGCTTTCGTCGATCACCAGCGCGTCACCACCGCCGAGCGGCATCGCGAAACGCGCGCCGCGCCCGGCGAGCCCGCCGAGCTCGGCAAGCGCAAGCCCTGCCGCCGCGAGATCGCCGCCGACCGCATCGACCGCTGCCAGCACCGCGAGGCTGTTCGACACCCAATGCTGCCCGGGCTGGCTGATCGTGAAGCTCAGCTCGCGCTCCCCCACCACCGCGGTCACGAAGGTCGCGCCGCTTGCCAGCCGCATCGATTCGATCGCGCGGACGTCGGCGCCCTTGTCGAGCCCGAAGGTCACGGTCCGCGCGGCATGCGGCGCGGCGGCGGCGACCAAGCGGTCGCGGTGCGGGCTGTCATACGGCACGATCGCGACGCCGCCGGGTTCGAGGCCTTGGAAGATCTCGCCTTTGGCATCGGCGATCGCGGCTTCGTCGCGGAAGAAAGCGGTGTGCGCAGGCGCGATCGTCGTGACGATCGCGACGTGCGGGCGGACGAGCTGGGTGAGTGCGCTGAGTTCGCCTGCGTGGTTCATGCCCATTTCGAACACGCCGAAGCGGGTTTCGGCTGGCATCCGCGACAGGCTGAGCGGCACGCCGGTATGGTTGTTGTAGCTCTTGACCGAGCGATGCGCCGCCCCGCGCGCGCCGCGATCGAGCGCTGCGAACAGCGCTTCCTTCGTGCCGGTCTTGCCGACCGATCCGGTGACGCCGATGATTTTTGCGGCTGTCCGTGCGCGGGACGCACGGGCGAGCGCGTCGAGCGCGGCCGTCGTGTCGGCGACGAGCACGTGCGGATGCTCGACCGGGTGCGAGACGATCGCACCCGCCGCGCCTTGGGTGAAGGCTTGCCGCAGGAAACGGTGACCGTCGGTTGCTTCGCCGGTGAGCGCGATGAACAGGTCGCCGGGGCCGACTTCGCGCGAGTCGAAGGTGACGCCGGTGGCGGTGAAGGGTGCCGATGCCTTGCAGCCTGTCGCGGCGGCGATGTCGGCGGAGGTCCAGAGACTCGCGCTCACAACTCCCCTCCCGCTTTCGAGTTTTGGGTGAGCAGCGCCCCGCGCTGCCCAGGCTGTGCCGGGGGCACAGTCGACCCAAAACTGGGCTGGGGGAGGGAAGTGCCGAACATGGAGAGCGCGCCGCTTGAGGCACGCCCCTCCCCTAACCCCTCCCGCAAGCGGGAGGGGGATAAGAAGAAGGAGCCCCTCACGCTGCCATCTCCCGCGCAACACTCACATCGTCGAACGGCAGCACCAGATCGCCGACGATCTGCCCCTGCTCATGCCCCTTGCCCGCGATCAGCACGATGTCCTGCGGCCCCGCCGCGGCGATCGCCGCGCCGATCGCCTCGCGACGCGAGCCGATCTCGGTCGCGACAGGCGCGCCGTCGAGCACCATCGCGCGGATCGCCGCCGGGTCCTCCGAGCGCGGATTGTCGTCGGTCACGATCACCTGGTCCGCCATCGCCGCCGCGACCGCGCCCATCGCCGAGCGCTTGCCCTGGTCGCGGTCGCCGCCCGCGCCGATCACGACGATCAGCCGGCCTGCAGCATGCGGCTTGAGCGCCGAGATCGCCGCGTCGAGCGCATCCGGGGTATGCGCGTAATCGACATAGACCGGCGCCCCGCTCTGCGCGATCACTGCACGCTCGAGCCGTCCGCGCACCGGCTGAAGGCGCGAGAGCGCCGACAGCGTCGTTGCCACATCCCCGCCGGCCGCGATCACCAGCCCGGCAGAGACCAGCGCATTGGCCGCCTGGTACGCGCCGATCAGCGGCAGGTTGATCTTGTACGTCTTACCCTCGGCTTCGATCGCGAGCCCCTGCCCAAGCAAGGTCGGCACGCGTCCGACGAGCTTGAGCGTCTCGCCCTGCGTCCCGACCGAGATCACCCGGATCCCGCGCGACCGCGCGACCTCGGCGACGCGCGCCGACATCGGATCATCGGCCCACACCACCGCGACGCCGTCCTCGACGAGCACTTCGGAGAACAATCGCAGCTTGGCCTCGAGATACGCCTCCATCGTGCCGTGATAATCGAGATGATCGCGGCTGAGGTTGGTGAACGCCGCCGCCGACACGCGCAGGCCTTCGGTGCGATATTGCGACAAGCCATGCGACGAAGCCTCGAACGCGACATGGCTCACCCCCTCGCGCGCCAGCCCCGCGACGTTCGAGAGGAAGGTCACTACGTCGGGCGTGGTGAGGCCGGTCGAGACCTGATCGTCGCCGGTCGTCACCCCGAGCGTCCCGATCGAGGCGGCATGGAACCCCGCCATCCGCCACAATTGGCGCACCATCTCGACGGTCGAGGTCTTGCCGTTGGTCCCTGTCACTGCGACCGCCATCCGCGGGAAAGGCGCGAAGAAGCGTGCCGCCAGCTCGGCGAATTTGCGCCGCGGCTCGGCATCGGCGACATGCAGCGCGCCTTCGACCGCCGCCTCGGGCCGCGCCACCACCGCGATCGCGCCACCGGCCACCGCAGCGGGGACGAAATCCTCGCCATTGACGACCGCACCCTGGAACGCACCGAACACCACGCCCGGCGCGACCTTGCGATGGTCGATCGCAAATCCCGTCACCGTCGTATCCGGGGCGCCGGGAACCAGCGCCGAAAGCTTCATTGCTCTTCTCCGCCCGTCGGGGGCTTGGCACCCGCGACGAGGCTCAGCATCGGTTGCAGATCGGCGAGATTCACCTCGCGCCGCGTATCGGGCATCACACCGAGGATCGCCCCCGTGCGCGCGATCACGCGGCCCACCACCGGCGCCGCGTTCCACGCCGCGGTCTTCCAGCCGCCCGTCTCCTTGGTGCCCTGCGGCGAATCGAGCATCGCCAGCACGACGTAGCGCGGCGCATCCATCGGGAAGGCAGCGACGAAGGTCGCGACGTTGCGATGATGGTCGTACCCGCCGTTCGAAGCCGCCTCGGCCGTCCCGGTCTTGCCGCCGACGCGGTAGCCCGGCGCATCGCCCTTGCGGCCGGTGCCGTACAGGCAGACGAGCCGCAGCAGCTGGCGCATCCGCGCGCTGGTCTGCTCGCTCAGCACGCGCCGCCCCGCCGCCGCCTGGCCAGGTGCCACCTTGAGCAGGGTCGTCGGGCGCCAGATGCCGCCATTGACCATCGTCGCATAGGCATTGGCGAGATGCAGCGGGGTCACCGCGATGCCGTGGCCGTACGCCGTCGTCATCACCGTGGTGCGCCCCCAATAGCGCGGCCAGATCGGCCCGGCGCGCTCGCGCAGCTCGATCGAGGGGCGCTCGCCAAAGCCCATCGCGGTGAACATCGCCGAAAGCTTGTCCTTGCCGATCTCGTCGGCGATCCGCGCGGTCGCGACGTTCGACGAATAGATCAGCGTCTCGGGGATGTTGAGCCAGCGTTTCGGGTCGCCGCGTTCGTCATGGATCGTATAGCTACCGACCTTGAGCGGCGCGGTCGCATCGAAGCGGCGCGCCATCGAGGTGATCGTCCCGGTCTGGATCGCGGTCGCCATCGTGATCGGCTTGAAGGTCGAGCCGAGCTCGTAGACCGATTGCGTGACGTTGTTGCGCAAGGCGTCGCTGGTGGTGCCGGTCAACTTGTTGGGATTATACACCGGCAGCGATGCCATCGCGATCACTTCGCCGGTGCGCACGTCGAGCACCAGCCCGGTCGCGGCGCGCGCCTGGAACATCACCATCGCGCGGCTGAGCTCGCTCTCCATCGCGCCCTGCACGCGCGCATCGATCGACAGGTCGATCGCGTCGCCGCGGCGAGTCGGATCGGTCAGCCGCTGCTCGAACGCGCGCTCGACACCGGCGCGACCGAGAATCTTGGGATCGGTGCCGGTCGGCCCGATATAGCCGAGCACGTGCGCCGCCATCGTCGACTGCGGATAGAGCCGCTCGGGCTCGCGCGCGAAGACGATGCCGGGTTCGCCGAGCGCGTGGACCTGGTTCACCATCGCGGGCGAGGCGTGCTTGTCGAGATAGGTGAACTTGGCCTTCATCGTCAGCCGGTCGAGATACCAGGCCGAATCATGCTCGGGCATCAGCCCGGCGAGCCGCCCCGCGAGCTCCTGCCGGTCGCCGAGCACGTCGCCCGGGCGCACGCCGATCGTCCACGCCTCGATCGTTCGCGCGAGCGGCTGGCCGTTGCGGTCGAGAATGTCACCGCGCACCACCGGATTGATCGCCAGCGTCGCCGCGCCCGCCGGGCCGCCGAACAGCCCGAGCAACGCGATCCGCCCGATCACCAACAGGAAGCCCGCCGCGATCAGCAGCATCAACATCATCAACCGCACATGCGCCACCGCGACCAGCGCATGGCGCTGATCGTTCGAGCGACGGGCGGGGACGGGGCGGGCGACCAACGTGCTCATCGAGAGGTCCGTTTTTCAGCGCGCGCGCTGCTGCGCAGATCGCCGATCACGCTGTCGTCGAGCAAGGCGCGATCGAGCAAGGCGACCGCGGCACGGGGACGCTCGCGGCTGACCGACGCCATCGCGGTACGGGCCACGGGCGCCGCGACCGCACCCGACACTGGTGCGACCCGCTGCGCCGGCGCGGCGGCGGCGGCGGCGGCGCGTGGCGCGGCCGGTGCAACGGCGGTCGCGACCGCAGGCTGGATCACCGGCTGCTGGCTCATCGCCACGGCAGCGGGAGCGGCTGGAACGAACGAGGCCATTTGCGGCGCCGTGCCACGCTGCGTCGGTTCGATCGACGCCAAAGCGCTCTCGTCGGCGACGAACTGGTCCGCCGCAGGGGCGACCAGCCCCAGCGTCTCGGCATTCCACTTGTCGAGCTGGGCAAGGTTGGCGCGGGTGTCGAACTCGGTCTCGAGCGCGCGGATGTCGCGCTTGGCGCGGACGATGTCGGCGGCGGTGCGGTCGAGTCGCTTGCGCTCGGCGGCAACCTGCAACGGCACCAGCAGGAAGCCGAGCGCCACCGCGACGCCGGCGAGGAACCAACCGAGACTCTTGCCCGCAAGACCCAGCATTACAAACTTCCTTCTGACCATGCGGCGGCACCGGTCCGTCGTGCCGTCCGCAACGTTGCCGATCGCGCGCGGGGGTTGCGCGCGATCTCGTCCTCGCTCGCCTTCACCGGGCGACCGACCTCTTCGAAACTGGGGGCGTGCTTCGCCGCGACCTCGGGCAGATGCCGCGACCCCGACGGCAGCGAGCCCGAGCGTTCGCGGAGGAAGCGCTTGACCATGCGATCTTCTAGGCTGTGGAAGGTGACGATCGCCAGCCGCCCGCCAGGCGCGAGCGCGCGCTCGGCAGCCGCCAGGCCGTCCTCGAGCTCGCCCAGCTCGCGGTTGATATGGATGCGGATCGCCTGGAAGGTCCGCGTCGCGGGGTCCTTCTTGTCATGCGGCTTGTAGCCGAGCGCTTTGCGCACGATCCGCGCCAGCTCGCCGGTGCGCGCGATCGGGCGGTTGTAGACGATCGCCTGTGCGACGCGGCGCGCGCGCGGCTCCTCGCCATATTCCTTGATGACGTGCGCGATCTCGGCTTCGTCGGCGGTGTTAAGGAAGTCGGCGGCGCTCATGCCCTCCTGGCTCATCCGCATGTCGAGCGGGCCATCGGACTGGAACGAGAAGCCGCGCTCGGCCTGATCGAGCTGCATCGACGACACGCCGATATCCATCGTCACGCCCTGCACCGGCATGGCGTCGCGCACTGCGAGTTCGCTGTCGAGCGCCGAGAAAGTCGCCGGTATCAGCGTCAGCGCGCCGGTGGAGGAATCGACAAGTACGCCCCCCGCCGCGATCGCATCGGGATCGCGGTCGAAGGCGAAGACGCGCGCGCCGCGCGCGAGCATGCCCGACGTGTAGCCGCCCGCGCCAAAAGTCGCATCGACATGGCGTTCACCAGCCTCGATCGCGAGCGCGTCGAGCACTTCGTCGAGCAGCACGGGGATATGCGGGGCATCGGCCTGGATCACGTCGCTCACAGCGCGATCCCCTTGGTCTTGCAATGATAGCGGCACGCCGCCTGCATCGCATCGTCGACGCCGACCGCGTCGAGCAGCGTCTTGGGATCCCAGATGTCGATCCAGTCGAACGTACCCCAGAAGAACGCATTCTCGGCGATCCGCGCATAATCGCGCGGGAAGCCGGGCATGATGAAGCGGCCTGATCCATCGAACGGCACGGCTTCACCGCTGGCGTTGCGGCGCTTGAGGTTGAAGTCGGGCTTGCCGTGCTCGGCGATGTGGCGCGCCTGGAGATCCTCGACCTCCGCCTTCAGGATGCGGACATAGCCCGGATCGTACGCGCGCAGGCAGGTCTGCTCGGGATGGACGCCGATGATGACGGTACCGCCGTCCTTGCCGTCGGCGCGCGGGCTGTTGGCGGCGAGCGCCTGACGCAGCGATGCAGGAATCGCGACCCGGCCCTTGTCATCGACAAGTCCCAGTCCCTCCCCCTGATAATCGCTCCGGTCTTCCACGCTTCCCCCGCACACGGCGGACAAGCCTCTCCCGAACCGAAAAGTGCCCAATCGCAAATTTCGGTGCCTGTAGTGTCAGCGCATGACGCGCAGGCGAGATAAGTCTGTCCCTGTAGCGAACAGTTACCATGGGGCCAATCGGGGACACAAGGGGAAATCCGGGGATCTACCGGGAAATGAGCTCAATCGCTTCGATTCAGCCTCGAAGATTTTTGCGCCATATCAGGTTGTTCTCGCTGTGTTCGAAGATGCGGCGCAAAACGCGGGTGAACCCCCGCGCAAACCGCAGGTCGCGGGTGGGTTTCCCGTAAAATCCCCACCTCTCCCACGCTCAGTGCTTGGCTGCGGCAGGACGCGTTTCGACGGTATTGCCATCGGGCGTGGCAGCGCTCGGCGCGACGCCGAGTTCGGCAAGCGGCTCTTTGGGCGCGTTGGGATCGACGATGTTCGCCGCGACCATATTGGCGACGACGTCTGGCCGCGCACTGCCGATCGCCGCGACTTGCCGATCGTGGTTGGCAGTCGCGAAAATCGCCGAAGCGAGGCCGATGAGCAGCAAAACGGCGGCGAGACCGATCATGCCGACCTTGGCGCGCTGGCTCGTCTGAGCCGGATCCTGGGCGATGATTTTCATAAGCTGTGGCATAAATGTAACGTGTTAAGGCACGGTTGTCGATCCCGCGATCAATCGTGCAGTAACCAAGGTGGAACGACCAGCCCCTTGGCCTCTAGCCATGCGCGGTTGTAGAGCGTTGATAGGTAACGGAAACCGCTGTCGCACAGGATCGTCGCGACTCGGCTGCCCGTGCCGATTTGGCGTGCAAGGCGAACCGCGCCGGCGACGTTGATTCCCGAGGAAAGCCCGAGGCACAGCCCTTCTTCGGCGAGCAGCCGTGTGACCCATTCCATCCCCTCGGCATCCGAGATTCGGAACTGCGTGTCGATCGGCGCGCCTTCGAGATTGGCGGTGATTCGCCCCTGCCCGATTCCCTCGGCGACCGACGACCCTTCCGACTTCAATTCGCCATGCGCATAATATTCGTACAGCGCAGCGCCGTGCGGATCGCTGAGCGCAATGCAGACCTTCTCGTCCTTGGCCTTCAGGCCAAGGCCAACGCCCGCAATCGTCCCGCCCGTCCCCGCGGCACAGGTAAAGCCGTCGATTCGCCCGTCCATCTGCGCCCAGATCTCCTCGGCGGTGCCGGTGATGTGCGCCTTGCGGTTGGCAATGTTGTCGAACTGGTTGGCCCATACCGCGTTCGGGGTCTCATCGGCGATCCGGCGCGAGGTGTGGACGAAATGGCCAGGGTTCGAATAGGGCGCCGCCGGGACAAGCACGAGCTCGGCGCCGAGCGCGCGCAGCGTGTCCATCTTCTCGCGGCTCTGCGTCTCGGGCATGACGATGATCGTCTTGTAGCCCTTGGCATTGGCGACGAGCGCGAGCCCGATCCCGGTGTTGCCCGCAGTTCCTTCGACGAAGGTGCCACCCGGCGCGATGCTCCCGCGCGCTTCGGCATCCTCGACGATCCCGAGCGCGGCGCGGTCCTTGACCGAGGCGCCGGGGTTGGCGAATTCGCATTTGCCATAGATTTCGGCACCGGCGGCTTCGCTCGGTCCCTTCAACAGGACGAGCGGGGTGTTGCCGATGAGTGCGAGCGTGTTGGGCGTGGTGTGCATCGCGCAGACATAGCGTGCCTGTCCGCCCCTGCAATGGAGGGCCGCTTTGCTGACGACAAATCCGCCTTTCAGTCCTCGGCCGGGGAGCAATGACGTTACGCTCCGCTGGAGCGAAAATCTCGCAGACAGAGCAGACAGAAGAGCGCCTACGCCGACATCGTCGCGGCCAGCAACCGCGCTAGGCTACCCCCGCCGCGCGCAGATGCGGACGCAGCCGTCCACTCAGCCACAGGAAGAACATCCGGTAATCGCTCGCGAGCGACCAGAGCGGATAGGTGAAGGTCGCCGGGCGGTTCTTCTCGACGCCGAAATGCGCGCCCCAGGCAAAGCCGTAGCCCGCGATCGGCACCGCCAGCCACCACCATCCGCCCCATTGCAGCGCGACCGCGAGGAACAGGAACGTCAGCCCAGTACCCGCGTAATGCAGCGCGCGGGTCTGCGGCCGCGCATGCTCGCGCAGGTAATACGGCCAGAAGTCGGCGAAGCGGGTGATCGGATGCGCCATGGCGTCGATGCTATCCTTCCCCGCGCCCGTTGCAAGCCCTGCCCGGCGCTCCGTCCGAATTGCTGAACGCGCGATTGTACAAGAAAATGGCGCGGCTGATCAGTGAGACCCACCGCATCAGCGGTAGCCCGCGGTGCGGCTCGGCGGGATCGAGGATGTTGTGGTGGCCATGACGAGAAGACTCTCGCCGATCTCCATGATCGCATCGCCCGGACGATCGCGTGCCTCCCCTGCCCCGTGCATACGGGGAGAGCCTATTGCAGCCCCTGTTCCCGGCATGCAGCGCGTGATATGTTCCTGAAATGTTCACGACCGCTCCCGAGTCCGCCGCTCAGCGCGCCGCCGATTCCTACGGAGCGGAAATCGGCCGCGAGCGCGCCGCCGCGCCTCCCTGTGAGGCGCCCCCGGGGCGCGACGCGCACGTTTTTCCGCCGCGGCCGCTGCGCTGGCTGTTCCTCGATCTCAACAGCTATTTCGCAGCCGTCGAGCAACAGCTCGCGCCCGAATTGCGCGGCAAGCCGATCCTCGTCGCGCCCGTCGACAGCGATACCACCGTCGCGATCGCCGCGAGCATCCAGGCCAAGCGCTTCGGCATCCGCACCGGCACGCCCGTCTGGGAAGCGAAGCGGTTGTGCCGCGAGCTGATCGTCGTCCCCGCCCGCCACGACAAATATGTCGAATTCCACGAGGCGATCGTCGCCGAGATCTGGAAGCATATCCCCGTCACCAAGGTCTGCTCGATCGACGAGGTCGCCTGCCGCCTGCTCGACAATGAAAACAGCGTCGCCGACGCCACCGCGCTCGCACGGCGGATCAAGGCCGGGATCCTAGCGCATGTCGGCGAATGCCTGACGAGCTCGGTCGGCATCGCCCCCAACCGGCTGCTCGCCAAGCTCGCGTCGGACATGCAGAAGCCCGACGGGCTCGTCGTGCTCGAAGCCGCGAGCTTGCCGCAGCGGCTCTACGACCTGCAGCTCCGCGACATCAGCGGCATCGGCGCGAAGATGGAGCGGCGGCTCGCGCAGGACGGGATCAACGACATCCGGCAATATTGCGAACGCCGCCCGCGCGACGCCGGCACCGCGTGGGGCGGCACCAATGGCGATCGGCTGTGGTACCAGCTCCACGGCGTCGATCTGCCCGAAAAGGCGACGCAAAGCCGCAGCATCGGCCACAGCCACGTGCTCTCGCCGGGCAAGCGCGGCGTCGTGCCCGTCCGCCTCACCGCACGCCGGCTCGCCTTCAAGGCGACCAGCCGGTTGCGCCGCAAGCAGTGCCGCGCGCGGCTCCTCGTGCTCCACGCGCGCTTCGAGGACGACAAGTCGAGCTGGCGCACGTCGGTCAAGCTGCCAGCGACGCAGGACAGCTTCGTCGTGCTCGCAGCGCTGGAATCGCTCTTTCCCCGGCTGATCGCGGCGGGCCGGACGCGGCCCGGCGATTTCCAGATCCGCATGGTCGGTGTGACGCTTGCCGAGATCGAACCTGTCGCTGGCGAACAGGATTCGCTGTTCGGCCTGCTCGACCCCGACGACCCGCTCGCACGCGAAACCCGCACGCTCGCGCTCAGCCGCGCGATGGACCGGATCAACGAGAAGTTCGGGCGCAACGCGGTCAGCCTCGGCCCGCAGCACGGCGAGCGAATCGACCGCATCGGAACCAAGATCGCCTTTGGCAGAATCCCGGATCTTGATGAGTTTCATGAATGAAGATGAACCTCGGATGACCGAATTATTGCAACGCAAGAAAGTGTACGTCGCAGTAACACTACCCTCTTGACGCACAATGTTGCGTGCGCGAAGCCGTTGGCATGACCACTCGACTCCTCCCCGCCGCCGCGTTCGCGCTCCTTGCCCTTTCGGCCTGCGACAGCAAGCCGACCGAAGTGACCTCGGTCACGCCCGACCCGATGGCGTCGGTCCTCGCCAACAAGGCGCCGGTCGAGCTGCCGCCCGCGATCAAGTCCGAAGCGACGCTGCGCTGCAAGGACAACAGCCTCGTCTACGTCACCTTCTTCGAAGGCGACAAGCAAGTGCTGGTCAAGTCGAAGCCCGACGCGACCCCGGTCAAGCTCACCGCCGAAAAGGCTGGCGATCCGCTCAAGGCCGATGGCTATGTGCTGACGGGCAACCCCAAGGCCGTCACGCTCACGCAGCCGGGCAAGCCTGCCCAGCTCTGCGACATCTGATCCTTTCACGGAACGCCCCTCCTCCCTCGGGGGCGGGGCTTTCCGTCCTCCAAACCTTGCCTCTGCCGCGGCGATTGGCCACGATGGGTCGTTCGATACGATAAGGACCCTTCATGTCGACGATCGCGATCTACAGCCTCAAGGGTGGCGTCGGCAAAACGACGCTGACGGTGAACCTCGCCTGGTGCGCGGCCACGCTGTCGTCGCGCCGGACGCTGTTGTGGGATCTCGACCCGCAAGCCGCCTCGAGCTTTCTCCTGTCGAACCGCGCCGCCGGCACCAAGCCGCGCGAACAAGCGCAATCGGTCTTCGCCAAGGATGTCGAACCCGAAAAGCTGATCGAGCAGACCGCCGTCGCGCGGCTCGACCTGCTCGCCGCCGATGCCTCGCTGCGCGGGCTCGATCTCCTGTTCCACGAACTCGACAAGAAGAAGCGGCTGCAGAAACTGCTCGTCGGGCTGCGCAAGAATTATGACCGCGTGCTGCTCGATTGCCCGCCCGGCCTGACCGAGACGAGCGATCAGGTGATGCGCGCCGCCGATTTGATCGTCGTTCCCGTCATCCCCTCGCCTTTGTCCGAACGCGCGCTTGCCGAAGTGGTCAAGCATCTCGGCGCCAAGGTCGAGGTCATGCCGGTCCATTCGATGGTCGACCGCCGCCGCAAGCTCCACGCCGATGCGATCGCGCGGCACCCCGACTGGCCGGTGATCCCGATGGCGAGCCAGGTCGAGCAAGTCACCGTGCGTCGCGAAGCGGTCGGCAGCTTCGCGCCACGTTCGGCGGGGGCGCAGGCGTTTGCCAGTCTGTGGCAGGCGATCGAGCGCCGCCTCGCCGCGTGAGACCGCGCGTCACGCCGCTCGACCCCAATCTCGTGCTCGGCGCCTATTCGGTCGGCGTCTTCCCGATGGCCGATGGGCGCGACATCGACGACGTCTATTGGGTCGAGCCCAACGACCGCGCGATCCTCCCGCTCGACGGTTTCCACCTCTCGAAATCGCTGCGCAAGACGATCGCCGCCGAGCGCTACCGCGTCACCGCCGACCGCGCCTTTCCCGACATCCTGCGCTTGTGCGCCGAATCGGCCGAGGATCGCCCCGACACCTGGATCAACGGGCCGATCGAACAGGTTTTCAACACGCTCCACACGCTCGGCTTTGCGCATTCGATCGAAGTCTGGGACGGCGAGACGCTGGTCGGCGGGCTTTACGGGCTCGCGCTCGGCCACGCGTTTTTCGGCGAGAGCATGGTCAGCCGCGCGCGCGACGCCTCGAAGGTCGCGATCGCGTGGCTCGTCGCGCGGCTGCGCGTCGGCGGGTTCAGCTTGCTCGATTGCCAGTTCATGACCGATCATCTCGCCTCGTTGGGGGCGGTCGAGATCAGCCGCGCGGACTACCTCGCGTTGCTGTCGCCCGCGGTATCCTCGGCGATCGGCTCATCGGCTTCGTCGGTCTCGGTCGCCGATTTCTTCGCACTCGACCGCGGCTTCGCGCTCGACTCGGCCGGACCGCCGCCGGAAACCGACTCGGGTCCGCCTTCGGGGAAGGTCATCGCGCAGCTCTTGACCCAGACATCGTAAATCGGGTGCGGCACGACGTTAAGCGCGGGCCGTTCCTTGAACAGCCAGCCCGAGAACGGACGGCGCCACACCTTGTCGGTGCCCTGCACGTCGAGCTGGACGAACGCCCCGGTATAATGCTCCTGCTCCCACGGCGCGGTCTGCTCGCACGCGCGCAGCCGGATCACGACATCGCCGACGCGCACCGCAGTACCGGGCTTGAGCATCACGTCGCGCGCCACGCCGTTGCGCTTGTTGAGCAGCCCGAGCGTCGCGACGCGCTGCGCCATCGGCGTCGCGCCGAAGCTTGGGTCGACGCCGCCACCGACATCGACCGTCACGATATTGGCAGCGCTGGTGTCGGCGTCGAGCGCGGTCTCGGGAGTCGGCTGCTGCGTCGGCGCGGCGGTCTTGGTCGGGCCGCAGGCGGTTACCGCCAGCGACGCCAGCACCACGCCCACCAACGCGCGGCGAATCACGCGTCGGGGGTCCAGGCTTCGTAATCGCCCGTCGCGGCGGCGCGCACGCCGCCCTTTTCAAGCGCACCGCTCGGCCGATACGCAGCAAGCGTGCCCGTCAGATTGGGCTCGGCGGGGATCTGCCAGGCGCGCGGCGCGGGCAGCGCGCGCGAGGGGACATCGGCGACCTGATGGTGCAGCCAGCCAAACCATTCGGGCGGCACGCGGCTGGCATCGTTGACGCCGTTATAGATCACCCAGCGCCGCGGGTTGCCCGCGGTGTCGGCACCGCCCTCGTAATAGACGTTGCCGAGCGCGTCTTCGCCGACACGCGCCTTGCCGCGCAGACCGAATGCCGTGCCCCAGCTCGCGCCGGTCCACCACGTGAAAGGATTGAGATTGATGCCCATGGCGTAGCGCTTAGCGCGGGCTCGCGCCGCCTTCAACCGCGATCACTTCGCCGGGCGCCCTTGCCAGCTGACATGATCGCCCTCGCTGATCCCCAGATCGAGCGCGCGTCCGCCCCGCAGCTCGAGCACCGCGCTGACCGGCTCGCCCGAGGGGATCTGCGCTTCGGATTGCGGGACGGTGTTTTCGGCGATCCGCGCGATCGTCCCGTCGGGGCGGATGAACAGGATGTCGAGCGGGCTCGGGGTGTTCTTCATCCAGAAGCTCGCCTCGCGCGGCGGCCCCTTGGGCGGGTACGGCGCGAACAGCATCCCGCCATCGAGCGGAATGTCGGTGCGGAACATCAGCCCGCGCTGCTGCGCTTCCTCGGTCTTGGCGAGTTCGACCGCAAAGGCGTGCGTGCCGTTGCTGCTGGCGATCGTCAGCGCGATCGTCCCGGCGGGCGCCTCGGCAGCTTGAGTCGTGGGCGCCGCGCTGCATCCAGCGGTCGCGAACACCAAAGCGAGCGCAGCCGCGCGCGCGTTTGTAACAACCATGGGTACGCTCAGCCTTCCTCTTCGACCGCTACCGCAAGCGGCCCCTTGTCGCCCGCGCTCATCCTTGCGCGCAACCGTTGGCCGGGCTCGACCTCGGCAAAGCCTGCGCGCCGCAGCGTTTCGACATGGACGAAGATATCGCCCGAATCGCCATCGCGCATCAGGAAACCATAGCCCTTGAGACGATTGAACCATTTCACCGTCACCGGTTCAAACGGCCCGGCCTGGTCGAGCAAGCCGAGCACATCGTTCCGCAGCGCGTCGCTGCGCGGGCGCTGGAGCGGCTCGATCGCGTTGGAAAGGTCGATCGACAGGATTTCGGTCGCCTGCAAGCCACGGTCGCGCATTCCGGCGAGGCATTCGAGCCGCGCGCCCTCGGGCAGGCTGCGGCGGTTATGCGGGCGCAGCACCGAAAAATGGATCAGGATGTCGCCGACCGACGCATCGTCCGCGACGAGAAAGCCGAACCCCCGCGTCATATCGAACCATTTGAGCACGCCAGTATAGACGCGCGCGGAATCCGACGACTCTGCGCCGGAAAACTCCATCTCTTCTTTCCAATCCAGCGCCCCAAGCGCCGGAATCGTTTCGTTGCGCATCGCCACTTCCCCCGGCACAATAATAAGCACGGTCTGAGCGCGAAGCAATATCTTCCGCCCTTCGGTCCGAACCGGTACTTTTATTTGAACTATACAGGATTCATTAGCTGAGCGTATCGAAAACTTCGCCGGGGGCCATCGCGGCAATCCGTCGGGCAAGGGCATAGTCATGGCCAGCGCGAATCATCGCGGCGATATGCTTTTCGCGGAGTGGCCTCTCGGCCTGCGCCAGCGCGAACGGGCCGATCCGCTTGCGGCGCGCAAACGCCAGCGCGGTCTCGAGAGCGCGCTCCTCAACCGCGGGAACGATCGCGGCGCTATCGGCGTCGTCGATCCCGTCATGGTGCAGTGCGCCCGTCACGCGCCGCTTGCCCAAGCCCCGCCGACCCATCGCCGCGGCGCGCGCCTCGCCAAAGGCGCGATCGTCGATATAGCCGAGTTCGGCGAGCTTTTCGGCGAGCGCTTCGGGCGCCGTGTGCGCCCCGGCCCAGCCGCGTTCGCGGATCTTGCGGACGAGGTACGCCGTCAACCGGGCACGCGTCGTCGCAAAGCGCTCGACATAGCGCAAAGCGAGCCGTTCGAGCGCCGCCGCATCTAACGGCGGCGCAACGCGTATCTCTTTGCGAGCGGATCGTTTCGGGGCTGGATCGTGCATGACGCCATCATTGTGCCATAGTCGGTCCCGATTTTGAACGCTTGGCATAAGCAGGGGTGCGTGCTGAAGACGAGACACAGAGGCGCGGCCAACGCAGGATGCCGCGATCAAGGGCGCAAAGACCAATGAATTTCAAGACGATAGATACGCAGTCGGACGAGCGGAAGGGTGCAGCCGCTCCGCCTGCCCTGCTCGCGACGCCGACCGAAGACACGCTTTTGCGTCGTTTTGCCGATTTCGAAACGCTGGGGGCAGCGCTCGATTATGCCGCAACCGGCGTCCGTGGCCTGAATTTTCATGATGCCCGCGGCGCGCTCGCGCGGCCCTATCCGTTCGCCGAACTGCGCGAGGATGCGCAGGTCGTCGCGCGTCGCCTCATCGCATCGGGAATCCGGCCCGAGGACCGCATCGCCGTCGTCGCCGAGACCAGCCCCGAATTCGCCGCGCTTTTCTTCGGCGTCATCTATGCTGGCGCGTGGCCCGTCCCGCTGCCGCTGCCGACATCGTTCGGCGGCCGCGATTCGTATATCGAGCAATTGCGCGTCCAGCTCACCAGCTGTGATCCCACCCTGCTGATCTACCCGCCCGAGCTCGCGCAGATGGGCGCCGACGCTGCGACGGTCGCGGGCATCACCGGCATCGACTGGTCGGAGCTCGCGATGCGCGCCGCGCCCGACGTCGCGCTGCCGCAGGCCAAGGGCGACGACATCGCCTATCTGCAATATTCGAGCGGCTCGACGCGCTTTCCGCACGGCGTCGCGATCACGCACCACGCCTTGCTCAACAATCTCGCGGCGCACGCGCATGGCATGCAGCTCATCGCCGGCGATCGCTGCATCTCGTGGTTGCCCTGGTATCACGACATGGGGCTGGTCGGCTGCTTCCTCTCGCCGGTCGCCAACCAGGTCTCGACCGATTATCTCAAGACCGAGGATTTCGCGCGGCGTCCGCTCGCGTGGCTCGACATGATCAGCCGCAACCCGGGCACCTCGATCAGCTATTCGCCGACCTTCGGCTACGACATTTGCGCACGCCGCATGTCGAGCCAAACCAAGGCATCCGAGCGCTTCGACCTGTCGCGCTGGCGGCTCGCGGGCAATGGCGCCGACATGATCCGCCCCGACGTGATGCAAAGCTTCGTCGACGCCTTCGCCGATGCCGGCTTCAAGGCGAGCGCCTTCCTGCCGAGCTACGGCCTGGCCGAAGCGACGCTCGCCGTCTCGATCATGCCCCCGACCGAAGGCATCCGCGTCGAGCTGGTCGAGGAAACGCAGCTTTCGGGCGTCGCCGCCGGCGAGGACCGGCCGCAGCGCTACCGCGCGATCGTCAATTGCGGCAAGCCGGTGCGCGACATGAAGGTCGAGATCCGCGAGGAGGACGGCACCCCGCTTCCCGAGCGCGCGATCGGCAAATTGTGGTGCTCGGGCCCCTCGGTGATGGTCGGCTATTTCCGCGACCAGGCTTCGACCGACGCGTGCCTCGTCGACGGCTGGCTCGACACCGGCGACATGGGGTATCTCAGCGACGGCTATGTCTACATCGTCGGTCGCGCCAAGGACATGATCATCATCAACGGCCGCAACCACTGGCCGCAGGACATCGAATGGGCGGTCGAGCAGCTCCCCGGTTTCAAGGCCGGCGACATCGCGGCCTTTGCGATCACCACGCCGGGCGGCGAGGAAACCCCCGCGGTGCTCGTCCAGTGCCGCAGCTCGGACGATGCCGAGCGCGTCCGGCTGCGCGAGGAAATCCGCGAGCGCGTCCGCTCGGTGACGGGCATGAACTGCGTGATCGAACTGATCCCGCCGCGCACGCTGCCGCGCACCAGCTCGGGCAAGCTCAGCCGCGCCAAGGCGCGCAACCTCTATCTCAACGGCGATATCAAGCCGTACGACCTGGCGGCGTAAGCCCCGCCGCTGCGGATAGGGCGCGCGCGGATACGCCGCGCCCCTCCCCGGCAAACGCCTGCGCCTAACCTTCCGGTAAGGCTCCTTGCGGTATAGCGGGCGCGTGAGCACCGAAAACACATCCCAATTCGCCAAGCCGCATATCGACGCGCGAGCACTGCTTGGGCTGTACGATCCGGCGGACACCACCGATTGGGCGCCGATCCGCGCGGCGCAAGTCCATGCCGGTGGGCAGTTGGCGCTGTTCTTGCTCGCCGCCAACGTGATCGGTGCAGCGATGGTCACACTGATTCTCCAGCGAAGCGCACCGCTTTGGGCGCTCGCTTGCTGGGGTGCGGTGGTCGCCGCGATTTCGGTCGCGATCACCTTCCGCCGGCTTGCCGCCAAGCAGCGCGGCGCGGCGACGCTCGCCGCCGTGCGCGACACCGTGATCGAGGGCATCGCGCTCGCCACAATCTGGTCGGTCCCGCCGCTCGCGTTCGGGTTCAACCCCGACGTCGGCACGGCGCTCGGGCTGTGGATCGTGCTGTCGGTGCTGATGACCGCATCCGCTGTCGCAATGGCGGCACTCCCGCTCGCGACGTTGAGTTTTCTCGGCATCCTCGGCCTGGCGATTTCGGTCATGGTCCTGCGCATCGCCGGCCCGGTCCTTGCCGCCTCGGTCGCCTTGTTCACCACGCTGCTGATGATCGGCTGCTTCACGCGGGCGCGTTCGCTCGTGCTCATCCGCTCGGGCGAGATCGCGCTTGCCGAGCGCGACGAGACCGTCAGCCTTTTGCTGCGCGAAGCGAAGCAGGACGAGAGCGCCGACTGGCTGTGGGAAACCGATGCTGCGCGCCGCGTCGTGCGCGCCTCGCCACGCTTTGCCTTGTCAGTCGGGCTCGACCCCGTTGGCGTGAACGGCAAGTCGCTGCTCGAAGTGCTCGCCGGGAAGACCTGGGATTCGGGCAGTTTCGCGCCTGCGCTGCGCACGCTTGCCGAAAATCTCAAAGGCCGCACGGCGTTTCGCGGGCTCGTGCTGCCGGTCAACGTCGCCGAGCAGGAGCGCTGGTACGAAATCGCCGCCAACCCGCGCTATGACGAGCACGGTGCATTCCTCGGCTTCCGCGGCGTCGGCGCCGACGTCACCGAACAGCGCGCCTCGGCCGACAAGATCAACCGCATGGCGCGGTTCGACACGCTCACCGGCTTGCCCAACCGCCTCCACGTCAACGAAGCGCTGTCGCACGCGATGGCCGATGCGGAGAAATGGGGCAGTCGCTGCGCCTTCATGATGATCGACCTCGATCGCTTCAAGGCGGTCAACGACACGCTGGGTCACCCGATCGGCGACCGCTTGCTGAGCCGTGTCGCCGAACGCCTCACGACGCTGATGGGCGCGAACGAAGTCATCGGACGGCTTGGCGGCGATGAATTCGCAGTCGTGGTGCGCGACGCGAGCGATACGCAACGACTCGAGACGCTCGCGCAGACGATCGTCGATGCACTCGCCCGCCCGTACGATATCGATCATCACACCCTCTACACCGGCGCAAGCGTCGGCGTCGCGACCGGCCCGCGCGATGGCCGCACCACCGAGATGCTGATTCGCTCGGCCGACCTTGCGCTGTACCGCTCGAAGGACGCCGGCGGCGGCAAATTCCACCATTACGAACCACAGCTCCACGTCGCAGCCGAAGAACGCCGGGTGCTCGAACAAGCGCTGCGCAAGGCGCTGACCAATGACGAGCTGCACCTCACCTACCAGCCGGTCGTCGATGCCGGGAGCGGCCGACTGACGGGGTTCGAGGCGCTGGTGCGCTGGACGCATCCCGAGCTCGGGCCGATCTCGCCGGTCAAGTTCATCCCGCTCGCCGAGGATGCACGACTGATTGCGCCGATCGGCGAATGGGTGCTGCGCTCGGCATGTGCCGAAGCGGCGAAATGGCCGGGCGACGCCCGCGTCGCGGTCAACGTCTCGCCCGAACAGCTCCACAATCCGGGGTTCGTCGCGGTGGTCGCCTCGGCGCTGGCGAACAGCGGGCTGCCCGCACGCCGGCTCGAGCTCGAAGTGACCGAAAGCGTGTTCATGCGCGACGATACCGGCGCGGTGAAGGTGCTCGAGCGAATCCTCGATCTCGGCGTGCGCTTGAGCCTCGACGATTTCGGCACGGGCTATTCGTCGCTCGGCTATCTCAGCCGCACGCGCTTCTCGACCATCAAGATCGACCGCAGCTTCGTCATCAGCGCATCGAAGAAGGTGCCCGAGGCGATCGCGATCATCCGCGCGGTGGTCGCACTCGCGCAGAGTCTCGGCATGGCGACAACGGCCGAAGGGGTCGAGACCGAGGACGAGCATCTGATGGTCCAGGAATTGGGCTGCACCAAGGTCCAGGGCTATTATTTCGGCCGCCCGCTCCCGGTCGAGGAAGCGCGCGTCCTGGCGGCGCGTGCAGCGCAGAATCGCGAAGCTGCATGAGGGTGCTTGCAGCGGAGGCAACCTCTCGCTAAACGAGCCCACCTGATAGGGGTGTAGCTCAGTTGGTTAGAGCGTCGGTCTCCAAAACCGAAGGCCCTCGGTTCGAGTCCGAGCTCCCCTGCCAGCCGCCGCGCGCACGAGATTAGCGAAGCTAATCCCGAGACGCGCTAGGCCGGCCGGCGGGTCGCGACAGCGACCCCGTCAGACGAGTCCACCGGATTTACTCCGGTGATCGCCTCCCCGCCCGCCGCTTGATTTCGCAACGCACACGCGCTACGCCGCTATCATTCCGAAATTGGGAATTCTCGTCATCGGGCCTTGGCAGGTCCGGACGGCGGGCCCATGTCCGTTTCGGCTAAAAAGAACATGAGTGCACAGACCGTGGCGAAGACGACCCCCCTCGAATTCATCCGACAGGTCCAGGCCGAGACCAAGAAGGTCGTGTGGCCGACCCGGCGCGAGACGATCATGACCGGCGTGATGGTCGTCATCATGACGACGCTGCTCGGCCTGTTCTTCTTCATCGTCGACACCGGCTTCGAGGCGATCGTCCACCTGCTGCTCAGCCTCGCCAAATAATCTAGGTAAAAGACACATGGCACGCTGGTACATCATTCACGCGTATTCGGGTTTCGAGGGCAAGGTCCGCGATTCGATCATGGCCGAGGCGACCCGCATGGGCCTCGAGCAGCTCGTCGAGCAGATCGAAGTCCCGACCGAGACGATCACCGAGGCGCGCCGCGGCAAGAAGATCCTCGTCGAGCGCAAGTTCATGCCGGGCTACGTGCTCGCCAAGCTCAACATGAACGACGACGTCTATCACCTCGTCAAGAACACCCCGAAGGTGACCGGCTTCCTCGGGCCGAACGGCAAGCCGCAGGCGATTCCGGAATCGGAAGCGGCGCGGATGCTCAGCACCAAGGACGAAGCCGCCGCTGCCGCGCCCAAGCAGAAGGTCAAGGTCGACTTCGAGATCGGCGATTCGGTCAAGGTGCTCGACGGTCCGTTCGCAAGCTTCAACGGCATCGTCGAAGAGCTCGATTTCGATCGCAGCCGCGTCAAGGTGTCGGTGTCGATCTTCGGGCGTGCGACGCCGGTCGAGCTCGAATTCGAGCAGGTCGAACGCAGCAAGTCGTAAGGCGCAGGCCGCACGCGGATAGCGAAAGCTATCCGCGAGACGGCCAAGACCGGCCGGCGGGTCGCGGCCACGCGAACCCGTCCGACGCAAGACGCGGGATTTACTCCCGCGTCCCTGCCCCCAGACTCCGTCTTTACCCGTCACCCCGGGCTCGTCCCGGGGTCCACCGGGATACACGCACCACGACCGCAGCACGCGCGGTACGGTAGGCCCCGGCACAAGGCCGGGGTGACGGTGGAGGGTAATAACGGGCCGAGACGCGCGACCTCGGCTCAATCCTCCAGCAAGTTCAAATGCAGATAGGCCGATTGAAAATCGGCCACTGAGCGCAGCCGCACCGCGTCGAGTATCACGATCGTCCGCGCGCGCCGCGCGATCAGCCCGTCCTGCTCGAGCAGCTTGAGCATCCGGTTGACGTGCACCGGGGTCAGCCCGAGCGCATCGCCGATCTGTTCCTGCGTCATTGGCAGCGTGTCGCTGTCGCCGCTTGCCGCATTGACCACTTCGAGCCGCACCGCGCATTCGCACAACAGATGCGCCAGCCGCATCTGCGCGTCGCGCCGTCCGATATTGGCGATCCATTCCCATGCAATCGACCCGTCGACTAGCGTGTCGAGCCAGAAGGCGTGCGCGATCGCGGGGTATCGTGCCGCGATATCAAGCAAGTCGACGCGCGGGATCCGCGCCATCGTGATCGCGGTCAGCGCCTGGACGCTGTGATCGGCGATCTTGAGCAGCGAGTTCTGCAGATCGACCGCGTCGCCCGGCACTTGCAGCGCGATAATCTGCCGCCCGCCGTCGCCGACGATCTTCTGGCGATAGGCGAAGCCCTCGAGCAGCACGCAGGTGAAGTCTGCGCGCTCACCCTGACGGACGAGATAGTGGCCCGGCTCGAGCGTCTTGACGGTGAAGGGCAGCCCCAGCAACGCCGCCTCGTCAGCAGCGTCGAACCGACTGCGTCGCTTCAGCTTGACCAGCAATCGCTGGAGGGTGTCTGTCATGAATCGTTCCCGGTCACGGCGGGAGCGCAAAACTCTCAGTCATCGGACGCCAAGAAGCTCGATGATCGCGCGGTATAACACAAATTGCGGCATCGGCGGCGTACAATTGTCGTGCCGCCACGTCCCGAGCGCGCGCTTCCGATTTGCCTCGGGCACCGCTTTCGGCTATGCGCCCCGCCTTCCCCGGCAGCATGCCAGGGAATCGCGGGAGGCGGAGTTATGGCCCCGCCGTCAGGACCGCTAAACTTGAAAGAGAGTGAGACCGCCACATGGCAAAAAAGATTACCGGCTATATCAAGCTGCAGGTTCCTGCAGGCAAGGCCAACCCCTCCCCGCCGATCGGCCCTGCGCTGGGTCAGCGCGGCGTCAACATCATGGAATTCTGCAAGGCGTTCAACGCATCGACCGGCGACCAGGAAGTCGGCACGCCGCTGCCGACCGTGATCACCGTCTATGCCGACCGTTCGTTCTCGTTCGAGACCAAGACGCCGCCGGCATCGTACCTCATCAAGAAGGCCGCCAACATCAAGTCGGGCTCGAAGGAGCCGGGCAAGGTTTCGGGTGGCAAGATCTCGCGCGCTCAGCTCGCCGACATCGCGACCGCGAAGATGAAGGATCTCAACGCCAACGATCTCGAAGCCGCGACGCGGATCATCGAAGGCAGCGCCCGCGCGATGGGCCTCGAAGTGGTGGAGGGCTGAGCTCATGGCATTCGTAAGCAAGAAGCAGAAGGCCATCACGCTCGATCGTGAGAAGCTCCACGGCATCGACGAAGCGATCGCCCTCGCCAAGTCGGGTGCGACCTCGAAGTTCGACGAGACGATCGAAGTCGCGCTCAACCTCGGCGTCGATCCGCGTCACGCCGACCAGATGGTCCGCGGTGTCGTCACGCTGCCCAAGGGCACCGGCAAGACCGTCCGCGTTGGCGTGTTCGCCAAGGGCGCAAAGGCCGACGAAGCCCGTGCCGCTGGCGCCGACGTCGTCGGTGCGGAAGACCTGATGGAGCTCGTCCAGGGCGGCACGATCGATTTCGATCGCTGCATCGCGACCCCGGACATGATGGGCATCGTCGGTCGTCTCGGCAAGATCCTGGGTCCCAAGGGCCTGATGCCGAACCCGAAGCTCGGCACGGTCACGATGAACGTCGCGGCCGCGGTCGAAGCTGCCAAGGGCGGCCAGATCGAATACCGCGTCGAGAAGGCCGGCATTATCCACTCGGGCATCGGCAAGGCGTCGTTCCCGGCGGAAGACCTGCGCGCGAACTTCGACGCACTGGTCGACGCGATCGTCAAGGCCAAGCCGACCGGCGCCAAGGGCAAGTATGTCAAGAAGGTCGCCGTCAGCTCGACGATGGGCGCCGGCATCAAGGTCGACGTCGCCGAGGTTTCGGCCGCTTAAATCTTTCGGGATTTTTGCGACAAGATCGAGGGCCGGGGAAACCCCCGGCCCTTTTTCTTTGTCTTAGCGCCTCCCCTGAAGGGAGGCGCGCGCATGATTTCGAGCGCGATTTGCAATTCCCCGCCACCTGCCCTACATAGGCGTTGCTACAGTTCGCAAATCGACGGTCTAGGGCGCTTTGCGGCACCATCTTCCTTCTTTCTCTGCTGATTTCGGCAACCGCTGACGCGGCTCTTCGCGTCGGCCCCACAAGAAGGATCATGTTATGACCATCGGAACCGTAAAGTTTTTCAACGCAGACAAGGGCTATGGCTTCATCGCACCTGAAGGCGGCGGCGAAGACGCGTTCGTGCACATCACGGCCGTCGAGCGCGCCGGCATGGCGACGCTCGATAAGGACCAGCGCGTCCAGTACGAGCTCGAGCAGGACAAGCGCGGCAAGATGTCGGCTGTGAACCTGCAGCACGCCTAATCGCGTCTGCTAAAAGAAAGGGCGGTCCGGTTCTCCGGGCCGCCCTTTTTTTGTGTTCAGCGCAGCGCCGTCGTGACCGCCGCCTGGCAATCGAAGCGCTGCGGCGTCGACCCGCCCGCGCTCGGGTCGATCTTGGTGATGCCGAGCGCCTGGCCAAGCGAGCGCCCGAGCACCTTGAACACGCCCCCGGCGCTCGGCTTGTCGCTCGCTCCGACACCTGCGACCGAGATGCTCGGCGCGCTCAGCGTGCCACCGACCTGGATCGGGTCGGCGATCCGCAACAACGCGCGGCTCTTGGTCGTACCCGCAAGCGTCAGCGCGATCCGTTCGCCGTCGAGCACGATCCGCCCCGTCCCGCGCCCGACCGAACTGCCCGTGTCGATCTCGAGCGGGCGCGGCACGAGCACACCGTTCGAACCGCGGAAGTCGGCGATCAGGCATTGCAGCGGGACGGTTTCGCTCGGCCCGCTGATCGCATGCGCGACCGCACCGCTCAGGCTTTGCCCGAGCACATCGGCGATCATCCGCTGGACATGCCCCTGCGTCGCGACGATCGCCGCCTTGCCGCTGCCGTGCGCAAGCGCCTCGCGCACCGTCTCGCCCTGCCCGCTGAGGACGATATGCCCGCGGACTTGTCCGCCGATCATGTCGGGCTTGCCGACGAGGCGCTCGAGCGTCAGCCCGGTGAGCCGCATGTCGATCGCGAGCTTGGGCAAGCCGCTGCGATGATCGACGCGCACCGTGCCCGTCATCCGCCCGTTCGCGAGTGTGGCAACGACATCGCTGACGGTCAGCATCCGATTGTCGAGGTTGAGCGTGCCCGACAGGCTTTCGAACACCGTGCCGCCCTTCGACAGCACATGATCGGCCGCGAAGCGGATCGTCCCGTCGGTCTTCCACAGCTTCGACAGGTCGATCCGCGTGGGCGGGATCACGCGCGGGCCGATCCGCGCGAGCCGGGCTGCGGCTTCGGCGCGCCCCTGGGTGTCGGCAAGATCGTCGAAATCGAATTGCAACGCGTGGATCCGCGCGTCGATCGCGGTGCGGATGCCGTATTTGTGGACGGTCGCACGCGCAGTGAGGCGCGAGCGGCCGATCGTGCCGGCGAGCCGGTCGATATACCAGTCGCGCGCGTCGTGGCGGATCGCGCCGTTGAGATCGATCGGCTGCGTCCCGAACAGCCCCGCCTCGATCAGATAATCGAGGTTCTTGAGCGTCGGTGCCTGCGCACGGAGCGTCGCGCTGAAGTGGCGCGTGTCGAGCACGCCCCGCATCGTCCCCTGCGCCGCGAAATCGAGCGCCGACGAGGAAAGCTTCACCGCAAACGGGTATGGCGCGGTCGGGTCGATCCCCGCGATGCGACCGCCGCTCAGCGCGAGCGTCGCGGGGGTCTCGCGGAAGCTGCCCTTCGCCGCGAGCCGCAACCCGTGCGTCGCATCGACCGACAGCGGGCCAGCGACGACGAGCTGGCGCTTGGCATCGCGCAGCACGATCTGCGTGTTGGTGACGCTGAGGTCGGAGAGGCTCGGGCGGCTCGTTCCGCCTTGCTTCGGCTTGCTGCCGTCGGGCTCCCAGTTGGCGCGCCCGCTCGCGTCGCGGACCAGCGCGATCCGCGCGCCGTCGATCGCGATGCGATCGGGGCGGAACCGCCCGGTGAGGAGCGCCAGCACCGGCACGCGCACCCGCAGCGCCGACACGCGGACGAAATCGCCCTGCCCGGCCCAGGCCGGCTGCGCGATCCGCACATCGCGCAGCGCGACCACCGGCGTGTAGGAGAAGACACCGTCGCGCGTCACCGAGCCGACCGCGACCTTGGTGTGGAGCGCGGCAGACACGCGGTTCTCGACCACGCCGCGCAGCAGCCCGACTGGAAACGCGCCGAGCGCGAGCACGAGCACGCTGATCGCAGCAGCCAGGGCGGCGCCGATCGCGAGCGCCGGGCGGTGCCAGCCTTTGGCCGGTTGGATGGATGGCGGCAGGGGGTCTGAAGGTGTCGTCACGCGTCTGAAACCCAGACGCCGCCGGATTGTTGCACGCCCGACATGATTTCGTGGGGCCGGCCTGCGGCGCGCGCAATCGCCGCGCAGCCCACCCTCCCCGCGGCCGCAAAATCACGCTAGCGCCGGAGCCGACGCCGCCGCAGCACGTTTGCTGCGGAAAGGAGAAACCACCGCGATGCCGCATGCCAGCCAGATCGTCGAATGTACCGGCCCCGAATCCCCGCACGCCTTCGACATCATCCCGCTTCAGCCGCGCAACGGCGCGCTCGATGCGGCGTGCCCGATGTGCAAGGGGCACGGCCAGTGGAACCTCGAGATCGACCTGGTCAGCTTCCGCAGCAAGCGCGCGATCTGCAACCACTGCCAGGGCGCTGGCTGGGTCGAGACGGGCGACGACCCGCACGGCGTCCCCGATATCGAACGCGACGCGGCGGGCCATCCGCGCTGGTACGTGCGGATCGTGCCCGACGTGCCACAGGAATCGTAACGCCCGCCAACCGTCACCCCGGCCCCGTGCCGGGGCCCACCGGGATGCGCGCACCCCGACCCAAGCGCGCGCGTCACGGTAGACCCCGGGACAAGCCCGGGGTGACGGTCAGGCGGTCGGACTACGCGATAACCTTGTCGAGCGCGGTGCAGAACGCTTTCATCTCGGCGCTCGAACCGACGGTGACGCGGCTGACCGTCGGCCAGATCGGCCACGACCGCCCGATCTCGACGCTCTGCTTGCGGAACGCCGCCTGCATGTCCTTGGCAGCCCGCGTCTTCCAGTCGATCATGAACATGTTGGCGTTGGTCGGAAACACGCTCACGCCGCGCGCCTTGAGATGATCGAGCGTCAGCCCGCGCGCGCTCTGCATCTCGGCGCGGCGTGCGGCGATCAGCGGGGCGGCGGTGAGGCTGGCGGTCGCGCAGGCGAGGCTGGTGACGGGCAGCGCGCCCGACTGCATCCCGCCGTCATAGCGCATCATCTTGGTGAGATTGGCCGGATTGGTGATGACATAGCCCATCCGCAGCCCGGCCATGCCGAACAGCTTGGAGAAGGTGCGCATCACGATCACGTCGGGATGCTTTACCGCGAGCGACGAGGCGACGGGCACGCCGGCGAAGTGCGTATACGCCTCGTCGATCAGCACCATCGATCCCGCCGGCTTGTTGGCGATCAGCCATTCGATGTCGGCGAGCGGGGTGATCGTGCCGGTCGGGTTATTGGGCGTGCAGATGTAATAGAGCCCGGCATCGGGGTTGGCGGCGAGCATCGCCTTGACGTCGTGCGTATACTCGGCAGTCAGCGGCACCGCCTTGACCGGCGCGCCGAGCCAGGCGGCGGTGCGCCCGGCGAGTTCGAAGGTCGGGTCGGCGGTGACGAGGCCCTTGGTCGGCGAACAATAGGTGACGACCGCGCGGCAGAGCGGATCGCTCGAGCCTGGCCAGGGCGCGACATGGTCGAACGGTACACCCTCGACCGACATGACAGCCTTGATGAAATCGCTGCGCTCGTCATGCGGCGAATAGCGGTTGCCCATCGCGATCATCGCAGCGGCGGCCTTTTGGCCGGGGGCAAGCGGGCCGGTCCAGCATTCGTTCGCCCCGATGCGGACCTTGGCGGTCGGCGCCGGATCGGGCACGCCGCCCGAGGCGAACGCCGGCCGCCCGACCGACGCGGCCAGCGCGCCGACGCCGAACACCGCGGCAATCCGCGCCAGATCGCGCCGCGCAAAGCCGCGAGTGAGCAGATCGTCCTGCGCCTCGGCGCCGAGCGTTGCGGTGGTGGTGATGGTGATGGTGATGGTAGCTTCGGTCATTGAATCGGCCCCCTGCTTAAAGCGGTTTTCGATTCCGTCCTGCATGGACTCGTGCGGTCCTTGATGCCGAGTGTTCCGCAGTTTCGATGCAAAAGCTACAGGCAGTCGAATAAAAACCGCCGTCCGCCACCCCGGCGAAAGCGGGTGTCACGATCAGGCGGGCGTTGACTTTCCCACGATCTCCGCTAAAGGCTCCCACTCTCCCGTCACGCCTCGGCGCGGCGGGACCGTCCAAGACAGTAGGTGATCGGGATTTGCCCGGTCTTAATTTCCTGCCGAGACGGGGACCAGGATTATAACCGCTCTCGGCCCAGCCGCGACCGGTCTGCCGCCCTCCATCAAACGGGGCGACGCTCCCATTCCCCATCGCTGGACAATTCCGGGTGCAACAGCGCCCGGTTTGTAACCGGTCGTGCCGCGCAAGCGACACGGCCAAACGTGGAGAATGGCATGGATCGCGCTCAAAAGACCGAGCTCGTCGCCGAGCTGAACCACAATTTTGCCGAAGTCGGCGTGGTGGTCGTCACCCGCAACCTCGGCATGACGGTGGCTCAGTCGACCAAGCTGCGGAACGCAATGCGCGACGCAGGGGCGAGCTATAAGGTCTCGAAGAACAAGCTTGCCAAGATCGCACTGGCCGACACCGACTATGCTTCGTTGAGCGAAATGCTCACCGGGCCGGTCGGTCTGGCCACCTCCATCGACCCCGTCGCGGCTGCCAAGGTGGCCGTCGACTTCGCGAAGACGAACGACAAGTTCGAAATCGTTGGTGGTGCGATGGGTGCGACCGTCCTCGACGTAGAAGGTGTCAAGTCCCTCGCGACGATGCCGTCGCTGGATGAACTGCGTGCGAAGATCGTGGGCCTCCTGGTTGCTCCTGCAACCAAGCTCGCGACGATCACGCAGGCGCCAGCTGCCCAGCTCGCGCGCGTGCTTGCCGCCTATGCGGAAAAGGATACGGCGGACGCCTGATTTCAGGCGCTTCGAGATTTCAAACCCGAACTGATTTTACTGGAGAATACACATGGCAGACCTGAACGCGCTGGTTGACCAGCTTTCCGCCCTGACCGTCATCGAAGCAGCTGATCTCTCGAAGCTGCTCGAAGAGAAGTGGGGCGTCTCGGCCGCTGCTGCTGTTGCAGCGGCTCCTGCTGCTGGCGGCGGCGCTGCTGCACCGGCTGCTGAAGAGCAGACCGAATTCGACGTCATCCTCACCGGCGACGGCGGCAAGAAGATCAACGTCATCAAGGAAGTCCGTGCGATCACCGCGCTCGGCCTGACCGAAGCCAAGACGCTGGTCGAGTCGGCTCCGAAGGCGATCAAGGAAGGCGTGTCGAAGGACGAAGCCGCCAAGATCAAGGCGCAGCTGGAAGCAGCTGGCGCGACCGTCGAGGTCAAGTGAGCTGAAGCGGGAGCGACGATTTAGCCTCGGCTAAATCGCACTCCCGCGAAGCCGGCCGGCGCGGCTTGCCGCGTCCGACGTCATGGGCTTTGCCCATGACGGCTTGCCCAAGAAAAAGGGGCGACACCACGCGGTGTCGCCCCTTTTTTCGTTCCGACCCGCACCGCACCCCCCAAGCGCGGGAGCGGAAATCCTATGCTGACACGGTGTATTCGATCGCGCTCACCGTATCGTACATCCGCGCAGCGCTATCGATGCGGAACGGCGCGAGCTTGCCCCCTGCCCCGCGATCGATGCCGATGACATAGGAGCGCGCGGTCTGGCCGCTGCCGCCGCCCGCCCACGCATAATGCGCGTTGATCGTCAGCACGGGAACGAACAGCGCCTTGCCGCCGACGTCCATCACCTCGAGCGTCGCCTTGGGATGCATCGCCATGCCGCCGAGTTCGACAGAGACGCCAGCCGGCAGATCGAACGGGGTCGTGATCGGCTGCGCGATCGGCGCGGCGAACAGCGCCTCGATCACCGCATCCTGCCGCTGTCCCACGCTGAGCAAGCGAATGTCGAGCCGCACCCCCGTCGCTGCGACATCGCCGGTGTTGCGCAGCACGATCAGATATTCGACCGCGGCGCTCAGCAAATTCGTGCCGGCGCGCTTCGGGGTCAGCTCGAACACAATCGACGCGCGATCGGCCGGGGCGGCATCGGGCACGACCGCGACTGGAAGAGGAGCCTCCGCAACCGCGTTCGCAGCAGGCACCGCCGGAGGAGCCGCTTGGGGCGCGACGACTGCGAGCTCGACACCCTCTGGCACAACGGCTTCGGCCGTAGGCTCGTCATCGTAAGCCACGGCGTCCTGCGCGCCACGCCGGCGCCACCACAGTCCCAGACCAATCGCGACGATCAGCGCGAGCCCGCCCCCGACAGCAGGCCATAGCCACGCGCTTGCGCCGTCCGCTGGCGCGATCGCTGCCGCCGCTGCCGCGCTCGACTGCGGCGTCGGGGCTGGGGTCGGCGGTATCGCGGCGACAGGCGACGGCACGACGGTCGGCACGGCGACCGGAGCCGCCGGAATAATTGGCGTTGGCGTCGCGCTGGCACGCGGTGCTGGCGTTCGCTCGGGCGCTGGCGTCGCGCGCACCGTGGGCGTGGCGCGCGCCGGCGTCGCGGTCGCGCGCGGCGTCGTGGTCGCGCGGACCGTCGGCGCCACGGCGGGCGGCGCGACGGTCTGGGTCTCGACCGGACGCGGGTTGGTCGTCGGCTCAGGTGTCGGCGAGATCCGCGGCGCCGGCCGGTTCGACGGCAGGCTGAACGAATCGAGCCCCTGCAAGGGTTGCGCAGGCACGCTGTTTTGCGCGAGCGCGGGGCTGCCAAACGCCGTCAGGCTGGTGGCGACGAGGAGGGATACAAAGACAAAGGGTTTCACAGCGCCGGGCATAGCGATAAAACCCCGCCTGCCAAGGATTGCTGCGCCGAGCGGTTCGCCGCAGCCCCCCCCCCCCCCCGACGCCACGCGACTGCGTTGACACACTCGCGCCGTCGACCTATATCGCGCACTCAACCCAAACCGTCGGGAAATGATGTGCCGTCGCGCAGTGCATCGATCGTATTGATGGTTAGGGTTTCTCGAGACGCATGAAAGCTGCTGTTTTCCGCTTGCGCGGACAACACGCGGCTTTTTGTCGTTTCCGGTTTGCACGCCCGCCCGGTGGATTCCGGGCCGAATTTCAGGCTTGAGGGCAGAAAACTCCATGGCAACCAAGGCAATCGACGGTAGCACGCCCACGCGGCGCGCCGAGAGCGGCACGGCAAAGCGCCGGATCCGCAAGGTGTTCGGCAACATCCACGAAGTGGTGCAGATGCCGAACCTGATCGAGGTTCAGCGCGAATCCTACGAACAGTTCCTCCGCTCCGATCCGTCGATCGGCTATGTCTCGGGTCTCGAGAAGACGCTGCGCAGCGTCTTCCCGATCCGCGATTTCGCCGGCACCGCCGAACTCGACTTCGTCAATTACGAGCTCGAGCCCCCCAAGTTCGACACCGACGAGTGCCGTCAGCGCGGCATCACCTATGCAGCCCCGATGCGCGTCACGCTGCGCCTGATCGTGTTCGAGGTCGATGCCGACACCGATTCGCGCTCGGTCCTCGATATCAAGGAGCAGGACGTCTACATGGGCGACATGCCCCTGATGACGGGCAACGGCACCTTCATCATCAACGGCACCGAGCGTGTTATCGTCTCGCAGATGCACCGTTCGCCGGGCGTGCTGTTCGACCATGACCGCGGCAAGACGCACGCATCGGGCAAGTATCTCTTCGCCGCGCGCGTGATCCCGTATCGCGGTTCGTGGCTCGATTTCGAGTTCGACGCCAAGGACATCGTCAACGTCCGCATCGATCGCAAGCGCAAGCTGCCGGTGACGGCGCTGCTGTACGCGCTCGGCATGACCGGCGAGGAGATCCTCAACCAGTTCTACAACCGCGTGACCTTCGTCCGCGGCCAGGGTGGCTGGATCATCCCGTTCCAGGCCGAGAACTGGCGTGGCCAGAAGCCGATGTACGACATCATCGACGCCAAGACCGGCGAAGTGGTGTTCCCCAACGGCCAGAAGATCAGCCCCCGCGCCGCCAACAAGTCGGCCAAGGACGGTCTCACCGACCTGCTGATCCCGACCGAGGAAATCTTCGGCCGCTACAGCGCCTATGATCTCATCAACGAGACCACTGGCCAGATCTACATCGAAGCCGGCGACGAAGTCTCGGCCGAGAATCTCGAACTGCTCGACCAGGCCGGGATCGACCGGATCGAACTGCTCGACATCGATCACATCGCGACCGGCGCATGGATCCGCAACACGCTCAAGGTCGACAAGGCCGAAGAGCGCGAGCAGGCGCTATCCGACATCTACCGCGTGATGCGCCCCGGCGAGCCGCCGACGCTCGAGACCGCAGAGTCGCTGTTCAGCGGCCTGTTCTTCGATCCCGACCGTTACGACCTGTCGGCCGTCGGTCGCGTCAAGCTCAACATGCGCCTCGACCTCGACGCCGAGGACACGGTCACCACGCTGCGGACCGAGGACATCCTCGCGGTCATCAAGACGCTGGTCGATCTGAAGGACGGCAAGGGCGACATCGACGATATCGACAACCTCGGTAACCGTCGTGTCCGTTCGGTCGGCGAGCTGCTCGAGAACCAGTATCGCGTCGGCCTGCTCCGCATGGAGCGCGCCGTGAAGGAGCGTATGTCGTCGGTCGACGTCTCGACAGTGATGCCGAACGACCTGATCAACGCCAAGCCTGCGGTTGCCGCGGTCCGCGAATTCTTCGGCTCGTCGCAGCTGTCGCAGTTCATGGATCAGACCAACCCGCTGTCGGAAGTCACCCACAAGCGCCGCGTGTCGGCACTTGGACCGGGTGGTCTGACGCGTGAGCGCGCCGGCTTCGAAGTCCGCGACGTTCACCCGACGCACTATGGCCGCATTTGCCCGATCGAGACGCCGGAAGGCCCGAACATCGGTCTGATCAACTCGCTGGCGTCGTTCAGCCGCGTCAACAAGTACGGCTTCATCGAGACGCCATACCGCAAGGTCGTCGATCACAAGGTCACCGACGACGTCGTCTATCTGTCGGCGATGGAAGAGGCCAAGCACACGATCGCGCAGGCCAATGCCGAGCTCGATTCGTCGAACGGCTTCGTCGAGGAACTGGTCTCGTCGCGTCAGGCGGGCGAATTCCTGATGGCGATCCCGAACAACATCACGTTGATGGACGTCAGCCCCAAGCAGCTCGTCTCGGTCGCCGCATCGCTCATTCCGTTCCTGGAAAACGATGACGCCAACCGCGCGCTGATGGGCTCGAACATGCAGCGTCAGGCCGTGCCGCTCGTCCAGGCCGAGGCGCCGTTCGTCGGCACCGGCATGGAAGAGACCGTCGCGCGTGACTCTGGTGCTGCCATCTCCGCACGGCGTGCGGGCGTGGTCGACCAGGTCGACGCGGCGCGTATCGTCATCCGCGCAACAGGCGAGATCGATGCCGGCCAGTCGGGCGTCGACATCTACACGCTGATGAAGTTCCAGCGCTCGAACCAGAACACCTGCATCAATCAGCGTCCGCTGGTGAAGGTGGGCGATGTGGTCACCGCGGGCGACGTGCTCGCCGACGGTCCGTCGACCGAGTTCGGCGAGCTCGCGCTCGGCCGCAACACGCTCGTCGCGTTCATGCCGTGGAACGGCTACAACTACGAGGATTCGATCCTCATCTCCGAGCGCATCGTGAAGGACGACGTGTTCACGTCGATCCACATCGAAGAGTTCGAAGTGATGGCGCGCGACACCAAGCTCGGGCCGGAAGACATCACGCGCGACATTCCCAACGTCGGCGAGGAAGCGCTTCGCAACCTCGACGAAGCGGGCATCGTGTACATTGGTGCCGAGGTCGAGCCGGGCGATATTCTCGCGGGCAAGATCACGCCGAAGGGCGAAAGCCCGATGACGCCGGAGGAAAAGCTCCTGCGCGCCATCTTTGGTGAAAAGGCGTCGGACGTGCGCGATACCTCGCTCCGCCTGCCGCCGGGCGTTGCCGGTACCGTCGTCGAGGTCCGGGTGTTCAACCGCCACGGCATCGACAAGGACGAGCGCGCGATGGCGATCGAGCGCGAGGAAATCGAGCGCCTGAAGAAGGACTCGGACGACGAGCGCACGATCCTCAACCGCGCGACCTGGTCGCGCCTCAAGGAAATGCTGCTCGGCCAGACCGCGACCGCCGTTCCCAAGAACGGCCCGAAGAAGGGCGTGGTCATCGACCAGGACGTGCTCGACTCAGTCGACCGTCACGAGTGGTGGAAGTTCGCTGTCGCCGACGACAAGACCCAGAGCGATCTGGAAGCGGTCAAGGTGCAGTATGACGACGCCGTCAAGGTGATCGTGGACAAGTTCCAGGATCGTCGCGACAAGCTCGAGCGTGGCGACGAGCTGCCGCCAGGCGTGCTCAAAATGGTCAAGGTCTTCGTCGCGGTGAAGCGCAAGCTGCAGCCGGGCGACAAGATGGCCGGCCGTCACGGCAACAAGGGCGTGATCTCGCGGATCCTGCCGGCGGAGGACATGCCGTTCCTCGCCGACGGGACGCCGGTCGACATCGTGCTCAACCCGCTCGGCGTGCCGTCGCGCATGAACGTCGGTCAGATCTTCGAGACGCATCTCGGCTGGGCTGCCCGTAACCTCGGTCAGCAGATCTACACGCAGCTCGAAGAGTGGCGTGAGGCCAACCCCGAACCCGCAGCGGGCGACATGCCCGACGCGGTCAAGGCACGGCTGCTCGAAGTTTACGGCGAGCATTACGCCGCGGACATCGAGGCACGCGATGCGAGCCAGATCATCGAACTCGCGCAGAACCTGCGGACCGGCGTGCCGATGGGCACCCCCGTGTTCGACGGCGCGCGCGAAGCCGATGTGTCCGACATGCTCGAGCTGGCGGGTCTGCACTCGTCGGGTCAGTCGGAGCTGTTCGACGGTCGCACCGGCGACATGTTCGATCGGCGCGTGACGGTGGGCATCATCTACATGCTCAAGCTCCACCATCTGGTCGACGACAAGATCCACGCCCGGTCGATCGGGCCGTACTCGCTCGTCACGCAGCAGCCGCTGGGTGGTAAGGCGCAGTTCGGTGGTCAGCGCTTCGGCGAGATGGAGGTCTGGGCCCTCCAGGCCTACGGCGCGGCGTATACCTTGCAGGAAATGCTCACGGTGAAGTCGGACGACGTGGTCGGGCGCACCAAGGTCTATGAGGCGATCGTCAAGGGTGACGACACGTTCGAGGCCGGTATCCCTGAGAGCTTCAACGTGCTCGTCAAGGAAATGCGCTCGCTGGGTCTGAACATCGAGCTCACCACCACCGAGCAGTTCGACACCGACGGCGTCGCGATCGCGGCGGAGTAATATGCCGGCCTAGTCCTCTCCCGCGTTCGCGGGAGAGGGTTGGGTGAGGCTTCGACTAGGGCCGCGGGAAGACCGCGACCCAAGTCTGCGCAGCCTCTCCCGCGAAAGCGGGCGAGGGCAAAGAATTTCTAGGAAGGCTGTTCATCCATGAACGAACTGACCAATTTCGCGAACCCGGTCGTCAAGGCCGAGACCTTCGACCAGATCCAGATCGGCATCGCCAGCCCGGACAAGATCCGCAGCTGGTCGTTCGGCGAGATCAAGAAGCCCGAAACCATCAACTATCGCACGTTCAAGCCCGAGCGTGACGGCCTGTTCTGCGCGCGCATCTTCGGTCCGATCAAGGATTACGAGTGCCTGTGCGGCAAGTACAAGCGCATGAAGTATAAGGGCATCGTCTGCGAGAAGTGCGGCGTCGAGGTTACCGTCTCGAAGGTCCGCCGCGAGCGCATGGGCCATATCGAGCTGGCAGCACCTGTCGCGCACATCTGGTTCCTGAAGTCACTGCCGTCGCGCATCGGCCTGCTGCTCGACATGCAGCTCAAGCAGCTCGAGCGCGTGCTGTACTTCGAAGCGTATATCGTGATCGAGCCGGGCATCACCCCGCTCGAAAAGTATCAGTTGATGACCGAGGACGAGCTCCTCGACGCGCAGGACGAGTATGGCGAAGACGCCTTCTCGGCCGGCATCGGCGCGGAAGCCGTGCGCATCATGCTGCAGGACTTGGATCTCGAGGGCGAGCGCAAGGAGCTCCTTGAGGAGCTCGCGGTCACCAAGTCCGAGTTGAAGCCCAAGAAGATCATCAAGCGCCTCAAGGTCGTCGAGAGCTTCATCGATTCGGGCAACCGCCCCGAGTGGATGATCCTCGAAGTCGTTCCGGTCATCCCGCCCGAGCTGCGCCCGCTGGTGCCGCTCGACGGCGGCCGCTTCGCGACCTCGGATCTGAACGACCTGTATCGCCGCGTGATCAACCGCAACAACCGCTTGAAGCGCCTGATGGAGCTCCGCGCGCCGGACATCATCGTCCGCAACGAGAAGCGCATGCTGCAGGAGGCCGTCGACGCGCTGTTCGATAACGGTCGCCGCGGTCGCACGATCACGGGTGCCAACAAGCGTCCGCTCAAGTCGCTGTCCGACATGCTCAAGGGCAAGCAGGGCCGCTTCCGTCAGAACCTTCTGGGCAAGCGCGTCGACTATTCGGGTCGTTCGGTAATCGTGACCGGTCCTGAGCTGAAACTTCACCAGTGCGGCCTGCCGAAGAAGATGGCGCTCGAGCTGTTCAAGCCGTTCATCTACGCGCGTCTCGACGCCAAGGGTCTGTCGATGACCCTGAAGCAGGCGAAGAAGTGGGTCGAGAAGGAGCGCAAGGAAGTCTGGGACATCCTGGACGAGGTGATCCGCGAGCATCCGGTCATGCTCAACCGTGCGCCGACGCTTCACCGTCTCGGCATCCAGGCGTTCGAGCCCGTGCTGATCGAGGGCAAGGCGATCCAGCTGCACCCGCTCGTCTGCTCGGCGTTCAACGCCGATTTCGACGGCGATCAGATGGCGGTCCACGTGCCGCTGTCGCTGGAAGCACAGCTCGAAGCGCGCGTGCTGATGATGTCGACCAACAACATCCTCTCGCCCGCCAACGGCAAGCCGATCATCGTGCCGTCGCAGGACATGGTGCTGGGTCTGTATTACCTCTCGATGCTCAAGGAGAACGAGCCGGGCCAGGGCATGATGATTTCCGACATGTCGGAAGTCCATCAGGCGCTCGAAGCCGGCGCAGTGACCTTGCACACCAAGATCATCAGCCGCGTTCCGCAGACCGATGAAAAGGGCAACCAGTACCTCAAGCGCTATGAGACCACCCCTGGTCGCATGCTGCTCGGCGAGTGCCTGCCGCAATCGTCGAAGGTGCCGTTCGATACCGTCAACCGCCTCCTCACCAAGAAGGACGTGGGCGACGTGATCGACGAGGTCTATCGTCACACCGGCCAGAAGGACACGGTGCTGTTCGCCGACGCGATCATGAGCCTCGGCTTCAAGCACGCGTTCAAGGCCGGCATCTCGTTCGGCATGGACGACATGATCATTCCCGACGCCAAGATCGCATTGGTCGACGAGACCAAGGGCCTGGTGAAGGACTTCGAGCAGCAATATCAGGACGGCCTGATCACGCAGCAGGAGAAGTACAACAAGGTGATCGACGCGTGGAGCCGTTGCGGCGACCAGGTGGCGAACGCCATGATGGACGAGATCAAGGCGGTTAAGCATTACGAGGACGGCCCCAACAAGGGTCGCGAGAAGCCGATCAACTCGATCTACATGATGGCCCACTCGGGTGCGCGTGGTTCGCAGGCGCAGATCAAGCAGCTTGCCGGCATGCGCGGCCTGATGGCCAAGCCGTCGGGCGAGATCATCGAGACGCCGATCATCTCGAACTTCAAGGAAGGTCTGACCGTCCTCGAATACTTCAACTCGACCCACGGTGCTCGTAAGGGCCTCGCGGATACGGCGTTGAAGACGGCGAACTCGGGCTACCTCACGCGTCGTCTGGTCGACGTGTCGCAGGACTGCGTGATCATGGAGCTCGACTGCGGCACGACCCGCGCGCTGGAAATGCGCGCGATCGTCCAGGGCGGCTCGACGATCGCGTCGCTCGGCGAGCGCATCCTCGGTCGCACGACCGCGGAGGACATCATCGACAGCAAGACCGGCGAGGTCGTCATCCCCTCGGGCACGCTGCTCGACGAGCCGATGATCCTGCAGATCGAGGCGATCGGCACGCAATCGTGCAAGATCCGCTCGCCGCTCGTCTGCGAGACCAAGATCGGCGTGTGCGGCAAGTGCTACGGGCGCGATCTCGCCCGCGGTACGCCGGTCAACATCGGTGAAGCGGTCGGCGTCATCGCCGCCCAGTCGATCGGTGAGCCGGGCACGCAGCTGACGATGCGTACCTTCCACATCGGTGGTGCGGCACAGCTCAACGAGCAGTCGAACCTCGAGGCGCTCTCGGACGGCACGATGGAATATCGCGACCTGCGCACCATCACCGACCAGCGCGGCCGTCGCGTCGTGCTGTCGCGCTCGGGCGAAGTCGCGATCATGGACATGGATGGCCGCGAGCGCGCGGTGCATCGTCTCCCCTACGGCGCATACGTGCTGTTCAATGACGGTCACATCGTGTCGAAGGGCGATCGTCTGGCCGAATGGGACCCGTTCACCATGCCGGTGATCACCGAGAATGGCGGCATCGTGAAGTATGTCGATCTGATCGAGGGCAAGACGCTCACCGAGCAGGCCGACGAAGCGACCGGCATCTCGCAGCGGGTCGTGACCGAAAACCGCGGCATCGCCAGCAAGAAGGAGGATCTTCGTCCGCGCCTGACCCTCACGGGTGAAAGCGCCGAGGAATCAGGCCGGTACATGCTGGTCGCGGGCGCAACGCTCTCGGTCGAGGATGGTGCGATGGTTCAGGGCGGCGACGTCCTGGCGCGTGTCAGCCGCGAAAGCGCCAAGACGCGCGACATCACCGGCGGTCTGCCGCGTGTTGCCGAGCTGTTCGAAGCGCGCAAGCCGAAGGAAAATGCGATCATCGCAAAGGTCTCGGGCCGTGTCGTGTTCGGCAAGGACTATAAGGCCAAGCGCAAGATCGGCATTCAGCCCGAGGACGGCAGCGAGGTCGTCGAGTATCTGGTGCCCAAGTCGAAGGTCATCGACGTGCAGGAAGGCGATTACGTCAAGCGCGGCGACAATTTGATCGGCGGTTCGCCTGATCCGCACGACATTCTCGAAGTGCTCGGCATCGAGCCCTTGGCCGAATATCTCGTGTCGGAAATCCAGGAAGTTTACCGACTTCAGGGCGTGAAGATCAACGACAAGCACATCGAGACGATCGTTCGCCAGATGCTGCAGAAGGTCGAGATCACCGACGGTGGCGACACCACGCTGCTCGCCGGCGAGCAGGTCGATCGCGACGAGATGGACGAGATGAACGCCAAGATCGGCAAGAAGGAGCGTCCGGCTCAGGGCAAGCCCGTCCTGCTCGGCATCACCAAGGCGTCGCTGCAGACCCGCAGCTTCATCTCGGCGGCATCGTTCCAGGAAACGACGCGCGTGCTCACCGAGGCTTCGGTGCAGGGCAAGAAGGACACGCTCACGGGTCTCAAGGAGAACGTGATCGTGGGTCGTCTGATCCCGGCCGGCACGGGTGCGGGCATGGGTCGCCTGCGCGTCACCGCCTCGTCGCGCGATGCGGCGATGCGCGTCTCGCAGCGTCGCATGGCCGAAGTCTCGATCGTCGCGCCGAACTCGGCGAAGGAAGAGCATGACGCCGAGCTCGCGCGCTCGACGCGCGATGCTGGCGGCACCGGTGACGATGCGCTCGGCGCGGTCGTGACGAGCGGCACCGGCACCGATGCCGACGCCGGCGAGTATCTGAACAAGGAGTGATCCTCCGGGTTCGGGTTACCACCTGATGCATTGAGAGCCGCCGTCCGGGGAAACCCGGGCGGCGGTTTTCGTTTGGAGCATCGCGTCACCCGGCTTCGGCAGGCCGTGTCACGAGTCTGACGCACGACGGCAATGAAACTGCCGGAAAACTACCGTCCAACCGTCACAGCCATCCCGTAGGGCACCCTCAAGTGCAGCGGCACATCAGGGGGCCTTCCATGATCAAATCCTACGTCTCGACCTTCGCGCTTGCCGCGAGCCTGGCCGCTGGCCTGCCACTCACCGCCGCGCACGCCGAGACCGCGCCGCCGGCGCCGGCGGCTCCGATCGCCGACCCCGCGCCCGCCCCCGCTGGAGATGATGCGGCGGAGGCGATCGTCGTCACCGCCAAGGCGACCCGCTCGGCCACCGCGCTGCCGGGCAGCGAAATGCAGAAGATCCTGCCTGGCATCTCGCCACTGAAAGCGATCCAGACGCTGCCGGGCGTGCTCTACATCACCGCCGATCCGTGGGGCTATAACGAGCAGAACGCGCAGATCTTCATCCACGGTTTCAGCGGGCAGCAACTCGGCTATACGATGGACGGCCTGCCGCTCGGCGACCAGAGCTATGGCAATTACAACGGCCTGTCGCCGCAGCGCGCAGTGATTTCGGAGAATGTTGGCCGCGTCATCGTCTCGACCGGCGCAGGCGATCTCGCAACCGCCTCGAACAGCAACCTCGGCGGCACGGTCGAGACCTATTCGTCCGATCCGCTCAAGACATTCGGCATTCAGGCCGCGCAGACCGTCGGCAGCTATTCGACCTCGCGCAGCTTCGTGCGGATCGACAGCGGCACGTTCGGCAACGGCAACGCGGCCTATGTCTCGGCGGCGCGCCAGGACGCACGCGCGTGGGACTTCAACGGCAAGCAGGGCGGCTATCAGGTCAACGCCAAGTTCGTCCACGACGACGGCATCGGCAAGCTGACCGCCTATTTCGACTATAACGACATGACGCAGCCGAACGAGGATTCGACCGTCTTCTTCAAGCCGTCGGCCGGCGGCACCGCCACCGCGGTGCAGCTCTACACGCCGTACACCAAGCCGTTCTTCTACCCCGACTTCACCACCTATCGGACGTCGTATCTCAGTGCGCAGGGCAATTCGCCGGCGGCGGTCGGCAGCAATCACCGCAATTATTATTCGGATGCGCAGCGCACCGATTTCCTCGGCTATCTACGCTACGACGCGCATCTCTCGTCGAACGTGACTTGGTCGACGACGGGCTATTACCATCACAATGACGGCGCGGGCGTCGTCGCGGGGCCGCTCGGGCAGTCGATCACGACGATCCAGCCCTATCTCGACCCGGGCTATGCCAGCTTGCCGACCAACTGCCGCTTCGGCGCGAACAGCAACGGCGTCGCACCCGCAGCCTGCACCGCACGCACGACCGCACAGCAGAGTGCCGCCGGCGCCGCCTTGGTCGCGGCGACCGGCGGGTCCGGCCTGGTCACGCGCACCACCGAATATCGCATTGATCGCGGCGGCGTGATCTCGGCGATCACCGCCAAGCTCGGCGCGCATACGATCGAGTTCGGCGGCTGGTTCGAACGCAACAGCACGACGCAGTGGCGCCGCTGGTACGGCGTCAGCGTCACCAACCCCGATTCGAGCACGCCCTATATCCGTCCGCTCGACGTGGCGCAGCCGCTCTTCACGCAATATCAGGGCGAGGCGCGGATCAACCAGCTGCAGTTGCATCTGCAGGACACCTGGCAGGCGACCGATCGCCTGCTGCTCCAGGCCGGGTTCAAGACCAGCGCGCAATGGGCCGATGGCCGCTTCCCCGTGCAGCCCGTCCTCGGGTCGCTCTCGGGCCTCACCGGCGGCCTTCCGCAAGGCCGGATCAACACGCTGCGCTGGTTCCTCCCCTCGGCGGGCGCGACCTATGATCTGACGCGCAACGAGCAGCTCTATTTCAACGTCCAGAAGAATTTGCGCCAGTATCAGGCGTATCTCGCGGGCGGTGGCGGGCCGTGGTTCACCGGCAGCCAGGCGGCGTTCGATGCGTTCGCACGCGAAGGCAAGCCCGAGAGCAGCTGGACGTATGAAGGCGGCGTGCGCAGCCATCGCAGCTTCGATGGCGTGCTCAGCGGGTTGGAAGCGCAGGTCAATTACTACCACGTCGTGTTCAACAATCGCCTGCTCGCGATCTCGACCAATCCGGGCGGCATCGCCGGCGGCGGCATCACCGGCGGGACCTCGATCCTGGTCAATGTCGGCGCGGTTCACACCGACGGCGTCGACGCGGCCTTCACGCTGCACTTCGGCCGCGCCTTCTCGCTGTACAATGCGGCGTCGTACAATCTGTCGAAATATCAGAGCGACTATACCTCGACCGCGACTGGAATCGGCGCTGCGACGGGCACGTGCATCGGCGGCTATCTCGTCACGGCGGGCGTCGTGCCGACCTGCGGCAAGCAGCTGCCGGGAACGCCGAAATGGATGAACAAGACCGTCGCCACGCTCGATCTGGGGCCGATCGAGGTGCAGATGATCGGCGATTACGTCGGTCGGCGCTTCGCCACCTTCACCAACGACGCGAGCGTGTCGTCCTACTTCCTGACCTCGCTGCGGCTCGCGGCGAAGGTGCCGGACGGCGCCACCCCGCTGCGCAAGCTCGAGGTCTCGCTCAACGTCACCAACCTGTTCGACAAGACGGGCGTCTCGACGCTGTCGATCGGATCGGCGACCAACAGCTACTCGGCCTATCCGATCGCACCGCGACAGTGGTTCCTGACGGTGTCGGCCGCCTATTGAGCACCTGTCGGAGCGGCGGTGTTACCCCCAAAGGGTGACGCCGCCGCCGCGCTGCACGGGTGGGCAGGACGGCGTGATCCCGCGCGCGCCCCAAAGCCCCCAAAAAGCCCCCCGCCCCTTGCGCCACCGCTGCGCCACGCCCATTTCCTGAGGGCACGGAAACGACCACGGCGGTGCGGGATATGGGCGAACACGTCCGCCCGGCACATTCGCCGCGTCCGTGCACTGGATCCGCGATCAGAAAGCAGCCGACATGAAGATTTTGATGGTACTGACGTCGCACGACCAATTGGGCGACACCGGCAAGAAGACGGGCTTCTGGCTCGAAGAACTCGCCGCGCCGTATTACGTGTTCAAGGATGCGGGTGCGGAGATCACGCTCGCCTCGCCCGCTGGCGGGAAGCCGCCGCTCGACCCCAAGAGCAACGAGCCCGACAGCCAGACCGACGCGACGCGCCGGTTCGAGGCTGATGCCACCGCGACCGCGCAACTCGCGGACACCGTCCGGCTCGATTCGGTCGACCAGGCCGATTACGACACGGTCTTCTATCCCGGCGGCCACGGCCCGCTCTGGGATCTGGCAGAGGATGCGACGTCGATCGGCTTGATCGAAGCGTTCGTCGCGGCCAACAAGCCCGTCGCCTTGGTCTGCCACGCACCGGGCGCGCTGCGCCGGGTAAAGGCGGCCGATGGCACGCCGCTCGTCCAGGGCAAGCGCGTGACCGGCTTCACCAATGGCGAGGAGGAAGCCGTCGGACTGACCAAGATCGTGCCGTTCCTCGTCGAGGACGAACTCATCGCGCTTGGCGGCAAGTATGAGAAGACGAGCGACTGGGGCGTCCACGTCGTGCAGGACGGCTTGCTGATCACCGGCCAGAACCCGGCCTCGTCGGCGGCTGCAGCGCACAAGCTGCTCGACGCGCTCGCAAAGTAAGCGACACGGGGGAGGCGCGACCAAGGCGCCTCCCCCTCTCTTACAACGTAATCGCGCCCTTCAACCCCAGCACCACGACCTCGTCGGCGCTGCGCACGCCGCCGGGGTGGTGGATCCACTGGACGTTGGGCTGCAGCTCGAGCCACGGCAGCGGCGTCACGCTGTAATAGAGTTCGGCGGCATATTCGGCGTCGCGCACCGGCTTGCCCGGGGTCAGCCGGTCGGCATCGGCCGCGCGCCCATTGACGTTGGTCCGCCCGAACGCGACGCCGAGCACGTCGCCGGGCAGCCACGTCGCGAGCCCCTTGTAGAACATTCCGACCACCGCCTGATTGTCGGTCACCGCGGTCGCGCGGTCGGTCTGCGTGAAATTGGCGAACACGCCGAGCCCGTCGAGCGACTTGCCGTCCTTCGACGTGCCGGTGATCTGCTGCTGCACGCTGACATAGCCGCCATAGCGCCCCGAATGCTCGAGCGGGGCGAGCCCGGTGACGACGATCGGCCGGCGGTTGACGTCGAGATAGACGTCGGTGCCATTGGCGGTCGTGTACCAGCCACCGACCTTGTACGATCCGACATGGCCGCCGTCGCCGCCATGCGTCCACCCCGCCTCGAACGGGATCAGCACGCCGGTCGCGCCGTGCCAGCGCGCGACGAAGAAGTTGTTCCGAAGGTTGAGCGGATTGACCTCATAGACGCCCGCCTGGACGTACACGCCGCGCCGCACATCGACGTGGAGGCGCGCGCCCCACTGCCCGACCGGCCAGTTCTGCCAGTAATCGCCGACCAGATTGCCCGGCTGCGCGCCGCAAAAGGTCAGGTTTTGGAAGTGGCACGAGAAGACCGCGAAATCCGACCCCGGATTGGTGCGGCCGAGCTTCACTTCGACCGCATCGCCGAGCTTCTGCTCGTACCACAATTCGGTGACGCGGACGGTCTGCCCGCGGCCATAGACCTCCTGCACTTGCTGGAGCGTGCCCAGCCCGGCGACATCGGACAGATTGTCACCACGCCGCCACGTCAGCGTCGCCTGCAGCGTCCCGCCCTCGAGCCCGACGAGCTTGCCCATGTCGACCTTGGCGCCCATGTCGAACTGGCCGGTCTCGGTGATCGCCTGACGCCGCCCGCCGGTCGGGTTGTACGCCGTCTCCGACGCGTAGCGCGCCGACACGTCGACACCGCGCGCGCCGAGCCAGGTGCGGCTGTTGCGCCAGTCGCCGAACAGGCCGGGCGGTGCCGCGCTCTGCGTATCGCCGATCTGCGAACCGGGCGAGGTATCGCGCGGGTGCGCAAGATGGTTCGGCCGGTAGCGCGCGGGCGTCGGTGCTGCCGCAGGCGCTCCGGTCGCGGGTTTCTTGGTATCGTTCGCCGCGGGCGCCTCGGGGGCAGTCGGCGGCGGTGCGGGAGCGCCGATATCGACCTGTTGCGCCATCGCGCCCGCCGGCAGCAGCAGCGCGGCGAGCACACCCGCCGCCGCACTTGCTTGGAATGTCCGCACGATCATCGCTTTGCCTTACACCGAACCCGTCATTCGGCGTGCGATGCAACCTGCGGCGCGCGAAGGATAGCGGCCATCGCCTTAAGCTGCGCCAGTTGTTTGATTTCGGTTTAGAATGTCGCGCTTATGTCACAGGCGGATGGGCGCGTTTACCGCGCCTGCACCCGCCCGGTCCGCACCAGCTTGCCCCAGCCGACGCTGCGCCCGCGCAACGCCTGCGTGATCGCCTTCAGCACGACATAATACATGATCTGGCGATAGCCGATCCGCTGCGGGATCAGCAGCCACAGCAAACGCCACTGCTCGCGCCGCTCGAGCGCGAAGGCGACCGTCGCCGCGAGCAAATCGATCGCGGTGAACACCAGCCAGTAGAGCAGCATCTTGTCGACATCGTGCTGCGTCTGCGCCCAGCCATGCGCCTGCACCGCGATATAGGTCATCACGAAGCTGACGATCAGCGCGAGATCGATGATCGGCGAGATCGCCGCAAAGACGATCTGGAACAGGATCGCCTGCGGCAAGCCGACACGCGCGAGGCCCGCCGGGCGGCCGGTCGCCATGATGCTGCCATGCTTCCACAGGCATTGCAGCGTGCCGAACGCCCAGCGGAAGCGCTGCTTGGCGAGGCCCTTGATCGTCTCGGGCGATTCGGTCCATGCGATGGCGTATTGGTCGTAGGTCACCGCCCAACCCGCGCGCTGGATCGCGATCGTCAGATCCTGATCCTCGGCGAGTGTATCGTCCGGGTAGCCGCCGACTTGCTGGATCGCCGCCAGCCGCCACGCGCCGACCGCGCCCGGCACCACCGTCATCGCGTTCATCCGCGCAAGCGCGCGCCGCTCGAGATTCTGCGCGGTGATATATTCGACCGCCTGGAACTTGGTGAGCAGATTGACGCGATTGCCGACCTTGGCGTTGCCCGCGACCGCGCCGATCTTGGGATCGTCGAACCAGCGCGCGAGACGCGCGATCGTCGTCGGCTCGAACTGCGTATCGGCGTCGAGCGCGATGACGATCTCGCCCGTCGCAAGCGCCAGCGCCTGGTTGAGCGCGCGCGCCTTGCCGCCATTCTCGAGCGTCAGCAACCGTACGCGCGGATCGCCCGCGAACGCCGAGGTCACGACTTCGCTCGTATCGTCGCTCGATCCATCGTCGATCACGATCACCTCGATCCGCACGTCGGTTGAAGCGAGCACGCCGCGCACCGCGCGTTCGATCACCAGCTCCTCGTTGAACGCCGGGATCATCACCGTGACGAAGCGGTTGGGGTCGATCGCCGGGAACACCGTCTTGCTCTCGCGCCGCGCCTGGATCAGCGCAAGCAGCGACAGGATCACCGCGCGTGCGATGCCGATGCTGATTGCGAAGAAGAAGATCCAGCCGAGCGCGACGACGCCGCCGCCGAGCACCGAGAAGATGAACAGATCGGTCTCCGCCGCCGCGCGGTCGGACGGCGAGAGCGTCGGCATCGCGACCGACTTGGGAATCCCCGCAAGCGCCGACACCGCCACGAAGGTGTACCCCTTGGCGCGCAGCTGGTCGATGATCTGCGGCAGCGCGGCGACGGTTTCCGAGCGGTCGCCACCGGCGTCGTGGAGCAGCACGATGTTGCGGCTGCACTGCGGGTCGGGATTGGCCGCATCGCATTTGCCGTTGGGATCGGTGACTTCGTCGACCGTCGCGTCGATGATCGACTGGACGCCCGGCCGCTTCCAGTCGCCCGGATCGACGTGCAGGCCGACCGAGATATAGCCGCGGTCCTGCGCCATCAGCGCCGGGTCGATTTCGTCGGCGGTGCTCGGCTCGGCATCGCCGAAATAGGGCGCGCGGAACAGCCGCAGCGTGTGCCCGGTGAACGCTTGGAACAGCCGCTGCGTCGTGTTGAGCTGGAAGGTCGTCTCGGACTGCGAGGCGCCCGCCAGATTGGGATGGGTATAGGTATGGCTGCCGATCTCATGCCCCTCGGCGACCATGCGGTTGATCAGGCTGCGCTGCGTCAGCACGTTCTCGCCGATCACGAAGAAGGTGCCGGGCACCTTCTTTTGCTTGAGGATGTCGAGGATCTTGGGCGTCCAGGTCGGATCGGGCCCGTCATCGAAGGTCAGCGCGACGAGACCCGGCTTGTAGCCGGTCCGCGCGACGACATAGGGCGAGGGCAACGTCTGGAAGGTGACGTTGCCGATCGCGCCGTCCTTGGTCACTTGCGCGCGCCGCACGCCTTTGACGGGGACGCCCGCGATCTTGAGGATCTCTCCGCTGCCGTCGATATCGACATCGGTACCCGCCGGAATGTTCTCGATCGCCGAGGCCGCAGGCAAGGTGCGATGCGCCCGCCCGAAGATCGACCACAGCCCCGGATCTTCCGACCCGAGCCGCCACAGCCCGATCCCGCTCAAACCGACTTTCTGCAGCCAGCGCATCTGGTTGTACGCCGATGGCGCATCGAGCATCCACACGACGTGGCGGCTGCCCGCTTCCTCATAGGCAAAGCCGCTATTGCCGCTCTGCCGGTCGAAGGTCGGCATGGCGCTCGATTCGCGCGCGGCTTCCCAGGCTTCGTCGATCGCGAGCGGTTCGCCCGTGCCGTCGTGCCAGTTATAGGCGTAATTGCCGATCGCGACGACGATCTTGTCGCGCGGCACGTCGCGCACCGCGCGCGACACCGATTGCTCGAACCAGCTTTGCGATGCGATCGGCCCGGCCTCGCCGCTGATCTCGTGCTGGTCGTAGGCCATCAGTACGACGCGATCGACGACCTTGGCGAACGCGCCGATGTTCCAGCCGGGCTCACCGCCCGCTTCGTCTTCCGCCGCGCCGACCGGCACCGCGATCCCGATCACCCAATTGCGCTTGGCGAAGCGCGCCTTAGTCTCGCGCAGGAAGGCGAGGAAATCCTGCTGTCCCTTGGGCGAAAGCTCCTCGAAATCGAAGAACGCGCCGCCTGCCCCGTTCGCGGCGAGCCACGGCTCGAGCGTATCGAGGAACTTCTTGCGCAGCTTGGGGTCGCGCAGCAACGCTTCCATGCCGGCCGCATCCCATTTCCCGTCGATCGCATTCTGGATCATCGGCAGGATCAGCGGGCGTGGGCTCGCGCGGTTGATGATCTCGCGGCCCGCGGTGTCGCGGAACACGGTGATGTGATGGTTGGGGCCGGACACCGACACCCAGCCCGGCACGAGCCAGTCGAGCTCGCCGATATGGCGGCGCAGCGACGCGGTCGAGGACGGATCCCACGGCACATGGAAGGCGATCGCAAGCGGCTGATCGACCCCAACGCCGCGCGCGGGGGCACCGAGCAGCCGCGCATAGCCGCTAAGCCCGTGGCGCGCGCGGCGCAGCAGCGGCTCGTGCGGCGGCGGCAATTTGGTGATCGCCGCGTGCTCGGCCTCGACCGGAAGCAGGGGCGCGCGCGGCACCGCGCCGATCGAAATCGCGAGCGCTGCCACCGCCATCACCACCAGCAGCACGAACGCCGCGACCGCCATGGCGAACCGCCGGCGCCGCCGTCCCGAAGCATCGTAGAAAACGGGCGAGCGGCTCATGCGATCGGTGTCCTCAGGGTGAAAAGATTAGGCTCGCATCGGTGCTTTGGCATGGCACAATCGCGACGCCAAGGTGACAAACGCTTCATCTGGCCCGACACGGTTTGCCACGGCGCCCCATTCGGGCGCGCTGTCGCGCGACATTGGAGGTGTCTGCGCAGGTGCCTGCCGGAGACGCGCTCACGGCTGTTCGGGGCCAATGCTGCAATGGTCGGGGCGATAGGATTCGAACCTACGACCCCTGGACCCCGAGACCAGTGCGCTACCAGACTGCGCCACGCCCCGACACATTGCAGGGCGCAGCGCGTAGACCCACGCCTCGCGACTATCAAGCGGAAAATCGCCCCGCGTGCGCGCAATGCTCGACGCTGGCGCAATCGCGCTGCTACGCGGGCGGCATGACCACCCTGGAAATCCTGGCGTTCGGGCTCGGGCTCGCCAATGTCACGCTCGTCGTGCTGCGCAGCATCTGGAACTACGTCTTCGGGCTGGCGATGGTCGCGCTCTATGCAGTCATCTTCGTCCATACCAAGCTTTATAGCGACGCGCTGCTGCAAGTGTTCTTCTTCGTCGTGCAAATCTACGGCTGGTGGAACTGGGCGCGCGTCAAAGCCCAAACCGGCGAGATCGCGGTCGGCACCCTGCCGGACCGCGAGCGCCTCCTGTGGCTGGCGGCGGCGGCGGTGGGCAGCACGGGCTGGGGCTATGCGATGTTCCGCTTCACCGATGCGTCCTTCCCCTGGCTCGATGCGACGCTCGCGATCGTCAGCGTCGTCGCACAGATCCTGCAGTCGCGGCGCAAGCTCGAAAGCTGGTGGCTGTGGATCGCGGTCGATATCGGCTCGGTCGCGCTTTACGCGGCGAAGGGATTGAAGCTGACGATGCTGCTTTATGCGATCTTCCTCGCGCTTGCGATCTGGGGGCTGTTCGATTGGCGCCGCGTCGCGCGACGGACGGCGGTCGTCGCATGAGCACGATCTGCCTGCACGGCCCCGAGAGCACGGGCAAATCGACGCTGATTCCGCAACTGGCGGCGCACTTTGGAACGATCTTCGTGCCCGAATACGGCCGCACCTTCGCCGAGACGCACGGGACCGAGTTCACGATGGCCGATCTGGTCGAGATCGCGCAGCAGCACGATGCGCAGACACGCGCGGCGCTGGCGACGGGCGCCGATCCGCTGCTGCTCGATACCGATCCGTTGATGACCGCGGTGTGGGCCGACATGCTGTTCGGTCGCCGCGATCCGTGGTTCGACGCGTGGCACGCCACCGCCGATCTGTATCTGCTGCTCGATATCGATTTGCCGTGGATCGACGACGGTACGCGGATGTTCGGCAGCACGGTCGAACGCCAGCGCTTCTTCGATCTGTCGCGCGCCGAGCTCGACCGGCGCGGCCTGCGGTATGCCATCGTTGGCGGTCAGGGCCCCGCGCGCCTCGCCGCCGCGCTGGCGGCGATCGCGGCGGCGGGACTGGGCTGACGCCGGGACGGCGATCCGCTTGGGCGCTCCCCAGCGAAGGCCGGGGCCCAGGAGCGGAACGACGGAGGCGCGCGGCCTCGCGAGATCGTCGTGGCCTTCCCGACTGGGCCCCGGCCTTCGCCGGGGAGCTCATTTCAATGCTGCGAGGGTAGCCGGATCAGCCCTTCTTGGCTTTCAGCGCCTTCACCGCGGCGAGCGTGCCGGTGATGTGCCCGGCCGGCGCCATGTCGGACAGGACATAGGCGATCTTGCCGTTCTTGCCGATCACGTACGAGGTGCGGTTGGTCCAGCCGGCCTTTTGCGGCAGCGCGACGTCATAGCCCGAGATCGTCGCCGGGGTCGCGAGACCGACCGGGAACTTGTCGCGGCATTCGACCGACGAGAATTCCTTGATCCGCTCGGCATTGCCCGCGGTCAGGCCGATCAGCGTCGCGCCCTGCTTGGTGAAGTCGTCGGCGGCTTCGGCGAAGGCGTGCGCCTCGGCAGTGCAGCCCGAGGTGAAGGCGGCGGGGAAGAAGTAGAGCACGACCGGCCCCTTCTTGAGCGCTGCCGCCAGCGAGAACGGATGCGTCTTGCCGGCAAGCGCCGCCTCGGTCGAGAAGTTGGGCGCGGCATCGCCAACCTTGAGCGCAGCGCAGGCGGGCGCGGCGGCGAGGAGGGCGGCAGTGGCAGCGGCGATAAGCGGAACAGCGAACTTCATGGCATCGTCTCCTGGATAGTGCCGCATCCTACCGCGCCGGCTGGCGGTCCGCCAGCACGATCGGCACATCTGCGCCCCCCCCCAACCGTCACCCCGGCCTTGTCCCGGAGTCTACCGGGATGCCCAACGTGCCAGCGCAGAACGCGCGGCACGGTGGCCCCCGGCACCAGGCCGGGGCGACGAAGAAAAGCTTGCCCCCAAACCGTTCGGGCTGAGCCTGTCGAAGCCTCCCCTCGCCCAACGCGCCGTTCGCGCGTGTGCCGCCGCCCTTCGACAAGCTCAGGGCGAACTGGGGCTAGCGTCCCCCCTACCGTGACGGCGCGAGCTTGGAGTTGAGCACCCATCCCACATTGTCGTTCTCGTCGGCGACCTCCCACCACATGCCGTCCTTGTTGCCGGTCGGGTAAACGATCGCGCCCGGCGGCAGCGTGCGCACCACCTTGCCCGCCGCATTCGCCGCGCTGCGCAGCGCGACCGGGCCTTGCGTCGTGAAGGTCTTGGCGGGCGCGGCCTCGGCCGTCCCGGTGTCGCCAGGGTTGGTATAGCCGAGCCCCGTGACGAGCTTCGCATACGCCTGGATGAAGGCAAGCGTCACGATCCGCCCGATATCGGTATTGTCGTATCCCCCGCCGACCACGCCGCCGCCGGCAAAGACGCCGAACACCCCGCCGCCGCCGCCGAAGCTCAGGCTGTTCTTGGCGGCATAGCCATCCTCGGTCGCGAGCGTCTCGGTCGTGCGGACGTTGGTGATCGACAGCACGACATTGGCTTCCATCTTGCGGCTGCGTAAGCCTCCGACAAGCCCACCGAACGGCCCGCCGATCAGCCCGCCGACGCCCGCCGCGACGCCGCTGCCGCTCGCGTTGCTGTTGGCGCCCTGCACTTCGGCCTGGAGCACGTAATCGGCCGCCTTGATCTGCCCCTGCCCGACATTGGCGCCGCGCTGGAGCCCGAGATCGCCACCGATGTCGCGCTCGCGCTGCGCCGCTTGCAGCCCGCTGCCGCGATCGACGATGTTGAAGCAGCCCGAACGCTGCACGAGCACCTTGAGCAGCTTCTGCGGAGGGGCAAGGCTGTACTGCGTCCAGCCGCGCGGATCGTCGCCATCGACGATCGAGATCGTGCCGTGCTTGCGCGCGCAGCGCGGCACGTCGTTCATCGTCGCCTCCTGCAGCTTCTGCGTGCCCGACGGCTTGGCCATCCGCTGCGCCTCCGCCTGCATCGGTACGCCGCTCAACACCGCCACGATCGCCATTCCGGCCGTCAGTTTCGCCATGCCACCCCCCGCTGAGAATCGTTACGCCTCCAATATCGAAAAGCGACCCGACGGCATAGGCGTATTGCGCCCTTGCGCGACGGGCTTTGTGCCCGGCCGCATGCGATGCTATGGGCCGCCTTTCCCTTTCCGCAGCACTCATCCGGGCGAATTCGTGACCCCTCTCCATACCATCCGCAATTTCTCGATCATCGCGCATATCGATCATGGCAAGTCGACGCTCGCCGACCGCCTGATCCAGGCGACCGGCGGCCTGACCGACCGCGAAATGTCCGAGCAAGTCCTTGATAACATGGACATCGAGAAAGAACGCGGGATCACCATCAAGGCGCAGACGGTGCGGCTTCGCTACACTGCGCAGGACGGCGTCGACTATACGCTCAACCTGATGGACACGCCGGGCCATGTCGACTTCGCCTATGAAGTCAGCCGCTCGCTCGCCGCGTGCGAAGGCGCGCTGCTCGTCGTCGATGCCGCGCAGGGTGTGGAAGCGCAGACGCTCGCCAACGTCTATCAGTCGATCGAGCACGATCACGAGATCATCCCGGTCATCAACAAGATCGATCTCCCCGCCGCCGACGTGGAGAAGGTCAAGGCCGAGATCGAGGAAGTGATCGGCCTCGACGCGAGCCAGGCCGTGCTCACCAGCGCCAAGGCCGGGATCGGCATCGCCGAAGTGCTCGAGGCGATCGTCACGCGCATCCCACCGCCCAAGGGTGATGCCGATGCGCCGCTCAAGGCGATGCTCGTCGACAGCTGGTACGACCCGTATCTCGGCGTCGTCATCCTTGTGCGTGTGGTCGCGGGCGTCCTCAAGAAGGGCCAGCAGATCAAGTTCATGCAGGCGGGCACGCTGCATCTGGTCGACCGCGTGGGCTGCTTCCGCCCCAAGATCGAACAGCTCACCGATCTCGGCCCGGGCGAAATCGGCTTCATTACAGCCCAGATCAAGGAAGTCGCGCAGACTCGCGTCGGCGACACGATCACCGACGCCAAGCGCCCTGCCCTGGAGGCACTGCCGGGCTTCAAGGAAGTCCAGCCGGTGGTGTTCTGCGGCCTGTTCCCGGTCGACGCCGCCGATTTCGAGAAACTGCGCGAGAGCATCTCCAAGCTGCGGCTCAACGACGCGAGCTTCTCGTTCGAGATGGAAACCAGCGCGGCGCTCGGCTTCGGCTTCCGCTGCGGCTTCCTTGGCCTGCTCCACCTCGAAATCATCCAGGAGCGCCTGACGCGCGAATACGATCTCGACCTCATCACCACCGCGCCGTCGGTGGTCTATGATATCGAGCTGACGCACGGCGGCGGGACGATCGAGCTCCACAACCCCGCCGACATGCCCGATCCCAACAAGATCCTGAGCATCTCCGAGCCGTGGATCCAGGCCGTCATCTACGTTCCCGACGAATATCTTGGCAGCGTGTTGAAGCTCTGCCAGGAACGCCGCGGCATCCAGAAGGACCTCACCTATGTCGGCGGCCGCGCACAGGCGACCTACGAACTGCCGCTCAACGAAGTCGTGTTCGATTTCTACGATCGGCTGAAGTCGCTGTCGAAGGGCTATGCCAGCTTCGATTACACGCAAATTGGCAAGCGCGAGGGCGATCTCGTCAAGATGAGCATCCTCGTCAACGAGGAGCCGGTCGACGCGCTGTCGATGATCGTCCACCGCGGCACCGCCGAGGTGCGCGGGCGCGGCATGGTCGAGCGGTTGAAGGACCTGATCCCGCGCCACCTGTTCAAGATCCCGATCCAGGCGGCGATCGGCGGCAAGGTGATCGCGCGCGAGACGATCAGCGCGATGCGCAAGGACGTCACCGCGAAATGCTATGGCGGCGATGCGTCGCGCAAGCGCAAGCTGCTCGACAAGCAGAAGAAGGGCAAGCTGAAGATGCGCGAGTACGGGAGCGTGAGCATCCCGCAGGAGGCGTTTATTGCGGCGCTGAGGATGGGGGAAGAGTGAGGCCCGAGCCTAACGAGGCGATTGCGCAGCAATCGGCTCGTTAGGCGAGGATCAGCCGAACTCCGGCCGGCGGCGCCAGCAGCGCCGTCCGACGACGCGGCTTTGCCGCGGCGCGCTCCACACCCCGCCTCACCCCTGTCACCCTAGCCTTGTGCCGGGGCCCACCGCGCCACAGGTGCAGCGCTCTCGGCCCGGCAGGCCCCGGCACAAGGCCGGGGTGACGCGGGAGGCGCAAGCCCCCTCACCCACCCTTCCGTCGCCTCGGCCGCGCCGCGCGCGCGACGAGGGTGCGGTTCGGCTGGACAGTCCTCCGGTTGCGATTGCTGAGAAGAAGTAGGCAGATTCGAGCCGTGTAGGGCCGCGTTTTATTCATGGTTTGTCCTAGGTCACGAGGACCAAGGGGAGGCCAATATCAGGATCACGACGCGCGATTTACTTCGCGCCGCACGATCGTCATGCTACACCTTCAAGCGCATAAGGGGGTGGGGTTTCATGCAACTACGGGCACTTAGCGGCACAGCCATAACTGTGGCGATGATCATGTGCGTCGGCGGCGCGATGGCGACCGACACGCACCCGACTTCGCAAGCCTTGTTCGATGCGGCGCAGGCTGCCTATGATCGCAGCGATTGGCCTGCTGCTGTCTCAGGCTATCGTACCGCGCTTGCCGCATTGAAGCCGAATTCTTCGGCAGTTCCGGTGATCCGTGCACGCTTGGCAAGCGCCTTGCAGCACAGTGGACAGCGGGCCGAGGCCGAAACCGAGGCAAAGCTCGCGATCGCGCGTTTCGGCGCTCAGAAGGTCGCCAAGAATGACGACCTCGCTTTGTCGTATGCGCTGTTGGCGAGCCTGCATCGGGGCGCTGCTGACAACGATCTCGCGATCACCGAATATCAAAACGCCCTTGCGACGATGGCCACTGACTCGCCAGCGGCCTCGTTGCAACCCCGCTATGGGTTGGCGATGGCGACGTTGACCGCGAACCCCAATCTGGCAGCGAGCACACTCGATTCGATCCTCACTGACGCGCCGTTCTTCGCTTCGATCGGTAAGACCGATCAAGCCAACATCTTCAGCACCCGGGCAATGGCAGAACTCAACCGGGGCCAGGCAAAACTCGCGTCCAGCTATATCGAAAAGGCGCTGACGCTGACGGGGCACACGACCACGAAGATCAATATCTCGCAGGTGCAGATCCGCGGCAACGCGGCGCTGATCTATGGAAAGCTCGGCGACGAGGAAAACGTTCGACAATATCTCACCTATTCGGGCGCCGGCCACTTGCCCGATGGCAACTGGCTTTCTGCCGCCGAGAAGGATTTGCCGGTCTGTGATTCGGTCATCGGGCCGGACGACTTTGCTGTGGTCGATTTCACCATCGGCGACGATGGCCGCGCCTGGGGTGCCAATACGGTCTATGCCAGCCGACCAGGACCAGTGGGTGCGACATTTGCGACAGCGGTCAACACGTGGCGGTGGCAACCTGATGCGCTGGCCAAGCTCAATGCCTTCTGGCGCGCCTCGGTGCGGGTAGAACTGCGCTGCGTCACGCGCCCGCCCCTGCTTCGCCTGAACGACCCGTTCCGCATCGCAACGAGCGATTGGCTCGCAAAATCCGGTTACGATCCCGAATTGGCCAAGGGCGTTTTCGACCCGCAGGCCACCGGTAGTGCGCCGGTTCCAGCCGCCTTCATCGCCTTGTGGAAAGCCGATGGCGATCGCGCGGTGGCCGCCGCCAGCACCAATCTGAACGCCGCCTTGGCCGCCGCGAAGGCCCCGGTCGACGTGCGCGCCTATGCGATTTACCTCGCTGCGTCCCCGCAAAGCGCGCGGGGCGCACGCAGCTATCAGGCAGCGCATGCGCGCACCTTGGCGGCGGCGGTCCAAGCGGTCGACCAGATCGCCGGCGCCGAGCATGCCCGCGCGTGGTTGCAGACCGAATACGGCCTCGCGCTCGAAGCCAGCTACTCGCTCGGGCCGGCAAAGACTGCGTTGCAAGCGGTCGCGGCGCTGCCGCTCGGCACGCTTCCGGCCGACGACCCAATTCGGAGCTTGGCGGTGCTGCATCTGGCGCTGATCGACAAACGTTCGGGCGCGCCCGAGGTCGCCGATCAGCGACTCAACGATGCGGGGATTGACGCGGAACAATGCTCGCTGCTCGACGTGCGGCCCGTCGCCCGCAATACCGACATTTCCAGTTCGACTTTCCCGGCGGAGGCGTTGCGCTGGCGTTTCGAGGGCACGGTGCGCGAGGCCTTCGACATCGCAGCCGACGGCAGGGTTCAGAACGTCCGCACGGTCCTGTCCTATCCACCGTTCGTGTTCGGCCCGGCGACGGAACGAGCCGTCAGACAGTTCCGGTATCTGCCGCCGACGCTTGGCAAGCAAGTGCTTGGCTGTGTCGGACAGACCGTCAACGTGTCGTATCGGATGCCGGACTAGGGGCGAGCAAAGTGTCGATCAGGGCATCGACTTCGCCGGGTTTCCAAGCGCCCGCCTTGGTCAGGACGAGCTTGCCGGCGGAGTCGATGACGATGGTGGTCGGCACGGCATTGTTGCGAGGCCGATAGCCACCGGTGATGCTGATCGCGACGGGGATCGTCATGCGCCCAGCCTGTTGCGCGAGCCGGCGCTGATCGGGCGCCTGCTCGGCATTGATCGCGAACACCGCGAGATGACGGGATCCCCGCCGAACGTAGGTTGCATTGAGATCGGCCAGCTCGTGCTTGCACGGCACGCACCAGCTTGCCCAGAAATTCAGCACGATCACCTTGCCCTTGAGCGCACCTGCGCTGACCGCGCCGCCCGATAGAAGCTGTACCGTGAAATCGGGCGCAGCCTCGGGCGCGGCGACAGCCGGACCCGACGCCGGAACCGCGCACGCCAGAAGCAGCGCGATCGCGCGCGCGCGACATCGATTGAAAAGGACCGCGCCGGGTTCCGTCATGCGCGGCACACTAGCCGCAAAGGCGACACAACGAAAATGGCCGGACGCTTTCGCGCCCGGCCCCTTAAACCCAACCTACAAAACCAGCCTTAGCTAAGCTTCGCGCGGCTCGCCCGCTTGCGCTCGTTCGCATCGAGGAAGCGCTTGCGCAGCCGGATCGACTTCGGCGTCACCTCGACCATCTCGTCGTCGTCGATGTACGCGATCGCCTGCTCCAAAGTCGCGCGCTTGGGGGGCGACAGGCGGACCTGGTCGTCCTTGCCGCCGCTCGCGCGGAAGTTGGTCAGCGCCTTGGTCTTCATCGGGTTGACTTCGAGATCGTCGGGCTTGGCGTTCTCGCCGACGATCATGCCCTCGTACAGCGCCTCGCCGTGGCCGACGAACAGGATGCCGCGCTCTTCGAGCGGACCCAGCGCGTAGTTATTGGCTTCGCCCGACCCGTTCGAGATCAGCACGCCGTTCTTGCGGCCTTCGATGTTGCCCTTGTGCGGGCCGTACTTCTCGAACAGCCGGTTCATGATGCCGGTGCCGCGCGTGTCCGACAGGAACTCGCCGTGATAGCCGATCATGCCGCGCGAGGGCGCGGAGAAGGTGATGCGCGTCTTGCCGCCGGTCGAGGGCCGCATGTCGGTCATCTCGGCCTTGCGCAGGTTCATCTTCTCGACGACCGTGCCCGAATATTCCTCGTCGACGTCGATGATGACGGTCTCGTACGGCTCGGTCTTGTTGCCCTGCTCGTCTTCGCTGAACAGCACGCGCGGACGGCTGATGCCGAGCTCGAAGCCCTCGCGGCGCATCGTCTCGATCAACACGCCGAGCTGAAGCTCGCCGCGGCCGGCGACTTCGAAGCTGTCCTTGTCCGAAGCCTCGGTCACCTTGACGGCGACGTTCGACTCGGCCTCGCGGAACAGGCGCTCGCGGATCATGCGGCTCGTCACCTTGGTGCCCTCGCGGCCCGCCATCGGCGAATCGTTGACGGCAAAGCGCATCGACAGCGTGGGCGGATCGATCGGCTGGGCGTGGAGCGGCTCGCTGACGCTGACGTCGGCGATCGTATCGGCGACGGTCGCGATCGACAGGCCGGCGAGGCTGATGATGTCGCCAGCCTTGGCTTCGTCGACGGGAACGCGGTCGAGCCCGCGGAACGACATGATCTTCGACGCGCGGCCGGTCTCGACGATCTTGCCGTCGTTATCGAGCGCGTGGATCGGCTGGTTGAGCTTGACCACGCCCGAGTTGACGCGGCCGGTGAGGATGCGGCCGAGGAAGGGGTCGCGGTCGAGCAGCGTGACGAGGAAGGTGAAGGGCACGCCGGCGACTTCGACCTTCGGGGCGGGGACGTGCTTCACGATCGTCTCGAACATCGGGATCAGCGTGCCTTCGCGCGCGTCCATGTCGGTCGAGGCGTAGCCGTTGCGGCCCGAGGCGTAGAGCACGGGGAAATCGAGCTGCTCGTCGTTTGCGTCCAAGGACACGAACAGGTCGAACACTTCGTCGAGCACTTCCTGGATGCGCGCGTCGTTGCGGTCGACCTTGTTGACGACGACGATCGGCTTGAGGCCGAGCGCGAGCGCCTTGCCGGTGACGAACTTGGTCTGCGGCATCGCGCCTTCCGACGAATCGACCAGCAGGACGACGCCGTCGACCATGCTCAGGATCCGCTCGACCTCGCCGCCGAAATCGGCGTGGCCGGGGGTGTCGACGATGTTGATGCGGATGCTCTCGGACTCGCCCGGCGGGGTCCAGTCGACCGACGTCGGCTTGGCGAGAATCGTGATGCCACGCTCTTTTTCGAGATCGTTCGAATCCATCGCACGCTCTTCGACGCGCTGGTTGTCGCGGAAGGTGCCGGACTGGCGGAACAGCTGGTCGACGAGGGTTGTCTTACCATGATCGACGTGTGCGATGATGGCCACATTGCGGAGGCTCATGAATATAGCTCGATGAAGTGAGGAATGATTGCGTTGGGCCCCTAGCGCAAATGGTGCGTCGCGGAAAGGGGGGGTGGTTTTTCGGGGAGCTCGGGTGGAATGAGGCCGGGCGTAGCACGCGGGGCGCTTGCCGGTTTAAAGCGCATGCCCCCACGCCTCGTCACCCTCGCGAATGCGAGGGCGCCGCTTCTGCTGCTGGCTTTGGCAGAAGAAGCGGGATCCCCGCGTGCGCGGGGATGACGGGCGGTGGGCTAGTCTTGGATCAGAACTTGCCGGCGACTTCGACGCCGTACACGCGCGGTTCGCCGCGGATGTAGGTCGGGATGCCGAAGCCGCCACCGGTGTTGCCCGCGTCGATCAGATACTTCTTGTCGAACGCGTTGCGGGCAAAGCCGCCGATCCGGTATTTCCCCTGCGCAATCTCGACGCCCGCGCGGACGTTGACGAGCGTGTAGCCGCCCTGGCTGATCGCCTCCGAGTTCGGCAGTTCGAAATACTGCTTGCTCTGATACGTCGCCGACGGCGTCGCATAGAAGGTCAGGTCGCCCGCCGGAACGCGCAGCGTCGCGCCGCCCGAGGCGCTGTATTTCGGCTGCAAGCGGAACTGGTCGCCGGCATAGACGCCGTACGATGCATTGTTGGCGATCTTGCCGTCGACATAGGCGAACGCGCCGAACACCTGCAGGAAGCGGCCGAGCTTGAGATTGCCCTCGAACTCGACGCCTGGGTTTTTCGCCTTGCCGGCACTCTGCGTGGTGGTGACGCCGTTGTTCGTCACCGACACCTGGAAGCCGTTATACGCTTGATAGAACACGCCGAGCGATCCGGTGAACGGCCCGACCTTGCCCTTGATGCCGCCTTCGTAGTTCCACACGACTTCGTCGGGCACGACTTGCAGGTTCGGCACGACCACCCCGCCAACCGTCGTCGCGGCGAGCTGTACCACCGGCGAGCGACGACCCTTGCTGATCGTTGCGTACAGGTTGATCGAATCGCTGACGCGGTAGAGCGCGTTGAAGCGCGGCAGCACCGCGGTGAAGCTGCGCTGCGCGTTGAAGATCGTGCCGTTGGTGTTCGCGGTGCCGAGCAAGCTGCTGCGTACCCCGAGCGAGGCCAGGAGCGTCGAATTGGGCTGGACCGAACTGTAGCCCGACTTGCGCTGCTCGATCAGCAACCGCGCGCCAGCGGTCAGCTCGAGCCGCGGGGTCGGGATGTAGGTGCCGTCGGCGAACACCGAATAGGTGTCGTTGGTGCCGTAATTGGTGAACACCGATTGATACGGAATCTGCGTCGCCGCGCCGCGCGTCAGCACCGCAGTCGCGCGCGCGGCGGTCACGGTGCCGTTCGGCGCGACACAGCCCGAAACGCCGCTTGCCGCGAGCGACGCGCGAACGCCGGCATAGGCCGCCGAGACCGAGCAGCCGAGATAGGTCCCCTCTTCGGTCGAGAAGGGCACGCGCTGGAGGTTGTTCTCGAAGAAGCCGTTCCAGCCGAACGAGGCGCGATATTTGTCGCCCGAGAAGTTGAAGCGGCCCTCATGGCTCCACTGGTCGCCGCGCGCATCCTCGGCGAATTCGAGATACCAGGCCGGACCGCCATCGGCATCGAACACTTCGTTGCTGTTGAACTTGCGATAGCCGTTGACGGTGGTGAAGGTGACACCCGGCGCCAGTTCCCAGGCGAGCGTGAAGTTGGCGTCATACACGTCGCGCTTGAGGCCGAGCTTGGCGGCGCCGAGCACCGAGGCGCTGTACGGCGAGCCCGACAGTTCGGCATAGCTGTAATCGCCGCCATTGCCACCGGTCGGCGCCAGGGCGCGCGAGCGGAACGCGGTGCCCGGGTTGCGCTGGCCGTCATAGGTCAGCACCAGGCTCGCGGTGATCGCATCGGTCGGGGTCCAGCGCAGCGAACCGCGAATGCCGCGCTGGTCCTGGCCGTTGAGATCGTCCTGGTCGATCTTGCCCTGATTCTGGTTGGCCACCTTGGGGTCGCCCGCGATATTGCGGACGAAGCCGTCATGATATTTGTACGCGAAGGCGAGCCGCCCCGAGAGCGTGTCGTTGCCGAGGTTGACGAAGCCCGACACCTGGCCGCGATGGTAATTGCCGTACGATCCCTGGAGCCCCGCCGAGGTCCCAGCATGCGGCTGTGCCGAGATCAAATTGACCGCGCCGACCGCCGAGGCAGTACCGAACAGCGTCGCCTGTGGTCCCTTGACGACTTCGATGCGCTCGAGATCGTACAGATCCTGATACGCACCGCGCGTCCGCGAGATGTCGATGCCGTTATAATAGATCGACACGCGCGCGCCCTGCTGCGCCGAGCCGCTGTCCGAGGTGATCCCGCGGATCACGAAGCCGGGATTGTTGTCGCTCTGCTCCTGGATGCGCAGGCCGGGGATGTACATCGCGACTTCGGCGAGCGAATTGACGCCGAGCTCCTGCATCTTCGCGCCGGTCACCGCGGTGACGGTGATCGGCACGTCCTGAATCTTCTGCTCGCGCTTCTGCGCGGTGACGACGATGTCGCCGCCTTCTTCGGGCGCGCTCGGCTGGAGCGTAGATTGCGCAAGCGCGGCGGTGGAAGTGCAGCCGAGCAAAATGCCGGCAAACCCAAAAGAGACAGAACGACGCATCACAGAACCCCTGTTTTTTTATCTTGCTGCAGCGCGGTACGGGCAAGCTGCGTCGGATTCGCGTCAATTTCGTTACGGTTAGGTTACGATGTGCGTATTACCACAATGACACACTTGAACCGCAACGCGATCCCCTTCATCTAAGGAGCGATATTACCTGGAGGGAAGACATGGCGACCGCTGCCGACACCGACGCGACCGCGCTGGTCCTGACGCCGCCCGACCCCGTTCCCGTGGTCGCGCCCGAAAAGGCGATCGGCCTGGTGCCGGTCGACGACGCCGTCCGTACCCAATTGCAGACCAAGGTCGCAGGCTTCGTCGACGATCTCGTCGCGCAGGACGTCAACAGCCCCGAATTCGGCAAGCGCGTCGATGCGATCGCGGCGATGGGCCAGAAGGAAATCCGCGCCGCGGCCGACCAGTCGAACCGCTTTCTCGATCGCCCGGTCAAGGCGATGGACGGCGAAAGCGGCGTTGGCGCAGACCTCACCGAACTGCGCCGCACGATCGAGAAGCTCGATCCGTCGGTGAACAGCAAATTGCTCTCGGGCCGCGGCATGTTGAGCAAGGTGTTCGGCGGCGGGATCAACACCTATTTCGACAAATACCGCTCCTCGCAATCGCACATCTCGGCGATCCTCAAGACGCTTGCGCGCGGCAAGGACGAGTTGCTGATGGACAATGCCGCGATCGACACCGAGCGCGCCAATCTGTGGGCGGCGATGGGCCGGCTCGAACAGATGATCGTGCTGTCGAAGGAGATGGACGCCCGGCTCGAAGACAAGGCCAACGACCTCGACCATAGCGACCCGGCCAAGGCCAAGGCGTTGCGGGAAAGCGCGCTGTTCTACGTCCGCCAGCGCACGCAGGATCTGCTGACGCAAATGGCGGTGACGGTGCAGGGCTATCTCGCGCTCGATCTGGTCAAGAAGAACAATGTCGAGCTGGTGAAGGGCGTCGATCGCGCCTCGACCACCACGGTCTCGGCTCTACGCACCGCAGTGACGGTGGCGCAGGCGCTGGCGAACCAAAAGCTCGTGCTCGACCAGATCACCGCGCTCAACTCGACCACCGCCAATATCATCGATGCGACCGGCAAGCTGCTCAAGTCGCAGACCGCGACGATCCACGAACAGGCCGCCGCCGCGACGATCCCGGTCGAGACGCTGCAGCGCGCGTTCCAGAACATCTATGATACGATGGATGCGATCGACACGTTCAAGCTGAAGGCGCTCGATTCGATGAAGAGCACGGTTGGCACGCTGTCGAACGAAGTCGAGAAATCGAAGGGCTATATCGCGCGCGCGCAGGGCGCGATCGAGAACAAGGGCGCCGGGGGCGACGCGTTCAAGCTGGAGGCGCTGTAAGGCCATGACCGACGTCGACCGCCAGATCGCACGCGCCGGAGATTTGCTCGACCGCACCCGCGCCGAGCGCCAGGCGCTCACCGCTCGCCGCCTCCACGGGGTGAGCGTTGCACGCCGCCTCGCGCTGGCGGGCACGGCCGATCTCGCGATCATCGTTGCGGCGATCGCGGTCGGCTGGTTCGTGCCAATCGGCATGGGTGGCGCGCTGCTCGTCGCCGCGCTGCTCGCGGTGGTGACGGCGTTCCTGCTGTTCGCGACGCTGACGCCGGCGGTCCGCGTCGAGCAACTGACGCAAGTCCCGCTCAAGGCGCTGCCGGCCAAGACCGAACAGTGGCTCGACACGCAGCGCAAGCTGCTCCCCGCACCTGCACAGACGCTGGTCGACGGCATCGGCGTGCGGCTCGAGACGCTGTCGCCGCAACTCGCGAGCCTCGACGAGGGCGAGCCCGTCGCGATCGAAGTGCGCAAGCTGATTGGCGAGCAATTGCCCGAATTGCTCAAGGGCTATGCCAAGGTCCCGGCCCCGCTGCGCGGCGTCGCGCGCAACGGCAAGAGCCCCGACGCCCAGCTCGCCGATGCGCTCAGGCTGATCGATGAAGAGATCGGCCAGATGTCGGCGCAGATTGCGCAAGGCGATCTCGATTCGCTCGAAACGCGCGGGCGCTTCCTCGAAATCAAATATCGCGACGAGGTCTGACGCGCGGACCTAGCCGACGCTTCGGCGCCGCTCCGACGCGGCCGCACGCGGGCCCCGGCACCGGGATCCGCTCACTCCGGCAAAGCCAACCACGCTCGCGCCGGGGCGACCGCCAGGAACACGCGTAACCGCGGGTGGACCAGCGTGCGCTCCGCCTGCGCCTTGTTGAGCTGGCTTCCCACCACCACCGCGGCGCGGCCGGTGGTCATCGCCATGCCGCCCCGCATGATCTGCGTCAGCAAATCGGCGACATCCATCGCCTGGACGGGAAAATCGAGTGATTCGACACAGACGTCGAAATCGTTGCGGATCGCCTTGGCGGCCAGCACCTTAAGTCCGACGTCGCGCGCAAAGTCGGTAACGTCCTCGGGGTTCCAGAACCCGGCGACGCGCAAGGTGAGACAGTTGGCGTTTCGATCATAGTCTACGTGAAACATGGGCCCTCGATTGGCGGCCCCAACGCACCAGGCACACCGCACTGCGCGCGCCCTACGCCAGCGCGACGCGCACGCAAAGCCTGGCATGAAATCCGCTCTGCCTGCGCGCCGCATGATTGACAGCGTCCCGCTCCTCCCGGATTACTCGACCAATACAGCGCACAGCGCGTCAAAGGGGGTCGCATGAAGCGTATCGGTTGGACCATGGTGGCGCTCGCCACGTTGCTCGCAAGCTGTGCAAGCGATGGCGAGCGCCCGGCGAGCGCATCGACCAAGCGGAGCAAGAGCGGCCCCGGCGCTGGTAAGGGCTATTCGCACGATCCCTTCCCCTCGACCTACAAGGCCTATCCCGGCACGCCGACGCTGGTCACGCATGTCACGATCTTCGACGGCGAAGGCGCGCGGATCGATGATGGCTCGGTGCTGTTCGCCGACGGCAAGATCGAGCGCATCGGCCAGAGCATCGCCGCTCCTGCCGGTGCCACGGTGATCGACGGTACCGGCAAGACGCTCACCCCCGGCATCATCGATATCCACAGCCACCTCGGCGATTACCCTTCGCCCGCGGTCGAGGCCAATTCGGACGGCAACGAAGCGACCGGTCCGGTCACCGCCGACGTATGGGCCGAGCATAGCGTCTGGCCGCAGGATCCCGGCTTCAGCCGCGCGCTTGTCAATGGCGGCGTCACCACGCTGCAGATCCTGCCCGGCTCGGCCAATCTGATGGGTGGCCGGTCGGTCGTCCTCAAGAACGTCTATGCGCGCACCGAGCAGGGGATGAAATTCCCCGGCGCGCCCTACGGCCTCAAGATGGCGTGCGGCGAGAACCCCAAGCGCGTCTATGGCAGCAAGGGGCGCGAACCCTCGACGCGAATGGGCAATATCGCGGTCGACCGCCAGACCTGGGCCAAGGCGGTCGAGTACAAGCGCAAATGGGACAAATACGAAAAGGACGGCGGCGATCCCCCCGGCCGCGACATCGCGATGGATACGCTCGCGGGCGTGCTCGGCGGCGAGATCCTCGTCCAGAACCATTGCTACCGCGCCGACGAAATGGCCATCGTCATGGATATGGCCAAGGAGTTTGGCTACCATGTCAGCGCGTTCCACCATGCGGTCGAGGCGTACAAGATCGCCGATCTGCTGAAGGGAAACGGCACCTGCGCGGCCGTGTGGTCCGACTGGTGGGGCTTCAAGATGGAGTCGTACGACGCGATCAGCGAAAATCTCGCGCTGCTCCAGGCAAACGGCGCGTGCGCGATGATCCACTCGGACGATCCCAACGGCATCCAACGCTTGAACCAGGAAGTCGCCAAGGCGCTCGCCGCCGGTCGCCATGCCGGGATCGACATCTCCGATGCAGTCGCGTGGGAGTGGCTGACCTATAACCCCGCCAAGGCGCTCGGCATCGCCGACAAGACCGGCAGCCTCAAGCCCGGCAAGATGGCCGATGTCGTGCTGTGGAACGGCAATCCGTTCAGCGTCTACACCCGCCCCGAAAAGGTGTGGATCGACGGCGCGCTGCTCTACGACGCCAACGATCCGAAACGCCGCCCCGTTTCCGATTTCGAACTCGGCCAGCCCGGTGCGGGAGATACCAAGTGAAGCGCCTCCTGCTCCTCAGCGCGGCCTTCCTCGCCGCGCCCGCCGCGGCGCAAAGCGTCGCGATCACCAACGCCAAGCTCGTCATCGGCGATGGCTCCGCACCGATCGAGGGCGGCACCGTGATCGTCCGCGACGGCCGGGTCGTCGCTGCGGGCCGCTCGGTCGCGGTGCCCGCGGGGACTGCCACGGTCGATGCCGGCGGACGCTGGGTCACGCCGGGGATCGTCGCGGGCTTCACGCGAATGGGGATCGTCGAATCCGACGGAGTCGAGGAAACCAATGACACCGCCGCGCGCGGCAGCCCGTTCCATGCGGCGATCGATGTCGCCCCTGCGGTCAACCCGGCGACCTCCTCGATCCCGCTCAACCGCGCCGAAGGCATCACCCGCGCGATCGTCGCGCCCGACACTGACGGATCGATCTTCGCCGGCCTGGGCGCAGTGATCGATCTCGGCACGGACCGATCGCCGATCACCAAGCCGCGCGCCTTCCAGTTCATGGAATATGGCGGCGGCGGGTCGCGTCGCGGCAACAGCCGCCCGGCGATGATCGCGGTGTTCCGCAACGCGCTGGCGCAAGTGAAGGACTATGTCCGCGCGCCTGCCGCCTATTCCGATCAGGGCAAGGATGCGTTGCTGACGCGCGCCGATGCGGCCGCGCTGGTCCCCGTCGCGTCGGGGGCGATGCCGCTGCTCGTCCATGTCGAGCGCGCCTCGGACATGCTCGCGCTGATCGATTTGAAGCGCGACTATCCTGCGCTCAAACTCGTCTTCGTCGGCGCAGCGGAAGGCTGGCTTGTCGCCAACCAGATCGCCGCTGCGCGCATCCCCGTCATCGCCTCGGCACTCACCGATTTGCCCGCGTCGTTCGATCAGCTCGGCGCGACGCAGTCGAATGTCGGGCGGTTGAAGGCGGCGGGCGTGCTCGTCGGCATCGGCACGATCAATGACGACGAGGCGCGGCAGGCGCGGCTCGAAAAGCAATATGCCGGCAACCTCGTCGCGCTGACCAAGGTGCCGGGCGCGACCGGCCTCGACTGGAACGCCGCGTTCGCCGCGATCAGCTCGGTGCCGGCCGAGGCGATCGGCATGGGCGACGAGATCGGCTCGCTACGCGCCGGACGACGCGGCGACGTGGTGATCTGGGACGGCGATCCACTCGAGCTCGGCAGTGCGGTGGCGGCGGTCTATATCGACGGCGTCAAGCAACCGCTGCGCACGCGACAGGATGCGTTGCGCGAGCGGTATAGGGTGCCGCAAGAAGGTACGCTGCCCAAGGCGTATGAGCGCTAACAGAGCTCAACGCTCTATTTAAACAAGCCACGCTTCGAACGTAGGTATATTACTGATAATAAGAGGTTTTATACCCTGATCCGTTGATTTTTCATCCGAATCGGCCCAATTTCACAACGGGGCGTGAGGGGAAAAGCGATGGGGGTTCTGGCCAACCAAGTCGTGGCGAAGTTCGCCCCGAACGCGAAGCCCGCCTACGTCGCCGCTTTTGCAGACCCCGCCGGTCTGCTGGCGGCGGCGGGGATCACCACCCCGCTGCGGCTCGCGCATTTCATGGCGCAAGCGCTGCATGAGACCGGGGGGTTGACGATCCTCGTCGAAAGCGGCCGCTATTCGGCCAAGAACCTTGGCGCGATGTGGGACTCGGGCAATTGGCACCGCTATTTCCCCGATCGCGCCGCCTGCGTCGCGATGGCCGAGCAATGCGCGATCGATGGCGGCATCGCGCTGTTCAGCCTGGTGTACGGGAACCGCATGGGGAATGGCCCGCGCGAAACGCAGGACGGCTGGCGCTATCGCGGGCGCGGTGTGCTTCAGACCACCGGCCGCGACGCCTATGCGCGCTTCGGCGCGCGCTGCCACGTCGATTTCGAGGGCCACCCCGATCTGGTGGTCGATGCAGCGCATGCGCTCAAGCCCGCCTTGCTCGAATGGAGCGCCAAGCATCTGAATGCCGCGGCGGACAATAATGACATCGAGACGGTCACGCTCGGCATCAATGGCGGGATGATCGGCATGGCGCAGCGGCGCGCGTGGTTCGCGCGGATCTGGCCGTTCATCATCGGCGCGGCGCCGCTCGAACACGGCACCGAATGGAAGGTGCAGAGCGCGCTGGTCGCAGCGGGCTATCATCTTGGCCTGCCCGACGGCGTGGTCGGGCCGGCGACTCGCCTCGCGATCCTTGCCTATCGCGCTGCCAAGGGGCTTGCCCCCTCCCCGCAGGTCACACCCGATCTGGTCCACGCGCTGGGCGTCTAACGCTCGCCGATCCGCACCGCGGCGCGCGGCGCAACATAGTTGAACGGGGGAGATCGGAATGGACATGGAACGTTTCTGGCGGTGGGTACGCGGCGACGTTCCCCCGGTGCGCGCGTGCGATCAGGCCGTGGCGCGTCAAGCCTATGCCGATTATCTCCACGCGCAGATCGTGGGCTTCGCACCGACCAATGCCGACGTTCTGCTCAAGAAGCTGACCACGTCGAGCGACGCCGACTCCCCTTGCATGACCGCGCCCTTTCCAGAGCTGATGGGTGTCGAGACCAAGCTGGTCGAAGCGATTAGCGACGATCTGATCGACCGCACCTATTGGATCGTGCGCGAACGCTTCAATCGCGTCGTCGGTCCCGCTGCGATCGCGCAGCATCTCGCTTGGTCGCCGGCGGCGCTGGCCGAGCCTACCAAGGCGCCGGTCGCTGAAACCATTCCATCCCGGGATACGCTATCACCCGCTATCAGCGACGACCCTGCCACCGTCGACCCCGATGCGCTTGCCAGCGATGCCGGCGACCGCGAGGCAGCGCTCCGGCGCGACCAATCGGCCGAGATCGCAGCGCACGAAGCACAAGGCGGCGCGGCCGATGCCGCGACGTCCGACGACACGGCGCAGGCACCAGCATCCGACGTCGCCCAGCAGGAGAAGCCCTGATGCCCGATCCCAGCCCCAGCGAGATCGCGCTCAAACGTCGCGACATGCAGGCGATGCTCAGCTTCATCCAGGGCGCGCGGATCGTCAGCATGGCGCGCGAAACCGCGGTGAGCCAGATCCAGGCATGGTTGCTCGGACGCTTTTGGTGGAGCTTGGTCAGCACGGCGATCGCGATCACGACCATCTGCGCCGCGAGCGCGCTGTGGACCGGGATCGCGGCAAATCGGGGGTTCCTGTGCGGCATCGTCTTGCTGTTGCTGATGGCGCGTGTCGGCGCACTGATCAGCATCGGGCGCCGCATCAAGGACGAGGATATCGGGCAAAGCGTCGGCGCCGATGCGATCTATGCGCTGGCGACGCTCGGATCGGGGATCAACGGACTCGCGATCGCATTGATGTCGTCGAATGCGTTCGGCCTCGTCATGTATGCGCTGTTCGCGTCGGGACTGCCCTCGGCAGTCGGCCTTACGGGTGGGGTCGCTCCAACCTTCCGGCTAACGCTCGAGGCGCTGCGCACCAAGATGCACGTCGATCAAGCTGCCGCAGACGATCAGCAACAGCGGGCACGCGCGTGTGGTGCAACGCTTGGCAACCCGCCTGCCCCAGGAGAGAAGGCTGCACAGACGGCCGCTGCAGCGACGACCAGCAGCGTCGAACCGCCCGCCGAAAATGCCGCGGAAAGCAACGCCACCACCGCCGATGGTGACAGCGCCGCACCTGATAACGCGGCGGCATCCCCAACGCCAACGCCTGCTGTGTCTGCTACGCCCGACCCGGCCGCGGACTGCGCGCGCCAGAAGCGTTTGGCCGATCTTTCAACCATCGACGCGCGCAGTTCCGAAAATGCCTATCTCACCGCCAGCGCAATGCCGCCCCGTACGGGCAGCACTGGTGATGCCGGCCAGCAACCGATCCTGAGCGCGCTGAAAAATGGCCTCGGCCTCGCCGAGCAATCCGATCTGTTCAAGCTGTTCATCTGGGCGTTCATCGCGGGGTTTGCCGAGACGCTCGTCCCCGACATGCTCGATGCGCTCGCCAAGCGCGGCGAGAAGAGCAAGGAGAAGAGCTGACTCGGCAGGCATTCCGACCCTGATCTTGACGGATCGCGGGTTGCTCGCTATATGCGCCCCATCGAAGCGTCATGCAGCGTGATGGGTCCTTGATAGGTCCGGCTCCGCCTCGGTCGTTACCACAACGGACCTCCCTTTTCACGCGGGGTGTCATATCTCCCCCCGCCATTCGTGCGTCGATGATGCGCGTCCATGGCCTATGCAATGGACTAACCTACCCATGACTTTCGCTCAACTCGGCCTTGCCGAGCCGCTCGTCCGCGCGCTCGAAGCCAAAGGCTATACCACCCCCACCCCGATCCAGAAGCAGTCGATCCCGATCCTGCTCCAGGGCGGCGATCTGCTCGGCATCGCGCAGACCGGCACCGGCAAGACCGCAGCCTTCGTGCTGCCGTCGATCCAGCATCTGGTGAACAACGAAAAGCGCGTCCTGCCGACGCATTGCCGCATGCTCGTGCTCGCGCCGACGCGCGAACTCGCCAGCCAAATCGCCGAGAGCTCGCGTGACTACGGCAAGTTCTCGAAGATGTCGGTCGCGACCGTGTTCGGCGGCACCAGCATAAACAAGAACCGCCAGGACATGGCGCGCGGCGTCGACATTCTCGTCGCCACGCCGGGCCGTCTGCTCGACCTGATCGAGCAGCGTTTCGTCAGCCTCGCGATGCTCGAGATCCTCGTGCTCGACGAAGCCGACCAGATGCTCGACCTCGGCTTCATCCATGCGCTGCGCAAGATCGTCCGCATGCTGCCGAAGCAGCGCCAGACGCTGTTCTTCTCGGCGACGATGCCGAACGCAATCCGCGAGCTCGCCAACCAGTTCCTCAACGATCCGCAGACCGTCAAGGTCGCGCCGACGTCGAGCACGGCCGAGCGCGTCGACCAGTTCGTCACCTTCCTCAACCAGGGTGAGAAGCAGGCGCTGCTGACGATCCTGCTGCGCGACGAGAAGGTCGAGCGTGCGCTCGTCTTCACGCGCACCAAGCATGGCGCCGACCGCGTCGTGAAGCTGCTCGCCGCCAATGGTGTCGATTCGAACGCCATTCATGGCAACAAGAGCCAGCCGCAGCGCGAGCGCGCGCTCGCCGAGTTCAAGTCGGGCAAGGCCAAGGTTCTGGTCGCGACCGACATCGCGGCGCGCGGGATCGACGTTTCGGGCGTTTCGCACGTCTTCAACTTCGAGCTGCCGAACGTCCCCGAACAGTATGTCCACCGCATCGGCCGCACCGCGCGCGCCGGCGCATCGGGCACCGCGATCAGCTTCGTGGCGGATGATGAGCGGACGTACCTGCGCGACATCGAGAAGCTGACCAAGGTCAAGCCCGAGATGATGCAGCTCCCCGAAGGCTTCACCGCCGAGGCGGCACGGATCAAGGCGGCGCGTCCGGCCGGTTCCGACACGTTCGAGCGTCGTGATGACTCGGGTCGTCACCGTGCGCCGCCCAAGGCGACGCATTCGGCGCGTCCGACCGGGGATCGCGCGGCGGGTGCCGGTCGCCCGATGGGCGCGCGCCCCGAGGGTGCTGGTCGTCCAGCTGGTGCCGGGCGTCCGGCCGGCGGTGGCCGTCCCGGCGGCCAGGGCCGTCCCGGTGGCGGTCGTCCTGGTGGCGCCGGTGGGCGCTCGGGTGCCGGCGGTGGCGGCGGCCGTCGTTCGCCTGCGGCCGGCTGATCCTCCTGTCCCTCTCCCCTTGGGAGAGGGCGTTTAGGCGTGCAGCGTCAGCCACTCGTCTTCCGGAGCCCGTGCACTGCGTAAGCGGTTCGCGGGCTCTGTCGTATCTTCCACCCCGATCGCCACGCCGCAGAACAGCATCCGTTCGGCCGGCAGCGCGATCGCCTCGCCCACCGTCTCGGGATACATCGCCCAGCATTCCTGCGCGCAACTTCCCAGCCCCGCCTCGACCGCAAGCAGCATGACGTTCTGCAGATACATGCCGAGATCGGCCCATTGCGGCGGCCCCATCCGCCGGTCGACGCTACAGAACAAAGCTGCGGGCGCCCCGAAAAATTGGAAGTTGCGCGCGAACCACAGCCGCCGCGCCGCCTTGTCCTCGCGCGGGATGCCGATCTCGCGATACATCGCCTCGCCCACCGCAAAGCGCCGGTCGCGATACGGCGCGACGAGTTCGCTCGGATAGATATCATACGCCGCCGTCTCGGGCTGGCCCCATTGGATCTTGTGCAGCACCGCTGCCTTCAGCCGTTCCAGCGGCGCACCAGTCAGTACGTCGACATGCCACGGCTGAAGGTTGCCGCCGGTTGCTGCGCGTGCCGCCTTGGTGACGATGCCGTGGAGCACCGCCGGGTCGACCGGATCGCTCAGGAAACCGCGTACCGATCGGCGCGCTGCAATCGCTTCGCTCACATCCATATGCTTGGCCTTTCGATCATCGGGTACGTCGTTCCACCTTGCCCAAGCGCCTGGAGTACGGCAATAGAGGTTGCAAACAGAAACCGATTATGGAGAGTCGAGCATGGCCGAAGCCTATATCGTTGATGCAGTGCGCACCGCGGGCGGCAAGCGCGGCGGGAAACTCGCTGGCTGGCACCCCGTCGACATGGCGGCGTCCGTGCTCGACGCGATCGTCGAGCGTACCGGGATCGACGGCTCCGCGGTCGACGACGTGATCATGGGCTGCGTCATGCAGGGCGGGCAGCAGGCCGGACAAGTCGGCCGCAACGCCGTGCTCGCCGCCAAGAACCTGCCCGACAGCGTGCCCGCCGTGTCGATCGACCGGCAGTGCGGATCGTCGCAGCAGGCGCTGCAATTCGCCGCGCAGGCGGTGATGTCGGGAACGCAGGACATCGTCATCGCCGCGGGCGTCGAGAGCATGACGCGCGTGCCGATGGGCACCACCGCGACGCTGTTCATGAAAGAAGGCCTGGGCAACTACAAGTCGCCGCGGCTCGAGGAGAAATACCCCGGCATCATGTTCAGCCAGTTCATGGGCGCCGAGATGATCGTCAAGAAGCACGGCTTCGACCGCGCGATGCTCGACGCCTTCGCGCTCGAAAGCCATCGTCGTGCGCAGGCGGCGACCGAGCGCGGCGACTTTGCCGACGAGATCATCGCGCTCGAGATCGAGACGCCCGAGGGGATTGTCCAGCACAGCACCGACGAGGGCATCCGCTACGGCGCGACCTTGGAGAGCATCGGTTCGGTCAAATTGCTTCAGGAAGGCGGCAGCATCAGCGCGGCCAATGCCAGCCAGATCTGTGACGGTGCGAGCGCCGTGATGATCGTCAGCGAGGCGGCCCTGAAAGCGCACAACCTCACGCCGATCGCGCGGATCGTCAATCTTACCGTCACCGGCGGCGACCCCGTCATCATGCTCGAGGAGCCGCTGTTCGCGACCGACCGCGCGCTGCAGCGCTCGGGGATGAAGATCGAGGAGATCGACCTGTATGAGGTCAACGAGGCGTTCGCGCCCGTTCCGCTCGCCTGGCTGAAGCACACTGGCGGCGACCCGGCGAAGCTCAACGTCAATGGCGGCGCGATCGCGCTGGGGCATCCGCTCGGGGCTTCGGGGACGAAGCTGATGGCGACTTTGGTGCACGCTTTGCAGAAATCGGGCGGGCGGTATGGCCTGCAGACGATGTGCGAAGGCGGCGGCGTCGCCAACGTGACAATCATCGAACGGGTCTGATCCCCGTCGCCCCGGCGGAGGCCGGGGCCGTCCCGTTGCGACGCGCAACGGTGGCACCGCACCCAACAGACCGGCCCCGGCCTCCGCCGGGGCGACGAAATTAGGGGGACTTCCCATGAAACTCGACACCACCACCGCCGCAGTCGTCACCGGCGGCGCATCGGGCCTCGGCGCCGCCACCGCCCGCGCGCTCGCCGCCAAGGGCGTCAAGGTCGCGATCTTCGATCTGCAGGCCGAAAAAGGCGAGGCGCTCGCTGCCGAGATCGGTGGCGTGTTCTGCGAAGTGAACGTGACGTCGGACGAGTCGGTCGACGCCGGCTTCGCCAAGGCGCGCGCGGCCAACGGCCAGGAAGCCGTGCTCGTCTGCTGCGCGGGGACCGGCAATGCGGTCAAGACCGCGAGCCGCTCGAAGGAAGACGGCAGCATCAAGCATTTCCCGCTCGCCGCGTTCGACTGGCTCATCCAGATCAACCTGATCGGCACCTTCCGCTGCGTCGCCAAATCGGCGGCGGGGATGCTGACGCTGACGCCCGGCGAAGACGGCGAGCGCGGCGCGATCGTGATGACCGCGAGCGTCGCCGCCGAGGACGGCCAGATCGGCCAGGCGGCCTATTCCGCGTCGAAGGGCGGCGTCGTCGGCATGACGCTACCGATCGCGCGCGACCTGATGGGCGAAGGCATCCGCATCAACACGATCCTGCCGGGGATCTTCGAGACCCCGCTGATGCAGGGCGCGCCGCAGGCGGTGAAGGACAATCTCGCGGCGAGCGTCCCCTTCCCCAAGCGGCTGGGCATTCCCACGGAATATGCGCATCTCGCGCTGACGATGCTCGAGAACAGCTATTTCAACGGCGAGGACGTCCGCCTCGACGGCGCGATCCGCATGGCGCCGCGCTGACGTAAACTCCCCTCCCCTTCAGGGGAGGGGTCGGGGGTGGGGCGGGGTCTCACCGAGACCGGGTCGTCGAATTCGCGGCACGGCCCCACCCCAACCCCTCCCCTGAAGGGGAGGGGCTTTTGGAGATTTTCATGCCCCGTCCCGATCCCGCGCGCCTCGACCCCGCGACCTACCCCCATACCGTCACGATCCAGACGCGTTTCCAGGATCTCGACGTGCTCGGCCATATCAACAATGTCGCAATGGCGGCGCTCTTCGAAAGCGGGCGGGTGCGCTTCAACCAGGCGATCAAGCTGCACGGCTGGGCGGGGCATCGCTGGCTCGTCGCGCGGGTCGAGATCAATTATCTTGGCGAGGGCTTCTTCCCCGCCGATGTCGAGATCGCGAGCGGGATCGGCGAGATCGGCACCCGCAGCTGGAACATCCTCTCGGCGGCCTTCCAGAACGGCGCGTGCATCGCGACGTGCGATGTCGTGCTGGTGATGAGCGCGAGTGGCGGGCTCACCGCACTCCCTGACGAATTCCGTGCAGGACTGGAGGCCAACCGCCTGCGGCTATGATGCGGTGGCGGGCATCCGCCGCGACGCAAAGTGCCAGACGAGCAGTACCGGTTCGATCAGCGCCATACCGATGAAAATGCTCGTCAGCCGCTCGAGCGCCGGGCGGATCGCCACCTCGGCATAGCTGTCGGGCACCAGCGTCACCAGGATCGCCAGCGTGAATTGCAGCCCGAGATAGGGCACGCGCCCGCCGGCATTTTCGATATGCCGCCCGATCGCGACGCCGAGGCATGTCCCCGCGATCAGCACGGGCGCCGATCCGTGCGCGACGACCAGCACGGCGGCGGCCAGCGCGCCACCGCCGATGCAGCCGAGCGCGCGGTGCCACAGCCGCTTGCTCACCGGTGCCAGACCGCTGCGCCCGAGCCGCGCCACCGGTACGATCATCACCGTCATCACGGTCACGCTTGCCTGCGCCAATTGCGGGATCCCGAACAGCGCATGGAGCGGCGGCAGCAGCGCGAGCGTCACGCCCGCTTGCGCGGCGTGGCGCGCGGCGTCGCGATGCCAGCCGATCCGCTGCGCCGGCACCGCAGGCGGCGCAGGCCAGCGCCGCCGCACGGTCAGCGTCGAGATCAGGCTGACCGCGACGCACGCCGCCGTGCCCGCAAGCACTTCGAGCAACCGCGTCTGCGCAAACGCCAGCGTGTCGAGCGCAGGATGCTCGAGCGTGTCGAGCAGGATCAGCTCGAAGGTCAGCCCGAGCAGCAGCCACGCATAGGCACGCTTGGCGGTGAGCATCCCGTACAGGCCGATCGCCCCCATCCCTGCCGCCGCGAGCGATGCCATCGGGAGCGAGCGCACCGCATAGGGCACGATTAGCAATGCCGCCCCCGCCCCGACCGCGGTGCCGACGATCCGCAGCAACCCGCGCAACAGCGTCTGCGCGACATGGCCGCGCATCAGCACGAAACCGGTGAACGCCGCCCAGGCGACGCTCTTCGCGCCGATCGTGTGCGCGAGCAGGATCGCCAGCGCGACCGAGGCCACGCATTCGAGCTCGTCGATCATCCGCGGGCCGGGCGAGAAGAAGGTCGAGAGGGCGCGGCCGACGCGGGATTGGAAGAACTGGGTGAGCCGGCGCTGCATCGCGGTGGCTATGGCGCAAAGCGGGCGGCGCTTAAAGGCCACTTCCCGTCGCCCCGGCCTTGTGCCGGGGCCCACCGTGACAACGAAATGCATGCCGCAGGATACGCGGCACGGTGGACCCCGGCACAAGGCCGGGGTGACGAAGAGAGGCGGGGTCGCGGCAGCCAGCGGTGCAGACGGCGGAAGGCGGAGGCTAGACGTCCAGCGGGAGTGCCCGCTTACTCCGCATCCCCGAACCGCGCCGGGCGCTTCTGGATGTTCGCCGCGACCTGCTCCATCATCGGCGGCTGGCCGATCACCTTGACCTGCTCGTCGGTCTCGGCCTCGAGCATCGCGCGCGGGTCGGCGTCGAACGCCATGGAGCACAGCCGCTTGGCACCGCGGATCGCATTGGGGCTCTTGGCGGCGATGTCGTGCGCCAGCGCGAGCGCCGCGGCGTGCGGATCCTCGGCGATGCGCGTGATGAAGCCATGGTGGAGCGCTTCCTCGGCACCGAACTCGCGCGAGGTATAGACAAGCTCGCGCAGCACATCGTCGCGCACCAGCCCGCGCCAGATCGGGAAGCCCGCCATGTCGGGCACCAGCCCCCAATAGCTTTCGCGGATCGCAAAGCGCGTGTCGGGCGCGGCGATGCGAATGTCGGCGCCCGACATGATCTGGAAGCCGCCGCCGAACGCCACGCCGTGGACCGCGGCGATCACCGGCATCGGCAGATTGCGCCAGCCCCAGGTGACGTGCTGCGGCAGGATCGCGCCCTGCTCGTTACGCTCGTTGCGCGACAGCCCCGAGCCGCCGCCCGCCATGCTCGTCATGTCGAGCCCGGCGCAGAACGCGCGCCCCTCGCCCGACAGCACGACGCAGCGCACGTCCTTGCGCGGGTGCAGCGCATCGATCGCCGCGCCGATACCTTCGAACATCGCCGGGTCGATCGCGTTCATCTTGTCGGCGCGCGCGAGGCGGACGTCGGCGATATGATCGGTGATCGTGGTCGATACGCGGTCGTTCATCTGTCTCTCCATCGGCGTCACACGCTCTGCGCGCCGGTCTCTGCCCAATATTGGTCGCGCAGCAAGCGCTTGTACAATTTGCCCGTCGCGTGGCGCGGCAGTTCCGCCGCAAAATCGATCTGGCGCGGTGTCTTCACCCCCGACAGCTCGGCGCGGCACCACGCGGTGAGCTCGGAGGCGAAGGCCGGCCCCGCTTCCGCCATATCGACCGGCTGGACCACAGCAACGACGCGCTCGCCCATTTCGGGGCACGGCGCGCCAATCACCGCGACATCGGCGACGCGCGGGTGGGTGATCAGGCGGTTCTCGATCTCCTGCGGATAGATGTTCACCCCGCCCGAGATGATCATGAAGCTCTTGCGATCGGTGAGGTAGAGATAGCCGTCGCCATCGATCCGCCCGATATCGCCGAGCGTCGTCCAGCCGTGCGCGTTGCGCGCCTCCGCGGTCTTGGCCGGGTCGTTGTGATATTCGAACGGCGTACCGCCCTCGAAATAGACCAGCCCCTGCTCGCCCGGCGGCAGCTCGGCGCCATCTTCGCCGCAGATGTGGAGCACGCCGTACGCCGCCTTGCCGACCGACCCCTTGTGCGCCAGCCATTCGGGTGAGGCGATCGTCGTCAGGCCGTTGCCCTCCGACCCGGCATAATATTCGTAGAGCACCGGACCCCACCAGTCGATCATCGCTTCCTTGACCGGGACCGGGCACGGCGCGGCGGCGTGGATCGCGACCTTGAGGCTCGACAGATCGTGGCGCGCACGCGTCGCCGGATCGAGCTTGAGCATCCGCACGAAATGCGTCGGCACCCATTGGCTGGCATTGACGTGATAGCGGTCGATCGCGGCGAGGGCGGCCTCGGGGTCGAAATGCTCCATCATTACGACGGTGCCGCCGAGCCTTTGCACCGTCATCGACCAGCGCAGCGGCGCGGCGTGATAGAGCGGCGCCGGGCTGAGATAGATGCTGTCGGGACCGAGCCCGTACAGCCCGCGCGCGAGCATCTCGAGCACGGTGCCAGCAGCGATATCGGGATCCTCGGGCAGCGCGACGCGCACGCCCTTGGGGCGTCCTGTCGTTCCCGACGAATAGAGCATGTCGACGCCCGCACGTTCGTCGGCGATGGGCGTATCCGGCATCGCGGCGACCGCGTCTTCCCACGCCGCCCATCCCGCCACCGGTCCGCCGACCGAAAAGCGCGCGAGCTCGGTGCCCAGCGCGGCGGTCACGCTGGCGAGACTGGCCGAGACGATCACGAGTCGCGCGCCCGAATCGTTGAAGATGTAATCGACTTCAGATGCGGTCAGCTTGGTCGAGATGCACACGAAGAACAGCCCCGCACGCTGCGCGCCCCAAGCGATGTCGTAGAAGGCCGGGCTGTTCTCAAGGCACAGCGCGATCGTGTCGCCGGCCTTCAGCCCCTTCGCGCGGAACAGATGCGCCGCGCGGTTCGAGCGGGCGTCGAGCTCCGCGAAGCTGACGCGCTCGCCGGTTTCGGCGACGATCAGCGCGGGTTTGCCGGGATCGGTGCGCGCGTGCACGCTCGGATGCGACATTTCAGACCCTCCAGAACGGCCGCTTGCGGGCCGTTTCGTTTTCTTTTGCAACGCGATGCTATACCGGCGTGCCGAACGCCGCAAGCGGCTCGCCAATGCCACGGCGCTCGCCCCTTGCACGCACGCGGCTTTGCGATACAGCGCCCGGCATCATGGCCGCCGACACCCCCTCCGCCTTCGACCCGCAACGCTTCAGCCGGCTTGGCGTCGGCGGGCATGGCGGCTTGCTCAAGCTGAGCTATCACAGCCACGGGCGCGACTGGGTCGAGCTGCAACTGCCCTATCAGACCGACCTGATCGGCGATCCGGCGAGCGGCGTGCTCGCCTCGGGGCCGATCCTGACGATGATGGACATGGCGACGAGCCTTGCGGTGTGGACCAAGCTCGGCAGCTTCCGCCCGCATGCGACGCTCGACCTGCGGATCGATTATCTGCGCCCCGCGACGCCGGGCAAGACGGTGTACGGCCGCGGCGAATGTTATCGCATCACGCGCTCGATCTCGTTCGTGCGCGGTCAGGCGCATGACGGCGACCCGGCCGATCCGCTCGCGCATGTCGCGGGCACCTTCATGTTCACGGATGCCGCCTGATGTTGCCGCCTTATGCCGACTTGCTGGGGATCGCCGTTGCCGAGGGCGACGATCCGACGCTGTTGACGATGCCGAGCGCGACCAGCCTGCTCGGGCGGCCGGGCTATCTGCACGGCGGCGCGATCGGCGGGATGCTCGAAATGGCCGCGATCGTCGCGCTGCAATATGCGCTGGCCGAGGATGGCGGCGGGCAGATCAAGCCGATCAACGTCACGGTCGATTACATGCGCGGCGGGCGCGAGAAACCGACCTTCGCGCGCGGGGTCGTGACGCGGCTCGGCGGGCGCGTCGCCAATGTCGAGGCGACGGCGTGGCAGGATGATCCGGCCAAGCCCATTGCCGCGGCGCGGATGAACTATCTGATCGTGCGCGGGTAATCACCCGCTACCCGTCACCCCGGCCTTGTGCCGGGGTCCACCGGGACGCGAGAGCATCGGCCGCACCGGGGGCAGCACGGTGGGCTCCGGCACACGGCCGGGGTGACGGGCATGTCACTTCTTCGGCGTCAGCCGCACCAATTTCCCGTCATCTTGCAGCAGCCAGATCGCCCCATCGGGCGCTTGCGCGACGTCGCGAATGCGCGCGTCCATGTCCCACTGGTCGGCGACCGTCGCACTGTCCCCGTTGAGCGCAACGCGGATCAGCGACTCGCCCGACAGCGCGCCGATCAGCAGCGAGCCGCGATACGCCGGGAACATCGCGCCCGAATAATAGGCCATCCCGCCCGGCGAGATCGACGGGTTCCACCACAGTTTGGGCGCTTCGAGATCGGGCCGGCTCGGATGATCGGGAATCGGCTTGCCCGAATAATTGTCGCCGTTCGACACGATTGGCCAGCCGTAATTCTTGCCCGGCAGGATCAAATTGAGCTCGTCGCCACCCTTGGGCCCCATCTCCTCTTCCCACAGTCGGCCATCGGGTGTGAACACCAAGCCGTACGGGTTGCGATGCCCGCTGCTCCACGTCTCCGCGCGCACCCCGCCCGCTGCCGCCATCGGATTGCCCGGCGCCGCCTTGCCGTCGAGCGTCAGGTGCAGGATCTTGCCAAGCGCTTGCTCGGGATCCTGCGCCGGCGTGAAGCGCTGCCGCTCGCCCGAGGAGAGGAAGAGCGACTTGCCGTCGGGTGCGAAGGCGATGTTCGCCCCGAACTGTCCGCCGACACCATCTGATCCGGCGCGCCACAGCACTTGCAGGTCGACCAGAGCCGTTCCGGTGAACTGCCCGCGCGCCAGCGCCAGACTGCTGCCGCCCGGGCGCGGTTCGGAATAGCTGATATAGACGAGCTTGCTCATGGCGAAATCGGGCGCTGGCGCGATGTCGAGCAGGCCGCCCTGATTGTCGTTGAGCACCTTCGGCGCGCCGGTGATCTCGGCGATCGACCCGTCGGCGCGGCGCAGCTTGATCTTGCCCGCCTTCTCGGTGACGAGCGCGCTGCCGTCGGGCAGCACCGCGATCGCGAACGGCTCGCTGAAGGTCGCGAGCGTCGCTTGCGCAAACGGCGGCTTGGTCGCGGCGCGGTTCGCGCGGCCCGTCGTCGCGGGGACGTTTCGGATCGTCGCGGCGGGCGCGTCGTCGGGCAGGCTGGTGACAGGCGCGCGGTTCGGCCGTGCCGTCGGGGTCGGTGCCGCAGCCGCGGCGTTCGATTGCTGCGGCTGCGCGGAGCAGGCCGTCGCGGCCAGCACCAGAGCAACGAAAGGCGTGCGGGACGACGACAACATGGAGTTCTCCTGTAAGTGTTTCGAAAACCGCCATCACCCCGGACTTGTTCCGGGGTCCACCGTGCGACACAGACAGCGGGCGTGGGCGTACGCTGCACCGTGGACCCCGGAACAGGTTCGGGGTGACGCGCTCGCGAGAACGGCTTGCCAGCCCTCGCGCTTGCGCCTATATCGCGATCACTCTCTACATCGTCAGGTGAAGAGGCTGGAGCCCCCCGGTTCCGGCGCCGAGCCCCTTTGCCTAACCGACTCGAGGATTTCCATTGGCCGAAACGCCCGATCTGACCGCCCTGATTGCTCCCGAAGCCGCGGCTTTGGGTTTCGATCTGGTGCGCGTGAAGCTGTTCGGCGGCAAGGGCGACCTCACGCTGCAGGTGATGGCCGAGCGCCCCGATACGCGCCAGCTGACGATCGAGGATTGCGCCGAACTGTCGCGCCGCATCTCCGACGTGCTCGACACGCTCGAGGCCGAGGGCCGCGACCCGATCACCGACGAATATCGCCTCGAAGTGTCGTCGCCCGGGATCGACCGGCCGCTGACGCGCCTCAAGGACTTCGCCGACTGGACCGGGCATGAGGCGCGCATCGTGCTCGCCGCGCCGATCGAGGGCCGCAAGGTGCTCACCGGGCTGCTCAAGGGCGTCGCGGGCGATCGCATCACCATCTATCTCCCCAAGCATGGCGAGATGGAAATCGGGTACGACCAGGTCGGCACCGCCAAGCTGGTGCTGACCGACGCGCTGATCGCGGCCACCCGGCCGCTTTCGATCGAGGGCGTCGAAGAAGAAGAAATCGAAGACGAAGCGCTGCCCGAGGGCATTGAAGACGAAGGACACAAGTGATGGCCACCGCAGGAACTTCAGGCGTTACCGCCAACCGCGCCGAGCTGATCGCCATTGCGAACGCCGTCGCCACCGAGAAGATGATCGACAAGGGCATCGTCATCGAGGCGATGGAAGACGCGATCCAGCGCGCCGCCAAGGCGCGCTACGGCGCGGAGAACGACATTCGCGCCAAGCTCGATCCCAACACCGGTGACCTGCGCTTGTGGCGCGTCGTCGAAGTGGTCGAGGCGGTCGACGATTACTTCAAGCAGGTGAACCTCAAGGAAGCGCAGAAGCTCCAGAAGGACTCGGTCGTCGGCGATTACATCGTCGATCCGCTGCCCCCGATCGAATTCGGCCGCATCGCCGCGCAGGCCGCCAAGCAGGTCATCTTCCAGAAGGTCCGCGACGCCGAGCGCGAGCGCCAGCATGAAGAGTTCAAGGACCGGATGGGTGAGATCATCACCGGCGTCGTCAAGCGCGTCGAGTTCGGCCATGTCGTCGTCGATCTCGGCCGCGCCGAGGGCGTGATCCGTCGCGACCAGCAGATCCCGCGCGAAGTCGTCCGCGTCAACGACCGCATCCGCTCGCTGATCCTCAACGTCCGCCGTGAAAACCGTGGGCCCCAGATCTTCCTCAGCCGCGCACACCCCGACTTCATGAAGAAGCTGTTCGCGCAGGAAGTCCCCGAAATCTACGACGGCATCATCGAGATCAAGGCCGCTGCGCGCGACCCGGGTTCGCGCGCGAAGATCGGCGTGATCAGCCACGACAAGAGCATCGACCCGGTCGGCGCGTGCGTCGGCATGAAGGGCAGCCGCGTTCAGGCGGTCGTCCAGGAAATGCAGGGCGAGAAGATCGACATCATCCCCTGGTCGCCCGACACCGCGACCTTCGTTGTCAACGCGCTGCAGCCGGCTTCCGTGTCGCGCGTCGTGATCGACGAGGAAGAGGACCGCATCGAAGTCGTCGTTCCCGACGATCAGCTGTCGCTCGCGATCGGTCGCCGTGGCCAGAACGTGCGTTTGGCATCGCAGCTCACCGGCAAGGCGATCGACATCCTCACCGAGCAGGACGCGTCCGAGAAGCGCCAGAAGGAATTCGCCGAGCGCACCGAGATGTTCCAGACCGAGCTCGACGTCGACGAGACGCTCGCGCAGCTGCTCGTCGCCGAGGGCTTCGGCGCGCTCGAGGAAGTCGCTTACGTCGAGGTCGAGGAAATCGCCTCGATCGAAGGTTTCGACGACGATCTCGCTGCCGAGCTGCAGAGCCGCGCCGCCGAGGCGCTCGAGCGTCGCGAAGGGACGAACCGCGAGGAACGCCGCGCGATGGGCGTCGAGGACGCGCTTGCCGAGCTGCCGCATCTCAACGAGGCGATGCTCGTCACGCTCGGCAAGGCCGGGATCAAGACGCTCGACGACCTCGCAGATCTCGCGACCGACGAGCTGATCCAGAAGAAGCGCCAGGAACAGCGCCGCCGCGCCGAGGGCGCCGACGCCAACAAGCGCCCCGAGGACAAGGGCGGCGTGCTCGGCGAGTACGGCCTGAGCGAAGCGCAGGGCAACGAGATCATCATGGCCGCACGCGCGCACTGGTTCGACGAAGAGCCGGCAGCCGCAGCAACCGCCTCGGAGGAGAGCGAAGCCTGATGCCGTTCGTCAGCATCCGCATTTCGGGCAGCGCGACCAAGGACCAGAAGTCCGCGATCGTCGCCGATGTCACCCAGTCGCTCGTCGAGCGGCTGGGCAAGGACCCGGCTGCGGTGCAGATCGTGATCGAAGAAGTGAGCACCGAGAATTACGGCGCGGGCGGGATTCTGCTCGCTGACCGTGATGCGCCCACCCCCAAGCCGCAGGAGGACGCTCGTGCGGAATCCTCGCAATGACACGCTAGGCGCTTCTTCTTCCCCCCTCCCGCTTGCGGGAGGGGTCGGGGGTGGGCTCGCGCTCTCCCCTGACGCGACGCTCGATGCGCAGCGCGCGCCCACCCCTAGCCCCTCCCGCAAGCGGGAGGGGGAGGAAGCGGTGCGACGTTGTATCCTGCTCGGCGAACGCGCGCCGCGCGAAGCGCTCGTGCGACTCGCGCTGTCGCCCGACGGCCACGTCCTCCCCGACGTGCGCGCCAAGGCCCCCGGCCGCGGCGCGTGGATCGGCGTGACGCGCGCCGAACTCGAAACCGCGATCGCCAAGGGCAAACTCAAGGGCGCGTTCGCCCGCGCGTTCAAGACCGGCCCTATCCTGATTCCCGACGACCTGCCGGAGATGATCGCCACCGCACTCGAACGCGCTGTCCTAGACCGACTCGGCCTCGAAGCCCGCACCGGTCACTTGCTCACCGGCTCGGACAAGATCGAGACCGCGGCACGCTCGGGCAAGCTCACCATGCTGCTCCACGCGTCCGACGCAGGCACCGACGGCAACCGCAAGCTCGACCAGGCGTGGCGAATCGGCAACGATGAAGAAGGCAGCGCTTTGCGGGGGTTGGCACTGCCGGTGTCACGCACCATATTGGCCGTGGCGCTAGGTCGGCAGAATGTGGTACATATCGGCCTGACAGAACGCGATGCTGCAAAGCGGGTGGGCGAAACGCTCAACCGCTGGCTGCATTTCATCGGCCCCGAATCCGCCCTCGTGGCTTGCGAAACACCGTCGCAAGGCGCATCGGCGCACATATCCAACCCGGCGGGAAGTGGCATCCCTGCTGCGGCTGACGACGACACATGCGAGGAATTTGAGTGAGCGATACCGACAACGAAAAGCCGAAACTCGGAATGCGTCAGCCGCTCGGGCTGAAGCGCACGATCGAGACCGGCCAGGTCAAGCAGAGCTTCAGCCATGGACGGCAGAATACCGTCCAGGTCGAAGTGAAGCGCCGTCGCGTGCTCGGGCCCGGCGGCGCGCCGGTCGCGGCACCCGTCGAGCAGGCCGCTCCGGCACCGGCGCCCGTCGCCGCGCCGCGTCCGGTCGCGCCGACCCCGCCGCCGCCCCCGCCCGTCTCGCCCGGCAACTCGCTGCTGTCGCGCCAGGAGCTCCAGGCCAAGCTGCTGCGCGAAGCCGACGAAGCGCGGATGAACGCGCTCGAGGAAACGCGTCGCCGCGAAGAGCGGCTGCGGATCGAGGCGCAAGCCGAAGAGCGCCGCCGCGCCGAGGAAAATCGCCGTGCCGGTGATGCCCCCGACAGCGCCGCCGCGCCCGACCCCGTGCCGCAGCCGGCGCCCGAGCCTGTCGCGGCCCCGGTCGCCGAGGCTGCTGAGCCCGTCGCCGCATCGGCCCCGGCCGTCGAAGCCGCACCCGCGCCCGCCCCTGTGGCCGCGGCTCCGGTCGCCGCTCCGGCTGCGCCTGCGCCCGTCGCTGCTGCGCCGCCCCCTGCTCCCGCGCCAGCCGCACCGCCCGCCCCGGCGCTGCGTCCGCTGAGCCTCGAGCGCGATCCGTCGATGCCGGCACCGCGCCTGTTCACGCCAGTGCCGCGTCCCGAGCGTCCGCGTCCGGCACCGCCTGCCCCGGCGCCCGAGCCGACGCCTGCGGCCGCCACGCCGGCTGCAGGAGCTGCCGGTGCCGCCAAGCGTCCCGCCATCGGCGTTGCCGCGCCGGCTGCGCCGAACGAACCCGCGCGTCCCGGCCAGCGTGACCGCAAGGGCGACGAGCGTCGCGGCGGCAAGCTGACCGTCAACCGTGCGCTCGACGGCGGCGACGGCGCCCGCGCCCGTTCGCTCGCCGCACTCAAGCGTGCGCGCGAAAAGGAACATCGCCGCATGGGTGGCCCGCGCGAAGTGCAGGCCAAGCAAGTCCGCGACGTCGTCGTGCCCGAAGCGATCACCGTCCAGGAACTCGCCAACCGCATGGCCGAGAAGGGCGCCGACCTCGTCAAGATGCTCTTCAAGATGGGCTCGCCCGTCACGATGACGCAGACGATCGACCAGGATACGGCCGAGCTGCTGGTGACCGAATTCGGCCACAACATCGTCCGCGTCAGCGATTCGGACATCGACATCGCGATCGAGACCGATGCCGATCCCGAGGACACGCTGCTGCCGCGTCCGCCGGTGGTCACGATCATGGGCCATGTCGATCACGGCAAGACCTCGCTGCTCGACGCGCTGCGCGGTACCGACGTGGTGCGCGGTGAGGCCGGTGGCATCACCCAGCATATCGGCGCCTATCAGGTCACGCTGAAGGACAAGTCGAAGGTCACTTTCCTCGACACGCCGGGCCACGAAGCCTTCACCGAAATGCGCCAGCGCGGCGCCAACGTGACCGACATCGTCGTGCTCGTTGTCGCGGCCGACGATGCGATCAAGCCGCAGACCGTCGAGGCGATCAACCACACCAAGGCCGCTGGCGTCCCGATGATCGTCGCGATCAACAAGGTCGACAAGCATGACGCCAATCCGCAGAAGGTCCGCGAGGCCCTGCTGCAGTATGAAGTCGTGGTCGAGGAGATGTCGGGCGACGTCCAGGACGTCGAAGTCTCGGCGCTTAAGAAGACCGGGCTCGACGAGCTGATCGAGAAGATCCAGCTCCAGGCCGAACTGCTCGAACTGAAGGCCAACCCGAACCGCGCGGCCGAAGGCACCGTGATCGAAGCCAAGCTCGACAAGGGCCGTGGTCCCGTCGCGACCGTGCTCGTCAACCGCGGCACGCTCAAGGTCGGCGACATCTTCGTCGTCGGCGCCGAGAGCGGCAAGGTCCGCGCGATGACCAACGACAAGGGCCAGCAGATCAAGGAAGCCGGCCCGTCGATGCCGGTCGAGGTCCTCGGTCTCTCGGGTGTCCCGCGTGCGGGCGATCCGCTGTCGGTGGTCGAGAACGAAGCGCGTGCGAGGGAGGTTGCAGAGTACCGTCAGAGCGTCATTACTTCGAAGCGCACTGGCGGTGGTCCGGCGAGCCTCGAGTCGATGTTCTCGGCTCTCAAGGAAAAGCAGGCGATCGAATATCCGCTGGTGGTCAAGGCCGACACGCAAGGGTCGGTCGAGGCAATCGTCGGCGCGATCAACAAGATCTCGACCGATCTCATCAAGGCGCGCGTGCTGCATTCGGGCGTCGGTGGCATCACCGAGAGCGACGTTACGCTGGCGGGTGCCAGTGGCGCGCCGATCATCGGCTTCAACGTTCGTCCGAACGCCAAGGCCCGCGAGATCGCCGAGCGTCACGAGGTTGCGTTCAAATATTATGACGTGATCTACGACCTCACCGACGAGATCCGCGCCGGCATGGCGGGCGAGCTCGGACCGGAAGCGTTCGAAACGGTCGTCGGCCGCGCCGAAATCCGCGAGGTCTTCTCGGCGGGCAAGCACGGCAAGGCGGCGGGGCTGCTCGTTACCGAGGGCAACATCCGCAAGGCGCTCAAGGCGCGTATCACCCGGGCGGATGTCATCATCTACCAGGGCGAGATCGCCTCGCTGCGCCGCTTCAAGGACGACGTGGCCGAAGTGCGCGCAGGTCTGGAGTGCGGCGTGACCTTCACGTCGAACTTCGTCGACATCAAGCCGGGCGACTTCCTCGAAACGTTCGAAGTCGAACTGCGCGAACGCACGCTGTAATCGTGTTCCCCTCTCCCGCTTTCGCGGGAGAGGTAGGGGCCTGCGCAGCGGGAGGGTGAGGGTTTTCTTCTTCCTCCTGCTCGTCACGCCTCGACGAAGAAGACCCTCACCCAACCCTCTCCCGCCAAGGCGGGCGAGGGCTTTAGGCTTTAGCCATGCGCCCCAACGAAACCGCCGAATCCCGCAACGTCCGCCTGCTCCGCGTCGGCGAGCAGATGCGCCACACGCTGAGCGATATCCTCGCGCGCGGCGACGTCCATGACGAGGTGCTCGCCAAGCATTCCGTGACGATCACCGAAGTCCGCATGTCCCCCGACCTGCGCCATGCGACGGTGTTCATGAAGCCGCTGCTCGGCCGCGACGAGGAAGCCGTGCTGAAGGCGCTGCGCACCAACACCGCCTACCTCCAGCGCGAGGTCGCCGCGCGCGTCCATATGAAATATGCCGCCAAGCTCAAGTTCCTCGCGGACGACAGCTTCGACGAAGGCAGCCACATCGACACATTGCTCCGCGATCCGAAGGTGGCGCGCGATCTTGAGCCCGATACCGACGATTGACAACCGTTTAGGTAAGACACATCTTACCACGATGAATGCGCAGACCAAAATTTCGTCGAAAGGCCAGGTCGTTATCCCGAAGGATATTCGCGACTCGCTCCAGCTCAAAGCGGGCGAGACGCTGAATGTGTCGCGGCAGGGACGTCGTATCGTGCTCGAGGTTGCGGAGCCCGAGCGCGAACGGATCAGTTACGAGGAATTTCGGCGACGCGTTCCCTCCTATGTCGGGCCAGCGGTATCGATCGAAGACATGAACCGGGCAGTCGACCGGATGTTCGCGGAGCGCCACAGACCTTGAAGGCGATCGATAGCAATATCGCCTTGCGCGTCATCACCAACGACGATCCCGTTCAAACGCCAATCGCCGTGGCGTTGATCGCAAGCGAGCCAGTATTCGTGTCGCTCACGGTCGCGATGGAAATCGAATGGGTGCTGCGGAGTGCGTATCGCTGGACGACCGACGCGATTGCCAACGCCCTCACAGCTTTTGCCGCGCTCGACAATGTGCATGTCGAGGAAGCAGGGTGGCTCGGCTGGGCGATTCATCGTTTGCGCGACGGCGCCGATTTCGACGACATGATACACCTCATCGCCGCTCGCGATTTTGACGGGTTCATATCGTTCGAACGTAAACTCAAAACTCAGGCCGGGCCCGACAGCCCGGTCCCCATCGATCGTCTCTCCTGATGGCCAAGCTCTATTTCTACTATGCCTCGATGAACGCGGGCAAATCGACCAACCTGCTGCAGGCCGATTTCAACTATCGCGAACGCGGGATGCGCACGGTGCTGCTCACCGCAGGCGTAGACGATCGTTTTGCCGCAGGGACGATCACCTCGCGGATCGGGCTCGCCGCCGATGCGATTGCGTTCGATCGCGACACCGATCTCATCGCGGTCGTGACGCGCGAGGGCGAGGCTCCGCCCGCCTGCGTGCTGGTCGACGAAGCGCAATTCCTCACCGCCACCCAGGTCGATCAGCTTGCTACCCTTGCGGACTTCCACGGCATTCCCGTGCTCGCCTACGGGCTGCGCACAGACTTCCTCGGCGCCTTGTTCGAGGGTTCGGCGCGACTGCTGGCGATCGCCGACTCGCTGATCGAGATCAAATCGGTCTGCGCGTGCGGGCGCAAGGCAACGATGAACCTGCGCGTCGATCCCACCGGCCGCGCGGTCGCGGCGGGGGCGCAGACCGAGATTGGCGGCAACGATCTGTACATTGCGCTGTGTCGTCGCCATTTCAGCGAAGCGCTTGCCGCCGCCTGACCCGAACGGACCCCGATGACCAATCCCGACCTGCCCTACACCATCGCGGTGTGGCTCATCCCGCTCGTGATCGCGATCGTGTTCCACGAGGTCGCGCACGGCTATGTCGCGCGGATCTTCGGCGACCATACCGCCGAGCGGATGGGGCGGCTGACGCTCAACCCGATCAAACATGTCGATCCGATCGGCACGGTCGTGCTGCCGATGATTCTGGCGATCGCACACGCGCCGATCTTCGGCTGGGCCAAGCCCGTGCCGGTGATCGCGTCGCAGATGCGCAACCCGCGGCGTGATATGATGCTGGTCGCGCTCGCGGGCCCCGCAACCAACTTCGTGCTGGCGACGCTGACCGCGCTAGGGCTCGCGGCGTTCGTCGGGCTCGCCGGCGGCGTTCCGGCCGAGGGCGCACCGCATACGGCGGTCGGCTTCGCGTTCGACGTGCTGTACAGCTTCCTGCTGATCAACGTGTTTTTGGGCGTCTTCAACCTGATCCCGCTGCCGCCGTTCGATGGCGGGCATGTCGTGCAGGGCCTGCTGCCGCGCGCCGCGGCGATCCAGTACGCCAAGCTCGCGCGCTTCGGGCTTCCGCTGCTGCTGATCCTGCTGTTCGTGCTGCCGATGATCAGCCCGCAGTTCGACATCATCCGCCGTGTGATCGGACCAATCGCCAACGCCGTGGCGGATGTCTTCCTGCGGATCGCGCAGCTCGGCGGGGTGTGAGCGGCGTGCATGGCTGGCTGATCCTCGACAAGCCGCTCGGGCTGGGCTCGACGCAAGCGGTGTCCGCGGTCAAGCGCGCGCTGCGGGCGTCGGGTTACGATGTCAGCAAGCGTGGCATCAAGGTCGGGCATGGCGGGACGCTCGATCCGCTCGCCACCGGCGTGCTGCCGATCGCGCTTGGCGAGGCGACCAAGCTCGCCGGGCGGATGCTCGACAGCGACAAGGTGTACGACTTTACCGTGACTTTCGGAGCGGAGACCGACACGCTCGATCTCGAGGGCAAGGTGATCGCCGAGAGCGCGGTGCGGCCGACGCTGGCGAAGGTCGAGGCTGTTTTGCCGCGCTTCACCGGGCCGATCGAACAGGTGCCGCCGATCTATTCCGCGCTGAAGGTGGATGGCGAGCGCGCCTATGATCTTGCGCGCGCTGGCGAGGCGGTGGTGCTGGCGAGCCGGTCTGTGACGATCCATTCGCTCGTCTGCGTTCGAGAAGAAGGCCCTCACCCAACCTTCTCCCGCGAAGGCGGGAGATCGCTTTCCGCTCCCTCTCCTTCTCCCGCCTTCGCGGGAGAAGGTCGGGATGAGGGCCTTCTTCTTGACCACATCACCCTCACTGCCCACGTCTCGAAGGGCACCTATATCCGCAGCCTCGCGCGCGACATCGCGATCGCGCTCGGAACCGTCGGCCACGTCACCATGCTGCGCCGCACCAAGGCCGGCCCCTTCACCCTCGAAAACGCGATATCGCTGGACAAACTGGCCGAACTCGGGCAGGCGCGCGCCCTTGAAGACAAACTCCTGCCATTGAGGGCGGGGCTGGACGACATCCCGGCTCTCTCCCTCTCCCCCGATCAGGCAGGGCTGCTCCGTCAGGGGCGGGTGTTGATCGGGATCGCCGCCGACGATGGCTCCTACTTCGCGACATCGGAAGAAATTCCCGTCGCTCTGGTGGAAGTCCAGGACCGCGAGGTTCGCGTCGTTCGCGGTTTCAATCTCTGAATGATGTCGAAGGAAGAAGCATGACGATCACTGCAGAGCGCAAGGACGCGCTCGTCAAGGAACATGGCCGCGTCGAAGGCGACACCGGCAGCCCCGAAGTCCAGGTCGCGATCCTCACCGAGCGTATCCGCAACCTGACCGAGCACTTCAAGGGCCACAAGAAGGACAACCATTCGCGCCGCGGGCTGCTGATGATGGTCAACAAGCGGCGCACGCTGCTCGACTATCTCCGCCACAAGGACGGGGCGCGGTATACCGCCCTCATCGCGAAGCTCGGGTTGCGCAAGTAACTCAAGACCTCACGGAACGGCGCCCTCGGGCGCCGTTTCTACATCCAACCCCTTTCGCCATTCCGCAATTCGGCGGTTTGGCCGGGAGCCACGAAAGGCTCCGAACCGCGCGGACCGGCTAGTCCGCACATAGGCCCCACTGGCATCCGGCCAGTGGTGTTGAAGGAAACGATATGTTCGATACCAAGACCGTAACCACCCAATGGGGTGGCAAGACGCTGACGCTGGAAACCGGCCGCGTTGCGCGCCAGGCAGACGGCGCCGTGATGGCGACGCTCGGCGAGACCGTGGTGCTTTGCGCCGTGACCGCCGCCAAGTCGGTGAAGGAAGGCCAGGACTTCTTCCCGCTGACCGTCCATTACCAGGAAAAGTATTCGGCTGCCGGCCGCATCCCCGGCGGCTTCTTCAAGCGTGAGCGCGGCGCGACCGAAAAGGAAACGCTGACCAGCCGCCTGATCGACCGCCCGATCCGCCCGTTGTTCCCCGAAGGGTTCTACAACGAGATCAACGTGATCTGCCAGGTCCTGTCGTATGACGGCGAGAACGAGCCCGACGTGCTCGCGATGGTCGCCGCATCGGCTGCCCTCACCATCTCGGGCGTGCCGTTCATGGGCCCGATCGGCGCAGCGCGCGTCGGCTACATCGACGGCGAGTACATCCTCAACCCGACCGTCGAGCAGACCAAGTCGGGCGAGCTCGACCTCGTCGTCGCCGCAACCGGCGCCGCCGTGATGATGGTCGAATCCGAAGCCAAGGAGCTTTCGGAAGAGGTCATGCTCGGCGCCGTCCAGTTCGCGCACAAGGCGTGCCGCGAAGCCGCGAACCTGATCATCGATCTTGCCGAGCAGGCTGCCAAGGATCCGTGGGAAATGGCCGCCCAGGCCGATCTCACCGCCGCCAAGGACAAGCTGCGCAAGCTCGTCGGCAAGGACATTGCCGCTGCCTACAAGGTGACCGACAAGGGCCAGCGCTCGCATCTGCTGTACGAAGTCCGCGCCAAGGCCCGCGAAGCCTTCGCCGATGCCGCGCCGCAGGACCAGATGGCGGCCGGCAAGCTCGTCAAGAAGCTCGAGGGCGAGATCGTCCGCGGTGCGATCCTCAAGGACGGCACGCGCATCGACGGTCGTACCACCACGCAGATCCGTCCGATCGAGGCGATGGTGCACTTCCTGCCGCGCGCGCATGGTTCGGCACTGTTCACGCGTGGCGAGACGCAGTCGATCTGCACCACCACGCTCGGCACCAAGGACGCCGAGCAGATGATCGACGGCCTGACCGGCCTGTCGTACGAGAACTTCATGCTGCACTACAACTTCCCGCCCTACTCGGTCGGTGAAGTCGGCCGCTTCGGTGCGCCGGGCCGTCGTGAAGTCGGCCACGGCAAGCTCGCCTGGCGCGCGCTGCACCCGGTGCTGCCGTCGAAGGACGAGTTCCCGTACACGATCCGCGTTCTGTCGGACATCACCGAGTCGAACGGCTCGTCGTCGATGGCGACGGTCTGCGGCGGTTCGCTGTCGATGATGGATGCCGGTGTGCCGCTCAAGCGTCCGGTCTCGGGCATCGCGATGGGCCTGATCCTCGAGGGCAAGGACTTTGCGGTTCTCTCGGACATCCTCGGCGACGAGGATCACCTCGGCGACATGGACTTCAAGGTCGCAGGCACCGAAGCCGGCATCACCACGATGCAGATGGACATCAAGATCGCGGGCATCACCGAAGAGATCATGCGTGTCGCTTTGGCCCAGGCCAAGGAAGGCCGCGCGCACATCCTCGGCGAAATGGCCAAGGCGCTCGACCACACCCGTGAGGAACTCTCGGCGCACGCACCGCGCATTGAGACCTTCACGATCGACAAGACCAAGATCCGTGACGTCATCGGCACGGGCGGCAAGGTCATTCGCGAGATCGTCGCGACGACCGGCGCCAAGGTCGACATCGACGACGAGGGCGTGATCAAGGTGTCGTCGTCCGACACCGCGCAGATCGAAGCTGCGATCAAGTGGATCAAGGGCATCGTCGAGGAAGCCGAAGTCGGCAAGGTCTATGACGGCAAGGTCGTCAACCTGGTGGACTTCGGGGCGTTCGTGAACTTCATGGGCGGCAAGGACGGTCTCGTCCATGTCTCAGAAATCAAGAACGAGCGCGTCGAGAAGGTCTCGGATGTTCTTTCCGAGGGTCAAGAAGTGAAGGTCAAGGTCCTCGAGATCGACCCGCGCGGCAAGGTTCGCCTGTCGATGCGCGTCGTCGACCAGGAGACCGGTGCCGAGCTCGAAGACACGCGTCCTGCCCGTGAGCCGCGCGAAGGCGGCGACCGTGGTCCGCGCCCGCCGCGTCGTGATGGCGACGGTGGCCGTGGCCCGGGCGGCGGCGATCGTGGTCCGCGCGGCGGCGGTGGCGGCGGCGAAGGCCGTGGCCCGCGTCGTGACGGCGACGGTGGCCGTGGTCCGCGCCGCGATGGCGGCGGTGCACGCCCCGAGCGCGCCGCTGGCGGCAACGAGGACGGCCCTGCGCCCGAGTTCGCCCCGGCGTTCCTGACTGGCGATCGCGACTAACACCCTGGCCGCAAGGCTATGGTGAGAGAGGGGCTCGGAGCGATCCGGGCCCCTTTTTCGTGCGCGCTCGAACTGCGTAGAAACCGGCTCTTATCGGCTGCCGAAACTTCGCCTAGGCTTGCCCCAACATAAGGGGGATTCCATGCGTCGTTTCGTTCTCGCAGCCTTGCTCGCCACCGTCGCCGCGCCCGCGGTTGCCGCACCCGCCGACGATCTCCACCGCGTCATCGCCGATCACTGGGCGTGGTTCCTCAAATCGAACCCGGTCTATGCGACCTCGCTCGGCGTCCACGCCTATGACGATCGGCTCGGCGATTTCAGCCTGGCCGAGCTCGACCGCCAGGCAGCGCAGGCGGCGCTGTTCATCAAGCGGCTCGATGCGATCCCCGCGGCCAAGCTGACCGACGAGGACCGCACCAACAAGGCGATCCTGCGCCGCATCCTGTCCGAGCAGATCGAGGCGAACGGTTTCGGCGAGCGGATGATCACCTTCACCACGCTCGGCAGCTGGTACCAGAGCTTTGCCGGGCTCGCCGACACGGTGCCGGTTCGCACGCGCGCCGATTTCAAGAGCTACCTCATCCGGCTCGCGCAATTCCCCGGTGCCAATGCGCAGCAACTCGAGATCACGCGGCAAGCCGTCGCAGGCGGCTATGTTCAGCCGTGCGCCGCGCTGAACGGCTTCGAGACGACGATCTCCGGCGTGATCACCGCCAAACCCGAAGACTCGCGCTTCTACGCGCCGTTCAAGGGCAACCGCCCGGCGGGGATGAGCGACACCGAATGGGCCGACTGGCAGAGCCGCGCGCGCGTGCTGATCACCGACACGATCAACCCCGAATATCGCAAGATCGCCGACTATTATCGCACCGCCTATCTCCCCAAATGCCGCGTCAGCGTCGGCGCCGCGGCGCTGCCCGAGGGCGCGAAATACTACGCTTTTCAGGTACGCCAGCAGACCACGACCGATCTGACGCCGGCGCAGATCCACGATATCGGCCTGTCGGAGGTAAAGCGGATCAAGACCGCGATGGAAGCGCTCGCCAAGAAGGCCGGTTTTGCCAGCCGCGAGGCGTTCATCCAGGAACTCCGCACCAACCCGAAATATTACGCCAAGAGCGAGACCGAGCTGATGAGCGCCGCCGCGTTGCAGGCCAAGGCGAACGACGGCAACATGCCCAAGCTGTTCGGCACGCTGCCGCGCCTGCCCTACGGCGTGCGCGCGATCCCGGCCGAAACCGCGCCGAGCAGCCCGACCGCCTATTACATGCCGGGATCGCCCAAGGTCGGCATTTCGGGAACGTTCTACGTCAACACATCGAAGCTCGACCAGCGCCCGCTCTATGAGCTGCCCGCGCTGGTGAGCCATGAGGCGGTGCCGGGGCATCACAACCAGATCGCGCTGCAGCAGGAAATGAGCCTGCCCGACTTCCGCAAATACGACACCAATTTCACCGCCTTCGTCGAAGGCTGGGGGCTCTATTCGGAGCATCTCGGGATCGAGCTTGGCATTTATGACACGCCCGAGAAGGACATGGGGCGGCTGTCGTACGAAATGTGGCGCGCGTGTCGGCTGGTGGTCGATACCGGGCTGCACGCGCAAGGGTGGACCAAGGACCAGGCCCTCGCCTTCATGAAGGCCAACACCGCGCTGACCGACGCCAATATCGAGGCCGAGGTCAATCGCTACATCACCAATCCGGGGCAGGCGCTGGCCTACAAGCTCGGCGAATTGAAGATCCTCGCACTGCGCCAGCGCGCCGAGACCAAGCTCGGCGCAAAGTTCGACGTGCGGCGCTTCCACGATGCGGTGCTCGAACATGGCGCGGTGCCGCTCGACTTGCTCGACACGCAGATCGACGCCTGGATCGCGCGCGAGCAACGCGCCGCCTGACGCCGCACGGCTGTCATACAAAGCGGGCAAGGCGGGGCGAAGGAGACAGACCCATGAAGACCCCGCTGCGGCTTGCCGCACTCGCGCTTGCCGTGGCGGCGCTCGGTGGCGCTGCGCCCGCGCCGAACGCCCCGACCGGCCTCAAGGTCGATCGCGTCGTGCTGCTGATGCGCCACGGCATCCGCCCGCCGACCAAGGCGCCGCCGATGCCGCATGGGGTCACCGCCGAGGCGTGGCCGAGCTGGCCGGTCGCGCCCGGCTGGTTGACCCCGCACGGTGCCGCCGCGGTGGTGGCGGTCGCGGGCGCGGACAGGGCAAGCTTTGCCGCAAGCGGACTGATGCCCGCGACGGCGTGCCCGACGCGCGTCGCATTGCTCGCCGACAGCGACCAGCGCACGATCGCGACCGCGCAGAGCTATACCACCGGGCTCGCGCCCGGCTGCGCGATCGCGATCGAGCATCGCGCGCAGGACGAGGCCGACCCGCTGTTCAACCAGATTGCCGACGGCCACGCACCGCTCGACCCGGCGCGCGCGGCTGCCGCGGTCGATGCGGCGGTCGGGCCGGGCGGGATCGCGGCAGTCGAGCGGAGCGTGGCGCCTTTGCTCGCGCGGCTCGATCGCATCCTGTGCGGGGCGGCGAAGACCGAGTGCGGCGTGGCGCGCGAGCCCTCGACGCTGACCCCCGCCACTGCGACGACACGCCCCAAGCTCGGCGGCGCGCTCGACCGCGCCTCGACCGCGGCGCAGATCCTGCTGCTCGAATATGCCGAGGGGAAGCCCGTCGCAGAGATCGGCTGGGGCCGCGCCACCGCCGCCGATGTCACCGCGCTCGGTGCGTTCCATGCGCTCGAATTCCGCCTGCTCGCGCGCCCGCCCTATATCGCGGCGCGCAACATGGCGGGGCTGAGCCCGCGGATCGTCGGCTGGCTGTCGGACGATGCGCCAACCGCGCCGACGATCGCGATGATCGCGGGGCACGACACGCAGGTCGCCAACCTCGCCGGGCTGCTCGATTTGCATTGGCGCGTGCCCGGGATCGCCGTCGACGATCCGGTGCCGGGGGGCGCGATCGTGCTCGAGCGGCTGAGCGATGCGAGCGGACAGCATTACGTCCGTGCGGTCTATCGCGCGCAGTCGCTCGCCGAACTGCGCGCCGGCACCGCGCGGGCGTCGTACCGCGCGGTGTTGCCGATTGCAGGCTGCACCGCGCGGGGGGTGGTCGGCCTGTGCACGCTGGCGGCGTTCAGCGCGAAGCTGGCGGAACGCTGAGCGGCTCGCGGGGCGCGGAGGGGCTCGCGCGCCGCGCCGCCCCCCCCACACTCGTCACCCCGGGCTTGTCCCGGGGTCCACCGGGACACGGATCCTGCACATGCAGGACGCGCGGCACGGTGGACCCCGGCACGAGGCCTGCGTGACGGTTAGGGGCGGTGGTAAGTCAGAGCGCGGCCTGCGCCTTGCGCGCCAGCATCGCCTGCTGAATGAAGCCGAACACGACGGCGTCGAAGCCGGGATCGGCCTCGTGCTGCCATTCGTCCATCCGCTCATACATCGCATTTACCCCCGACCGCATCGCGGGCGTCGCGACCGCTTCGAACGGCGCGAGCAACGCCTGCCACTCGTCGAGAAAGCGCTGCGCCGCATCGCTCTCGGGCGCGAGCGGCAGCGCCGCCTTGATCCGCCCGCCAAGATCGGCCCATTGCGCGGCATAGGCCGTCGGATCGTATTCGCGCGGCATCGCGCGCGCCGTTTCGGCAAACGCGGCTTTCTCCTCGGGCGTGAAGAAGCGGTCGGTCACCAAATCCCATTGATCGTGCGTCATCACTCGGTCTCCGTGCTGGATCAGCGAGCAGAAGGTCGCGACATCGATGGGCTCGCTACGCTCGATGCGGGACTGGACAGTAAGCAGCAGCGCACGCGCCGCGGCAATGTCGTCGGCTTGCGCCGAGAGCGCGGCGAGTTGCGCCGCGACGATCCGCGCGAGCGAAACGGGCCCGTCGCGAGTGAAGCGCTCGATTTGCGCGAGCGTCAGCCCGGCGCGCTTGAGCGTCACGATCTGATGAACGCGCTCGAGCTCGGCCGCGCCGTAGAAGCGCCGCCCCGACGCCGAGCGCAGCGGCCGCACCAGCCCGCGCGCTTCGTAGAAGCGCAGCGCGCGCGTCGTCAGGCCGGTGCGGCGGGCGACATCGCTGATGTCGAGCGAGGGCGGTAGATCGGGCATGCCGACGCTATGCCGCTTGACGCAGCGTCAACCGCAAGCGTTTTTTTACGGAGCGCCCAAAGTCGGGGCGATCAGCTCGGAAAATCGGTCCCGATGCTCGTCGCTTCCCCCGCCTCGATTTCGGCGAGCGTTTCGCGCAGCTTCTTGGTCACCGCGTCATAGCCCCATTTGCCGAGCACGAGATGGCGCGGCGGATCGGCCTGTTCGGTGAGCGCGATCATTGCGGTCGCGGCCCGTGCTGGATCGCCGGCCTGGCTGCCGCTGCCCTCGGACGTCCCGGCCAGCCGCTTGCCCGCAGTTTCGGCATAGGCCGCGATCGCAACCGGCGTCTGCTTGAGCGAGCGCCCGGCCCAGTCGGTGCGAAACGGCCCGGGCTCGACGCACGTCACTTTGATGCCGATCGGCGCGCCCTCGGCGCGCAAAGCGTCGGAGAAGCCTTCGACCGCGTGCTTGCTCGCGGCGTAATAGCCCGAGCCCGGGAAGCCAGCGAACCCGGCGACCGAGCTCAGATTGATGACATGCCCCGACTTCCGCTCGCGCATTCCAGGAAGGACGCCGCGGGTCAGCGCGAACAGGCCGAAGACGTTGGCCTCGAACTGCGCGCGAATCTCGGCATCTTCGCCCTCCTCGATCGACGCCTGATAGCCATAGCCGGCATTGTTCACGAGCACGTCGATCGCACCGAAGCGCTCGGTCGCGGCCGTGACCGCCGCCGCGATCTGCCCGGCATCGGCCATGTCGAGCGCCAGCGCGAGCACGCGGTCCTCGGCACCCTCCGCCAGATCGGCCACTCGCGCGGCGTCGCGCGCGGTCGCGACGAGCCGCCAGCCGCGCGCGAGAACTTGCTGCGCAAGCTCGCGACCGAAGCCGGTCGAGCAGCCGGTGACGAACCAGACGGGGGTATCGGAGGCCATGCGCAATTCCTTGATCGGGGTCGGCGGGATCTGCGCGCGCGTATCACGCGCTCCGCGCTCGGTCTGGTCAAGACGCCTGACGCGGCGAAGCGATCCCTGCGCGTCACCCGCGGGTCGGGCGGACCGACCGTCACGAAGGTTTCACACTTGCGGCGGATGGCGGTGCTTTCCTCTGTCCAAGGTAACAACGGTGGCGACGGTCCTGGTGGTCGAGGACGATCCCAAATCGGCGGACGCGATCTGCGCGATCCTCGCCGAGGAAGGGCTGCGCGTGACGACGGTGCAAGACGGCGCCGCGGCGTTCCTTCAGGCGAAGGACAAGGATTTCGATGCGATCGTGCTCGACCGGATGCTGCCCGGCGGGATCGACGGAGTCGGCGTGCTCGACATGCTGCGCAAGGCCGGCATTCGCACCCCGGTGCTGATCCTCAGCGCACTTTCGGCCTTGGAGGAGCGCGTGCGGGGCTTGCGCGCCGGGGGCGACGATTATCTCGCCAAGCCGTTCGAGCCGCTCGAGCTCGCCGCGCGCGTGATGGCGCTGATCCGCCGGCGCGTGGCGGAGACCTCGTCGATCAGCCTCGAGCAGGGGCGCGTGCGGATCGACTTGATCGCGCGCGAGGCGTGGGTCGACGGGCAGAAGATCGACCTGCAGGCGCGCGAGCTGCAATTGCTCGCCTATCTCGTGCGGCATCACGATCGGCCCGTCAGCCGCGCGATGATCTTCGAGGACGTGTGGGGCTATCGCTACGATCAGCGCACCAACGTCATCGACGTCCATGTCACGCGGCTGCGGCGCAAGATCGAGCGCGGCGACCTGCCGCCGCTGATCGAGACCGTGAGGGGGACCGGCTATGTCTTTCGCAGCGCTTGAACGCTGGCGCCGCAGTTCGAGCGTCCGCGTCGCGATCCTCTTCCTGCTGCTGTTCGGTGCGGCGGCGACCAGCCTGCTCGGCTTCGTGCATGATCGCGCGATCGCGCATTTCAATGCGCAGACCGACGAATGGCTCGCACGCGAAATCGTGCGGATGAAGACGCAGACCGATCGCACCGGAGCGATCGAACGCGTCGCGCGGCACAACCGCTCGGACGTTCATCATCTGCGCCCCTTCGGCCTGTTCGATCCGAGCGGACGCTGGCTCGCCGGCGCGCCGCGCGCGCTCCCCGTCGGGCATCCCGACGAGCTGCCGTTCGACCTGACCAGCGTGACGCCGCGCGGCGAAGTCGATCTTCGCGCGATGACGCTCCGGCTGGCCACCGGCGATCGCTTCCTCGTAGCGCAGGACCTGCAGGAATCGCGCGCCTTCGCCGCAGAAATGGTGTCGGCGATCGTGTGGGGCGGCCTCACATTGCTCGTGCTCGGGCTGTCGGGCTCGGTGCTGCTCGCCGTCTCGCAGGAACGGCGGATCCGCCAGCTGACACAGTCGCTGCACGCGATCATGGCGGGGCGGCTCGACGCGCGCCTCGCGCCCTCGAAACGTCGCGACGAGCTCGACGCGCTCGCGTGCGAGGTCAATCGCATGCTCGACGAGGTCCAGCGGCTGATGCTCGAAGTGAAGGCGGCGGGCGACAATATCGCGCACGACATGCGCACCCCGCTGACGCGGCTGCTCGCGCGGTTGCGCCAGGCCGATGCCGGCAACGCCAGCCCCGTGGTCATGGCCGCGGCGATCGGCGACGCGGTCGAGGAAGTGACCGGGATGATCGCGATGTTCAACGCGTTGCTGCGCATCTCGGAAATGAACGAGGGCGCGCGCCGCGAGGGCTTCCGTATGCTCGATCTCGCGCAAGTGGTGACCGATGCGACCGACTTCCACGAGGTCGCCGCGATCGAGCGCGGAGTCCGCATCCGCCGTGAGATGCCCGCCACGGTGGCGTTCGAGGGCGATGCCGATCTGCTGTTCGAGGCGGTCGGCAATCTGGTCGACAATGCGATAAAGTATACGCCGGCGGGCGGCGAGATCGTCATCGGGCTTGCGGCGGGGCCGGTGCTGACCGTCGCGGACAACGGCCCCGGCATCCCGCCGGGCGAGCGCGACAAGGTCTGCGCGCGCTTCCACCGCGTCGAGGCGAGCCGCAGCCAGCCGGGGAACGGCCTCGGCCTCGCGCTGGTTTCGGCGATCGCGCAGGTCCATCGGCTCGAGCTGCGGATCGGCGATGGCGCGCCCGGCTGCGTCGCCACGCTCGCCGCGGCGTGAGCGGCCCTGCATTAACTCGAATTTAGCATAGCGACTTGGGCGGGCCATCGAACCGCCACACGACCGTAACCGCGTCGGCCTAGAGGCGGGGTCAGCCAGCGGGGAAGCAACCGGGGTTCGCCACGCGATGGCGGCCCGGAAGAAGCGCAACAATCGCCTGCAGCGTCTGGCCGATCTTATTGGGGAATTTTCGATGCGCGCGACTTTCCGACAGACCCTGCTCGCCGGGGTGGCCTTGTCCGTAACCTTGCCTGGCACCGCGATGGCGAACGATGCGACCGCACCCGTCGTTGCGCCTGCGCCTGCCGCGCAAGCGACGCCGGGTGGCGAGCAGACCTCGACCAGCGCGAACAGCGCGGGGCAAGCGAACGACAAGCAGTCGCTGACCTCGGCCGACATCATCGTCACCGGGTCGAAGACGGCGCAGAGCGCGCCGATCACCGTCTCGCTGACGACCACGCAGCCGCAAGCTGCGGTCAGCCGCGATTACATCGCCAACACCACCGCCACAGCCGATTTCAACGAACTGATCGCGCTCACCCCGAGCGTGTCGATCTCGGGCGCGGGCAACGGCTATGGCCTGGGCGAGACCAAGGCGACGATCCGCGGTTTCCAGGACGGCGAATATAACGTCACCTACGATTCGATCCCCTTTGCCGACACCAACAACCCGACGCACCATTCGACCGCGTTCTTCCCGTCGAACACGATCGAGACGATCGTCGTCGATCGCGGCCCCGGCAACGCCAGCCAGCTCGGCCAGGCGACCTATGGCGGCAACATCAACATGTATTCGCGCGCCGCGAGCGAGCAGCAGAGCGCGCAGGTCGAGGGTATCGTCGGCAACTGGAACACCTTTATCGGCCGCGCCGAATTGCAGTCGGGCAGCATCGCCAAGCTCGGCGGGGCGCGGATCGTGCTGACGGGGCAGTATCTGCAGTCGGACGGCGCGCTGACCTATTCGCCGGTCGGCTCCAAGAACCTCTACGGCAAGATCGTCGCGCCGATCGGCAGCCACAACACGCTGACGATCATGAGCACGTGGAACCGCAACCATTATTACCAGTCGGACGTGCTCAAGGGCGCGACCTGCGGCAGCGCACGCGTCGGCGCCAACGGTACGACTGCGCTCGGCGCCGACGGCCAGCCGCTGACACAGCTGACCGGCAACGATTGTGCGGTGAATTCCAACGTCGGGTTGTATGGCCGCAACTACGGGCTCGGCAACAATCCGAGCCTGCCCGACTATTGGAAATACAACCGCACCGACAAGACCACCGATTTCTCGTACGTTCGCCTGCAGAGCGATCTCGGGTCGGGCTTCTCGCTCGACAATCGTGGGTACATGTATGGCTACACCAACAACACGCTATCGGGGAACACCGGCTCGGTCATCAGCGGCTTCAGCGGCGCAGGCACCGCGGCCTCGCCCTACAAGACGGTGGCGGGCCAGCCGACCGACATCCTCGGCTATGACAAGCTCAACAAATATCGTGTCTTCGGCTATATCGGCCAGATCAATTACGACTTCGCGCTCGGCAAGATCCGTGTCGGCGGCTGGTACGAACATGCCGTCACCGATCGCCACCTGATCGACCTCGACCGCACCACCGGCGGCTTCAGCTTCAACGAGAAGTTCAACAACGGCAACGGCACCGCAGCGCAGCTCGCGCTGCCGCCAATCGCGCAGGCCAATCTCGCTTACGTCCAGCATTCGAACTGGAACCAGTATCAGCTGTTCGGCGAGTTCGAATTCCACCCGGTCGAAGGCCTGTCGATCACGCCCGGCGTGAAATACGTCCATTTCGAGCGCGGCATCGCCGCCCCGGTCAACCAGAAGACGCGCCTGCCGCTCTACACCAGCCAGATCTGGACCAAGACGCTGCCGTTCGCGACGATCAACTATATGCCGACGAGCAACTGGTCGTTCTACGGCCAATATGCGCAAGGCATGTACGTCCCCGATCTGTCGAGCTTCTACTCGGCCTCGGGCACGCTCTCGACCGCGCTCGATGCGCTGAAGCCGCAGACCTCGACCAACTATCAGCTCGGCAGCGTGTGGCACGGCAACAAGGTCTCGGTCGATGTCGACGGATACATCATCAACATCGACAACAAGATCGGCACCTGCACCACGACCGGCTGCGACCAGACGCTGCTCGTCAATATCGGCAAGGTCCGCTACAAGGGCGTCGAGGGCTCGCTCAGCTACATGCCGGTCCGTGGTCTGACGCTGTTCGGCAACGGCTCGTACAACAAGGCGCTCAGCGTGACGAGCGGCGCACAGATCGCCAAGGCGCCCTTCTCGACCGCGGCGGGCGGCTTCATCTATCGCAATGCGGGCTTCCGCCTGTCGTTCGACCAGAAGTTCACCGGTCCCCAATATGCCAGCGAATATACCGGCAGCCCCGGCTATCGGCTGTATCGCATCCGCCCGTACAGCATCGGCGAATTCGCGATCAGCCAGGAATTCAAGGGCGGGTTGCGGCTCGGCGTCACGGTCAACAACGTGTTCAACAGCCGCGCGGTGACCGCGATCTCGACCAGCGCGAGCGGCGCGCCGGTCACGGGCGGCTTCCAGAGCGGTTACGGTCAGCTCGACCAGTTCAGCTATTTGCCGCCGCGCTCGTTCCTGGCTTCGGCCCGGATCAAGTTCTGATCGCTCCGGCCGAGGATATGACGATGCAGAAGCTTCTGGGTTCGACGCTGGCGGTGCTGGCGCTGGGGATGATCGGGTCGGCCGGAATGGCTGCCCCGCACGCCTTCCACTATCTCTCGGCGCCCGATTTCGCGCCGAGTGCGGTGCTCCCCGCCCCGCCCGCGCCGGGATCGGTGCAGGAGCAGAGCGAACTCGCGCAGCTGCGCACGCTGATCGCGGCGGCACCGGTCGAACGGCTCGCGCGCGCGCGATTCGACGACGGCAACGAGACCCCGGCGCTGTTCGATCGCACGCTCGGCGTCGAGCTCGAGAAATACCCGCTGACTTGGGCGCTGCTGCGCGACGTGCAGGCGGAAGCCGAGGCGGCGGTCAGCTTGAGCAAGGCCTATTTCCACCGCACGCGGCCTTATGGGATCGACCCGACGCTGCCCAATTGCGCCAAGAAGACGATCGGCAAGCCCGCCACTTCCTATCCGAGCGGCCACGCCATTCTCGGCTATTCGGCGGGCTTCGTGCTTGCGCGGCTGATCAAGGGCCGCTCGTCAGAGATCTTCGATCGCGCCGCCGATTATGCGATGAGCCGCGAATTGTGCGGCGTCCATTTCGCAAGCGACCTCGATGCGAGCCACGCGCTCGGCACGCTCGTCGCGAGCGACCTGCTGGCCAATCCCGCCTTCCGCGCGAAGTTCGAGGCCGCGCACGCCGAACTGCTCGCGGCGCACGTCGCCGGGGCCTGAGCGAAGCAGGCAGCGCGACTGCCCGGAGCCTATACGCTCAGCCGACCGTCGTGTGGAACACGTGCCCGACGCCCGCGGTCACCGCCATCGCGATCGATCCCCACACCATCACGCGGACCACGCCGGGCAGGATCGGCGCCCCGCCGGTCCGCGCCCCCGCTGCGCCGAGCACCCCGAGCGTCAACACCGCGACGATTGCGATCGCCCACAGGATCATGCTCGCGGGCACGAGCAACGCGGTCAGCACCGGCGGCAAGCCACCGGCGAGGAAGCATGCGGCCGAGGCGACCGCCGCCTGGAGCGGATTGGCGGTCGAGGTGTCGGTGATGCCGAGCTCGTCGCGGGTATGCGCCTCGAGCGCGTCATGCTCGCTCAGCGCCGCGACCACCTCGACCGCGAGCGCCTTGGGCAGGCCGCGCTTCATGTAAATCGCCGCGAGTTCACGCTGTTCGTGCTCGGGATTGGCCTCGAGCTCGAGCCGTTCGCGCTCGATATCGGCCTTTTCCGAATCCGCCTGCGAGCTGACCGAGACATATTCGCCCGCCGCCATCGACATCGCCCCCGCGACGATCCCCGCGACGCCGGTCAGGATGATCTGCGACGTTCCCGCAGCGGCGGCGGCAACGCCGACCATCAGGCTCGACGTCGACAACAGCCCGTCGTTCGCGCCGAGCACCGCCGCGCGCAGCCAGCCGATCCGCGTGACATAATGCGATTCGCCATGCGCCTTATCGGCGCGCTCCTGTGCGGTTGCCTCGAGCAAACTCATCGAACGCCTTTCCAATAGCCGATCCCCGTCCGAATCGCCCGATCCGGCCGTACCGCGCCGATCACGTACCCGTAAGCCCCTTTGCACGTCGGTACGTTCCACAATCCGCAGGGGACGCCCCGCCGGCAGCGAGTCCGGGACCACAGCGCGGAGTCTGAACCGCAATTCAGTTGACGCCCGCCACCCCCCGCGCCGAACACGCGTGCGTGACTCGCATCCTGCTCCTCGAAGACGATATCGGCACCGCGACCGAGATAACGCTCGAGCTCGTGGCGAACGGCTATGCGGTGACGCACCGGCTCCTTGTATCCGAAGGTTTGGCTGCGGCGCACGAGGAGGCGATCGACTTGCTGATCGTCGACCGCCAATTGCCCGATGGCGACGGGCTCGAACTCATTGCCGCGCTTCGCCGGAGCGGTCGCCGGACGCCGGCACTGGTGCTCAGCGCGCTTGGCAGCCTGGACGATCGCGTGCGCGGGTTGCGCGCGGGCGGCGACGACTATCTGCCCAAGCCCTTCGCGCTGGTCGAGCTGATCGCCCGCGTCGAGGCGCTGCTGCGCCGCCCCAACGAGACGCGCGATACGCGGCTGATTGCCGGGCCGCTCGATCTCGACTTGCTCGCCGGCGTCGCCACGCGCGCCGGTCGCGCGCTAGAGCTGCTGCCGCGCGAATTGAAGCTGCTCGACTATCTGGTGCGGCGCCCGGGCCGCATCGTGACGCGCTCGATGTTGTTGCAGGATGTATGGGGCTATACGTTCGAGCCCAACAGCAACGTGGTCGATGTCCATATCGGCCGGCTGCGGCGCAAGGTCGATGCCGAGGGCGAACCGCAGCTCATCCGCAACGTTCGCGGACAAGGATATATCTTCGATGTTCCTGGCTGACCCGCGCGTGCGTGCGACGTGGCGCTGGGGCGGTGCGATCGCGGTGTTGCTCATCGTCCAGTCGGTGGTGCTGTCGGGGCTGTTCTGGCTGCTCGCCTCGAACAGCCACCGCCATTCGGCCGAGGCAGCGTTCCAGGCCGATTGCCGGACGGTCGGCGCGCTGCACGATCCCGAACGCCATGCCGCCTTGCGCCGGATGATCGCCGAGGACATCCACCGCGATCGCTTCCTCGCTTTGTTCGACGCGGACCGACGGCTGCTCGACGGCAATGTCGCCGCGATCCCGCCGGGCGTCATCGTCGGTCGCGGCTCGACGATCGCGACGGTGGTGCCGACGCAATTGCCCGGCAAGACCAGCGACGTCGCGCGGCTCGCGCTGTGCGCAATGCCCGATGGTGATCTGCTGCTCACCGGGATCGACCTCGACGAAGCCGAAGAGGCGCTCCGCGTCGTCGAGCGATCGCTGATCATCGGGCTCGCACTCGGGCTGGTGCTCGCAGTTGGCGTCGGATTGATCGCGGGCCGCCGTGCCGCGCGCCAAGTCGACAGCGTGCGGGAATTGACCGAGGCGATCGTCGCAGGCGATCTCGACGTGCGGCTTGCGGTTGGCGCGCGGCCCGACAGTTTCGAGCTGCTGTGCGCGCACATCAACACGATGCTCGACCGATTGCAGGTGCTCGTCTCCGATGTGCGCGTCATCGGCGACGACATCGCGCACCAGCTTCGCACGCCGCTCACGCGACTGCGCGCGCGGATCGAGCGCGGCTTGCGCGAGGCGGGCGATCGCCCCGCGTTCGAGCAAGTGGCCGAGGCCGCGCTCGCCGAGATCGACACGCTGCTCGGCATCGTCGCGGCACTGCTGCGCGTCCGCGAGCTCGAGAATACCGCACGGCGCAGCCGCTTCGCGACGATCGACCTCGCGCACCTCGTCGGCGACGCGTGCGAACTCCACACGCCGACCGCCGAGGATCGCGGTATCACGCTCGAGTGCGCGATCGAGCCCGCGCCCGCAGTCGAGGGCGATGCGAGCTTGCTGATCGAAGCGGTGTCCAATCTGATCGACAATGCGATGAAGTTCGGCCCTGCCGGCGGCACCGTCCGCGTCACGCTCCGTCGCGAGGGCGAGGCCGCGGTGATCACCGTCGCCGATGACGGCGCGGGCGTCGCGCCGGCCGAGCGCGCGCTCGTCACGCAGCGTTTCTATCGCGGGCGGCATGAGTGCGAGGGGGCTGGACTCGGCCTCAGCCTCGTCAAGGCGATCGTCGATTTGCACGGCTTCACGCTGCAATTCGCCGACCAGGGGAGCGCGGTGTCGCTCATTTGCCGCCCAACCGCGCGACTGAACTAGAATTTAGAGAGCCAATGCGCGTTTCGTCCGTTGTCGCGGGCGTAGCGCCGTGGACGCATTGTCCTGCGCCGCGTTGAAAGGGCGACACGCATGACCATTTTCGATCGAGCCCGGCGGCATGGCATCGCACCGCTTGGTGCGCTGATCGCCGGCCTCGCCCTCGCCGGCTGCGTGTCGACGACGCATGTCGCAAGCGCACCGGCGCCGCGCTTTGATGCGGTGGCGTTCTTTGCGGGGCGCAGCGAAGGCAAGGGCGTGCTCAAGATCGCGCTGCACCGGCCTGCCACCACGCTGGTCGAGGGCAATGGCCGCGTCACCGACGATGGCAGCATCGTGCTCGATCAGACGGTGCGGCGGCAAGGCAAGCCCGCGACGCAGCGCCAATGGGTGCTGCATCCGGTCGGCACCGATCGCTATATGGGGACGCTCAGCGACGCGGTCGGCCCGGTCGACGGGCGTGTCGACGGCTCTGTGCTGCACTTGCGCTTCGCGATGAAAGGCGGGTTGCAGGCGGAGCAGTTTCTCGCGCTTCAACCGGGCGGAACGGTCGCGCAAAACGTGATGATCGTCCGCAAGATGGGCGTGGCCGTAGCGCGCCTCGACGAAACGATCACGCGGCTCGGGCGCTGAACGCGCCCGAGCGGTTTGCATCCTCTGCCAGTGGCACTCGTCTGCGCGAGGCCTTGGTGGCTTGCATGACCGGCCCGCCTGGCGGCGGGCCCGGTCGCATCAATTGGCCGCGGCGAGCACGGTCTTGGCGGCCGGTGCCGCCTTGGTGGCAGCAACCGCGCTGCGATCGTTACAACGGACCAGCGCGGGCGACTGGACGGTCTTGCCGGCCGGGGTATGGACGTGATGGACGGTGCAACCCTGCTTAAGCGCGTCGCTGACTTGCTGCGGGCTGTGCGCCAGGCGATTGGCGAGCGCGGGCGTTGCAATGAGAGCGGGGGCAATGAGCGCGGCGGCGAGAATGGTGCGGAACATGGGAGATTTCCTCGAAGGGACACTGACACCCAAATACGCGCGCAACCTTGCTCGCGCCGTTCGCCGCGATGACAAAGTGTTTCTGGCACAATCGGCTGGCACGCCGGATTTGACCCCCCTCCAGCCCTCGCCTACCTCACTGCAGCAATGTCTGTAACCGACCCCACCCCGCTCATGCCGACCATCGTCCTGGTCGAGGACGACCCGCATCTGCGCATGCTGACGACGCGCGCGCTGCAGGAAAACGGCTACACCGTCCGCCCCGCCTCGACCGCGCCCGAAATGTGGCTGGCGATCGACCAGGGGCCGGTCGATCTGGTGCTGCTCGACATCATGCTGCCGGGGACCAGCGGGATCGATCTGTGCCGCGCGATCCGCCAGAAGAGCGACGTGCCGATCATCTTCGTCTCGGCCAAGGGATCGGAGACCGACCGCGTCATCGGGCTCGAGCTCGGCGCCGACGATTACATCGCCAAGCCGTTCGGCACGCGCGAATTGCTCGCGCGCGTCCGCGCAGTGCTCCGCCGCGGCGGCGTCGAGCGTCAGGCGACGCCGCGCGACAATGGGATGCTGCGGTTCGACGGTTGGTCGGTCAATTTACCGCGCCGCGAATTGCTGTCGCCGACGGGTGCGCTGGTCGATCTGACCGGCGCCGAGTTCGACCTGCTCGTCACGCTGTGCGACCATAGCGGCCGCGTGATCGCGCGCGAGCGGCTGATCGAGCTCTCGCGCACCCGGCTTGGCGACAGTTCGGATCGCAGCATCGACGTGCTCGTCAGCCGCTTGCGGCGCAAGCTGTCGAGCACCGGCGTCGATGCGCCGATCGCGACGGTGCGTGGCATCGGTTATATGTTCAGCGCCCCCGTGACGCGCGATTGAGCGCGGCGCTGCGCCGGCACCTCCACACCCCGGCCGGCCTGATCGGCCAGATCTTCGCGATCCTCCTGCTCGCGATGATCCTCGAATTCGGCGTGTCGACGGTGCTCTACGAACGCGCGAGCCAATTCTCGGTGCGTGACGACGAGGCGCGGCGGCTTGCCGAGCATCTCGTCATCGCGCGCAAATTGCTCGACGAGCAGGTACCCGCCGCGCGCCCGCTGCTCGCGCGCGAGCTGACCACCAGCCGCTACGAAATCGAGTGGGCGCCAGCGCTCGCCCCGCCGCCGCCACTCGCGCCGTCGCTCGACCGGATGTATCGCCAGGTGATTGGCTGGGAGCCCGATCTCGCGCATGCCGATCTGCGGCTCAACCTCGCCTCGCCCGGCCGCAATGCGGTGACCGCGGGCGGCGTGACGCTCGCCGACCGCAGCTGGATGCGCTTCCACACGCGCCAGCCGATCCACCAGGCCAATCTTTCGAGCGAACGCATCATCCTCGCGATGATTCCGGCGGGCGCCTTGCTGCTGATGGGCGGGCTGTTCATCCGCCGCACGCTGCTCCCCTTGCGACGGCTTGCGCTCGCCGCCGACGCGGTCGGCAGCGGGAGCGACCGCGACGAAGCGGTGCCCGAAGCGGGTCCGAGCGAAGTGCGCCGCGTGATCGGCGCGTTCAACCGGATGCACGCGCGAATCTATCAATTGATCGCCGACCGGACGCAGGCGCTCGCCGCGGTCGGGCACGACCTGCGCACCCCGCTTGCGCGGTTGCGGATGCGCGCCGATGCGATCTCGGACGAGGCGTTGCGCGATGCGGTCGAGGCCGACGTGCTCGAAATGGACGCGATGGTCGCCTCGCTGCTCGCCTATCTCGGCGGCGAGGGCGAGAGCGAGCCGCGCGTGGCGATCGATCTCGCGGTGCTGTGCGAAACGGTGTGCGACGACGTCAGCGATCGCGGACGCGAGGCGGTGTACACCGGCCCCGACCATCTCGAACTGTCGGTGCGCCCCGTCACGCTCAAGCGCGCGATCGTCAACCTCGTCGAGAATGCGCTGCATTACGGCGAGCGCGTCTTCCTGACGCTGCTGCGCGACGGCAGCAGCGTGGTGATCCGGATCGAGGATGACGGACCCGGCATTCCGGCGGCATCGCTGGCGCGCGTGCTCGAGCCCTTCGTGCGGCTCGACACGGCGCGCGCGCGCGACACGATCGGGCTCGGGCTCGGCCTGTCGATCGTCGCGCGCGTGGTGGCGGAGCATGAGGGGACGCTGAGCCTGTCCAACCGGCCCGAGGGCGGGTTGCGCGCGGAGATCGCGCTGCCGGCGGTTTCTTAGACCCAACCGTCACCCCGGCCTTGTGCCGGGGCCCACCGTGCCGCGCACCTTGCGGCTGACAGCGCGCGTGTCCCGGTGGACTCCGGCACAAGGCCGGGGTGACGGTTGGGTCGCCTGCGCCAGAGCAATCATTCGTAACGTACCCGCCGCGTCGCAGCAAAACACGCCGGCTAAATGCTCTCCTGACCCCGTTCCCCCACGGGCACCTCAAGGAGCAGAGTCATGAACGACCTCATCGGACGCGTCCTCAGTTTCGAGAAAGCCGTCTTTCCCGACCAGAGCGCTCTTTATGCAAAGCTCGCGCAGCACGGCCAGAGCCCCAAGGCCCTGATGATCTCGTGCGCCGACTCGCGCGTCGTCCCCGAACATATCATGCAGGCCGAGCCGGGCGATCTGTTCGTCTGCCGTAACGCCGGCAACATCGTCCCGCCGTCGTCGTCGCAAATGGGCGGCGTGTCGTCGACCGTCGAATATGCCGTGTCGGCGCTCGGCGTACGCGACATCATCATTTGCGGCCATTCGGACTGTGGCGCGATGAAGGCGCTGATGAACCCCGAGATGCTGAACGGCATGCCCAATGTCGCCGCCTGGCTGCGCCACAGCCACGCCGCCGAATGCGTCGTGCGCCAGGGCTATCCTGAGCTGACCAACGAGGAAGGCGTCCGCGCCGCAGCGCTCGAGAACGTCGTCGTCCAGCTCCAGCATCTGCGCACGCATCCCTCGGTCGCCGCGGGTATCGCGCGCGGCGAGATCTCGCTGCACGGCTGGTTCTTCGACATCGGCGCCGGCGCGATGTACGCGCTCGACGGCGCAACGGGTCGCTTCGCGCAGATCCAGGCGGATGAGCCGCTTCCCGTCGCCCACGCCGCGCAGCGCCACCGCGCTTCGGACGTCGAGTATCTGGAAGCCGCAGAGTGAAACTCCCGTCGCTGAGCATGATGGGGCGCGATTTCACCGCCTCGATCGTCGTGTTCCTGGTCGCGATGCCCTTGTGTATGGGCATCGCGATCGCGTCGGGCGTGCCGCCTGAAAAGGGCCTGATCACCGGCATCATCGGTGGTCTCGTCGTCGGCATGTTCGCGGGTTCGCCACTCCAGGTCAGCGGGCCCGCCGCGGGCCTCGCGGTGATCGTGTTCGAACTCGTCCGCGATCAGGGCCTGTCAGCCCTTGGACCGATCCTGATCCTGGCCGGAGCGATTCAGGTCGTGGCCGGCATCTTCCGTCTCGGCGGCTGGTTCCGCGCGATCTCGCCCGCGGTGGTGCACGGCATGCTCGCGGGCATCGGTGTGCTGATCGTGGTCGGTCAGTTCCACGTGATGTTCGATGAAAAGCCGCTCCCGAGTGGCCTCAAGAACCTCGCGGCTGTCCCCGGCCGCCTGTTCGGCCTGTCGAGCGACATCGGCACGACCGAAGTCGCGATCGCGCTCGCGATCTTCACCTTGCTCGTGATGCTCGGCTGGGAGAAGTTCCGGCCAAAGGCGCTGCGGCTCGTGCCGGGCGCGTTGCTCGGCGTCGTCGCGGCAACGCTCGTCGCTTGGCTCTCGGGTATCGATGTCGCGCGCGTCGCGGTGCCGCAGAACATCGCCGGCGCGATCAGCCTGCCCGGCGCCGACTTCCTCACGCGCTTCCTTGACCCTGCGGTGATCGGCGCGGCGCTTGCTATCGCCTTCATCGCGAGTGCCGAGACGCTGCTTTCGGCAGCAGCGGTCGACCGCATGCATGACGGCGTGCGCACCGACTATAACAAGGAACTGCGCGCGCAGGGCATCGGTAACCTCCTGTGCGGTTTCGCCGGGTCGCTGCCGATGACGGGCGTGATCGTGCGCAGCTCGGCCAACGTCCAGGCGGGCGCGACGTCGCGGCTGTCGACGATCCTCCACGGTGCGTGGATCCTCGGCTTCGTCGCGCTGCTGCCGTGGCTGCTGCGCGAGATTCCGATGGCGGCGCTCGGGGCGGTGCTCGTGCTGACCGGCTGGCGGCTCGTCAACTTCAGCCATGCCAAGCATCTGTTCAAGGATCACGGGCTGCTGCCGGTGGTGATCTGGGCAGTGACGCTGCTGCTGGTCGTGACGCAGGATCTGCTGACCGGCGTGCTGGTCGGGATCGGGCTGTCGTTGCTCGAACTGATCCCGGTGCTGCGCAACCTCCGCCTCAAGGTGGTGCGTGTCGAGAATGACGGACACGAGACCGTCCATCTCGCGGGTGCCGCGACCTTCCTGACGCTGCCCAAGCTGTCGGGTGCGCTCGATGCCGTGCCCGAGGGTGCCCCGATGCGGCTCGACATGAGCCAGCTTTCGTCGGCGGACCACACGACGGCAGAGTTGCTCAAGGAATGGCTCGCACGCCGCCGTGCGGCGGGTGGCCAGGTCGAAGTCTATGGCGCTTCCGAACGGCTGACCAAACAGACCGCGTAACGCCAGCGAATCCTCCCTTCGGGGAGGGACATAGGGGTGGGGCATCTCTCCCCCGAGACCGACCCCCCAGGTACGCCTCACCCCGACCCCTCCCCTCACCGGGAGGGGTTTTTTGTGCGCTGCCGCATCGAGCAACAGTTCGTTACGATCCGGCAAGGAAGCAGCAGCACAGCGCGCATAAAAAAATGAGGTCCCGGCCGATCGCCGCCCCATCGCTTCCCGTTTGGAGAAGCGCTAGCGGTGAGATGCGGCGGCGGTTGGGGCAGCAGGCGGGACCCGATCGACCGTTTTCAGGGGGTTCCAGTGAAGATCTATTCCACCATCGCGGCGGCCATGCTGACCGCTATCGCCACGCCAGCGTTCGCCGACGAAACCGATCCGCCGCCACCCGTCGTGCTGTCGGGTTCGGTCGCGATCGTGTCGGACTATCGTTTCCGCGGCGTCTCGCAGAGCGACAAGGAGGCCGCGATCCAGGGCGGCATTTCCGCCACGCACAAGAGCGGCCTGTATGTCGGCACCTGGGCATCCAACCTGGCCGGTTGGGGCACCTTTGGCGGCGCCAACATGGAGCTCGATTTGTACGGCGGCTACAAGCGTAGCCTCGGCGGAGGGACGGCAGTCGATGTCGGGCTGACGTGGTATATGTATCCGGGCGGCGCCGATCTCACCGATTTCGGCGAAGGCTATGCCAAGCTGTCGACGACGCTCGGGCCGGTCAGCGCGCTCGCCGGCGTCGCTTATGCGCCCAAGCAGCGCGCGCTCGGCAACTTCTCGAACACGCCGCAGAGCCGCGGGCAGAGCCAGGACAATACCTATCTGTGGGGCGATGTCAGCGCCGGGATCCCGACCACGCCGGTCACCGCCAAAGCGCATCTCGGCTATTCGTGGGGCAATCCGGGGCTCGGGCCGAACGGCACCAGCGTAGCACCGACGGGCAAGTATCTCGACTATCTCGTCGGGCTCGACGTGACCTTCAAGCCCGTCACGCTGGGGCTCGCTTATGTCGGCACCGACATTTCGCGCCGCCGCGCCGCCTATCTGCTGCCCAATTTCTCCTCGACCAAGAACGGGTCGTCGATCTCGTCGGGCAAGCTCGTCGTCTCGCTGTCCGCCGCCTTCTGATCGCGGCTGGATGAAATGCGTCCCCCGCTAGCCGGGGGGCGCATCGCGGCGCTACACAGGGGATCGCATGGCATCCCCTCCCCTCCCGCAATCGCGTTACGCGCCGGCCTTGGTCGAGGCCGCGCTCGCGCTCCACGACAATCGGCTGTCCGATGCCGAACCTTTGCTCAAGCAGCAGCTCAAGCACGATCCGTTCGACGTCGCCGCGATGCGAATGCTCGCCGAGCTTGCCGGGCGGATCGGGCGCTACCGCGATGCCGAGGTGTTGCTGCGCCGCGCGATCGAGCTGTCGCCCGCCTTCACCGCGGCGCGCGCCAATCTCGCGCTGGTGCTCTACCGCCTCAACCGCCCGTCCGAGGCGATCGCCGAGCTCGCCACCGTGGTGGTCGAAGACCCCGACAATCCCGGCCACGCCAATCTCCAGGCCGCCGCGTTCGGCCGGATCGGCGATTTCGACGCGGCGATCGCGCTGTACGAGCGCGTGCTCGCCGACGCCCCGGCACAGCCGCGCGTGTGGATGAGCTTTGGCCATATGCTCAAGACCGTCGGGCGTCAGGCCGACGGGATCGCCGCGTACCGCCGCGCGATCGATCTGTTGCCGAGTCTTGGCGAAGCGTGGTGGAGCCTCGCCAATCTCAAGACGGTGCGCTTCGACGAGGCCGACATCGCGCGGATGGAGGCGGCGCTCGCTGCGACGGGGATCTCGGACGAGGACCGCTTCCACCTCGATTTCGCGCTCGGCAAGGCGTTCGAGGATCGCCGCCAGGCCGAGGCAGCATTCGCGCATTATGCCGCTGGCAATGCGCGCCGCCGCGCGCAGCTGGCGTATGACGCCGAGGAGACGACGCGCTTCGTCGATCGCAGCATCGCGGCGTTCGACGCCAGCTTCTTTGCCGAGCGCACCGGTTCGGGCTGTCCTGCCCCAGACCCGATCTTCATCCTCGGCATGCCGCGCGCTGGATCGACGCTAATCGAACAGATCCTGTCGAGCCACAGCCAGGTCGAGGGCACGAGCGAGCTCCCCAACATCCCCGCGCTCGCCCGCGGCGAACCGGCATATCCCGAGGGCCTTGCCGACTGGTCGCCCGAGCGGCTGCGCGAGGCCGGCGAAGCGTATCTTGCACGCACCCGCATCCAGCGCCGCACCGACCGCCCGTTCTTCATCGACAAACTCCCCAACAATTGGGCACACGTTGCCTTCATCCAGGCGATCCTGCCCAACGCGCGGATCATCGACGCGCGGCGGCATCCGCTCGGCTGCTGCTTTTCCAACTTCAAACAGCATTTCGCGCGCGGTCAGGGCTTCAGCTACGGGCTCGAGGATATGGGGCGTTACTATCGCGATTACGTACGGCTGATGGCGCATGTCGATGCCGTGCTCCCCGGTCGCGTCCACCGCGTGCTGTACGAAGACATGGTGGACGATACCGAGTCCACGGTGCGCGCGCTGCTGACCGCATGCGGACTCGCGTTCGAGCCGGCCTGCCTCGCCTTCCATGAAACCGAGCGCGCGGTACGGACGGCGAGTTCGGAGCAAGTGCGCCGCCCGATCTTCCGCGAGGGCACCGACGCGTGGAAGCCGTTCGAGCCGTGGCTCGGCCCCCTCACGGCGGCGCTCGGCGAGACGCTCGACGCCTATCCGGCAGCACCGAACGCGTTGTAATTCCGCCACGCTTGCGCAGCATTGTTGCTGTCGTGTTGCTGCACGCTTGACGAATACCGCAGTCGCGAACAGCTTCTCCGCAACATCGTAAGGGGGAATTTGATGTCGCTGTTTGGGCACCGCGCCGTCGTCGCTGCATTGCTGTCATCGGTCGCCTGCGTCAGCCCAGCGCTGGCGCAGACCGCACCAGCCGAGCGGACGCCGCCCTCCGAGCCTGTCGTCGATGGCGGCGACATCGTCGTCACCGCGACCAAGCGCTCGGAAACGCTGCAGAGCGTGCCGATCGCGGTCCAGGCGCTGCCGACCAAGGCGCTCGACCAGCTCAACATCACCAACTTCGCGCAATATGCGAAGCAATTACCGTCGGTGTCGTTCCAGCCCGCCGCCAATGCCGGCGGCAATCCCGGCCAGATCGTGATCTACCAGCGCGGCATCGCGGCGGGCGGCGAAGGCAACCATTCGGGCTCGCTCCCCGCGGTCGGCGTCTATCTCGACGAGCAGCCGGTCACGACGGTCGGCGGCAATCTCGACGTCCATATCTATGACGTCGCGCGGATCGAGAGCCTGTCGGGGCCGCAGGGCACGCTGTTCGGCGCCTCGTCGGAGGCGGGCACCGTCCGTATCATCACCAACAAGCCCGATCTCTCGCATTTCTACGGCCGTGCCGATGTCGAGGGCAATCACGTCAGCAAGGGCGGCTTCGGCGGCAAGGCCGAGGGGATGCTCAACATCCCGCTTGCGGACAATATCGCGCTCCGCGTCGTCGGCTTCTACCAGCGCGACGCCGGCTATATCGACAATGTCGCGGGTACACGCCGCTTCTGCGGTGGCACCAACTTCGACGCCGCGGGCAATTGCGTGAAGGACGGCATCACCGTCAACAACGCCAGCTTCGTCAAGAAAGACTATAACGACACCGAAATCGCCGGCGGCCGCGCCGCGCTGAAGATCGATCTCGACAGCAATTGGACCGTGACGCCGACCGTCATGTACCAGGATACCCGCAGCCACGGTGCCTATGGGTATGACCCCAAGGTCGGCGACCTCAAGCTCCAGCATTTCCTGCCCGAATATCGGCGCGACCGCTACGTCCAGGCAGCGCTGACGATCGAGGGCAAGGTCGGCAATTGGGACCTGACCTATGCCGGCGCGTATCTCGACCGCAAGGCGGCGCAGTCGAGCGACTATACCGATTATGCCGAGGCGTATGACAATCTCTATTCATCGGTCGGCGGGCTCGCCGGCTATTTCTATTACAAGGACAATGCCGGACGGCAGATCGCCCCGTTGCAGAACGTGGTGGCGACCGACCATTTCAAGAAACTGAGCCAGGAGCTGCGCGTCGCGAGCCCCGCAAGCGACCGCTTCCGGATCGTCGCGGGCGCATTCTACCAACGCCAGAGCAACGACATCAACCAGGACTACCGCGTCGCCGGGCTCGCCACCGCGCTCTCGGTCAACGGATCGCCGGGCACCTTGTGGCTGACGCAGCAGCACCGCGTCGACAAGGATTATGCGATGTTCGGGGAGGCGAGCTTCGACATCACCCCGACGCTCACCGCGACAGCGGGCGCGCGTGCCTTCATCTACGACAATTCGCTGATCGGCTTCTTCGGCTTCGGTCGCAATCCGTCGGGCAACTATTCGGACACGCCGTATAACGGCGCGGGCAGCTCGCGCACGGGTGTCGCAGGGTGCTTCACCACCAACGGCACGCGGCTGCGCGAAGCCGTCGCCGCGGGCGCATCGACCACGCTCGCCCCCGCCGCAGTCGCCGGGAGCCCGTGTACCAATCTCGGCAATTTTGTCGGAGGGCTTGGGGTCCAACCGGTCAAGGCCTCGGGCCAGGGCGTCACCTATCGCGCCAATCTCAGCTGGAAGCCGGTGCGCGGCGTGCTGCTCTACGGGACCGTTTCGCGCGGCTTCCGCCCGGGTGGGATCAACCGGCGCGCCGACGTCGCGCCCTATGCCGCCGATTATCTGACCAATTACGAATTCGGCGCCAAGACCACGCTGCTCGGTGGACGAGCGCATATCAACGGCGCAATCTATCAGGAGGATTGGGCCAAGTTCCAATTCTCCTATCTCGGCGCAAACAGCTTCACCGAGATCCACAACGGCCCGAATGCGCGCGTCCGCGGGATCGAGCTCAACGGCAACCTCAACCTCGGCGGGCTGACGCTCAGCGCGTCGGGAGCGTATAACGACGCCAAGACGCGGCAGAATCTGTGCCTGATCGACGATCCGACGTATCGCTGCACCGACACCGGCAATGGCAACATCGTCTCGGCGCCGGCAGGCACGCGGCTGCCGATCACGCCGCGCTTCAAGGGGAGCGCGTCGGCGCGCTATTCGGTGCCGGTCGGCAGCTTCAAGGCGTACGGCCAGGGCGTCGTCTCGCACCAAAGCTCGGCCGCGTCGGACATCCGCACCGCGACCAAATATCCGACCGGAGACGTCTACAACCCCGCCGCGGTGCTCGGCCGGCTCGCCGCCTTCACCAGCGCCGATTTTGCACTCGGCGCGGAGTTCAACCGCTTCAGCATCGAGCTGTTCCTCCAGAATGCGTTCGACACGCGCGGGCAGATCGCGCGCTTCCAGGAATGCGGCAGCTGCGGTCAGCGGCCCTACATCATCCCGATCGTCCCGCAGACGGTCGGCGTGCGGCTCCACAGCGAGTTCTGAGCGGCGCGACGCGCGCTCTGCGCCGGACACGAAAAGGGCGGGGAGTGTCGCCACTCCCCGCCCCCTCGCGCTGTCCGAAAAGTTTAGGCTTAGAAGTGCGTGATCACGCCCAGCATCGGCCGCAGGCTCTTGAAGTTGCTGTAGGTGTTGACCTCGGCACGGATGCGGAAGCCCGCATTGCCCGTGATGCCCTTGAGACCGATGTCCTTGGGGCCGAACTCGGTGCCGATGCCGTAGGTGATCGAGTCATACTTCTTGTCGTTGCGGTTGCCCGTCGTATAGGCGGGGAACTTGTCGAACTCGACCCACTGGTAGCCGACCTTGCCGTAGAACATACCGCTGTCGCCAGCGCGGACGCCGAAGCGGCCTGCTGCGCCATATTCCCAGTTGATGTTGCCCGACACGCCCTTGATGACGTTGCCTTCAACACCGACGAACACCGGACCGAGCGGAACGTTGACGCCGACGACGCCCTGCACCAGCGCACCGGCGAGGCGATAGTTGTTGCGCAGCGAGCCATTGGCGTTGAGCGCGCGCGGGATGCCGTGGTTGGGCTGGTTGTCGAACTGTTCCCAGCCGCCCATCACGCCGACATAGGGCTCGATGCCGAATGCACGGCTGCCGTCGGGTGCGGTCGGAGCGGTTTCGACTGGCGCAGCGGCGGGCGCGTCCTGGGCGAAAGCGGGCGCAGCGACGACCACGGCCAACGCGGCAGCGGCGATTTTAAGAGTACGCATGTGGAATGACCTTAATTTACGGACGTTTTTTAGGGGGTGTGCCGGGTATGTGTCCGGAAGCCCGGTGCGCCCTTAACAAGCTTTTGCAGCCGATGTTGCACCGCAGCGTAATAATCTTGCCGACCCGAGATTTTGTCACATTTCTGCAACGGTTTCTTTCCACAGGATGAACGAAACCCGGAAAATGCCTCCACTGGCGTAGTTTGCGCTCCGGGTTGGGGACGTCGTGCCTTCCACCAGGTCGAGACTCAGGTAGCTCGAGCAACGCGATTCCGACACATCGCACGGCCGAGTCGGCACCGAGGTCGGGAACGGTAGGCAGCCGTACAGACGACACCCGATGCAATGCGATCGCACCGCCAAAAATGCACTGGGCGGACGACATCAGCGCGCCGACAAAAAAGTCGGGGCGGGGCTAGGATCAAAGTCGCAACCCGCGCGACGGCGGCGCGCGCCGGTTGCAAACGTCCAGGGCCGGGTGAGCCCCAAGCCATTCCATGTGGGCATCTGGGGTGTAGCGGATTTACGAAACAAATCTGCTGGTTGAGCCTCGGGTGTCACATCGGGCGATCGCCCATGCGCTCACCAAGCCGCACCGGCCGCGCCGGCATCCAGCTTTGATCAAACGCAATCGTTCCCTGCCGGAATAGCATCACGATCGTCGAGCCAAGCAGGAAGCGCCCCATTTCCTCGCCCTGCTCGAGCGCAATCGCTTGATCGGCATAGCGCCATTCCGTCGGCTTGCCAGTCCGCTTTGCATTGACGGTGCCGTGCCATGCGGTCGCGATGCTCCCGACGATCGTGGCTCCGACGAGCACCATCACGAACGTGCCATGCTCCGAGCTCTCGAACACGCACACGAGACGTTCATTTCGCGCAAACAGATTGGGCACGCCGCGTACGGTGACGGGGTTCACGGAAAACAGCGTGCCCGGAATGTGACGCATCCGGATCAGGCTGCCGGCACACGGCATATGCAGCCGGTGATAGTCGCGTGGCGACAGATACAGATTTGCAAAACTGCCATGACGGAACTCGGCAGCCAGTGTGGCGTCGCCGCCGACCAGTTCGGTCGTGGTGAACCGGTGTCCCTTGGCTTGCACGATGTGATGGTCGTCGATCGCCCCGACTTGGCTGATCGCGCCATCGACTGGGCAGATGAAGTCAGCCTGCGCCAAGGGGCGAATGCCCGCCCGCAAGGGCCGCGAGAAAAAGTCGTTGAAGCTGGCATAGCTGGCGACATCCGAATTTTCGGCTTCGCTCATGTCGACCCCGTATCGGGCGACGAACCATCGGATCAGTCGAGTGGTCATCGCACCACCTCGCGCGCTGGCGATACGACCCGCCAGAAGGGTCAGGCGCTGTTTCGGCAGGGCGTATTGAAGCAGGACAGCAAATCGATCGGACATCTTGGACCCTCGCGCATCGGCCAGCGACTATAACGATCGATTGAGCGGCTATGCGAGCGTCTCATCAAAGCGATCCCGGGACGCACCCTCGAAAGTGCGCGCCGAACCACCATATGCCGGGCATGGGCGGTCGCGTGAAACGGATAGCTGGGCTCGCGGAGGTTGCCGCAAGAACGGCGACACAGCCCGAAGATGCGCGCTGCGCGTTATGCGGCCGGCCTCTCGGACACCGCGTGGAGCGACATCACGGTGTTCCCAAGAGCGAGGGAGGCACGACGACCGTGCCAGTGCATCCGATCTGCCACCGTACCATCCATGCCTTCGTGACGAACCGTGAACTGGCTTCGGCCTATGGTTCGATGGAGCTGTTGCGCGAACGTGATGATATACGGCACTATCTTCGCTGGATCGCCGGAAAACCCGCCGATTTCCGCGCCCCTACACGGCGACGCAGCGCATAACGACGACTACGGACACCGGCCGAGCCTGCCGTTTGCCTCCAGCGCGCGCGCCAAGGCGCCGAGCGCCGGAAGCGTCGTGGCGTCGATGTCGCCCTCATGCGGTGCCCGCCACAGCGCGTCGGGATCGAACGATGCATCGTCGGACAGCCGTCTGTCTGCGCGCGGCTCGATCCCGGTCCGACCCAGGCACCGCTGAGCGACCGCAGGAGCTGGCAACGTTGCAACCGGCGCGCCGTGCTGCTCCGCTAAGGCTCGGTTGGGGCGACGACGTTTGCAGTCGAGATGACTTTGCTGCACCGCAAGCGGCCCCGCTTCTCAAGCAACCAGCAACAAAAAAGCCCGCCAACTCACTGAGTTTGGCGGGCTTTTAATGGTGGGCGTGGCAAGGATTGAACTTGCGACCCCTGCGATGTCAACACAGTGCTCTACCACTGAGCTACACGCCCACTTCGCTGCGGCAGTGCCTAGCGAGGGGCGGGCTGTAGCGAAGCCTTTGCCCGGGCGCAAGCACTTGCAGTGCGGAAAAATCAGATATTGTCGCTCATTCGTTCGAGCTCGAACATGCGGTCGACCTCCAGCACCAGATCGCGCAGGTGGAACGGCTTCGACAGCACGCGCGCCTGCGGCATGGTCTTGCCGGCCTTGAGCGTCACCGCGGCGAATCCGGTGATGAACATCACGCGCAAGTCGGGCGCGAGATCGGCGGCCTTCTGCGCGAGTTCAATGCCGTCCATCTCGGGCATCACGATGTCGGTGAGCAACAGGTCGAAATGCTGGCTTTCGAGCAGCGGGATCGCCGCGGTCCCGCGGTCGACCGCGGCGACGGCATAGCCCGAGCGTTCGAGCGCACGCGTCAGATATTCGCGCATCACGCGATCATCCTCGGCGAGCAAAATGCGTATCATGTCCAAAATCCCGCTTCGCGGCCGCGCCGCTTCCGTACCGCGCGATCCTATGCGCACAGGCCTTAACATTTTCCAGCCGGATCGGCGCGGGCTTATGGTAGGTATTGTCCCATGGCTTCCCTACCGCCTTCGTTCGAGCGCTATGGCGACGATCCGCCCGCCAGCCCGGTCGTGCTGTCGGTGCCGCATGCCGGCCGCGACTATCCGGTGGCGCTGCAGGCCGCGCTGCGCGTGCCGTTAAATGCGGTGACGGTGCTCGAGGACCGCTACATCGATGCGGTCGCGCTCGCCGCGCATGCGCGCGAGACGATGTTCATCCAGCGCCGCGCACGCGCCTGGATCGACCTCAACCGCTCGGAGCAGGAACGCGATCCGATGATCGACGAGGGCGCGACCTGGACGTCGCAGCCGCTCGCCACCGCCAAGCTGCGCGGCGGGCTCGGGCTGATCCCGCGGCGCGTCGCAGGGGCGGGCGAACTGTGGCGGCGGCGGCTCGATGGCTATGACGTGGCGGCGCGGATCCGCGACGATCATCGCCCGTATCACGCAGCACTCGCAACGGCACTGGCGGCGGCACGCGCCCGCTTCGGGGTGGCCATTCTGCTCGACGTCCATTCGATGCCGACGCTGGGCGCTGGTGCGCCGCGAATCGTGCTGGGCGACCGCTTCGGGCGCAGTGCAGCATCCCGCTTCGTCGCGGTGGCAGAGGAGACGGCGAAAGCGTCGGGCCATGCCGTCGCGCGCAATGCGCCGTATGCCGGCGGGCATATCCTCGACACGCAGGCCCGCCCCGGTGCGGGGGTCCATGCTTTGCAGATCGAATTCGACCGGACGCTGTATCTCGATGCGGCAGGAGATCAGCCCGGCGACGGCATGCCCGCGATCGCACGGCTGCTCCGCGCGATCATCGACGCGCTCGCGGACGAAGCGACCGCCGGGCTGGCGCTCGCTGCGGAATAAAAAAACCACCGCGTGCAATGCAGCACGCGGTGGCCAAGGTTCAGGGAGGAGGCGCCCTGAAAGGGCGCCGCGCGGTCCCGCGAAAGGGGGGAACACGGGTCCGCGTACGAGGGATATAGGTTGACGCTTTTCGGCCTTCAAGGGCAAAAGTTTCGCCGGCAACAGTTCGTCAGAATTCGGCGCGATCGCGCTTTCGCACGCCCGGCAGCATCCGCGCGAGCACGCCGTTACGTAGCAGGAAATGATGCCGCAGCGCGGCAGCGACATGCACGACAACGAGCGCGGCCATCGCATATCCAAGGACCGAATGCGCCGCGTCGCCGACCGCAGCGGTCTGCGCCGAGACGGGCAGACGGGGTACGTCGAACAGCGCGAACCAGCGCAGCGGATAGCGCGCTTCGCGCCCCGCCGAGCCCATCGCCCAGCCCGACAGCGGGAGCGCGAGGAGCAGCGCGTAGAAGGCGACGTGGCTCGCCCGCGCCGCCGCGCGCTCCCATGTCGACAAGGTCGCAGGCAGCCGCGGCGGGCGATGCGTCAGCCGCCAGGAGATCCGTGCCAGCGTCAGCGCCAGCACGGTGAGCCCGATCGACTTGTGCAGCGGGATCGCGCCCGCGACCCCGTCGAGCAGCGATTCGTGCAGCAGCCCGATCGCCAGATTGACCCCGATCAGCGCGGCGATGATCCAGTGAAACCAGATCGCGCCGCGCGAATAGCGATCGATCCGAACGATCGCGCTGCGCGCCATCAGTTGACGAGCTGCGGCACCGGTGCCTTGCCGAGCTTGACCTGCCGATCGAAGATCTGCGGCAACGTCGAGAGCGAGAAGAGGTGAGCGTAGATCAGCGGGAGCAGGCCCGACTTCTGGATCTTGCGCAGCTGGTCGCCGCGCAGCTCGTTGAGCTTCTCTTCATTGACCATCTGGAAGCCGCGGTAGATGAACGGCTGCTCGTTGCCCTCGACCTGCAGCGTGACTTCGCCTTCCATCAGCAAGCCCATCTCGCGCAGTTCGGACATGAAGTTGGCGGTGCGTGCGCCGGCCTGCTCGAACTGCTCGTTGAAGCCCAGGATGTTCTGGACGACTTCGGTCGGCTTGCCGTCGGCGAACAGCGCCTCGCCATCGTCGAACGCGCCGATCGCCTCGCCGGTCGGATCGAAGCAGAGCGACAGTTCCTCGGCGTCGGGACGCAGCCGCGCGAGCATGAAGGGATAGCGGCGGACATAGGCCGGGACATAGACCGTATCTTCGGTCAGCTTGCCGTCGTCGCCGATGAAGACGTTGACGCCTTCGTTGAGGCCCATCAGCGCGATCGGGATCGCATCGTCGCCGCTGGTGAAGACGATTGGCAACGTGCGCTGCGCCATCACGAATTCGTCGACGGTGATCGGAATGGCGTGCTGGCCGACGAGGAAGGTCGCGCGGTCGAGCATGCGCATCTTGAAGGCGGCATGCGTCTCGCTCGAAAGCGGCTCGAGCGCGTTGTAGAAGAGCGGAAGCGATTGCGGCGCGCTGGCCATCGGGATTCTCCATCGAACGTCAAAGCGCTGCGGTTTGCTACGCCGGATGGCCGCTGGCTCTATGGTGCAGGAGGGCTTTCCGCAAGGCCGAGCAGTTTATCGGGGTTCATCAACCCATAAGGATCGAGTCCCGCCTTGATCGCACGAAGCGCGGCCATGCGCGCGGGCGAGGACAGGCGCGCGAGTTCGGCGCGCTTCATCTGGCCGATGCCGTGCTCGGCCGAGATCGATCCGCCCGCCGCGACGACAAGATCGTGGACGAAGCGCGTGACCCCCGGCGCATCCTCGGCATACCAGCGCGCGGGGTCGACCCCGGCGGGCGCGCGGACGTGGAAATGGACGTTGCCATCGCCGAGATGGCCAAAGGCGGTGGCGTGGCTCCCGGGAAAGCGCGCCTCGGCGGCGGCGGCGGCCTCGACCATGAAGCGCGGCATGCTTGCGACGGGGACCGAGATATCGTGCTGCATCGCAGGGCCACTGGCGCGTTCGGCCTCGGACAGCGAATCGCGAATCCGCCAGAACGCCTCGGCCTGCGCCTCCGATGCGGCGATCGTCGCATCGGCGGCTTGCCCATCGGCGAGCGCCGGGGCGAGCAGGCGCTCGAGCAGCGCCGCGGGCGACTCGGCGGCAGGATCGGTCGCGACCGATTCGATCAGCACGTGCCAGCGATGCGTGGTCGCGAGTGGTGCGCGCGTACCCGGGATATGCGTGAGCACTTGCGCGAGCGAATCGCCCGAGACGATCTCGAAGCTCTCGATCGTATCGGTCTGCCGTTCGAGCCGGCGCAGCAAGGCGAGCGCGGTTTCGGGGTCGGCGAGCCCGACCCAGGCGACGGCGCGCTGCGCGATCGCCGGATACAGGCGGAGCGTGACCGCGGTGAGGATGCCGAGCGTCCCCTCGGCGCCGATCAGCAGATGATCGAGATCATAGCCGCGATTGTCCTTTTTCAACGCGGCAAGACCGTCATGGATTTCGCCGTTCGGCAACACCGCCTCGACGCCTGCGACGAGCCCACGCATCGTCCCGAAGCGCAGCACTTGCGTGCCGCCGGCATTGGTCGAGGCGAGCCCGCCGATCGTCGCGCTTCCGCGGGCGCCGAGCGTCAGCGGGAAGCGCATCCCCTCCGCCTCGGCCGCGGCATGGAGATTGGCGAGGATCACGCCTGCCTCGGCGACCGCGAGCCCGGCGGCAGGGTCGATCGAGCGAATCCGGTTCATCCGCCGCAACGAGACGATCACCGCCGAACCGTCGGCGGGCGGCGTCGCGCCACCGACCATCGAGGTGTTCCCGCCTTGTGGTACGAGCGGAACGCCGTGTTCGGCGGCGAGCCGCATCACCGTCGCGACCGCCGCGGTGCTGTCGGGCGAAAGGATCGCGGGGCTGCGGCCGTGATAGCGTCCGCGCCAGTCGTCGAGCCACGGCGCGATGTCGCCCGGATCGGTCGTCACCGCAGCGTCGCCAAGCGCGGCACGCACGGCGTCGATGAGGCTGGTCTGGCGCGGACTGGGCTGTATCATGGTCATATCGCTGCCTCTATCACCGCCCTTCGCACGCCGCCAATTCATCCGCTGTTCAAGCCTATAGGGTAACCCCGCGTCCCCAATGCCGAACCTGGTCCTTCCCCTCACCGTGTTGCTTGCGCTCGCCCCGGCTGCTTCGGCCGAGATGGGGCCGTTCGACCGTGTCGAACTGGCGCAATTGTCGATCCACCAGCGCATCGTGATTCGCATCCCGCGCGTTTTCGGGCGGCGCGCCGAGGAGCGTTCGGAGTTTGCCGAGCAGCGCTGGGTCACCAAGAAGGGCCCGAAATGCGTGCCGATGGGGGCGATCGAAGGCGCAGTCATCACTGGCAGCGACAGCGTCGATCTGCTCGTCGCCGATGGTACGCGGTTGCGCGCGGAGTTCGACGACGATTGCCCGGCGCTCGATTTCTATTCGGGATTGTACGTGAAAGGCACGTCGGATGCGATGGTCTGCGCCGACCGCGACTCGATTCGCTCGCGCTCGGGCAGCGCGTGCAAAATCGAGCGTTTCCGGCGGCTCGTCGCCAAGCGATGAGGCTTGCGATGCCCTTTTTCTTGACATTCGCGGCTTAATCCGCAAGCGCTTTGCCCTGTTCGTGGGCGCTTTCGCCCCGGCGCTTTTTCCGGACACCGCATGACTTTTGCCGATCTCGGCCTTTCCGACGAACTCCAGCGCGCCGTCAACGAGTCGGGCTATACCGAGCCGACTCCGATCCAGGCCAGCGCGATCCCCTCGATCCTGATGGGCAAGGACCTCGTTGCCGTCGCGCAGACGGGCACCGGCAAGACCGCCGCCTTCGTGCTGCCGATGATCGACATCCTCGGCGAAGGCCGCAGCCGCGCCCGCATGCCGCGCACGCTGATCCTCGAGCCGACGCGCGAACTCGCCGCGCAAGTCGCCGAGAATTTCGAGAAATACGGCAAGTATCACAAGCTCTCGATGGCGCTGCTGATCGGCGGCGTGTCGATGGGCGACCAGACCGCCGCGCTCGAAAAGGGCGTCGACGTCCTGATCGCGACGCCGGGCCGGCTGATGGATCTGTTCGGGCGCGGCAAGATTCTGCTGACCGGCTGTTCGATGCTGGTGATCGACGAGGCCGACCGGATGCTCGACATGGGGTTCATCCCCGACATCGAGGAAATCTGCACCAAGCTGCCAAAGACGCGGCAGACCTTGCTCTTCTCGGCGACGATGCCGCCGCCGATCAAGAAGCTCGCCGACAAGTTCCTCGACAATCCCAAGACGATCGAAGTCGCGCGCCCCGCGACCGCCAACGTCAACATCAAGCAGTGGCTGGTGCACGTCACCGCCGCCAAGAAGCGCGACAAATTGATCGAGCTGCTGCGCCAGGAAGACGTCAAGACCGGGATCATCTTCTCGAACCGCAAGACCACGGTGCGCGAGCTTAACAAGGCGCTCCAGCGCGCCGGCTTCGCGTCGAGCGAGATCCATGGCGACATGGAGCAATCGCAGCGGATCGCCGAGCTCGACCGCTTCAAGAAGGGCGAGGTCAGCATCCTCGTCGCGTCCGACGTGGCGGCACGCGGGATCGACGTGAAGGGCGTGAGCCACGTCTTCAACTTCGATGCGCCATGGCATCCCGACGACTATGTCCACCGCATCGGCCGCACCGGCCGCGCCGGTGCGACGGGGATCGCGTTTACCTTCGCGACGCCCGATGACGTCGAGAACATCCAGAATATCGAGAAGCTGACCGGCTTGAAGATCGAGCGCTATGAAGCGGGCGAAGCACCGGTCGTCGCGTCCGACGACGCCGAAGCGCCGCGCGCGGCGACCAAGGCGCGGCGTCGCCCCAAGGCGGCTGCGAAGCCCGAGGCCGCACCCGCCGAGGTCGAGACGGCGGTCGAGTCCGAGCGCCCGGCCCGCGCTCCGCGCGACGAACGCGCGCCGCGGGCGGAACGTCCTGCGCGTGAGGAGCGGCCTGCTCGCGAGGAACGGCCCGCACGCGAGGAGCGACCTGCCCGCGAAGAGCGTCCGGCTCGTGAAGAACGACCTGCTCGCGCGGAACGCCCAGCTCGTGACGAGCGTCCGGCTCGTGACGAACGCCCTGCGCGTGAGGAGCGCGCCCCGCGCGACGACCGTTCGGCCCGCGACACGCGACAGCAGCGCGATACGCGCCCGACCCGCGAGAGCGACGCGCCGCGCGCCGAGGTTCCCAACCAGATCGCGCCGATCGATGCCGTCGACGACGGCGGTTGGAACGGCCCGATGCCGGCATTCCTGCTCGCCAAGCTGACACTGACCGAGTGAGCCTGCGGATCGCTGGGTAAGCGGCGGCGGCTGCCGCTTCGGGCGGGCTGTCGACGCTGTTCTATGCGACGGTGTCGGAGCCGACGCGGCCTATACTTTTACCATCGTCAATCCTCCCACTGAACAGGGGAGCGGGACTCTGCGCATCGAGCGGGGGGAGGCTCCACGCCAGCGGATCGCTTGTGGCCGCCCCATTCCACCACCCCGGCGTGCAGAAGGCTCGTGGCCCCCCCTCCCCGCTAGGCGAGGAAGGAATTGGGTTACCCTGCCGCCGCCGCCTGCGCGATCAGCGCATCGTCGATCTCGCCAGCGCGCTTGTACGCCGGGCGGCTGAGGATCCGGCCGAGATAGTCCTCGAACGCCGCGCGCTTCGGCAGTGAACCGAACATCACGCCCCACGCGACTTGCGATCCGGCATAGACATCGGCCGCGCTGAAGCTTTCCCCAGCAATGTACGGATTGGCCGACACCGCTTTCTCCAGCACATCGACCGTCAGATCGAAATGACCATAGCCCGCCATCCGTTGCTGATCATCGGTCGGCGTCACGCCGAGCGACTTGTTGGTCACGGCATGCTCGACCGGCCCCGCCGCAAAAAACAGCCAGCGATAATAATCGGCGCGCTCGCTGAGCGGCGGTGCGAGCCCGGCTTCGGGAAAGGCGTCGGCGAGATAGGCGCAGATCGCCGCCCCCTCGGTCAACACATGTCCGTCGTGGACGATCGCGGGCACCTTCCCCATCGGATTGATTGACCGATACGCCTCGCCCTTCATCGTCGTCGCATAATCGAGCACGACCGTTTCATACGGCGCGCCGACCTCCTCGAGCATCCAGCGCGCGATCCGCCCGCGCGACATCGGGTTGGTATAGAAGGTTAGCGCCATAATCGGTCTCCGAATCGGTCAGCAAGAACAATAGAAGAACATTACTGAGCCGAAGCGTCAATCCTCAGAGGGACTTGGCGAAGAGCGCCAGCATCCGCGCCCACGCCTTGTCGGCCTGCGCTGCATTGTAGACCTTGCTGTCGGGCGGGGTCCAACCGTGCATCGTGCCGGTATAGACCTCGATCTCGGCGGGCAGCTTGGCTGCGGCAAACGCGGTGCGCAGCGTGTCCTTGGCAGCGGGATCACGTGCGTCGTCATTCGCAGCGATCGCGACGAGGTAGCTCGCCTTCATCTTGGGGATCAGCAGATGCGGGCTGTCGGGCTTGTCGGTGGCGAGCCCGCCGCCGTGGAAGCTCGCGCCCGCGCGGACTCGTGTCGGGTTGGCGGCCGCGGTGCGCATCACCATCGGGCCGCCCATGCAATAGCCAGTGGTCGCGAGACCCTTGCCGCGGTCGACCTGCTTCTGCGCGTCGAGCCAGGCGGTGAAGGCGAGCGCGTCGCGCGTCGTGCCGTCGGTGCTGAGCGCCTGGACATAGGGCATGATTTTCGCGCGCACTTCGGGCTGCCCGAAATCCTCGCCCGGCGCGATGATCGGCGATTTCACCGAGCGGTAGAATTGGTTGACGACCAGAACTGCATAGCCCGATTGCGCGAGCCGATCGGCCATCTGCCGGAACGCCGGGCGCAACCCCATGATGTCGGGCCAGACGAGCACGCCGGGCGCCTTGCCGGTCGCGGGTGCGACGAAATAGGCGTCGGCTTTGCCGTCGGGCGTGTCGATCACGACGTCGCGGCCGAGGATCTTGGCGGCGTTGGCCGGCGCCGGGAGCAGCATCGCGAGCCCGGCCGCACCGGCGATCGTGGCAAAGCCGCGGCGGGTGAGCGACGGATCGGCGAGATGCGCGTCATTCTCGGCCACGGTGAAATCGTCACACATCGGTCTCTCTCCTCGCGAATCGCCATTGAGGCGTTTGCCGCACCATAGGGAAATTTTTCGCGACGGATATCCTGCCGATCCTCGACGATCCCGGGGACGCTAGACCGCGCGCCACCACCACACGCCGTCCTCGACCGCGCGCACCGCCCGCCCCTCGACCTCGAGCCGCCGCACGTGCGCGAGCGCCTCGCCCGTCGCCATGCCGAGCATGTCGGGACCGATCGCACGGCGAAACAGCCGCCCGAAACAGTCGATCGCGCGTTTGGGCTCGGCGAGGAACACCTCGAGCTCGTCGAGCCGTTCGCGATGTTCGCGGTCCATCGCGTCGAGCCGCGCGTGCAGCCCGGTGAACGGGTCGCCATGCCCGGGCAGGACGAGCAGATCGTCGGGCAATTGCTTGAGCCGCGCGATCGATTCGAACCATTCGCCGAGCGGATCGGCAGCGGGCTCGGTCACGCCGAGCGAGATGTTGGGGCTGATCCGCGGCAACACTTGGTCGCCCGCGATCAGCACCTTGGCCGCAGGATCGTAGAGGCAGGCGTGTTCGGGGCTGTGTCCCGATCCGACGACGATCTGCCACTCGGTTTGCCCGATCCGCAGCGTGTCGCCATGCTGGATCCGCGTGTAGCCGAGCGGCAACGGCGTGACGATCCGGCGGAACCCAGCCCAGCCGCGTTCGCACGCATGCGCGATTTGCGCATCGTCCCATCCAGCGCCGCGCCAGAAGGCGAGCATCTCGTCGGGCACCGCGTCGCGCGCGTCGGCCACCAGCATCCGCGCGGTGAGCCACTCGCCGCGCGTCATCACGAGCGGGCAGCCATGCTTGTCGCACATCCAGCCGGCGAGCCCGATATGGTCGGGGTGGAAATGCGTGCCGATCATTTGCGTCACGCGCACGCCGGCGAGAGGCCCTTTCGACAGCGCCTTCCAGGCATCGCGCGCCTCGGTCGTGTTCATCCCCGTATCGACCAGCGCAACGCCGCCATCGTCATCGAGCAGCCAGCAATTGACGTGCTTGAGCGGCCCGGGAACGTGCAGCCGGACCCAGCCAATGCCGGGTGCCACTGGCATCACGTCGTGCGCGTCAGGCTCGGCGCCGCCGAACGGATAGGTCAGCCCCTTGTGGCTGGTCGGGGCGAACGCGGGGGTGATGGGTGCGGTGGACATGGCACGGGGTAGCGCGATGGCGCCGCCGAAGTCACGCGTTTCCGCTATGCGGCGAGCGCGGCGCCCTCGCCCAGCACATGGCGCAGCACGTGGTCGGGTGTTTCGAACAGCATATCGGGCTCAAGCCGCGTCAGTACGTCGCGATTGGCATAGCCCCACAGCACGGCGCCCGAGCAGATCCCGACCTTCTTCGCCGCAACGACATCGCGCGTCTCGTCGCCGATCGAAATCGCCTCGCTCTGCGCGATGTCGCATTTGCGCAATACGCGACGATAGCGCCGCGCTTTGCCGAACAGCGACGCGCCACATTCGAACCGCTCGATCAACGCGGCATTGGCAGGGCCCAGAATGGCGCGGGCATTGTCCTCGGCATTCGACGTGACGAGTGCAATCCGCACGCCGCTCGCCGCCAATTGCTGGAGCAACGCCGGGATCCCGTCGAACAGCGCGATACGATCGGTCTGTTGGGCGAGCAGGTCGTGTGTATAGCGGCCGATCGCAGGCAGCTTCCAGCGCGGGATGCCGAGATGGCGGATCACTTCGCTCGACGTCTTGCCGCGCAGCAATTCGACCTCGTCTGCGGCGACCTTACGAAACTTGAAGCGCTCGGCGAGGTGGTCGGCGATCGACAGGAACCAGTCCGCGCTATCGGCCAGAGTCCCGTCGAAATCGAAGATCACGAGACGATAGCGCGGCGACATCGGGCGATCTCAGCGCCGGCCGCGACGTTTGCCGCCATCGCCGTCCTGCGGGACGGCGGCGCTGCGGATCGTCACCAGTTCAGAGCGAGTTACGACGCCATCCTTGTCGAGATCGAAGCGGTCGAACAGCACGCCGAATTGCGCCTGGAGTTCGGCGAGGGTGATGCGGTTGTCGGTGTCGGCATCGACTTGATACGGGCTCGGCAGCGCGTTGCGGTCGCCGAGCCATTTCTGCGCCCAATCGCTATAGCCGATATAGCCAGCCGATCCGGCGGGGTTCGGCCCGGCATCGACGAAACTGCGCGCGACGCAGGCGGTCAACTCGGCGCGCGTCGTGCGCGCATCACCATTGGCGTCGCAGGCGGCGATGAACAGCGCGGCGGGTTCGGCGACGATCGTCGCGCCCGGCTGGCGCGGCGGAACCGGCGCTGCCGGCGGCGGCACCTGCGCAGCGAGCGCGAGCAGCAGAATCAGACTCATGCACGCACCCCCCTGTCTGGCAGCAGCAGACTGGCGTCACCGTAGCTGTAGAAACGGTATCCGTCTGCAATGGCATGCGCATAGGCGGCCTGCATCGTATCGGTGCCCATCAACGCACTGACCAGCATGAACAGATTTAGATTAGCTAGCATATTTGCTTATATCCTTCAGTGCTTTAGGCTGCTTTTAGAGCGGCATTTCACCTACCACCCATCGACGTCCCAAACCCGCTTGTCTCTGCGAGTCACCGCGTTGCCTTTTGAAAGAACGTTGGTCCAATACATTTGCAGGAGGCGGCCTGCCACCGTCCCAGCACAACGGCTTGTGCAAGGTCGAAACCTACCCCTTTCGGCGCCTGCTATCGCGGTCTCAGGACGGTGCCCAAGGTCGATCGGCAGCGGTCGAACTGAGAGGCGAACAGGCTGCAAACGACCACTTGCGAACATTCGCGAAATGGCGCTCATGGCTAACTAAGCCTAGGGCTGGAGCACCTTCGTGACACATTTGCCCTTACGCGATCATCTCCAATGTCTGGCCAAGGCCATTGCGATGGACGCTATGGCCGCAGTTGCCGTCCCGCGTGAGCACCGAGTACGATACGCTGCCTTGGCCGCTGATTGGCGCGCCCTTGCCGCAATCGATCAGGTTGACGACGGCTTACGTGCAGTTCTCGAACAGATAAGTCGTCAGTATCGTCAATAGACCACCAGTTTTGCCATCCGTCCCTCCGGCGCATTGCGATACGCCCCGAAAGCGGAGCGGCTATCTGGTGGAAATGCGGTCACACTCCCAAACAACATTGGAAATGCTTTACGAGCCAGCTTGCGAGATGTTCGACCCATCTGCCGAGGGCCTATATATGTGTTTGACCTACAGGGTTTGCGATTTTAGGACGGATATTCTGGCGGCATAGCAGTCCGCCATACCGAGGTGCGCACGCTGCACCGCAATATCTCCCGGCACTGCTGCCGACTCGCGGGATTGTCGCTCTCGCACCACCAGGAATGCCATATCTTCAATTTCGGCCATGTTGGTCCTCCACGTGCAAGCGGGAGCCAGCCTTTGCCCTCGGTCGCCACCCTGCTCGCGGCATGATCGGTGGCGATGTCTTACCATACCACAAAAAGGCCCAACTAGTTAGGCAGCATTCCTAGCTTGCTTCGGAAAGGCGAACGACTGCTCTCTACCAAATATTCACGTTTGGGCGTCGATCCAGCGCGTGGTTCCCTTGAAAGCTGACCGGCAGCTATTGGGCTAGAAAGCGGCCACGCCGAAATCGACCAATTGCGGGCATCGCGAACGTAACTAGAATGAAGCTATTGGCACACGCTATAACCGCTTAAGATGACATCAGGTCATTCGCCGTCAGCCAGTCGAGAGCGGCGGCACGCCCCTTGAACACGCACATGTTCGGGCGGTTCTCGGAGATTCGCAGGGCTTGCCGACGGGCCAAGACCCCTTCGGTGTACAACGCGACACGCCGGTGAACCATTGCGGGATGTTCCGCCAAAGCTTTCATGGCAGCAACAACCTCTTGGGTTTGTATCTTCGCATCGGTGAAGTCGTAGAGAGTTGCGGGCGGCCGATCGCCGACCGGAAAATTGGCAATCGCTGCACGAAGTTCGTCCACGAACACGCTAAATTCGTCCATCGAGCACAAGCCAATCAGCTTTACTTCGATGAAATGCAATTTTTCGTGTTTGATGATTATGTGCAACGACGCCTCCCGCTGAGGACACCGATAAAGCACTGTGATGTATAAATGGTTTATTATACCAGACTGGTGTCTAACCATCAATTATTGCCGTTCGAGAAACGCCAGCGTGACCGCAGGTGTTGAAAACCGACAGGCAGCTGGCAGGGGGGAAGCGGACGGGCAGGAAACGCCCAATTTCAGACATTCCGCTTCTTCCAGATGGAAACGCCCGGCTCGCTGGTTTAGGGGGGCAGAATGCATAGTCTCGATGCTTCCGCGACCCAATCGATCAACGGTCTTTCTGGGCACAGCGCCACGCTCGATTATTTGCTAATCCACGTTTCTGCGTGGGGCGTTCCGGCATTGGTGCTTGCGGTTGCAGCGCAATGGTGGTTGCCCGGTGATCGTTCGCGCAATCGCCATATCCTAATCGCGAGCGGGCTTTCGTTTGGATTGGCGCTTGCCCTCAATCAGGTCATTTTGCTGTTCGTGCACCGGATTAGGCCATACGATGCTGGCCTTACGCGCCTATTGATTGAACGAAGCGGCGATCCGTCATTTCCGTCTGATCACGCAACAGCCACGGTCGCGATAGCCGGAGCGTTCTTTTTACACCACGCGCCAATACGGGGGCTGATATTCGCGATAGCGGCAGGCATCGTATGTTTCTCGCGCGTCTATATTGGCACCCATTATGTAGGCGATGTGCTGGGCGGCGCAGTGACGGGCACCTTGGGGGCTATCGTCGCGATGATTCTCTATCGGCCAAAGACTCGACTGGACCGCGTCCTGACAGGGATATTTTAGCGAAAGGCCAAGACTACGATCCAAGCTTGGAGGATTAGGTTCTATGTCCGCTCCACCAGTTCTCGTCGCTGCACACAACACGGCAAAGCCATTGTTCACGACACCGGAATGTCGGCTATCGAAAACGAAATGATTTAATGGCAGCCGCTCAAAGCACGACTTTTGTCAGCGCCGCCTAATTGCTACAGGTCTGAATGACGATCTGCAGCGACCGCTTCGGCAGCCTCCTTTCGCATCGGCAACGCCCATAGAATTTGGTTGCGCAGAAGAGCTTCGAGGTCTTCAGCACCGATAGCGTGAGCAGTGGCCCGTTTACGAAGTAGGGTCGCGAGCAAGGCCTCACGACTGTCCGGCGCACGGACGTTTCTTCGTCCACGGTCGAGCGCTTGCGAGAATTTTACCGAGAGGGAAGTCATAATGGACACGCCTTTAACACAGGTCTGCGCCATCGCACGCCCAACTGCGCTGTGGGAATACCAAACGCACTTAGCGGGGCGTTAGCCTTATTGCGAATCTTCGCCGTTACCTGGTCGCCATAACGCAATCTTGCCCAAGAAGGAGAGGACGGTTGTAGAGCGTTGAAGCAGTAGGTCTGCAATCGCTCACCGTCGCGGGCCATTGAACCCTAGAGACTAGCCCCGGCCCTTCCGTCGAACAGAAGAGCCGAGGCAATTCCAATTAGCAGCCGTTGACGTGGCGCGAGTGCGTCTTGTCAAAGTGACGACCAAGCAGGCCGCCGCCGACGCCGCCAGCGATCGTGCCGAGAGTGCCGCCGCCGAGCGCGTTACCAAGAAGTGCACCACCGACACCCCCCGCTATCGTTCCAACAGCTCCGTTGCCGCCGCCACATGGGTGACGATGATAGTTGCCATGGCCATAATACACGCGATGATGATTGCGATGGTAGCGTTGCGCCGATGCAGCGGTAGGAACCACGGCAGGTGCCGCGGTCATTGTGATCATCGCGATTAATACGATTTTGCTTTTCATCGTTGGCTCCGTGCGCGTGCCTGCTGCGCCACGATGGCGAGCGTCCGGCCTTGGCATACTACTGCGCATAGCCGTCGAGTGGCGAAATAGCGAACGGCAGCCATCCACCAAGATACGCCGTTCGCACGTTTGAGATTCATGCCCTCAGGCCGAAGTTGGCGGAGCCATCATACCGCGCTAATCTGACGGTGAGGAGAGCAACGTGCCCGATCGCGAGCCAAATCTAATCACGTCCAGTTTGTCGCGAGAAGTGAGTCGCGATGGCGTGAGCGTCCGAGTTGAGATCTATAGGCTTGAGGATCGCCCTGGCTGGTCGCTTGAGGTTGTAAACGACAAGGGCACATCAATGGTCTGGGACGAACAGTTCGACACCGATGATGGAGCCGATGCAGCATTCCTTGAGACCGTGGCGGCGGAGGGCATGATTGTTTTCCTGGACAGCGCAACGGTCATTCCATTTCGCCGTTAAATACCGGCTATCCGCCTTCTGGTATGCTTTTTCGCATCAAAATAGCGGACGCCTCGTACCTGCTATGCAAAGAGTGATTTACGGATTTTTTTGCTAATCTCACCTCGGAAGGAAAACCAAATTGACTGACCAAACTACGAACACCGTTGAACTTGCTACAGAATTGACGATGGCATGGCTGTCAAATCCGAATACGCGCACGTCGGCAGAGGATGTTCCGGCATTCTTGAAATCGATGTATGAAGCAGTGATCAACCTTTCGACCCCGCCGGTCGAAGCACCCGCTGAGGAGGCGGCTCCTGAATTTGCTGGCGCGGTCACTGTTCGAAAATCGCTGGCAAATCCCGACGTCATTATCTCGATGATCGACGGCAAGCGGTACAAAACATTGACCCGACATCTCTCAACCAACGGTCTGACGCCTGCGGAATATCGTGCCCGCTACGGATTGAAGCCCGATTATCCCATGACCGCGCCGTCCTACTCGGCAATGCGTCGTGATATGGCGAAGAAGATCGGCCTCGGTCGAAAGCCGGGTCAGAAAGCGCCTGCTAAGGCCGAGGCTTCGGTATCGGAGCCAAAGCGTGGTCGGCCTGCGAAGGTGGTCAATCCTTCTTGAAGCGACAGGCGGGCGGACGTGCTGGCCATGTTCGCTGCCGATCGCTCGATCGGTCGATGTGGCTGATCATCATTTATTGGCCGAAAGCAGACACGTATCAAACGACGCGCGTTCTGACCTCCTCTCGGTCGGCTCGCCGCGAATCGGGTTGCGTAGGCGACGACGACCAAAAGCGGACGGTGCGCTCGCCCCAAGTTTCGGTCGTTCAATTTCTCGATCTGCTATTTTTAATGCAGCGTGACAACATCGGCAAACGCCGTTGTCGCAACAGCTGCTCGTGTCTCGTCGGCAATCTCGATTGACCACCCAAGAGGCACCCTACCCATCTTCGCCTCTTCCCCGATGATCTCCCGGGCCATCCTCATCGAGCGAAAAATTGCTGTCTCAAGGTCAGGTAGCTCGGAACCCTCCTCATCTGGGAGGGGATCAGCATCCGAAATCAGCTTAAAAAAATACAGCATCCGCAGTTTATAGAGGCAATAGGCTGCCGAATCCCTCAGCTCGGTTAGCTCTGATGTCCTTGCTTTATGTCAGCCCGGGCCTTGTGGAAAACCAGACAAGCAACCGAGTTGTTAACTGCCTCGGGTTTGTTGGAGGCTTATTTTGAGGGATGTGGTCAACACGCTTGAGCATGTTGCTCCATGGTAGGCCGCAATTGCGGCCTCCCTGCTCCTGGGGTTTGGTCTGAGAGATTTCCAGAGGCAGGGAGACGCTGGACGAGCAACCCGGCATGAGATCCGCCAATATCGCGTCGCGCCGCTGTGGCCTTACGCGAAACGCCGTTACGACAGAAGCGGATTGGCGATGTTGCGTGAGGAGCGGCCGATGCCCCGAACACCGGCCGCCCACATCTATTAAATCGCTATGCCGCAGCCACCTCTATTGGTTGCGCCCAGGTCGTGCCCGTGACCAGCGACGCAGCGTTGACCGCGTTTAACAAGGTCTCGTTCGAGAGATGAGCATAGCGCTCGGTCGTCTTGGCTTGTGCGTGCCCAAGAACCTTGCCGACAACGTAGAGCGACTGCCCCGCGTTCACCATATTGCTCGCGGCCGAATGTCGCAGATCGTGCATGCGAATATCGGGTAGGTGAGCTTCCCGTCGCGCAGTATCCCAAGCGTTAAACACCGACGTGTACGGCTCAAGGGTCGCCGGATTGGGCAAGACCCACGGACAGTCCTTGAAATGGCGAAGCGATGCGAAGACGTTGATCGCGTCATCGGACAGCGGGACGTGCCTTGCTTTACCGCTCTTGCTCGTGGGGATGCGCCACACCTTGCGCGCCAAATCGACCTGCTCCCATCGAGCGTCCAGCAGCTCGCGCTTGCGGCACCCGGTCAGCAGCAGCAACGCCACAATATGCTTCAGCTGAGTGTTCGAGCTGTTCTCGACCGCCGCCTGCAGCCGCTTCGTCTCAGCGGGGCTTAGAAAGCGTTCCTTGGCGTTGTTGCACTCGCGCTGCTTGACTCCCTCCAGGGGGTTCCGCTCGGAGCCGGGAAGACCCCACTTCTTGGCCATCCGCATCATGTGCGAGAGGATCACCTGCCACCGGTTGACCGTCGCCTGAGCATAGCCTTCCGCGACCTTGGAGGCGAGCCACTCCATGATCTCGGTCTGGTCGAGTTGGTCGAGGTGCAGCTTGCCGAAGCGCGGCAGCAGATGGAGACGCAGATAGCGTTCATCGATATCGTGTGAGCGCTTATAGGTACGGGCGTAGTCGAGATAACGCTTCGCCAACTCGGCGACGGTCGGCACAAGCCGCAGCTCCTTTCGCTCATCGGCAGGGTTTCGACCGGTGGTGACTTGAGATCGCACACGCTGCGCTATCTTCCTCGCCTCGGGGCAGGAGATGTCGGAGGGGATACCGATCTTGTACTGGCGTTGCCGCCCATGCTCATCGCGGTAGCGGAGCGCATAGGTCTTCCCGCCGCTGGCGCGAACTTCAAGTACGAAGCCTGAGATTGCGGTATCGTAGAAATCTATCTTCGACTTGCCCGGTGGGCAGGTCGCCGTGACAACAAAAGTAGAGTGTTGATTTCCACTGAGAGCTGACCCGGGAGGCGCATAATTTCCACTGAGAAGTGACCCATGTTTTGATCTTCCCCTGGCTGCCTGGTCGGGGGA